>JAXGRK010000009.1:0-6964 GCA_040765985.1 Candidatus Dojkabacteria bacterium | reverse complement strand
TTCATTAATATATTCCCTGTTTTTTGACTCTACTTTCTACCTTTGATATGCTTAAAGCATATATAACTTAATGTATAGTATTTACTATGGTATCAACTACTAAAGAGGTTAAAACAGAAATTGTAAGTGGTAAGAGTAAGGCAATAGATGTGGCAGTTGCACAGATAGAAAAGCAGTTTGGAAAGGGTTCAATAATGAAGTTGGGAAGCAAAGAAAGGATAGATGTAGAGGTTATTCCAACTGGTGCACTTTCATTAGATATGGCATTGGGTATTGGGGGTATCCCTAAGGGTAGGATAATTGAAATATATGGGCCAGAATCATCTGGTAAAACAACTTTAGCAATTCATGTATTAGCTGAGGCACAAAAGAAGGGAGATGCTGTTGCGTTCATAGATGCTGAGCATGCTTTTGATCCTGTATATGCTAAAAATATCGGTCTTAATATTGATGATTTATATATATCTCAACCAGATTTTGGTGAGCAAGCATTAGAGATACTTGAAACTTTAGTTAGGTCTGCTGCTTTTGGAGTTATCGTTGTTGACTCTGTTGCAGCTCTTACTCCTCGTGCTGAGATAGAGGGGGAGATGGGGGATAGTCATATGGGTTTACAAGCAAGATTAATGTCTCAGGCATTAAGGAAGCTAACCGCTATTACTGGTAAAACAGGTACAACCATTATCTTTCTCAATCAACTAAGAATGAAAATTGGTGTTATGTTTGGTAACCCTGAAACAACAACAGGTGGTAACGCTTTGAAATTCTACGCCTCTATTCGTATGGATATTAGGCAAAGAGATAAAATTATGAGAGATGGTAATTTAGTAGGTCATACTAGAGTAGTTAAGGTTGTTAAAAACAAAATGGCTCCTCCTTTTAAAGAGGCAAGCTTTGATATGATATATCCTTTAGGTATTGATAAAGAGAGTAGTATCTTAGATGCCGCTATACAACAAAATATTGTTGAAAAATCTGGAGCCTGGTTTAGATATGGTGAAAAGCAGTTAGCCCAAGGAAGAGACTCTACTGTTGTTTTACTTAAAGAGGATAAAAAGCTTAGAGATGAGATAGAAAAAGCAGTTCGTGCTAAAATGAAGTAGATGAGAGTAACAAAGGTTGAGTATCAAAAAAAAGATCAAAACAGAGTAAATCTGTATATAGATGAGGAATTTTTCTGTGGTATATCTCTAGATACATTGGCTAGTGAAAATCTGTATGAGGGTTTAGATATTGATGATACTGTAATAGATAGAATTTTAGAGAAAGATTTAAGAAGTAGATTTTTTACTAGGGTAGTTGAGTATCTTTCGCATAGTCCTAAAACAGAGTTTCAAGTAAGTAGATATCTTAAAGAGTTAAAGTTCAAAAAAAAAGGTACATGGTTTAAAGAGGATGTTAATATAGATTGGGATAAACTTTTTGAAGAGATACTTAGTAAGTTAAAAAAGTATAAATATATAGATGATGAAGGGTATGCTAGAAGTTTTGTAGCTAGTAGGATAAGAAACAAACCAAGGGGTAAGAGTGTATTAATATCTGAGTTAATATCTAAGGGAGTAAGTAAAGAGATAGCTCAGAGAGTATGTAATGAAGATATTGAAAATGAATTAGATATACTTAAGAATGCCTTTGAAAAAAAGTATAGGGGTAAGGTATTTGATATTAAAGATCAAAAGATGGTAGGGTTTTTACTTAGGAAGGGTTTTAGTTGGGATTTAATTGAACAGTTTTCTAAAGATGAGTCTTGAGAGTACAAGTAATTGGATATTACCAAAAAAGAAAGTTTCAAAAGATATTGTTAAATATATTCTTAAAAGTAGGGGTATAGATGAAAAATCATTTTTAGAGAGTACTCTAGAAGATCTTCCCTCTTTTGAGAAACTTTACGATAGTAAGAGAGCTGCTAAAGAGATTGTTAAGTGTATTAAAGATGGTAAAAAGATTGTAATACATGGAGATTTTGATAGTGATGGAATATGTAGTGTAAGTTTACTTTGGGAGTTTCTTTACAAACAGGTAGCTGAAAAATTAGATATGAAAGTAGATGTAATACCGTATATTCCTAGTAGGGTAGGATCAGGGGTATGGATTAAATCTCAATCTTCAATTAATGATGTTTTAGAGTTAGGAGGTCAACTTCTAATCTCTGTTGATTGTGGTGTAAGAGATAGGGAGTTAATTAATCCTACTAAGAAAGAGAAAGGTTTAGATTTTGTAATTACTGATCATCATCAACTACCTGAGGATTTAGATGCACTTTGGAGTATGCCCTAGTTCATCCTATGTATCCCAAACATGAGTATCCTAATAGTAATGTATGTGGTGCTTTGTAATATTTCTTGCTAATTCAAAGTATTAAATCTGAATTGGGAATGGAGTATGAGATTAATGAAAGTACTCAAGGTTTAGACCTTGTTGCTATGGCTACTGTTACTGATTTAATGCCTCTTTTAGATGTTAACAGAGTTATAGTTAAGTATGGAATAGAGCAGATTAAAAAGGGTAAAAGAGTAGGATTAAATGAATTAGTTAAAGTATCTGGTTTAGAGTTAAAAGATATTGATAGCTACCATTTAGGATATATATTAGGTCCTAGAATTAACGCTGCTGGAAGAATAGGGTCACCTTTGGATGCTGTTAAGCTTTTAGTTAGTGAAAAGATTGATACATGTAAAAGTATTTCAAATATACTCAATGAAACAAACTTTCAAAGACAGTATATGACCTAAAACGGTTTAGATGAAGCCCAAAGCATTATTGGAGAAAGTGATGAGAAATTACTCTTTGTTGTAGGTGATGATTGGCATGAAGGGGTAGTTGGATTAATCGCAGGTAAGCTTAATGAAAGTATCAACACTTGTTGGAATTGTAGTGAGGGTAGTATTAAATTGCCTGCTAGAAGTATTACTGGGTTTAATATTACAAACGCACTCTATGCGAAAAGTATTTAGATAGGTATGGAGGTCATGAAATAGCTGCAGGTTTTACAGTTAAAGAGGGTCTGGAGAAAGAGTTTAGTAAGTGTATACACAAAATTGCTGATAAAGAGATTACTGATGATATGTTAATTAGAGATTTAAAAATTGATCTGCTTTTAAGTAGTGATTATGTAGATAAAGGGCTGATAGATGAGTTAGATATATTAAAACCTTTTGGATATGGTAATAGCAAACCATTAATTGCATTAACTAATCTCATTGTTATTAAAAAAACAGATAATGTAAAAGTCTAGGTAATCATATGAAGCTTTTATGTAAAGGAGATGGTATCGATTTAATTACACTACTTCTTTTTAATTGTGGTGATGATATTGAAAAGATAGAGGTTGATAAAGTGATAGATGTAGTTGGAGGAGTAGGTATTAACTCATGGAATGGAAATGAAGAGATTCAATTTTTAGTGAAAGAGTGGAGATACTCTATTTAGTTTTCTTTACATTGATTAACTTTCCTAATCTATTTGGTGTATTAGGAAGATATGTAGTTTCTAAAACGCTTCCGAAATCAAGTAACTTCATCAAAAATCTCTCTGTACCCAACGCAAAACCCCCATGAGGAGGACAACCATATTCAAAATATTCAAAATACTCTTTCAAAGATTCCTCTGGTATTGCTCTCTCTTTTGCACTTTCAATTAAATGTTCCAATCTATGCTCCCTTTGTGCTCCAGTAGTAATTTCTAACCCTTTCCAGAATAGGTCAAAACCGAGTGCAAATTCTGGGTTATTAGAATCTTTCATATGATAAAAAGCTCTTCTTTTATGAGGATAGTCATGTATAAAGACAAATTCACAACCTGTTTCCTTTTCCATTATGTCTGATATGGCCCTTTCCTCCTCAGGAGAGAAATCCCCAGTATCTTTACTTGGGATACCTTCTTTTGATAGCTTCTCTTTAGCTTCCTTTACAGAGATATATGGGAAATCACCTTCAGGTACTTTTACTTCAACACCAAACACTGTTTTGATTGCATCTCCATACTTTTCTTTAATACCTTTAAGGACATACTTAATGGCCTCTTGTTCAAATCTACATACATCTTTAAAAGAATCTATATATCCCATCTCAATATCTAAGCTTGTATACTCCGTTAAGTGTCTTGTTGTAAATGATTTCTCTGCCCTAAATACAGGACCAATATTAAATACTCTATCTAAATCTGCAGCTATACCCATCTGTTTGTGAAATTGAGGAGATTGGGCAAGATATGCTTTCCTGTCAAAGTATTTAACTTCAAATACACTAGCACCTGATTCACTTGCTGCACTAATTATTCTTGGTCCTTGTATCTCTACAAAATGATTATCGATGAAATATTCTCTAAATCTATTTAAAATCTCTGTACCAACCATCATCATTAAAGAGTTTCTTTGCGATCTTAAGTCTACCCATCTGTAATCCAATCTTTTATCTAAGTTAGAAATATTTTTAGAATACGGTTGTTCTATTACAATTGGAAGAGGTGTTTTAGATACAGAGTCTATCTTAATCTCCTGTATCTCTATCTCGTATCCACTAGCTACCTGTTTTGCTTCTTTAACGAGTCCAGTAATATCTACAACAGATTCGGGAATTAATGCTTTGACTATATTAAAAACCTCAATATTGCCACCAGACCATGATACAGTTTGTACCTTACCAGATATATCTCTTAATACCATAAATACAATCTTTCCTTGATCTCTAATGGTATCTACTCTCCCTCTAACTCTAACAGTTTTCCCTATATTTGTTTTTAGCTCGGATATATATGTTCTTTCCATATTAAAAAAATCTATTTTATTCTCGCTATTATATATTACATTTTATTAAAAGAACAACAGATATTTGCTCAATATATTAGTTGTTGGTAATATCGATACTATTCATGGAGAAAAAAGAAAAGGAAAAAATATTGCCACAGGAAAGATATGACAAGAAACTTTTTAAACAGGCAGTTAAGGCAGCTCAAGCAGCCAAGCTTGTTCAAGAGAAACAAAAAAGAAGGAGAAAGGCAAAAAAATCCTTACTTATTTTCTTACTCATACTAACAATCTCTTTTGGTATATACCTTGTACTTCCTTTTTTCCAACCGAAACAAGAGTATACAGTCGCTATTAAACATCCTAAAAGTTCGATGTATGAAGAAATACAGGAACATATTTTAAACGAGTACTCAGATGATACATTAGCATTAAGTAATCTACAAGCAGAAAGTGTAATTGTATTTAACCCTTTAAATGGAGATATTTTGTTCGAGAAAGAATCTAATGAAAAAAGAAATATAGCTAGTTTAACTAAGTTAATGTCGGCAATAATTACGCTTGAGAATTTCGATTTAGACGATGTAATTACTGTTAGTTTAGAAAATATACCAAAAGATTTATATTTACAGTTAGGAGTTAAAAATGGGGATAGTATATCAGTAGAAAATATTCTTAAGGCGATGTTGGTTAGTTCTTACAATGATTCTGCATATATAATTGCAAATGCTTATCCGTATGGTGGCTATGAGGGCTTTGTAAAAGCAATGAATAGGAAAGCAGAAATGTTAAGAATGAAAAATACAAGCTTCAGTAATCCTGCGGGCTTAGATCGAGAGGGTAACTACTCTAGTGCTTTTGATATGGGTATTTTATCTTCTGTATCCAGAAAGTATCCAGAAATATTGAGTATTGTTGATAATGAGAAAGAGATTGTTAGTTGGAGTACTCAAACTGGGTTGTTAAGTACGGAGGTTGTAAGTACAAACAAGGTAATAAATGAAATTAAATATATTAAAGGGTTAAAAACAGGTAATACAGATTTAGCAGGAGAATGTTTCATTGGTTACTTTTTATATCCAAGTGGAAATGAGTTGATAACGGTAGTATTAAATTCAAAAGATAGGTTTGCAGATACTACAATAATTGAGAGGTATGCACGTCAGGTCCTATTAAAATGATAGGAGCCCTCCATCTTTCTTTATTTCTGGTTCTTCAACCTCTACTTTATCTGTAACACTGTCATAACTAATTGCAGGGTAATATATTATGAAATCTACTCTCTTAGAATTAACTAATTCTGCAGTTCCTGAGTATAGATATACCGGCTGAAGATATAGCTGTTCGGTTAGTCCCTCATAGTAGGTTAGCGTAACATCTGTGATTGTAAATATCTTAACATTTTGAGCCGTATACTCTTTAACTTCATCATCATCTGAATTTATAAATACAATACTTCCTTCTCCATTCTTAATTTTTTCTTCAGCTATTGATGGAGTAATTAGTGGGTAAGTTCCACAACTTTCTAATTCTAAATCCCATGTTTTAAAATCAATCTGATATACATCTTGCATTATTTCCAAATCTTTATTTTTTGGTCCTACATATACGGATATATTTGATTTATTGGGGTTTTGATAAGTAATCAATTTTTGAAAATTATATACTTCAATTCTTCCTTCGTCTCCAATAACACTTCCAACTTCATAAGTTAAATCATCTTTAGTTAATTTTTGAATCATTCTTTCTGAGTTTACATAATCTTTCCTTATTGAAATCATTGGCACCTTTTTATAGAAATCAACCCTTATCAATTCAGCATTTCCAGCTGAATCAGCTTGTGAATACGAACCATCGGGATTTATCTCTATCTCATATGTTAAGGGCTCTATTTCAGAGTATCCCTGTTGCAAGACTCCTAGAGATCTAAGTGTGTTCATAGCTATAGAGACGGCTTCATTTCTAGATGGTAAGTCACTGTTTTTTCTTATCTCACGAATTTTAGAAAGTTCTGTAGTAAGAGAGAAATTTAAATCTCTTGCCGTAATAGTTAAACTTCGTTGATTACTTTTATCATACCAAATATATTCAGAAGTACCTCTTCTTACAACCCTATCTGGTTCAAATCCCATTTTTTTTGCTAAGATTTTTGCCTGTGCCTGAGAGTCTATTGGTTGTCCCAGGTCTGTGTATCTATACACATTCACAGCATCTACACCA
>JAXGRK010000008.1:0-10842 GCA_040765985.1 Candidatus Dojkabacteria bacterium | reverse complement strand
TCCTCCAACAACTAATACAATATGATCGTATTTCTCTTTATTTGCTGTATACCATTTTTTAATACGAGCGAATAGATCAAAATTAATGTTTAGTAGATGGTCGTATAGAATTGAGCCCCCTACTTTAATAACTATGTCTTTTTTCATAATTTTAAGATTAATATTAAGGCAAGCATTGAATATATGAATGGAGCAAGATAATCGGCAAATTTTATCTTACCTGCAAATCTTATATTCCAAATAGATAGTATCAGATAGAATGCCAATGTGCCTACTGCTGGTATTACAAATATATTTGTTTCAAAAAATATACCACATATTATTGCAACAAATACTGAAGATAATACAGTAAGGACAAAAGATGACAATCCTTCCTTTCTATGGATTTTAATGTCTGACCAGAAGAATATTAAAGATGTAAAAAATATTATTGGTAAAGAGATGAGCATAGATTGTCCTAATCTTACTACCACACTTAATATCATATAGAAAGAGGCAATACATATAAAATCAAAGATCGCTCTTGTTTGTTTTTCAATAGAATAGATTTTTTTAAAAGAGCTCTTAACATTTAAAAATAGTATTAGAAGAAGAATTGATGCCATTATTATCAAAACAATATCCATTACAAACTGGGTATTGAAATATACAAATAAAAGAAGAGAGGTGTAGAAAATTATTGGTAATACAAAACATGTAAAGAATCTCTCTTTGAGGGATATTCTTTGTATTACTTCACTGTATTGTGATATTTTTCTTCCTGAATATAGAGCGAATGCCCTTATAAACCAAGTTAATATTAAAAGATTTCCTAAGACACCACTTAGTATATACATATTATTCGGTATATGTGTTGAGTATGAAAAATATATAGTTACTATTATAATTAGTACTAAATATAATATTTCATTTTTTAAATCTACTTTATGTTTCAATTTTAGCAAGTATTAACTTATTACTCCTCCGAATCCTTTAAAAATTCCAACTAGTATAATGAGCCACCATGCTCCAATCGTAAATAATTCTCCGATATTTTTACCAAGCTTTCCTTGTTTCCATGATACAAATACCAATACTGTTAAGAGTACAAATATAAAGGATACAATGAGTATACTAATTCCATCTGTTGTACCAAAAATATTTCTTAAGCCAAGAACAATAGGGGATATTCTGTCTTCTCCTTTTACTTCTTCAAAAAAATATTCTGAGATGTCTAATTCTGATATATTTCCTGCGTCATCTGCTGCAATTATCAATGATTTCTCTCCGATGTCTGCTTTTTGGATTGTAATTGTGACAGTATTTTCATTTACAACCTCAATATTATATGTTTTATCTACTGTTACAAATGTTAATTGAACCGAATCTTTAGGGAATGCGAAACTTAATTCAAAAGATTCTTCTCCTCTTTTGACTTTTACTGTTTCTTGAAGAATCACAGGAGGTGTAGAGTCTATTGTAAAACGAACTTGCTCTGATTTAATATCTTCACCTTTAATCTTAGCTTGAATTTCTTTATCTCCTTCTTCCCAATCACTTACTTTGTCAAATTCCCATGTTTGTGAATTACTTACTGTTTCCCCTACAAGGTTTCCCTTATCTAAGACCTCTACGGTATAACTTCCAGAAATATTTTCTGTCTCTCCCTTCACATTGATATTAGCATCGTTGGTTAAATCTCCTGCTTTGGGGCTAATTATCCTAATTGATTTAATTTCTCCTTGTTCAGGAATGAGTGGTTTTGCTGGTATTGGAGTATCTTGAGTAGGTGCTGGTGCTGGGGAAGGATCTGTGGTAGGTACAAACTTTTGACTTGTTAAATTACCAAACATTTGTACAACAAGTATTGTGTTTTTTCCCAGTAGCTCTCCTTGAACAACCGCCACCCCAATATCTTTGTAACTAACCCCCATTATATTTTCCTTATGTGTTGGGCTTGCCATCCATGCTTCATGTACACCTTCTGCAGTACTAAAGCCCTTGGCAAGATTCTCTCCTGCGTATACATAAGCGTATCCTGTTGCGGAGATAAACATCCAAGGGGTTTCACCGTTGGGTCCGTAATGGTCCCAATACTGTTCTTCAAACATATTATTTGCTTTAGCCAAGGCGGCTGCTGCTAATTTTGAATTTGTACTTAATGTATTTAGACCTGCGGCTGCTCTTTCTTGATTTGTTAATTGGATGATATTGGAGGGAGTGATACTACTTGCCATTGCTTCTGGTATCCCAAGGAATCCTCCGAAAGTGTTTACGAAGAGTAAAAGAACTGTATATACAAACAGTGATAATTTTCTTAGCAGAAAGGGTTTGTAATTGTTTTCTTTGGTTGGAATGAAGAAATTTTTCACTCTTATATTTGCAGGTAATATATCTTTGTATATAGTACCAATTTAATTGTTTACATGCAAAGGAGTGTATTAAAAAGAAAAGCCCGAGTAAAAACTCGGACTGTTTCTTTTCTCTCATCTAAAGAGAGATGCCGGCAGGTTGAATTACTTAACAGCAGCTTTTAATGCTTTTCCTGCTTTGAATGCAGGTGCATTTCTTGCTGGTAATTGAATTCTTTCAAGAGTTTTTGGATTGATTCCAGGTCTTGCTTTCTTCTCTCTTACTTCGAATTTACCAAATCCTGTTAGCAATACTGCTTCTCCTGCTTTAAGAGCATGAGTGATTGCATCGAATACTCCATCAACTGCTTCTCCTGCTTGTTTCTTTGTTAATCCTGCTGCTTTCGCAACTTTATCGACTAAATCTTTCTTTAACATAATTGTAAACCTCCTTTCTTTAGAGATATGGATGCCACAAATCCTGATATCACATGATTTGTAGTATCACATCAATAAAATATGCTATATACAGATTTGAGTCAATAAGCTTTTTATTATAGGGTAATAGGAATAGGGCTTGAGAAAAGTTTGTATAACAGCATATTCCTGGGCATTTCTGTTCACATTTTTAGATAGGATTTTTCTCAGGTTTTAATATAAAATTCATTAAAAGCTTTTTAATACAACATATGTTTAAAAAGTCTTGTATAATCAACACTTTCCAAAAGTATTGTGTTTAACAAAAAAGAGACAAATGTCCTTAAAACATTCATAAAATTTGAACATTCGTGAAATATTTTTAAGCAGAAGGGGAAGAGTACTCTTCCCTTGGCTAATAATCCCGTAGTATTCACCACTAGAAGATACCAATTATCTTCTAATTATCGTGCAATTTCTACAGCTCTTGTCTCCCTAATCAATGTAACTTCTACATTTCCCGGATAGTTTTGAGTCTTTTCAATCGTTGCTGCTAAGTCTTTTGCTAATACCGTCATTTCATCATCTGAGATTAATGCTGGTTTAACAATGATTCTTAACTCCCTACCTGCTCTAATTGCAAATACCTCTTCAATCTTGTCTCCACCCAACTCTTTAGCTACACCCTCTAATGCCTCTATCCTTTGAATATACTGTTCATAGCTATCTTTTCTTGCCCCAGGTCTTGCACCCGATATTGCATCGGCAAGATATACAATTACTGCTTCTACTGATTGTGGTTCTATATCTAAGTGATGTGCTTCGATAGCGTTAACAAGTTTTTCATCTAGTCCATATTTTCTAGCAACTTGGCCAGATATATGGTGATGAGGACTATCTATTTTATGTGTTAATACTTTACCAATGTCATGTAAAAGACAAGCTCTTTTTACTAAATCTGTATCGGCGTGTACTTCGGCTGCTAAAACTTCACCTAATCTCATCATTTCAATTGTATGAGACATTAATGATTGTCCATAACTTGTTCTATACTTCATCTTTCCAAGAAGTTTAAGAAGACCAATATCAATTCCTGGCCAGCCAGCTTCTTCTGCAAGTATCTGCCCATTCTTTTTAATCTCAATTGAAATTTCATTTTTTGCTTTTCTAATTGCCTCTTCTATTGAGCTAGGATGAATTCTTCCATCCCCAATTAATTTGCTAAGTGCAACCGCAGCGATCTCTCTTCTTAGTGGATCAAATGAAGAAAGTGCAATGGTGTTTGGAGATTCGTCAACAATGACATCAACTCCTGTAAGCTTTTCAAAAGCTCTAATGTTTCTTCCCTCTTTACCAATGACTCTTCCTTTAACTTTGTCATCTTCGATTTTAATAGTGGATGTTGTAGTTTCTCCTACATAATCAGTAACTATTCTTTGCATAGATTCAACTAAAATTTCTTTAGCTCTTTCGTCAGATATCTCTTCTGCGTGCTTTTCAGCTTGCCTAATTTTTTTGGCTTCGTAATCTTTAATATCTTCATCTACTTCACTCATTAATTTCTGTCTTGCCTCTTCTTGAGTTAAACCAGAAATTCTCTGTAGTTCATCTTTTAATTGAACTCTTGTCTTTTCAAGACCTCTTTGCATCTTTTTTACTGCCTCAGATGCAACCTCTAACTCCTCACTCTTACCATCAAGCATTTTCGTTCTTTCATTTAATTTCTTCTCTCTTTCTAAAAGTAACTCTTCATGCTCATCCGTTTCTTTACGAAGTTCTCTTAAGCGATCCTCAGACTTCTTCTTACTTTCCTCTATCTCCTTATCTGCCTCCTCTAATTTGTCAGCGATAAGCTTGTCTGCAACTCTAGCAATCTCTTCTTCGGGAATATCTTTAACATTGACCCATTTCCTTCCGAATTTTAAGTAGGAGAAAACGGCACCTCCACCTACTAGAACTGCAACAATACCAATAATTAGCTCCATTTGAGTATTGTTAATAATTTAATAAATTGGGGAAAGAAACAGGAATCTAAACTAGATTCTGCGAATCTGAATGCTCTTTTTTACTGTATTTTCTATCAAAATATATACTTTTAAAAAATTTCATTAATTCAAAAACTTCAATATTTCTATCCCCGTCCTATACAAAAAACAAATATTATTAAGGACTTTCATATGATACCATTTTTAACCCTATCTTTCTAGATATCCAATCCCGATTTTTGGGGTCAGACCCACCTCTGACCCCATTTCATCCGAAATTCATCTCCATCTGCTATCCTTTTACCATGTCTCGACCCCTTCGGAACTTCAAAGCGAATAGTTTCTACCACATATACAACCGTGGCAACAACAAAGAACCCATTCTAAAAAATTCTGATGATAAGAAACTCTTTGTTTCCTTGTTATATAAGCACAAACAATCTTGTAAAGTAAATATCGTTATCTACTGTATTATGAATAACCATTTCCATTTGATTGTAAGAACAGGAAACAATCCCAGAACTCTATCGAAATTCATGCAGAAGATAACCACTAGTTTCGCAATACAAATCAATCGAAAATATCAAAGAGTCGGACATGTTTTTCAAGGTCGGTTCAACGCGAACTACCTGCCATACAAAAAGGATCTCAAGAGAACGACCGCTTACATTCGCCAGAACCCCGTTCACGACGGGATCGTAAGAAAGGCCGAGGATTACAAGTGGACGAGCCGGAAAGGGGGTCAGACCTGGGACAGACCTTTTATGAGGTCTTGGTAATAGGTAAGGTTATGGATTGTTAATAGGGTTAGCGCTGTAGCTTCGTTGTTTTTGAGCATGTGGTGAAGATACGCTCTGGAGTAGTTTCTGCAACATTCGCAGTTGCAGTTTGGATCAACAGCTCCTTGATCCAGACCCATCTCACTGTTTTTTATCCTAATAACCCCTTGCGATGTGTACAAAGTGCCGTGTCTAGCGTTACGAGTAACTAAAACTGTATCAAACAGGTTATACCCAATCTTCGCAGCTCTTAATATATCCTCTGGTTTACCAACACCCATTGCATATCGAATTGTATCCTTAGGAATATTCTCGATTACAGCAGTCATCTCGTCAACAACCAGCTCTCCATACTCATTAACTACATATCCCCCAAAGTTATATCCATCAAACCCAATCTTTACTAACTCTTTAGCACACTGCTCTCTAAGCTTAGAGAAGTTTGCACCCTGAACCACAGCAGTTAAAAGCTTGCCTGTTTTTTTAGTACCACCATACTCACTCTCAAAATGACTCTTACACCTTAAAGCCCATTTCAAAGTACGATCAACAGATTGCTCTGCCTCTTTCTGAGTAAGATTTGTATCCCTACAGTCATCTAAACAAACCAATACATCAGAACCAATAGCCATTTGAATATCAATAGAGGTCTCTGGAGTAAGCTCATATGTATTTCCCTCTTTAGGAGATTTAAAAGTAGCGCCATTCTCATGAACTTTACCCTTCCACTTTTTAGAATGTAACAGAGAAAATACCTGGAAACCACCAGAGTCTGTAAATACAATACCATCCCAGCCCATCATCTTTTTAATACCCCCTAATTTTCGTATTACATCAACCCCTGGATGTATTAACAAATGTAATGTGTTTGTCACTATGGCTTGTGTACCTGTCTCTTTTAACTGCTTAGTTGTTAGGTATCTAACTGCTCCTCTAGTAGCATCTGGCATAAAGAACAGTTTCTCTTTCAGAATATCTAAGTCCATATATTTTACTTACTTAAATTACTTCCAATTAACATACTATCTCCATAGCTAAGAAATTTATACCCCCTATCTATAGCTTGTGAATATGCATTCATAATGTTCTCCCTACCTGCAAATGAACTAACTAAAAGAATTAATGATGAATCTGGCATATGAAAGTTTGTAACCAGTATATCAACAACATTCCATTTATACCCTGGATATATATACAGGTTGGTATACCCTGAATACTCTAAAACCCTCTTTTCAGATTCTGAATATGCACTCTCAAGGGCTCTAGCAACTGTAGTACCAAAGCCCAAACCCTTCCCTTGCACCCGTTTATCTTATTTGCAACCTCTTTACTTACATGAACATACTCCTCATGAATTTTATGATCTTCAATATTCTCTTCACGAATTGGGGCAAAAGTCCCCCATCCAACTCTTAAATCAATTTTAACCACTTTAGCACCATGTTTTTCAATATTATCCAATATATCCTTAGTTAGATTTAACTCGCTGTTGGAGCTGCTACAGCTCCAGGAATAGATGAAAACACCGTATTATACCTCTCTTTATCATCACTCTCGTCAGCTCTTTTCATATATGGAGGTAAAGGAGTATGACCATACTTTTCAAACAGGGTATATGCATCACCTTTGACAAAATTAACCAGAAAACCATTACCCTCTCTTCTATCAACGACAGTAAACTCTTATAAATTAAAAATCTCCCAACTTAACATCCTTAGCCCTACCAATTAAACAGTACCAGGTATCTTGTCCTCTATCTTCCAAAAACAAAACCTCTACATCTTTCCCCTTCGGAGTCTTAAAGAAAGTTCTACAACTTAAAACCTTCGTTTCATTTAAAACTACTAAATCATCCTCTCTAATATATTCAGGAATATTAAAATATTTTCTATGCTCAATATCCCCATTCTCCCTATCTAAAACTAAAAGATTACTAGTACCCCTCTCTTTAGGAGGATACTTAGCAATTAAATCATCTGTTAAATTGTATTTAAATTCAGATATTTTCATTTGAATACCTGTATTATATTACAAAATCTACATTTCCGTTATGCTTTCTAGCAATTACCCTAAGAATACAGTAAAATTAAGCATGAGAGATTTAATTAAACAACCAGTTAACACAATATTTCTAGGAACAAATTGGGAATCTGTAACTACACTGCACTCCCTAAACAAAGATGCTAGATTTAATATTGTTGGAGTAATTACAACACCAGACAAACCAGTTGGTAGAAAACAGATATTAACTCCCTCCAAAGTAAAAGAATCTGCCTTAGATAGTGGTATAGAGGTATTTCATACAGAAAAAGACGTCGATAGGTACCAAAAAGCCCTAGATCTTTTTAAACCAGAACTAATCGTATGCAAAGCATTCGGAGAGATAGTACCGGAGTTCTTTTTGGAATATCCAAAATACAAAGCCATAAATGTACACTTCTCAATACTACCAAAATACAGAGGAGCAGTCCCTATTCAAAAAGCAATACTAGATGGAGAGAAAGAAACAGGTATATCCATTATGTTAATGTCTGCAGGCATGGATGAGGGAGAGATATTAAAAATATTTAAAGAACCAATACTTGAAAACGATACCAACCTATCCCTAAGAGAAAGATTAGTTAAGAAATCTGCCGATATACTAGGTGATGTACTTGATGATTGGATTAACCAAAAAATTACTCCTACAAAACAAGATTCCTCTAAAGCATCATACTGTTGGCAAAAAGATATATCTAAAGAAAATGCAGAAATCAAATGGGACAGTATGGAACCAGAATATATTGAAAGGTTAGTGAGAGCAATGATACCTTGGCCAATTGCTTGGTTTACTGCAAAGCATAATCCAGAAAGTATCATACAAGACAAAAGAATACAGCTATTTAAAACAGAATTGATAAATGAGATATCCCATCTACAACCAGGAACAATATATATTAATCAACAAAGAGTTTTAATCAGTACAAAACAAAAGAATACATCCCTAAGGTTATTAAAATTACAAATTGAAGGTAAAAAAGAAACTGATGAGAAAACTTTTATTAACGGATTTCTCAATTAATATACATCTCTCCCAATCATATTACATCCTCCACGTAAATCCATTACCCTACTTAAAACAGAATTTTTTGTATCACAAAAATCTTTATAATCATCAAATTCAAGTTCGTAATATAGAAGCTGCTCTAAAGATGTAAGTCCATTTATATCCGAAGGGTTATCATCAGTAATTCTCCCCAGAAAAACATTTTCAGCTATATAATTTAGTAAATGCTCAGTAGTAATTTCTCTTCTTATTTCTTTCTCGATCATATTTTTTTCAAATTTTGATTTGTCGGCGTATTCCACTATCTTCAATTCTCTTTTGTAATCGCAAATCTCTTTCTGCTGATTGTGTTATGAATTCGTAGTAAGAATTTGTTCTAAAGATGTTTGCAAATTTAATAGCGAAGGATTGTCATCTGTAATATTACCCTGCAACAACATTCTCGCTATATAATCTAGGATATTTTTCATAATCTCATCATCTTCACCCGGTTAAACAGATTCTTGGAGAGTAATCATTGTGCTCTATATCCCCACAAAATACCTGTCTAGATATCTCATCAAGAATTATCTCATCTCCTTTATCCTTACTATTCAATTCACTCTCTTCAAAAAAGTCTTCCATACATATTTGATGTGTAAGTATCAAATAAGCCGGATTCTGTTTTAGATGATCATCTATCTATGCGGTTTAACCTTGCTCCAAGGGGGGTTGCCACGCAGTACTGTATTACTACAGTACCCGGTAGTCTCTTACACTACCATTTCACCCTTACCCAGCTAACTTATAGTACGAAGCTCATACTCTAGGTTAGCTGGGCGGTATAACTTTCTGTTGCCCTTTTATCCGAAAGATCACTCCCTCCCAATTCACATTGGCACTTACTGTGATATGTTCACAGCTGACATGGAGTCCGGACTTTCCTCACTAATCAAAAGATTAGCGCAATCATCTATGATACTTACACCATATATTATACCATTTATGTACTCTTTTTAGCCCTATTTCTTTTTACAAAGTACCTAATCGTGAAAAATGGAATCAATATTATTGGTGAAAATACAACAATCCAAATTACCATATCTACAAAACCCTTAAGAACAGAAATTAAAGACTTAAGAGCAACCTTAAACTCTCCCCATGGTTTCCATTCATCCTCAGCAATATTTAAGCCCGTCTTATCCAACGCAAAGGTAACTGACATAAATGAATAATCGGTCTGACTATCAAAATATCTCTTTCTCTGTTCGTAACTCTCAATCTCCCCTCTAACAGTATTTAATTCTCTTTGAACTGCTAAAACATCCTCAACACTCTCTGCTCTTTCAAGTATTTTGTTTAATTGGGCTTCAGTATTTCTAAGGTTAGTTAATCTAGATGTAATATCAATATACTCTTCTGTAACATCAGTGGTCGATACATTAGCATATGTAACCTCACCATCCAACTCCCGAAGTTCGTTATAGTATTTTTCAAAATCCTCAACAGGAACCTTCACAGTAATCTGTACAACCCTATCATTACCCTGTCCATAATCATATATGTTTGTAATCTGACCAAAATACTTACCATTGATACTCTTCAAACCAGTAACAGATTCATCAATATTTTCTACAAGAATAGATACACTACCATTCTTTTGAACTTTTGAACCCTCTGCATCATTTATTAACTGCTCTGGTTCTAATTTGGCACTATCATCTAAACTTAAGAGATAATTGGGAGGAGTAGAAGAATAATCCTCTATTGAATCATATCCCGAAGAGTACCCTGTATCAGTAACACCATTTCTATAATATCCTACTCCAATGAAAAGTAGAAAAAGAATTAAAACAACAACACTACCTGCTATACCAAGAATAATTAAAAGTGTTCTTTTCTGCATATTGAAAAATATCTAAAATAAGATACCTATATGATATACCCAAACAAATACCTACACAATATGAAAATAATTAACGCTTTGAGAATTGAGGTTTCTTTCTTGCCTTAATATGATGATATTTCTTCCTTTCAACCTCTCTTGGATCTCGAGTAATAAGTCCTGCTTTTCTTAAAACTGGTTTAAGAGATTCATCCATTATAGACAACGCCCTACCCAATCCTAATCTAATTGCATCTATTTGAGAATTAATACCACCACCATTTACCTTTGCAGTAAAGTAATATTTATCTTTTAAATCAACAACTAATAATCCATAATCAAGCGATTTCTCGGCATCCTTGTTATTAGCAAAATATGCATCTACCGGTTTGTCATTTACCGTTGATGTCTTTTGACCAGA
>JAXGRK010000007.1:0-12727 GCA_040765985.1 Candidatus Dojkabacteria bacterium | reverse complement strand
CTTTTTTGAATTTCCATGTTTGTACATCTGGCATCTCGTCCCAGTTTTTTCCTTCAGCATATTCCCAGGCACTTTCCAAAGAGGAGTATTCATTATGAGGAGCGTATCTAACACCATCGTTCCATCTCCACGCACCAATCGTTGCAATCCGTTTAATATTGTAAGCATAGATATTTCCACAAGCATCAGTTTTAGGGTTTGTAGTATCAGCACATCCATCGTAAATGTATAGGGGGTCAAATGGGCTCAACCATTCTAGGTAGTACTGTCTTGCACTTCTAATAGGGCCAACCTTCTCTGGAGTTTCACTCCAAAATATTGCCAGAAATCTAGTTATCCCACCCTCCGCCAATGCCTCAAATACTATATCCGCACTGTTTAAGCCAGATTGGGGCCTTGCATCTGAATGGTTGTTTATCATTACTGCTACAGGCCTTTTATCTTCTAACTTGGCCATCTCTGTTTTGGTAAATAGGGATCCATTTATTACACTCTCTTCTGTCTTTGGTTCTGAAGGTTTTGGGATGGGAATTTTTTCAAAATTTGATTCAATAGGTAGTGACAGAATATATTGGTTAGTAAGGTTTATTATTTCAGATGGTTTCTTATACGGAGTAAGTTTGTATATCCCAAAGTAGTAGAAAAGTGCAATTCCTAAAAGTAGTAGAAATGCAAAAGAAGAAATAGCATATATTATGATTTTCTTTTTTTTATCCAAAGGTGTTTTTACTTTACTTTCTTCAACTTGGACCTTAACTTTTTCGGTAGTTGGATCTAACACTTCAATCTTTGAAGCTAACTGATTTTTCTCCTTTACCCCTTTGTCAGAAATATTTATCTTTTTAGGCATAATATATAATTTAACACTTGATTAGGTAAATGTTAATCCTTTATATGATATATTCAATATGATAGTATAAAATATATTAATTAATAATACTAAATAATGAAAAAAAGTATATTTATATACGGATTAGTGTTGTTACTAAGTACCATTCTTTTAACAGGATGTACAAAGAAAACTGAAGAAGAAATCAATACTGATGACACAGTTGTAGAGGAAAAGGAAGATGAGGAGGATGAGGAGGAGACCCAAGAGGATGAAGAAGAGGGTGAAGATTTAGGATATATCTCTGATGATGAGGGGTTTACTAAGGAGAAGCAGAGTTTGGGGGAGAGTAGTACATACGAATATGAAATTGAAGATATTACAGATAGCCAAGAGGATGGATATCATGAGTTTCTTTTTACTATTACCTCTGAAAATGAAGAGGCAACAACACCACTATTTGTTGTTGAGCCAATATGGGCAAATGGAGTTATAAAAGTGACTATCTCAAATATATTTGGAGATTCTTCAGATGTGTCTCTTACCAAGGGTATTACAGTTGAGAAGGGAGCTATATCTACGCTTACTAGAACTATTACCTCTATAGAAAATACAAGGATATACGGTATTGGAGTTTCTGGTACTCATACTTTTAAATTAGAATTGGGTGAATCAAGTGATAGTACATGGGTATTTTCTTTAAAGGTATCTTACGATACTAAATACTCTCCACCAACAATTGATTTTGGTAGTACAGAATTTTCTAGTGAGTTGCAGAGTATCGAAGGGGTTACTTCTTCGGAGGGAGCAAAAATCACAAACTATTCATATATTTACTCTGGTGGAGTATTGAAATTCTCTTTAGAGGTATCAAGTGGTGCGTCTAACCCAATTCCTTCGGTAAGTGGTGAATACAATGAATCGGGTGTATTAGAAGTTACATTTCCTTCTTTAGAGATAGACAAAGTGGCTGGATGGACAAGTTCAAAATCAAAGGGCTTAGCAGCAGGTGTGACACTCTCTGTGAGTAGGTCTGGTGAATCATCTACATACTCATTTACAGGTATTAGTAGTAACAAACCATTTAAACTGAGTGCAAGCCAGAGTCCAAATTTAGTTATAATTCGAGATAGATTTATAATATGATATCTAGAGAAAAGGCAATACAACTACTTGATAAATATGTGCAAACTCCTTGGCTTAAACTTCACATGAGAGAAAGCGAAATCATTATGATTGGTTTGGCCAAAGAGTTAGATGAAAATATTGAAGAGTGGGGATTAAGTGGATTACTTCATGATTTAGATTTCGATTATGTAAATAAAGACCCAAAAAGACATGTGGTTGAGTTTGATAACATATTAAAAATAGAGAAATTAGAAGTTGGTAAAGATATCCCTTCGAATATATATCATGCGATTAAGGCCCATTACGAGCAACATCCTGATATACAAGAGAAGAGGGAAAGTCGAATGGATTATGCACTTTCTGCTAGTGAAAATTTAAGTGGTTTCTTAGTTGCTTGTGCTCTTGTACAACCTGATAAAAAGATTGCTTCAGTAAAGGTTGAATCAGTTATTAAAAAATTAAAACAGAAGGAATTTGCAAGGAATGTTAACAGGGAATTGATTTATGATATAGAGAAGGTTGGTGTATCATTGGAAAGATTTATAGAGATTGCATTAAAAGAAATGATCTCTGTTGCTGATGAAATAGGGCTTTAGTATAATTGTCTTTATATCGGGGTGTAGTTCAGATGGCTAGAACGCTTGCATGGGGTGCAAGAGGTCGCACGTTCAAGTCGTGTCACCCCGATATTTTTCCCCCTATATTATCGATAATGTCTCATAGTACCATTTTAAAAGATGTGATTTCCTCTTGTAGCTAGTATATAGTATGTATTCTAAGGGTATATATTTTAGCTATAACTGTATAAATATGTACATCTGTATTACATATACTGTAGCATATAGATGTACTTAAATTGTCATGATTGCCCCTATGACAAACAAAGATAGATTAGCAGTCCTCGCAATATTCGTATCGGTGTTGGGATTCTCATTTGTAGCAGCGCTTAAACCTGTAATGATTAGTTATGCTATTAAGCAGGATGCATATAACACTACTTTCAATTTTGAAAGTGAAAAACTAAAGCTAAGAACATTGCATTTTAAATCAGGTAGTAGTAATTCGAAGGTTGTAGATATGTTAAGTGATGTATTAGGAATGTCTTCTGATGAGATACAGCTAGCTTTAGAGGGAGGTATGAAACCTTCTGAGCTACTATTAAGTTCAGGAATACTTTTATCAGATATTTCCGAAGAGTATTCTTTTGATATTATTGGGAATGGGTTGATAAGGTTTAGAGCGTAAGTATTGATAATTAAGTCATATTATGGTATATTAATATACAGTTATAACGCCTTACGTATAAAAATACGAATTACAACCGGCCAACAGAAGCCGGTTTTTTGTTCTTTAAAAAGTATATGCAAATCCTTGTACTAGTGGATCGCTAGTACAAAGTACTAAAGAAGAGACGTTTTCTTTAGTCAAAACTGTTGGACAGTGTGAGGATACTCCACTGCATGGAGTTGGTGTGTTCACACCACTCCATATTCCAACAGTTGCAATATACATATATTTTTGAAAGAATAAAGGAATAAATTAAACATACCTGTATATTATGAAGGTATCTATAGATCAAACTAAATGTGTTGCTTGTGGTTCATGTGTTGCAATATGTCCAGAGGTATTCGAAATGAAAGAGGATGGTAAAGTAGATGTTAAAGCAGAATTAAAAGGAAAGGATATACCAAAAGAATTAGAAGAAAAAGTTCAAGAAGCACACGATATGTGTCCTGCAACTGCAATTGTAATTGAAAAGTAAAATATCAATATGAATGAAGATATACTATGTATTAAGAAAGACACTCTTTTTGAGTATGGTAAATGGAATGGATTAATATCTACAGATAAAGAGAAGTATTTAAAGCTTTTTAGAGAAGAGAGTGAATTTAGAGTAAGAAAAGATTTAGAGAAAGATTCTTCATATAAACAGATAATTGCACAGGTAATATTAAAGTACAAAGATAAATATTTCTTACATAGGATGGTAAATAGAAATGAGGATAGATTAAACTCACTGTGCCCTTTGCCATTAGGTGGTCATATTGAAAAGATAGATGTTAAGAAAGACCAAGATATATTAGAGGTAGCACTAGATAGGGAGTTAAATGAAGAGGTAGAGTTGGGAAGTAAAATTATTAAAAAAACATATTTGGGCTTGGTATATATTGAAGATGAAAATCCTGTTAATCATGTACATGTTGGTTTTGTATATGTATATGATTTAGATGGTACGGATGTACACATTAAGGAAGATGGTTTAGAGGATATTGGGTTTGTAAGTTTAGATTACCTTAAAACTAATACAGAGAAATTAACATATTGGAGTAGGATAATAATATATCATTTATAAATAGTATGGATGATTGTATTTTTTGTAAGATAGTAAAAGGAGATATACCTTGTTACAAGATATATGAGGATGATAGGGTATTGGCATTTCTAGATATTAAGCCATTAAGTAAGGGTCATACATTACTTTTCCTAAACAACATTATGAAAACATTTTAGATATTCCGGAGGATTTGTATGAATATATGTCAAAAATAGTTAAGAAAGTATCCAAAGTTATTCAAGATAAATATAACCCAGAGGGTATATTAATAAACCAGAACAATGGGAAAAGAGCAGGACAAGAAATCCCTCATATTCATATTCATATAAAACCAATATATTCTGATACTAAAGTATTTGATGAAGAAGGATTTAGGAAAACATTTTCTAAAGAGGAGATGAATAAATTAAAGGAAGAGTTAGCGTTTAATTAGATTCATAAAACTAAAGATCTCATTCATATACTCTGTATCTAAATCAAAGTGTGTTAAGCCATCTAGCGTAATAAACTCAACCTCTTTGTCATAATCCTTTAGTTTGTTTACAAAATATACAGAGTAAGAGTAAGGAACATTAACATCCTTGTTCCCATGCCATAGCTTAATATCAATATCATACAATTTATCAGCTCTCTGTTGATTCCACTCTGAAGATTTAACAGTAGGTGCTAGTAGTGCAATCTTAGAAACAAGATCTGGATATGTAGTAGCAAAGTTCATAGTTGGTAAACCTCCCATACTAAAACCGATTAGATATACCTTGGGTTCTATATCATAGTTTTCATCTACCCAATTCTTTAGATTAAGAGTGTCTTGGATAGAGGCAGTGCTACCCCAGTTCACACCATGTTGATTAGAAGCAGAGAAAATATAGTTATGCTCTGTAAAAAATACTCCATAAGCTTGCATATCCCTCATAAATTGATCCTCCATATTTTGAGTTACAGTGGTATTAGAACCATGACTGTATATTATCAGTGTTGGAGGATTCTTTTTATCTATCTTTGTAGGAACTACAACATAAGATTGTTGTTGATCTATGATAGGAAATAGCTCTTGATATGTAACCACGGGTTCTTCTGGGATTGTTTCTTCTCTTGCTGTGTATTATCAACCTCTCTTTCTTTATCAGTAGAATCTTGTTGATTTGGAGTGATTTCTTTCTGTGTTTGAGTATAGTTAATGTAATATATAATTGGAATAGTAATTATCCCAACTACAAGTATTCCAATTAAAAATCTTTTATATTTATTTGTCTTCATTAAAATATACTATCATCATTGATTTAAGTAATTCAACATTTTTGATATGATTTGTATAGATGAAAAAATAATTAAGAGAAACACCTTAAATTTTTAATACCTTTTTGATTAAGCATTATACTTTGTTTTGGAATACTTACCTTTTTATCAAAAATATCAATACCCAAAAAATATTAAATGAAAGACCATCTGAAATACAGGTTGTTAATGTAAGTACTTCAGATGTATGGATATACTGGAAAACAAAGAAGATGTGTATATACAGTATATTTTAAAGAAAATATTAGCTCTTCAGAATACAAAAAGGTTGAACATATTCAATTCCAAAAAGATATTATAAATAAAAATATTGTGTATTCTACCCATATTGATGGATTAAAATATAATACAGAATATATTTTCAGAATTGGGAAACAAGAATATATATGGCAAGATGAGATGACTTTTAGTACAAAGGGTATTACAGAGGAGATTCTTCTCCCTAATATTGAAACTGGGAATGGAAACAGTAAGAGTTTGCTTTTGGTTGAGATAGGTAACGACAAATTAATACTAGATACGCAGTATCATGGTACTTATGCATTCGATT
Organism: Candidatus Dojkabacteria bacterium; assembly: GCA_040765985.1. Lineage (GTDB taxonomy): Bacteria > Patescibacteriota > Dojkabacteria > SC72 > SC72 > UBA2259. The sequence continues at coordinate 6,586 of JAXGRK010000007.1, read as the reverse complement.
CTAAGGGTAATGAGTATACAGTCACTGAATATGCAAGGTATGCAACAGGGAATGATTTAAAAGAAGAGTTGTCAATGATATTAACCCCTACAGTTTTTGCAGCCAGTGGACCTAATTGTCAAACAAATATTACCATTAACAGTTCTGAATACTCCCCTTCAAAAGCGAAAACTATTCAAGTTATTGATGCTTGGACTGCTGGTTGTTTAACTGGTGGGTATCCTGAAGTTTGCTATGAAGATGTATATTGTAAATCTCTTCAATATGGAATAAATCCTGCTTTTGCAATTACTATATGGGCTCATGAATCTGGTGGTAGTAATTACGCATATAGAAGTAATGTTGAAGATTTCGGTATCCATGGTAACTCGTCAGTTCCTGTGGCTGATTTCAAAAAACAGATTGAATTCTTTCTTCAATATATAGCGGTCCCTTCATATATTGGTGGATGTACTTGGAGTGAAGATTTTCAAAGGAACAGTAACCCTACTTTAAGTAAAGAAATTATTATGTGGGGATCAAAATATTTTACTGGGAAATGTAGTGATGAGAGTAGTTTGAAATCTGGCTATGAATATATGTTGGAATTAAATAGAGTATATAGTTGGTTTACGAACTCATCACTATCTTGGCCATTTACAGTTTCGAAAAACTCTTCGGCTTGTAGCTACTCCTCTGCTTCTACAAATACTAAGTATAACTCTTGTACTGCAAAGGGAGAGCCATCACAACCTCCAACTCCTCCCACTCCACCTACAACTCCAACAGGAGATGGTGTAAGGGATTGGCTCGCAGTAACCGGGAGATTAGATAGTGGGAAAGTAATATCTCCTGAAGTGGACAGGTTTTGTGGAGATGTTGATGGATGTATATGTATATGGAAATTAAATATTAAGCCGGGAGAGGTAACAAAAAATGCTAGTTATGGGTATACCTGTACTGTCTCAGGTAAAATAGTTTCTACTCCAACCCCATCTGAAGATGCACAGTGTGGTACTAGGGCCACTTCGTATCCAGGGTATACAGAAGATTGGCCATCTGATTCCACCCTATGTAAAGTTGGCAATCCAAATCCAGCTACTGTAAATTTCCCTGAAACGGGTAAGAGTGTTTCTTGGTACTGTATAAATGGTACAAAATCTAAGCGATGTACAGCCAATGTATCTACAATAGATTCTGTTTGCTGTTTAAGTGATCAATCTGTTTCTTGGATAGCTCCTAAAGAGTGTACTGGAAAGATTCTTAATACTGTTGAACAGTACAACTGTGTTGTAAAGGATAGTACTCTACATTTAGATAAGGGTGTGAATTTTATTCAAGCAATGGAGGTAGTAAATTACAATGAGGTTCCAATTAAAAGTGCAAAGGAACTAATTGAATATTCTAATAAGAAAATTATTGTTGTAGGGGAATTTTTAAATAATGAATGGGTTAAAGTCGTTAAGTATAATAATGAAAGTATAAATGGTGAGGATTTTAATCTAGAGCCCGGAGGTATTTATCTAATAGTATCTCTTGATGATATAGATATATCTTTTAAGGGTATTTCTATTTTAAGTGAGAAAAGAGATTTAACGAATCTAGTTGGTTGGAATTTAATACCTTCTTCTCAATTTAAAAATGTATCTAGTAATTCAAAAGGTATACTTACTAATTCAGAACTAAAATATATCTCTCAAATTGCAATTTGGGATAAAGAGTTGGGTCTATTTAAATACACAACAAGGGATGAAGGGGGGCAGATATATGGTGAGTCCTTAACCATTAGTAGTCATCAAGGTATATTTATTAGAGTGGATAAGTAAAAATTTAGTTGACATAAGTATTTATTTTAAATATTATTTGTTCTAAGTTTGTTATAATTAATCTTTTATTTTTTAATATATGCCTAAGAAAAACAGTAGTTCAGAAAACAAGAGTGTAAATGAGGATGAAATAGTTATTAGTTTAGATAAATTAGCTATTCCTGCTGCAATCATTCTTGCCGGTATCGTTATTGCTTTAGCAATCATTCTTACTAATAAAGGGAAAGACTCAACTCCTGATACAAATCTTAATGGAGATACGGATACTACAGATACAACAGATGAAGAGTACTCTGAAGCTTCTACGGTAATTGGGAATAGTCCATACCTGGGGGATATTAAGAATGCTAAGGTGGCCTTGGTTGAGTATACGGATTTCCAATGTCCTTACTGTGAGAAATATGCAACAGAAACTAAACCAAGTATTCTCAAAGACTACGTAGATACGGGTGAAATAATCTATGTTATTAGAAATTTCCCTTTGAGTTTCCATGGACAGATTGCAATAGATTCTGCTAATGCGGGCTTATGCGTAAATGAGATTGGTGGAGCAGAGAAATATTTTGAATTCTACTCTAAGGCATTCTCTAAACAATCAACAGATGAACTAGCAACAGTTGCTCAAGGTTTGGGTATTGATATGAATAAATATAATACATGTATGAGCGAGAATAGGTATAAGGATCAAATAGATACAGATATGGCAGATGGAACAAAAGCTGGGGTTCAGGGTACACCTGGCTTTATAATTGGTATCATTGATGATGAGGGTAATGTAGTAGGTAAGAATATTTCAGGTGCATATCCTTATGAATCATTCAAATCAGTTATTGATGAAATGTTAGCAAAGTAGGTTGTACAATGCTTTTGAGTTTAAGAAAGGGAGCTTAGCTCCCTTTCCTTTTGTATATCTATTTCCTCTTTTTAACTTCTCTTCTAGAGTAGCTAAAAGAATCGTACTTGGTTCTTACGACTGCTCCAATAGTAGTTGCGATTAGGGATATTCTATAAATCGTACTAAAGAAGGGAATTAGTCCTACAATCGAGGATATCAATCTTCCAATAAGTAGAGATAATAATCTCCCGTTATCTTTCTGTTTAGATAATTGAAGTATTTTTTGTCCTAAAGCTGATTCTGTCCATATCGTTCCAAAAATACCCAAGAAAAGTAAAATTCCAATTAGTAGAAATGCAAGAGGTATTCCCACCAAGGTTAATATTAAAAAGAATAATGGTAAGCCCATTGTAAATAGAATTACTATCCCAACAGCAAAACTCTTAAGTAATTCTGACCAAGAGGATATTATTTTACTCTCAATTTTTAATGTTTTAACTGGTGCTGCCATTATTATCAAGACACCAACTATATACATACCTAGAAATAGAGCTACAGTTAACCCAACATTAAATCCTAAAAAGTCGTTAACAGATACTTCTAATTCCTGCTCTTTCTTTTCTGGCCATAGTTCGTGTGTACCGAGTATAAGTTGCCCTGTAATATCATTATCATCTATTGTGTAGTTTTCGGTTTCAATTAAAAAATCACCTCCTACTGTCGCTGTTGAAATAATTTGTCCTGATACAATCCTAACATCATCGGATATAGCTCCGGTCATATTTAGTGTACCCGTAGCTCCCATTACATCTTTTGATACACTGGCATCAATATCTGCCATCATAGATGTAAAGAAGATATTCCCCCATAAGTGCCCTGAATTTTAATGGTAGATCCTGCTAAAACGGAGTTCTCATATATATTTCCTGATACAGATACTGTAGATCCAAATAGATATAAATCTCCTGTTACAGTACCATCAACTAAAATATTGTTTCCAAATACTATTAAATCTCCATCAACAACACCATTTATTTTAATGTTTTTTCCTGAGACATACAGATCGTCTTCTATTATGGATTCTTTATCCAATGTGTAATCGCCCATCTCTATTTTTGCTGCATGAATAGAGGTTATAAACAGAAATGGGAGTAACAGGAGTGAAAATAAAATATATCTTAATTTCAACATTATTCTTTATCCTTAAGTTATATATACTAATATATCACATATTTGAATAGTTTTTATATCCAGTAATTAGTATAATTAGGGAGTATAAATTGAATATAGGGAATATGAAATTAATAATATATATGCCTGCATTAAATGAGGAAGACGGTATTGAGATTGTGATTAAGGAGTTACCCAAGAAGATTGATGGAATAGATGAGATTGATGTGTTAGTTGTGGATGATGGAAGTACAGATAATACTGCAGAAATTGCAAAACAAAGTGGTGCGAATGTAGTAAGTCATGGGATCAACAAAGGTGTTGGAAGTGCTTTCCAAAGTGCATTACAGTATGCATTAGAGACAAGGGGGGATATTCTAGTTAGTATTGATGCCGATAGACAGTTTAACAGTAAACAGATATCCGAAATTATTCAACCCATATTAAAAAATAATGCAGATATGGTTACTGGTAACCGGTTTAACGAGGGAATGCCAGAGAATATGCCCAAAAGCAAGTATTGGGGAAATGAACAGATGTCTAAGTTGATATCTTTGATAAGTGGGCAGAAGTTTAGAGATGTGTCTTGTGGTTTTAGGGCTTACAGTAGAGAGGCACTAATGAGATTAAATCTTTTTGGATCATTCACATATACACAAGAGACGATATTGGATATGGTATATAAAGGATTAAGAGTTGTAGAGTATCCAGTTGATGTAGTGTATTTTAAAAATAGAAAGTCTAGAGTAGCAGGAAGTATAATTAAGTATGCACTTAGAACATCTGAAATTATTGTTAAAACTCTTCGTGATTACAAACCTATGACTTTCTTTGGTGGGATTGGGGGAGTATTTTTTTTAATTGGTTTAATATTAGAAATTGGGTTAGGAATGTATTTCTTGATCGAAGGAAGTTTTACTCCATACAAATTTGTTGGATTTACTGGTTTTGGGTTCTTAATATTCGGATTACTACTTTTTATCGTTGGTCTATTAGCGGGTATGTTTAACAGGGTAAGAGTAAACCAAGAGAGAATACTTTACGAATTAAAGAAGCAGAAATACGATAACTAATACTCTTCCCTTATTGCATAGGTTTTTCTATCGCCATTCTCGTGGTATGAACGCAGTATTAGCTCACCAAGTAAACCGAAAGAGAAGAATTGGGTCCCCATTATCAATCCAAATACAGCTATTAGAAGTAATGGGTTTTCAGTTAAATCTGCTTTATTCAATATCTTATCAAATACCGCTATAACTAAACTTACAAAGCTTAATACGTATGTTATCAATGCTAATGGTCCCATAAACTGTATTGGGGTCTTTCTTCTCATTGTTAGAAATTTAACATTCAGGATATCAAATATTACTGTAAGAGTTCTCCCTATACCGTATTTACTTTTACCATGTGCCCTTTTCTGATGATATACCTCTACTTCTCCTATCTTTGCTCCGTACATACCAAGTAGGTAGGACATAAATCTATGTAGCTCTCCATATAGACGAATGTCTTTGATAATGGCCGATTTAACAACTTTTACCATACACCCTGTATCATGTATTCCTAAGTCTCCAAATGCAATTTTCATTAGTTTATTTGCAAATAAAGAGGGTAATCTTCTTAATATGTTTCCACTCCATCTATTTTTTCTCCATCCGATAACTGCATCTAAATCATCTTTTTCTAGTTTTTTAACCATTTTTACAAAGTCTGCAGGATCATTTTGGTTATCTCCATCTATGGTAGCAATATATTGTCCATTTGCTCTGTCTATCCCAGCCATTAGTGCACCACTTTGTCCTGTTCTACTCATCAATGTAATACCGTGTGAGTTTGTATCTTCCAAGCATATCTTTTTAATCGCTTCCTTAGTTCCATCCTTTGAACCATCGTTTACCCATATTACTTCATATTCAAATACCTTGTTTAATCCTTTCTTAATCCTTCTGTTTAGCTCAGGAATATTCTCTTCTTCATTGTATACAGGAATGACAATAGATAGTTTTGGTTTACTAATCATAGATACAAAATTTTTAATTAATTACTGTATTTTTACCATATTTTTCATATTTTCACAAAAATTGAAACTACTATCCTAAATGTATATACTCTAGGAACTAACTTCGAAAAAATCAAGCTCTATGAAAATTGCAATAATTGGAACAGGATATGTAGGTCTAACACTTTCTGCACTACTTGCGAGAGTTGGATACAAAACATACTGTATAGATGTTGATAAAAAGAAAATAGATATCATTAAAACAGGGAGATCTCATTTCTATGAATTGGGCTTAGACACATTAGTTAAATACGGTATTGAAAGTGGTAATTTAATACCTACTCTTGACTACAAAGAAGGACTTTGCGATGTAGATGTAGTATTTCTTTCTGTAGGAACTCCTAGTGGTCCAGATGGCGGATTTGATTTGACATATATATATAGTGCAGTAGAACAGGCAGCTAAGTGTGTTAAGGATGGAGTCATATTTGTACAAAGGAGTACTGTTCCTGTAGGGACTGGTAGAGAAGCAATGGGTAGGATTAAAAAGGTTAATCCTAAATTAAAGTTTACATATCTATCATCTCCAGAGTTTCTTAGAGAGGGTGCTGCTGTTTTAGATTCTATTGTTCAAGATAGGATTGTAATAGGTGGAGAGGATGAGGAGGCAAAGAAAAAAATATTTAAGATATTTGAAAAGATAGAGTTTCTTTCAGAAGATATTATTAGTAAAAATCCAGAGATTAGTATGTATGCGAATAACAATATGTATACTAA
>JAXGRK010000006.1:0-20063 GCA_040765985.1 Candidatus Dojkabacteria bacterium | reverse complement strand
AGATATGGGATAAATAGTATCCAGATTATGCCAACGGCCCCTATGAGGTGGGCTACTAAAAGTATCTCTGATGAAACAGTAAACACCTTTGTAGAACAGCTAAAAGGTTCTGTAGTAGAGAAGATACTAATACATGGTATATACCTTACTAATCTAGCAAGAGAAGACAAACAGCTATTCCATCTAGGTAAAATGGGCTTAGTTGTATATTTAGATTTTGCAAATAGGGTAGATGAGCTAATTAGAAAAAATGATCTCAATGTTGAAATCTTAGGGGTTTGTTTTCATCCTGGATCTCAGAAAGAATTAAACTATGAAGATAGCTTAGAAAGAGTATCTTACGGTATTGATTGGGTATTAAACGAAGTAGGGGGTAATCAGTGGTTACTAATTGAAACAACTGCAGGAACAGGTACGAATATGGGAAGGAGTTTTACTGAGTTAAAAAATATTAGAGATGGGAGTAAAGAAAAAGATAGGGTGGGGTTTGTAGTAGACAGCCAACACACCTATGCCGCTGGTTATGATTGGGTTAATGATATAGATAGTGTTGTTGAGGAGATTGGGGAAACGCTATCTTTTAAAAGGGTAAAATCTATCCATCTAAATGACTCAATGGCTGAGCTTGGCTCCAACAAAGATAGGCATGCGAACTTAGGAAGGGGGAAATTAGGTGAAAATACAGTGTATAATATATTGCATAGAAAAGAATTTAAAGATATACCCTTTATTTTAGAAACTCCTGCTTTAAAAAGCGAAGAAAGCAAGATTAAAGAGATACAACAATTAAAACAACTAGCCAAATGAACGTACATCTAAACGACAAACAAAAACAGGCAGTAGAACATAAGAAAGGTGCACTTCTCATTATTGCTGGAGCAGGTACTGGTAAAACAGCCGTTATTACTCAAAGAATATCCCATATAGTAAAAAGCAAGTGGGCAAAACCAGATGAAATACTCGCCTTAACGTTTACAGATAAGGCAGCAAACGAGATGTTAGAGAGAGTAGATGAGAGTTTGCCTCTTGGGTTTGGTGATGTCTGGATTTCAACCTTTCATTCTTTTTGTGACCGAATATTAAGGCAAGAGGGTCATCATATCGGTTTAGATACAAACTACACAATGATGTCTTCTGCAGAGCAGTATATTTTTTTAAGGAAACATCTATTCGATTTCTCATTAAAAAAATTTAGACCTTACGGTAACCCAACTAAATTTATAGACGATCTTCTTAAACACTTTTCTCGTTTACAAGATGAGGACGTATCGCCAGAAGAGTATTTAGGATATGCCAACTCATTATCCAAAAAAAATGATATTGCTAAAGAAGAATTCGAAGATACTCTTGAATTAGCAACTGTATATGATGAATATACTAAATTAAAAATACAGAACTCTAAAATAGATTTCGGGGATTTAATCCTTTTAGTAATACAACTGTTTAGGGAGAAGCCAAATGTTTTAGAAAGATATGCAAAGAAATTTAAATATATATTAGTAGATGAATTCCAAGATACAAATTACACACAAAGTGTTTTGATAAACATATTATCTGGATTAGATCCTAAAAAAGATTTAGACAAAATAGGGAACGTGAATCCTAATTTAACAGTTGTTGGTGATGATGACCAAGCTATTTATAAATTTAGAGGTGCTGCAATATCTAATATCTTGCAATTTAAGCAGTATTACCCCAAAGCAAAGGAAGTAGTTCTAACAGAAAACTACAGATCTAGGCAAAAGATTTTAGATTCTGCATATACTTTAATAACGCATAATAATCCGTTCCGATTAGAAGTAACAGAAAAAATCGATAAAAAATTAATTGCCAAGAATTCATTTTCTACAGACGATAATGTTGTTAATCTAATTACTGCTCAAAATGAAGATGCCGAATCTGAATGGATTGCCAAAGAGATTCTTCGTCTAACTGGTTATGAGCAAGAAGATATTCCACAAAAAGCTCAAAAGTTTAATGAGAAGGGGCAATCAATTTTTGTCGAATTACAACCAGAAAGAAAGTATAAGCTTTCGGATATTGCAATACTTGTTAGGGCAAACTCCCACTCCGAGAGTGTAATACAGAATCTTAGATATTTTGGTATTCCGTATAAAATAGGTGGTTCAAGGGGTTTGTATTTTAGAGATGAAATTAAAATCCTGATATCTTTCTTAAGAGTTTTAACAGATTACAAAGACGAAGTATCTATGTACCATCTTCTTAGTATGGCTGAATGGAAGCTTTCTCCGAGGGAGTTTCTTGAAATAAATAGGGTAGCAAGAGAAGATAGGGTAGCTGTATTGGAAGAGTTAGAGGGAGTATTCGGAATCAAGTTAGGAGAAAGTACAGATTTTAATATCAGTAATCTTGGAGAAAAGATTTTTTCAACAGAGGCAAGGGAAGGTATAAAGAATTTTCTTAATATTTTGGATAAATGTATAAGAATGCTTAAGGAGAACTCATCCGTTGGAGAGGTCCTTTACTTCTTTGTTCAAGAGAGTGGGTATCTAAAGAACCTTGTTGAAGAGAAAGAGAATCTTTCAGAGTTTAAGATAAACAATCTTTCGAGGTATTTCAATACAATAAAAGAGTATGAAAAAAATAGCCCAGACTCAAATATATACGAGTATGTAGATTACTTAAATTACTGTATAGAGGTGGGTGACTCACCATTGGTTGATCAAATGGATTTAGGTGAGTATGACGCAGTAAATATTTTGACTGTACACGGTGCGAAGGGTTTAGAGTTCCCAGTTGTATTTTTAATTAACCTTGTATCAGATAGATTTCCTTCACAGAACAGAAAGGATACAATTCCAATACCGGACGCTCTAATCAAAGAAGCTCTAACAGGGTTAGACGAAAGAGAGGAGCATCTACAAGAAGAGAGGAGATTATTCTATGTTGGTGCTACAAGGGCTAAAGAAAAACTGTATTTAACAGCTTCAAATTTCTATGGTAATGCAAAGAGAAAAAAGAAGGGAGTATATTTTTAAATGAGATTTTGGATAGGGATACTTCTGAAGAATTTAACAGTCCTACTGTCGTAAAATCAGAAGACGAATTAAATATATATACAACAAAGGAAAAGAAATGATTCCAGAAAATATTAAAATAGATGTAGGAAAGAAAGTAAGTTACTCTCAGGTAGATGTATATCAAGATTGTCCTAAGAAGTACGAATACTCATATGTTTTACAGATACCATCTATTGGGAACGCATCTTTGTCTTTCGGTTCAACGGTTCATAATACGCTTAAAGATTTTTACACATTGTTTCAACGATATAAAGAGGGGTTAGGGATCACAGAGCTTCCTACCAAAGAAGATCTGTTAACTCTTTTTCAAAAGAATTGGATAAGTAGGGGATACGAAAGTAAGAAACATGAAAATCAGAGAAAAGAACGTGGTGAAAAATCTATGTCTGAATATTATGATAAATTCTTTAATTTGAATCAAAACCCATACAGATTAGAACAATCCTTTACCGTACACTTTGCGGATAGCAGTTTTGTTGGAAAGATAGATAGATTAGATTTAATTGAGAACGGGGATATCCCTATTGTTGAGATAATAGACTATAAAACAGGGAGTTTAAAGAGCGAGGCAGATATTAAACATGATTTGCAACTTCCTTTATACGCAGTATTTGCAGAGCAAAGCTTGGGTGTTAAGGTGGTAAGAGCAAAGTACCTATTTATTGAAGAGGGAGTAGAGGTAGAAGTTGATATTTCTGAGAGTCGGAAAGAGATTGCGAAAGAGAATTTAAGTGATGTAATTTCTCTTATCAAGAAGAGGGAATTTGAGCCAACTCCGAACGGTTTTAAATGTAAATATTGTAATTACAAATCTATATGTAGTGATGCTATCTTGTAAGGCATTTTTAAATTTAGCTAAACTCTTGTATAATTTCAAACAATTATGACAAAAATATATGCAGCTTCTACAATACAAGAATTTATAGAGAACATAGAAAGTGATGCCTCGAGTGCAAGTGGGCAAGACTACATCGGTACCCTTATCTCTTACGTAATACCACTAAGTGGTTTTTGTGTTTTTGTATTACTAGTTTTTGCAACTTACAAACTTACAATGAGTAAAGGGGATCCAGATAAGTTAAGAGAGGCAAAGGATCAAATTACAAATGCAATAATTGGATTTATATTTATACTACTTTCTTCAACTATTCTTGTTTTACTGTCTCATATATTAGAAATTAATATTAGTGGAGGGTAATATTGTATGAGAACAAAGCAGAGTAATTTAAAGATCTTTTTTCTTACATTCTTTATTCTATTGAATTTGAAGCTGAAAGTCCTTGCAGTTGGGGGTACGGGCGAGGGTGGCGGAACTGTTTATAGAACTATTGGTGGTGTTTCAATTCCAATTCCTTCGTTTAGATATGATTTAAGTACGATAGAGGGGATTGTTGGACTTATTACTTTCCTTCTGAACTTTATAATTGGGTTTTCTGCGGTTTTAGCTGTTATTATGATAGTTTATGGTGGATATAATTTTATTATGTCTGGTGGAGATTCGGAAAAAATTTCTAAGGGTAGTAAGGCAATTACTGCTGCGGTTGTAGGTATGGCTATAGTGTTCTTGGCAAGATTTATAATTACGTTTATACTTAATGAGTTCTTGCTTTAGTTATATTGCTATAATATAATTGGTAATTAAAATATAAATTTAATATATTAAAAAATGAAGAAAGAACTAGCAAAAATATCTTCTAAAGTGTCTGTTGCGGCTGCTACATTGGTCACTGGTTTTGTTAACAAATCGTTTGCACAAGACCCAAGTACGTGGATTCAAAATATATCTAAAGGGAGAACCGGAGATGATTTAGGTACGTTTATAACCGACTTGATTAACTGGGGTATTGGTTTTGCTGCGTTAGTTGCAGTTGTTATGTTAATAGCTGCAGGTTTTATGTACATTACTGCAAATGGTGATGAAAATAAAATTAAGAAAGCAACAACAACATTAACATTCGCAATTGTTGGATTAGTGGTATGTTTTATCGCTGTCTTGTTGGTAAACTTCGTTATAAAGGAATTCTTAGAGCAATAAAAGAACAAGATAGAAATTTAGATATTATTATCTATCGTATATGTTTATTAGTACTGCAGACATAACAAGTGCTGGTGTTGGCAATTTATCAGAATTTGTAATAAATATAATAAACTGGTTTATTGGTTTTGCTGCAGTATTATCTGTAATTATGATAATAGCAGCAGGATTTCAGTATGTAGTATCTTTTGGTGATGAGAAAAAAATTTCTAAAGCAACATCAACTTTACTTTTTGCAATAGTTGGAATGGTACTAGTATTTATAGCTCCACTTGTTATACAATTTATATTAGCTAACTTTTTGGGGAAATAGAATGATTGAGAAAGTATTAAGGATTTTTTCTGAACCTGTATTTGCTCAAGAGCCACCTAGAATAGGGCAACTTGCCGTTGCTGTAGACAAAGTAATGGGGTGGATATTTCCCGCGGGTGTTCTGATTGCGGTAATTATGATTATTGTTGGAGGGTATATGTGGATTATATCTGGTGGAGATCCTGCTAAAAACAGCTAGCACAAGGTACTCTTACTTGGTCCGTTATTGGTTTGGTATTACTTTTTCTTGTATATGGAATTCTTAGTGCAATAATAGGGGCTTTGATGGGTTAAAAGGTTTTTAAAGAAATGGTATAATTTCGCAATGTCTAATAAAAAAACTGTCCTACAATTTACAATTGTATTCATATTCATCCTCTCTATTTTTTCTCTTCAATTCCTATCTCCAACATACTCTCAAAGTGCACAAGAGCTAGAGGATATTATCAATCAGAAAGAGGATGAATTGAATAAACAAAAATCGTATCTATCTGATATTGAAAAAAGGATTAAAGAAATTAGTGGAAGTAATTACTCTCTTACTGAGAAAGTTAACTTGCTCAACGCAGAAATTACTAAATTACAAACAGAGATAGATAAAAGGAACATTGAAATCGAAGAGAAGTTAAAGATTATTTCAGAAAAAGAAGAGTTACTTGTGAACAAAAAAGGAACTTTAGATTTAATATCAAGTCAATTATATATGAAGAGTAGGTATAACAAGGACAACTACTTTTCTCTTTTTCCAATTTAGATCAGATGTTGCAAACGATTTTTGTTAAGAAAAGTGCCATAAATATCCTTACAGATGATATTGAGAAGATAACTGGGAATTTGTGAATTTAGTACAACTAAAAGAATCTCTTGAAAGTGAGAAAAAAGAGCTTGATGAACAGAAACAAGATTTAGATAAGTCATACCAATTAGTATTAGCTGAAAAAAGAAAGTCCAGGCAGAGTTAAGTGCTCAGATAGCGACTAAGAGCTCTGTTGCTAGAAGAATAAACGGATTAACTACTGAACTCTCTGACTTACAATATCAATTGATACTTGCAAGGCAGGGTGGAACCTATGTAAGTCCGGATGTTGTCCCAACGTCTGGAGATCCAAAATCGACTCTGCAGGGTTTCTTCAGATGGCACCTTCTGGTAGCTTCCAAGTCTTTTCAATTGGTGCGTATACTCATAGAAACGGTATGAGTCAGTGGGGAGCAAGGGCTAGAGCAGATGCTGGTCAGAGTTATCAACAAATTCTCTCTGCTTACTATCCAAATTCAACTTTATCTACAGGTACTATTGAAACAATAACGGTGAAGTTTTGTAAATCTAGAACTAGCTGTAGTAATTGTACTGGAGAGTATTCTAAAACATATAATTTTGAATACGATTATCTATATCGTTTAGGAGAGATGCCAGAGAGTTTCCATTTAGAAGCACTTAAAGCTCAAGCAATATCTGCTAGAACCTATGCTTTAAATGCCACGAACTATGGAGCTAATAGCATTTGGGGAGACGAATGTGGGCAGGTGGTTGCAGGACAGAAGACTGGTACTTGGAAAACTGCTGTAGATTTAACTAGAAATGTCGTTATGAATAGAAATGGGAGGGTTTTTTCTGCTCAATATGCTGCTGTACATGGAGGGTGGGGGAATGAAATTGGTTGGGATGTAAAAGAAGGTTCGGGAGATTGGATGCCAAGGGCTTGGGATAATATCTCCAAAGTTTCATGGTTTTACAAAGGGTGGTATCGTGCCAACTATAGTGAATCTAGTTCTACCTGCGGAAGAAATCCATGGCTCTCTCAACCAGAGATGTCAGATATATTGAACGCATATCAGGTTTGGAAAGCTAAGGGGGGAAAAGATAGCAGAATAGTTCCAATTCCGGATGCTTGTCATCCTACCCAAAGACAGATAGAGCTTGGATATAACCCATACTCCTTTGAAGAACTTCGAAATTTAGCTTCTAAACCTGTTTCTTCTGTTTCGTCTGTTGCTGTAGTTAGTGCTAATGGGTATACAAATACTGTTGTTTTCTCTACAAATTCTGGTACCATCTCTATGACTGGAAATGAATTCAAGACAGTATACAATCTTAGGGCACCTGGGTACTTAAGAATTCCTCAAAGTGGGTTTGTTCATGTTAATATTCATAAGAAGTAAATATACTGTAATTAAAGATACTTTTGTGATATTCTTACAAATATGAATGATAGTAAAAGAAGAATTCCAAAGAAATTTAGTAAGGTAGATAAATCATTTGTTAATAGACTCTTACAGAATGAAGATAAGAGTGTATTTAATACCTTCTCTGTATTTCCTAAAAAACTAAATTTTTATGGTAAAGAACCAGGGGAAGAGATTGTTCTAGTTGTTAGATCCCACTTTATTGCCTATATACCAAATGCCTTTTTTGGCTTGCTCTTCCTAATACTTCCAGTCCTAATTATTGCACTCTCTATAAAGATTGAGTTCTTTAATTCCGCTGTCATATATGTAGGATTGTTTATAGTTGGAATCATACTATGTATAAATATTCTAGTAACTACAATATTAAAATGGTATTACACAGTAAATATAATTACAGACCAAAGGATTGTTGTTGTGAGAATGGATAATGCCTTTTATCATTTATACTCTGAAGCCCAGCTTGAGAAGATTGAAGATGTATCACACAAACCGATAGGATTCTGGAGTAATATATTTGATGTAGGTGATGTTGATATAGATACAGCAGGTCATGAAGTAGACTTTCATTTAAAAACATTACCTAAACCAAGAGAGTTACAGGATGTAATAAATGATTTACTTGAAATGAAACAGAAAGGAAATATTTAAATATGGATAATAATATGTTTGACAATATTTTTTCTTTAAATTGGGAACCTTCTCTTTCTCTGGTTGGCATTTTTAAGATTCCATTGATATTAGCCCTATTGGCGTGCATATTTTACGCTTTTATGCTATTTCTTAGAACTAAGATACTGGTTGATACCGTTGAATCAGAAGGGAATAGCAATATAAAGATATTGGTACTTGCTAATCTCTTTGTATCTTTAATCATAGGGATTATCGGAACAATAATAATTGTATTAGGATAGAAAATAATGCCCATTACTGCATCTAAGTATATTAACAACTCAGATTCAAAAACCTCATATATAGGTTTTTTTAACTATAAAAGATCAGCAAGAGGTTTTAACGATTCAACAGTTGATATGTACGGATTACTTTTTTTCTCTTCTGAAGTTGAAATACCCGGAGATAAATTGGCAAAGTTCTCATGGGATGGAATTGTAGATGGATTTGAATACTCTAAAACAGACTCCATTAACGAATCTCTTAAATTGGGATTAAACGAAGCAACTAGAAGAGTAAAACAGTTAATCGTAAACGATTCGGAGATTGGTAAACATGGTGTAAATGTGAATTTCACTATATTTGTTTCAAGTAAAAATGGGGTGTATATAGGGGTATTGGGAGACAGTGATATCTTTGTATATAAAGGTGGAAGATTAGTAGATATCTGCGATATGTTAAATAGCAAAAAAGCTAAGACTGCAGCGGTTGCAATTGATGAAGGAGATTTAATATTCTGCTCATCATTGGGATATATCAAATGAAATATGCAGAAAATAATTAGTACCAAAGGAAGGGACGAATTAGTATCAGTGTTAGAGGAGCTTGGGAAAGATATTGGACAAGACATGGGAATAGTTGTTTTGACAAAAGATAAGGAAGTACTGCTAGGTGATAAAGAGAAGTTACAAGAGGGCAGGCCGATTTTTAAGAAGAAAGAATTACTAAAAGAACCCTCTGATTCTGATTATATTCCAATAGTAGAGAATGTTAATAAAATTTTTAAAACCCCGAAAGAAGAAAGAGATTTAAGAGAGTATATTAACAGTAAATTTGCCAAATTATCATTTCTTAAAAATATATCGAAAAACGTTTTAACAAAAATCAAACCTATACCAAAAAAGATATTTGCTGGTATAACGTCAATATTTACAAAAGGATTTGGGAAAATAAAGGAGAGTATATCGAATAAGTTTGTTAACAAAAGATGGTTTAAGAAAGTATCTGCTACTGTATCTCAGAGTAACTTAGGAAAAAAAGATAGAGAGAAATTTAAAGAATTTAAGATAGATGGATACAAACAGAGGAAAACTAGATTACAAAGATTTAAGATATTGTTCCTTGTTGTTATCGGAATAGGTTTAATTGTTGGTGGTACTAAGTTTACTTTAGACCAAAAAGAAGCAAGGGAAATTAGTAGAAATGCCAATGAGATATTCTCCTCTGTTGAGAAACTTTTAGTTGATGCACAATCTAAGTTGGGAACAGATAGGGAGGGCTCAGCTCTATTCATATTACAAGCATCTGATAAACTATCTCTGTTACCTGAAAATTTAGGTACAAAAGATAGTAAAAAGTATGAAACTCTAAAAGGCCAGGTAATGTGAATTGAAGACACCTTGTATAAGAAAAAACGCCTCTCGTTAACAGATGGAAGTATAGAAAAATATTATGATACTTTTAATTTTAATCAGGATTCCAACACTGGGGATATCGCAATATTCAGAGACAGTGGTGGTAAAGAGTATTTAGTTATCCCTGATTCTGGTACAAAATCAGTATATACAATCTCATTGTATGATAAGAAGGTTGAAAATATCGCTGATAGCAATAAGATGTTAGAAAAACCATTTAAGGTATATACAAGATCTACGGGAGTATACGTTTTAGATTTGAGTAATGGTATTTTAAAAGCAAAATATACGGATAAAGGATTTGAACCCTTTGTTAAATTGAGCGGTTTGAGTATACAGAGCATTGGGGCTAAAGACATATCGGAGTTTGCAATAATAACGGATAATGAAAATGCATATATATTAGATAGATCACAAAAAACTCTTCTCAAATCAACAAACTTTGATGGGGGGTATAGCTTACCTGTTCCATATCTTTCGAAAGAGGAGTATGCAAACTCAAACGATGTATTTGCTGATTTAAGTGTATATATTCTCGCAGAGGGAGAAAATGGCATACATAGATATGTAAGTAGTTTAAAGGGTATGGTAGATTCCCAACTTGGGATACTGGGTATGGATTATCCAATTAAAAACGCAAAATATGGGTTTACAATAGAGGATATGAACTATGGTTTGTATATCTTTGATGGGGGGGATAAAAGGGTTTTAAAATTTGAAAAACCATTAGAATCTGGAGAAAAAAGACATCCCAATGAAATTCTTTTACTTAACCAATATGTTTTTGAAGAGAGTGGTGGATGGAAAGATGTTAAAGATATTGTAGTAGATTTCAAAGAGAGGAGTATATGTACATTTTAGATGGTACAACGATATGGAAAGTACGGTTGTAGTGATATAATCAAAAATGCAAATACTAAACAGGAAGGGGCTCCACAATTATGAAATATTAGAGAGATTAGAAGTAGGTATACTTCTTAAGGGAGCAGAAGTAAAATCCTTACGAATGGGTAGGTGTAATTTAGGAGATTCGTATATAAAGATATTGAATGGTGAACTATACCTTGTTAATACTGATATACCAAAGTACAAATACGATGGCTCTTCAAATTATGACTCATCTAGATCAAGGAAATTGTTGATAAATAAAAAGGAGCTGATATACTTACAAAGTAAAATGAAACAAGGGAACCTAACACTAATCCCTATTAGTGTATATTCGAAAGGTGGTATATTTAAGATAGAAATTGGCTTGGCAAGAGGGAAGAAGCGATATGAGAAGAAATTAGAGGAAAAAGAAAAAGATTTAAATAGGGAGTTACTTGTAGAAAAAAGAAAATACATGATATAATGTTATAGGTTATGTCAATAGAAATAAAACAAGAAAATTTAGTTGTTCCTGAAGTAGGAGTAGGTAGTACTAGCCCAGTAGAGGTTCCTACCGAATCTATACAGCCAAATCCACAGATTCCTTCCATCTCCTCTTCGAAAGCTCAGGAGTCAATCCCAAATAATAGTGACAATTTGTTAGGAACAGGTCTTGACGAAGCTCAAGTAACTCCTTTAACACCTACTTTCTTTGGAGCAAAAGAGGGTGGTGCTTGGAACTCTCTTATTCAAACGAAAAAAGAGGGTGGAGAAATCGGAATTCTTTAGTTCTCCTCTCGATTACAGACCCCATATATGATATCCTTTGTATATACAGTTTAATCTGTCCATTTTGCTATGAAAGAGTACATATTAACTCAAGTAGGTCCCATGCCATCTGAAGAGATTGTGGTGGGTAATACTGTCGAATACTCTAAAGATTCATACAATGAAAAGATAGGAAGTGATCTTAATATCCCTTGGGGTTGGATTGTTTTCACGATATCAGTAATCTCTATCTGTATTTTTCTATTTTTGAAAATAAAGGATACATTAATAAGAAAAGATAGAAATGAAAAAGCAAAGGAGTGGAATCTCTTTGAAATAAGAGTCCCAAGAGGAAATGAAACTGAAATAGGGGTAGCGGAGAAAATGTTCTCAAATTTGATTGGCATTGGTGGTAAAGGAAAGGGTCTTGCAGAAAAATTTACCATTAGTAATAGTGTTAGTTTTGAAATTGTTGCAACCCCTGGAGTAATAAGTTTTTATGTATATTGTCCAAAGAAATTTGGTGAACATTTAGAAAAACAGATACTGGGTTCTTACCAGGATGCAGAGGTAAGGAAGGTAAATGAGTATAATATCTTTACAAATAATTCTAAAGTTGCATTTACAAGATTAGGACTTGATGATGAAAGTTACTGCCCAATTAAGGTGGCTGCTGATTTTACAGGAGATCCCTTAGCAAATATTCTTAGTACATTAAGCAAAATGTCTAATGGGGAAGGAGCTATTGTACAAGTTGTAATTTCTCCTGCTTCGAACGTATGGCAAAAAAATGGGGCTAGTTTTGTAAAGAAGGTTCAAAATAATAATTCTGATCCTGAAAAAAAGAAGATGAATGTAAGTGAAGAGAAAATTCAGGCAATAAATAAAAAGGTTTCTAAAAATGGATTTGCAGTTGATATAAGGATAGTTACCACTGCATCAGATGAGCAACTTGCTAAGATGCATTTAGATAATATTGTGGCTGGATTTGATCAGTATAGTAATCCTGGTATTAACAAATTTAAGAAGTTAGAGATTAAGGGGAAGAAGAAAGAAAAGGAGTTTATGTATGATGTTGTATATCGAAGACCTCTTTTAGAATCAAAAAGCATTCTAAATGTAGAAGAGATCGCTGGTATATATCATTTCCCCAATAAAGATATTACTACACCAAATATTAATTGGTTGTTAGCAAGAGAAATTCCTGCAAGTAATGAAATTAGCTCTGATATCAACAGCAAAGATACTATATGGGTTGGTAATAATATTTTTAGAGGTAGGGTTAAAGCAATATGTTTTCAAAGAGAGGATAGAAGAAGGCATTCGTATATTCTTGGTCAAACTGGTTCAGGTAAATCCTGGCTTATGGTTAGGATGTTAATACAGGATATATACAATGGTGATGGAGTATGTTTTATAGATCCTCATGGAGACACTGCAGAGATGATTTTACAAAGAATTCCGCCAGAGCGAGCCGATGATGTTATATATTTCAATGCTGGGGATTTTGAGAGACCTTTTGGACTCAATATTATGGAGTATTACAATGAACAACATAAGCATCAGATTGTAAATAGTTTTATTGCTTTACTTTTGAGATTATTCGATCCTCATAATCAGGGTTATGCAGGACCTGCGTTTCAACAGGCAGTAAGGAACTCTATGTTAACAGCTATGAGTGCAGAGGGTTCTACACTAATCGAAGTTGTACGTATGCTACAAGATGAGAGGTGGGTGCAAGAGAAGTGGTTACCCATCGTTAAAGATGAATTGGTTAAAAGATATTGGATAGATCAGGTTGCTAAAACAGATCAAAAAACTAAATCTGAAAGTTTGGGTTATTTTATATCTAAGTTTGATAAATTTACAACTAACTTAGCCATTAGAAACATTATTGGTCAATCTCAGTCATCTTTTGATTTTAGAGATGTAATGGATAAGGGAAAGATATTGATAATCAATCTTTCTAAAGGAGTATTAGGAGATGAAAATATGTCTTTCCTAGGACTAATTTTAGTTCAAAAAATGTTAGCTGCAGCTCTTAGTAGGGAAGATATCCCAGAGAGTCAAAGAAAAGATTTTTACTTCTATGCTGATGAGTTTCAGAATTTTACGACAGATGAATTCGCTTCAATACTGTCTGAAGCAAGGAAGTATAGATTAAACCTAACACTTGCGCATCAATATATTGGACAATTGCCTGAAAATATTAAAAGTGCAGTTTTTGGGAATGTAGGTACACTGTTTATTACAAGATGTAGTAATGAGGACGCACAATTTCTGGAACCACAGTTTGATACGTTTGTTAAAGGAACAGATATTATTAATCAAAGTTTGGCCCATTACTATGTAAAGATGTTATGTGATAATTCCTATCCAGGGCCGTTCTCTTTAGATGCAAGATATGGTCCCAACTATCCTGAATCAGGGTTTGATATGAAGGTTAACCCTGAAGTTGCGTCAATAATTAAGAATACATCAAGATTAAGATATGGAAGAGATGTTAATATTGTAAATTTGGATATAAACAGAAGATCAGATTTAGATAAAAAGGAAGAAGTGAAAACAGAGTCTCCTAATTTTCCTCCAATAGATTTTTGAGATATATAGTGCATAATTTAATACTTTTTGATAAAATCATCTTGTTTAGGGAGTATAGCTCAGTCGGTTAGAGCGCGGTTCTTATAAAGCCGTGGTCGATGGTTCGATTCCATCTACTCCCATGCAGCTATCTTATAGTGCTTTTTGTGGAGATATTAGAGATCTTTAAGGGTTTTTTCTGCTTCTGGTTTGTTATTATCAATTAAACCAAGATACTTTTCTGTTGTAGATAATCTTTTGTGTCCTACAAGTTTTGATACTGTAACTAAGCTTACGCCATTTGCTAAATGATGTGCAATAAAAGTGTTTCTTAAATCGTTTACCTTTGCATTCTTTATACCTGCTTTTTCAAATGCTTTGTCTATTGTTGTTCTTATATTTCTTACTAAAAGAGGTCTTCCATTTTTTGTTACATACAATGTTTCGTCTTCTGTCTCAGGTCTAATATTTATATATTCATCAATAGCTTTCTTAGCAGATTTGTTTATAGGGACCTTTCTTGCAAGATGGCTACCAGAGGGCTTTATATACAAGAAATCAACCCCTTCTTTTGATCTTCTTACATCATCGGTTGATAGGGTTGCTAACTCTCCAATTCTTATTCCGGTTTGAAGCAATACCTCTACAATAGAGTAGAGTCGAATATCCACTCTACTTACATCTCTAAGTGCTCTATACTCCATTTCAGAAAGAACTCTAGGGGGCTTGGTTTCAAATTTAGGATGTGCTAATTTCTCTGCAGGGTTGTCTGTAATAACAGAAATTTCTAATAGGTGTCTGTAAAATGTTCTAGTGCTATTTATTTTTCTTGAAATACTCTTGGGGGTGTAGTTGTTATCCTGTAAGTGTTTTTTATATGCCTCTAGGTCTACTATTGAGGTTTCACTGATTTTAGTTACTCCTCTTGTTGAAAAGAAATTTAACAATTGTTCAATGTCTTTGGCATAAGCAATTACAGTCGCGTCAGATCTACCTTTACTGCGCAACTCTTGGGCAAAACTTTCCTGATATTTAGCAAATTGAGGGTTTGATATTCTTTCCAATTTATTAAAAGAATCTAATTTAAAATGACCTAGTATATAAACTATGAGATTATAACAGCCCCTGAATAGAATATCAATAATAAAAACTATAGATTCGCTTTGAACAATTTTCGTTATTCTGATAATATTTTTCTATGGAAAGAAGAATTAACATTAAGAATAGAGAAAGAAATGTTAAAACGAATAGTGGGTTAGAACTATCCAAGATATCTAGTCACTGGATTTTTAAATTTGTTGCTTTAGGAGTTTCTGTAATTATCCTTTACTCGGTATTCAATTCTGCCAAAATTACAATTCAAAAATTAGAAATCTTAAAGAAAGCAGAACAAGAAGTTCAAGATTTGAGATTAACCAACCTACATTTATCAATAAGTATTAAAGATATGTCTACAGATAGGTATTTAGAGAAGGAGGCAAGGGATAGATTGAATTTTGGTGGTGAAGGTGAGGTGGTTTTCGTTATTCCTGATAATTCGTTGACGATTGCTAAAAAAGCAGTAGATGAGATTATTCAAACTAAGGTTGAAGATGTATACGAAGAGGGTAGTAATGTAGATAAATGGGTTACATTCTTTATTAACGGAGTTTGAAATCAATATATATTTCAAGTATAATTCATCTGCAATATCGCGGGGTAGAGCAGTGGCAGCTCGTCAGGCTCATAACCTGAAGGTCGTTGGTTCGAATCCAACCCCCGCAACCATTTCCCCTTACTTCTTAAATGCAATATATGGCCAGTTTCGACCTCTTTCTTGGCTATCTAAACCGTATCCTAAGACAAATATATTTGGTATCTCAAACCCTAAATAGTCGATTTGTATGGGAATTTCCCTTCTATCGGGCTTTGATAGTAAAGTGCAAATCTTTAAAGTCTTTGGGTTTTGGGGCAGAATAAGTTTGTTGATTAAAGTATCTAGAGAATGTCCCGTGTCTACAATATCTTCAATGATTATTATATTTTTATCATCTACGGGTATAGCATTTTTAAGTGTGATCCTTGGTTTGCCTGATGATACTTCGTTTGGACCGTAGCTTGAAGCACCCATATAATCCATCATAAGATTTGGATGTTGCACTTCACGAAATAGGTCTATAAAGAATGGAGTTGCACCTTTTAGGACTCCGATAAGTAGAAGTGGAGTATCTAAATCATCTTTGTAGTCTTGGGATATTTGAGTTGCAATTTCAGATATTCTTTCTTTAATCTGCTTCTCATTAAATAGTATTTCAAAATTGGGATCTTCTGCTTCGATTCTTTCCGATTTTCTTTCAACCATAATTATTTGTTTAAACTTAATCTCCCATTATACCCACCTTCTAGAATGAAATATATATTTATGGTAAAATTGCTCCGTTGTTTTAATATATTAACGTTTTAGTAATATGCCATTAACAGATCAACCAGTAAAAGGAATGTATATTAAAGAAGAGGGAAGAGTATTCTTCTTACAAGACCGTATGTTAAAGACCCAAGGAAGACAGGGAGGTTTAGTGATAATGAAGTTAAAAGCACTAGACAATGGTCAAATATTAAATAAAACGATTAAATCAGGAACTAAGGTAGAATATGTTAACCCTGAAACAAAAGAGGTCCAATATCTTTACAAGGATGAAACATTTACATATTTCATGGATATGGAAAGCTACGAGACAATCAATATACCTAGAAATGTCATAGGTGAATATATTAATTTTCTAAAGGAAGGTGATAAAGTTTTAATACTAATGTCTGAAGGTAAAATATTAACTGTAAAAGAGAACCCATCTGTTGTATTAGAGGTAATTAATGCAGATGAGGCCGTTAAGGGAAATACTGCAAACTCTGCTACTAAGTTAGTTACAGTTGAAACAGGGTATCAACTACATGTCCCATTATTCATCAAAAAGGGTGATAAATTGAAAATAAATACAGAGACGGGGGGGTATTCAAGCAAAGCAAATTAGTATAAATTCTGGTATAATCTTATGCTTTTGGTGGGATAGCTCAGTTGGTTAGAGCATGGGATTCATAAACCCAAGGTCGGTGGTTCGATCCCACCTCCCACTACCATTTCATTTCTAAATATACAGATATGACAGAAGACAAAAAAGAAAATAAAAAGACAGGTGTGAATATTATTAGAATCAGACCTAAAAAGAAAATGTCTCCCGTAGTTAGTATCATCCTTTTTTTGGTGATGTCATTTTTCTTAACTTTAGGAATTAATTTGTTTTTTAATTCTAGTTCTAAAGGTCAAGAAGTTCCTTTAAGTGAAATAGTGTTGTATATATCAGAAAGTGAATACGAAGAAGTCATACTTAGAGATGATATGGTTTTAATCTCTCAATTAAACAAAGTAGAGGGTCAAGATGTGATAGAAAGGAAATACGCACTAATTCCTGTTGGAGTAGATTTCTATGGAATTTTAGCTGATGCAGAAGTAGATATAAAAACATTACAGAATGATTTTTACAAACCTAGATTAGGAGTATCTTTCGGAGATATTCTATCTTTTCTCTTCTTAGGAGCTGGTCTTGTATTGGTATATATCTTGATAAAGAATATGCAAAGATCAGGTGGTCAGATTATGGATTTTGGACAGAGTAAGGCACGGCTTCTTTTTGGAAAGAAAACAGGTATAAATTTTGAAGATGTTGCAGGTATAGACGAGGTTAAGGATGAGTTAACGGAAATAGTAGATTTTCTTAAAAACCCTAAAAAATATCTAAATATTGGAGCTAGAATTCCAAAAGGAGTATTACTTGCAGGTGCTCCTGGTACAGGTAAAACACTTTTAGCGAAAGCTGTTGCAGGTGAAGCAGGAGTTCCGTTTTTCCATACCTCTGGTTCTGAGTTTGAAGAGATGTTAGTGGGTGCTGGTGCTTCAAGAGTTAGAGACCTATTTAACAAAGCTAGAAAAGCTTCTCCATCAATTATCTTTATTGATGAAATTGATGCAGTAGCTAAGAAGAGAGGTACAGTATTGCACTCTGGTGCAGGTGAGCAAACCTTAAATCAGATACTTGTTGAAATGGATGGCTTAGAAGGTAGAGAGAATGTTATAGTGCTTGCTGCTACAAATAGGCCAGACGTATTAGATCCTGCAATATTAAGACCAGGGAGATTTGACAGAATGGTTGTTGTTCATATGCCCGACTATCAGGGAAGAAGAGAAATTATCAAAGTACATGCAAAAAACAAAAAGTTTGAAGAGGGTGTAGATTTAGATTTAATAGCAAAAAAGACAATTGGCTACTCTGGTGCAGATTTGGAGAACCTTTTAAACGAAGCCGCCATTATGGCTGCGAAGGATGACAAGAAAAAGATAAATCAAGCGGATCTTCTAGAGTCATACCTTAAAGTAAAATTGTGAAGAAAGAAGAAAGGTGAAATAGGGGAGGAAGACTTGAAAGTTACCGCGTATCATGAGGCAGGTCATGCAATAGTTGCTAAGTTTACTAAGTATGCAACACCTGTTGAACAGGTATCAATAATTCCAAGGGGTATGGCTGGTGGAGTAACAGTATATCTTCCTGAGGATGATAAAAAACATGTTTACAAGGATGAACTACTAGCAAGTCTAAGAGCTGCTTTGGGTGGAAGAGCTGCAGAAGAACTCTTCATTGGAAGAATATCTACAGGTGCCTCTGCTGACATTGAGCAAGCGACATCTACTGCAAAAGAAATGATTACTCAATGGGGAATGTCCGAAAAACTGGGTATGGTTAAATATGGGGATGTAGAAGAAACAAAACATTTGGGTTATTCATATGGGGGTGGAAGAGATTTTAGTGAGAAATATGCCGAGATAATAGATTCGGAAGTTAAGAATCTGATAGATATCTCATACGCAGAGGCAAAAAAAGTTCTTTCCGAAAGAAAAGAGTATGTTGAAAAATTAGTAAAATTACTTTTTGAAAACGAGGTCGTATCTAAAGAGGAGTTTGACACACTGTTTGAAGAGTAATTGTAGTAATATATTTTCTTTTGTAAAATATATACATGATAAAGAAATCTCAGAAAGATACATTTCTGGCTATTGATGCAAACGCAATTGTCCATAGGGCTTTTCATGCGTATCCATCAACATTACAAACAGCCGAGGGTATTCAAGTAAATGCGGTATACGGGTTTACGGTCATGCTTTTAGAAGCACTAAAAATATTCGGACCAAAGTATGTACTATGCGCTATGGACACCCATGCTCCAACATTCAGACATGAGATGTATACAGAGTACAAGGCAACCAGAAAGCCCACAGACCTCTCCCTAATCGCTCAGTTTCCTTTGGTAGAAGAGGTTCTTAAAGCTTTTAATATCCCCGTTATAAAAAGAGAGGGCTTTGAAGCAGATGACATATTAGGTACAGTATCTAAATATGTTTCAGAGGGTAGTTGGAAAGATGAGAATATAGATTTGTATATACTAAGTGGAGATAGAGACCTTTTACAGTTAATAAATGAACGAACATATGTATGCTTACCCAATGGTAACTTTAGAAATATTGTTGTATACGACACGGACAAGACTTTAGAAAAATATGGATATCTTCCACAACAGGTAGTAGATTACAAAGCTTTGGTAGGAGACGCCTCGGATAATATTCCAGGAATAAAGGGGGTTGGTGATAAAACTGCCCTACAGCTACTCTCAAAGTATGGAAGTTTAAATGATATATACAAACATATTAACGAAGTAGAGGGTAAAGCAAAAACACTGATTACAGAGGGGATAGAACAAGCCGAGTTTAGTAGAGAGTTAGCTACCATTGATAAAGATGTAAGTATAGATATACATTTGACAGAGTGTATTCTAAAGGATTTGGACAGAAACTTACTTAATTTTACATTTAAAAAATACGCATTTAAATCTTTAATGCGTAAGTTAGATGAAATATTTGGTAAGTTTGAAGAATCTAAAGATAT
>JAXGRK010000005.1:0-55499 GCA_040765985.1 Candidatus Dojkabacteria bacterium | reverse complement strand
AAAAGTATCAAACTCATTGAAAATGGTAAAAACTTAGGAATAAGTATTGCTAAAAATATAGGGGTAAAACAAGCTAGCGGAGAATACCTCTTACTTCTGGATGATGATATGTTAATAGAGAATCCTAATTTCCTTACTAACATATCTGAATATTACAATACCCTAGATAACCCAGCATTCCTTATGCCATTCTTTCTAGATAAAGAAGAACTAGGTACAGGACTTACAGCTACATATGGTACATACTACTATCCATTTGGTATTAAAAAGAAAAAGAGAAAAATACATTACAGTAAAATAATTGAATATGGTAAACCAATAGAGATAGCAATTAACCAAGGGGGAGCTATGTATATTAAAAAGGATATCTGGAATGAACTAGGTGGCTTTGATGAGTCTCAAAAGTTTAACCTAGATGATGATGATATATCTACAAGAGCAAATATATATGGATACAAAAACTATCTTTATAACAAAGAGTATATTGTTCATTTAGGATTAAGTAAAAGGAAAGATAAATACAGATATGCATGGAATGAAAGAACATATTACAGTGGTAAAGCAAAGGCAATATTAAAAAATTTTGAAATATCAACAGTAATATATATGCTTCCCTTATTTACCTTTAAAGCATTTATAGAAGCAATATATCATTCATTTACATTACGATATATCGGTATATTCTTCTCATTCATATACTCTAAGATTCTCTTTCTTAGGGATATATCAGACACATTAAAGAAAAGAAAAGGAGTACAATCTCATAGAGAAGTATCAGATAAATATATACTGAGTTTAAAACAACCTGATTATGAATCTTAAAGATTTAATTATACAGAAATTTAAGAAAAATAAAGAGTTCTCTAAATTTTTCGTTTGGAGATTAGTACAAGTACTTGGTAAACAGGGAACAAGCGCTGTAATGTTTTTCATTGCTACATTCTTTCTGGCAAAGGAAGATATGGGAATATATAACTATGTATTCTCTGCTCTATCTCTGTTGGTAATATTTTCAGATTTTGGAATATCTACTGCCACATCAAAATACATTACTCAATACAACACGGTAGATAAGGAGAAGGTTAATAGAGTACTGTTTAATTCTGGGTTGATCATCTTTGGGATATCGATTCTGGTCTCTTTAATCACACTTCTTTTGGGGTAAACAGCTATTTCAAAATATTATGAATATATAATTTTTGCCTTACCACTAATCGTAGTCTCACCACTTTCTTCTTTGGTTGATGGAATATACAGAGGGTTAAAGAAGTTTAAAATACTTTCCATAGTATCGTTGTGTAATGGATTCATTGGTATAGGAGTATCATATCTTCTTATTCACTTTTACGGTCTAGCAGGAGCAATATTATCACAAAGTGTATTCTTTTTAACATATACAATCTCACTTTTAATATTACATAAAGGATGAGTTTAAGTTAGATAAGAAGATATTAAAAGATATCGGTGGATACTCTCTCTCCTTTGGAATGGCATCTTTGGGATTTTATCTTTTTTCTAAAGTAAATATCCTAATACTAGGTAAATACGATATGCTAGAAGAGATTGCTACTTATGAATTACTCAACAAAATATATACAGTATATTTAATTCCAATAACAGTATTTGGACAGGTATTAGCACCTTTGGTAGTTGAATCATTCTATCAGAGGAAATATCTGTTTATTTGTAACCTATTCAAAAAAATACTTCTCTTTCTCTCCCTACTGGGGTTTACTCTTTATACCAGTTTCAATGTTTTTAACAAAAATAAGTATAGATTTTCTCCTTCCGC
Organism: Candidatus Dojkabacteria bacterium; assembly: GCA_040765985.1. Lineage (GTDB taxonomy): Bacteria > Patescibacteriota > Dojkabacteria > SC72 > SC72 > UBA2259. The sequence goes on along the minus strand of JAXGRK010000005.1, from coordinate 53,707 downwards.
AGTATTCAAATGGAATACTCTTAGCTGCTATTCCCAATATCATTAACCTATGCCCAAAATGATTCCAGGTGCAGCAATTAACTCTGGACTCATCACATCAACAGGACATGCAGGGATTATGGCAGTCCAAAATCTCATATCAGGGGTTATAAATGTCGTATTAAATATGATAGTCGTAAAAGAGTATGGATACATGGGTGTAGTATGGGTTACCTTTTTCATCCAACTCATCTCATTAGTAATTCTGTATTTAACATATTACTCTAAGTTGAAAAGTTACTCTGATGAAACCAAGTAGACCATTAGTATCTGTAATATTAGCTGTTAAAGATGGTGCCAAAACATTACCAAAGGTATTAGATTCTCTTCTTGTTCAAACATATTCAAATATTGAAATCGTTGTTGTCAATGATGGATCTAAGGATAAGACAGGGAATATATTAGAGGAATATAAGAGGAAAGATCAAAGAATTAAGGTTATTACAAACAAGAAAAACTTGGGTAAATGTTTAAGTAGAAATATTGCATTAGAAAATAGTAAAGGGAAATATGTAGCTATAAATGATGCAGATGATATCTCATACCCTCATAGAATTGAAAGAGAGTTAGAGTATTTAGAAAACAACCTAAATGTATATTTAGTTGGTAGTAGAGCAAATGTATTAGAAGAAAGCGGAAAAAGAATAGGGATATCTTGGGGGAAAAAAGATCCAGTGGATGTAACCCAACTTCTTTTAGAAAAAAATGTTCTTGTTCATTCCTCTGTAATGTTTAGAAATGAAAAAGTGTTCTTCTATAGAGATAAATTCCCGAGAGCACAGGATTACGATCTATACCTACAAATTGTTGCTCATAAAAAAAAGATTCATGTTCTTCCTAATATCTTAGTTGGTTACAGTACAAAGAGAGATATTGAGTATGGTGATTACTTGATTGATCAGATAGTGTTTTCTCACACAATGCAAAAACTAGCTAAACAGTATCTTAAAACAGGAAAAGATTCATATAATGAAGTTAACAGAGAATATATGTATGAAATATTTCCCAAAGATGAACTTGATACTCTATATTTTTTGAAATCATATACACAGGGAGATTACAAAAAAGCAAGAAAAGAAATTCTTGATATAGTGAAAACCTACGGTCTTAATGTTAAAAGATTTATCTATTTAATTGATTCATGCTTAGGAGGGAATTTTGTTTCCTTAGCAAAAAGATTTAAAAGATATCTTAGGAATATATTTAATGTCTAAAATTGGTATATTACTGGTCTATTAAATCCCTCTATTTTTTCAAAAGGAACCTTCTCAAATCTATTACTATCCCTTACAACAAGATATCCGTCAGAGGTTTGAGAAAGTAAATGTAATGCAGTTATATTGATTAGGGGTATCTTAAAGTAAAGATCTTGATATCCCCAATCCCAATTAACATCTGTATCTGTAAGTAATAGATAATCTATATTTACTCCTTTTTCATATAGCGTGTATACAGAGTGGAAATCTCCAATAACAAGTGTGTTATCAGTATCATTTATATTTAAATATTGATATGTTTTTTCAAATTCCAACTTTTTATGAATTGAAAGGGAGTGTGGAGTATATGTATCAATCTCTTTTACCTCCTTTATTGATAGATATATATGAAATCCAACAAAGAGTAATACTACTGAAGTTAATACATATTTTAATTTTTTGGTATTAATGTTTTTTAATAAAAGATAGATTGAATACACAGATATTAGAAAGAGTATTGGTATTACTGCTTGCCAATATCTTTCATGTTGAGCATATTGGAATGAAAGGAATGAAAGGAAGCCAAGAATTATCGATGATAGAAAGAGAATATGAATATTTCCCTTTTTAAAAAGAAAGTATACTGCTAGTAAAGCTGTAAATACTACAAATGGAAGATTTCTAACAGTAAGAACGGCGTAATACAAAGGAGAGGAGTTTAATGCCCAATCAGGTGACAAGCTGTTATACACAACTAACATATTTAAAGTATCAAATTCAATATATACAAGAAGTATTGCTAAGATAATAAGGATTAGGGAAATGAGTAAGTATCTTTTGTTTTTGTAAAATACACTTGCAAGTGTAAAGAATAGAATTAAACCAACACCCAGTATTAAATTGATAGGTTGGGTTTGGAGTGCAACTATCAATACTGGTATTGCAGGTAGTGCATATCTAAGGTCAATTTTAATATCAAGCCATTTAATATAGATATACTTTTTTGGTTGCACTATTGCTTTGTATATTAAATATATTGAGAGCATTAAAAAGAATGTACTCATAGAATACATTCGGGTTTCCCGAAGCATAGCAATAGAGAAGTTACTAATAAAGTAGAGTAATCCACCTGTATAGGATATTAGTATCCTATGATTAATATTTTTTAATTTGTTAAGTAGTGAGTATATAAATATGGATATTACTACCCATATACCAAAGACAAATGGGATATTAAGTATCCTACTTCCTAATTCGTTATTACCAAAGAGCTTCATGGCGAATGCTAATAGGTAGTGGTATATACCAGATCTTCCATAATCTAATCCTGATTCATATATTGGTTTCCCTGTTTCTAATATTCTTTCTGCAGCATGAAATGAGAATATCTCATCACTCCACATATACTGTTTATCAATATTTAAAGTGCATATAAAGATAATAAAGAGTGTTATGGGAATTAGTATATATATGATTTTTTTCATATTTATGAGTATACCTTATTTTTTAATAAAAATAGTATAATACAGTATGTTTGAAATAGTAATGTATATTGTATTAAGTATATTGGCCTTAACAGGCGTAGTGCTTACATTACTTTCTTTACCAGGTGTATGGTTGGTATATCTCTCTGTATTTATACTTGCTTTAATGGGTAAGTTTGTAGTTATTACTCCAACAATATTAATTATACTTTTCATTCTATGTATTCTATCTACATTCATAGATAATATCGTAATAGCATTAGGTGCTAAGAAATTAGGAGGTAGTAAATGGGGTATGATAGGGGCAATAGTGGGTGTAATTATTGGTATGTTAGTTGGGAATATTCCAGGTATGTTTATAGGTTCTTTAGTTGGTGCAACTATTTTTGAATTAATATTTGCTAAAAAAGATTTTAAACAGAGTTTAAGAGCAGGTATTGGTTCTTTTATTGGAGTATTAGTTAGTATTGTATTAAGGTAGGGTTTAGTATAGGAATGATTATATATATACTTACTCTGATATTTTGAGATTTACTTTTATTACGGGGTCAAGTAATATTGTATATTATTTAAACATTTAATGAAAAAATGGAAAAAGGACCAGAGTTCGGTATACAAGGTGATATAAGTACTAGATATATGAGGAAATTTCCTCTGTTTTACCTTATTCAAGACCCGAAAAAAGTGAATAGCCAAATCTGAAACGGGTATCTCTGAAACAGGATCTAAAGAAATTCAACAAAATACCCCAGATATTGAGGAAACACGCGAATTTGGGAAAATATCTGAAAGAACTATCCCAAAAAGCGTAATAACTTCTAACTCACTAATTTCAACAGACGAACAGAAAGAACTATCTCCGGTTAAAAAAGATATTGAATACTTTAACGATTATAAGAGAGTCCAATTAGCCATGGATCCAGAAGAAAAAGCTTTTGTTTTAACTCCTAGGATGTTTTTTGAAATTGAAAAAATACTTCCCAGTTTTACAAATAAGGTTGCTCAAAGTCTTGAATTAGGTGATAAAACCAGAGTATGGGAAGCTAGCCCTATTTTATCAATTCTCGCAAAATCTCTTCTTGAAGAATCAACTAAATACTCTACCTGGATTGCTCAAAAGATATCAGAGAAAACTACTAATAACGAACTCATTAAAATATGTGATTTGTGCTCAGGTGCAGGTATAACATCATCAAAAATTTATTTAGAATTAAAAAGAAGGGGATAAAAAATGTACAGATTCATGGAATAGATAACTCTGTTGAATCATTGTCTGTATCATATCTTCTATTTCAAACTCAAAATATCCCATGTACTTTATTAAAAGATTCAAGCTATCTTGGTACAATACCTGAAGATTATGATGGGATTGTATTGATTTATGCTGATGCTGAGGGGTATATGGCGGATATAGATAAGGATATTTTATACAATGAAGTTGTATCTGATAACGGTATTTCATATTTTTCTCAACCAAACATGAAAGTTCTTAAAGATACGAAAAATCATTTACAAAAAGATGCCGGAATATACCTGTCATCTTTAAACCCCAAGTTGACTGTTAAGCTATCCAAGACTTTCTTGATTGGAGAAATACTTACTGGAGATAAAAAATCCTTTTTATCGTATTTATCCCGAATTGAAAATGGTAAGTCACAGTACGAAATCTCTAAAGATGGGGAAAATTCGTAAAAGCAGCTGACTATTGAAACTGGTAGGCAGATAGAATTTATGCGTTTAATTTTTGAAAAAAGACTTTCTGTTTTGTTAATGCCAATGAAGATTAAAAACAACAAAACGCGAAGTACTTAAAAGATGAGATATTATCCCCAGTAAATGAAGTTGTTAATTCAATCTCAGAAATTTATGAAATTCCCAAAGACAGTATCTCATCATATCCCAGAATCGTTGGGTCTCCTTGTGATGTAATTGAGGTTAAAGTTTAGTATGGTAAAATAAGATATGGATATAATCAAACTGCTTATCCTATTCGTGGGTTTCCTAACATTAGTTGGTCCAATAATTGTTCTAAATAGGAATACCAATTCAAATAAAAGTAGGTTGTTGCTTCTAATGGCTATTGTTACGGGACCTTTTTGGGCTATTAGTATCTATATCTTTTTTCAAACTGAAGATATTAATATTGCAAGAATAGCACTTAATTTAATATATACAGTTTCAATTCTAACTGCTATTTTGACCTTCTTTTTTACTAAGATATTTCCTTATAAAACTCAAAGCCGGCTTTATGAAAAATTTCTTCTCTATGTCCCAGCAATAATTATTCTTTACGAGGTGTGGTTAACGAATAATTTCGTTGTATCTTTAAGTAATGAAAAAACACCTGGGTTTGGATATCCATACATTTTTTGGGTCTTCTGGTTTGCATATATTATTGGATCGAGAATTTATGAATTAGGAAAAAACCTTGGTAACATTACAGAGATTGAAAAAAGACAATCAATTTATCTTGTAGTTGGACTCATCATAGCTGGGTTAGGTATGACGCCAACAAATATTATTCTTCCATATATTGGAATCTATGAATATATCTGGGTTGGGCCTATTATGGGTTTCTTTATGATTGGTTTTATTAGTTATAGCGTAATTACTTTAAGATTTGGTGCTTTTAAAACTATACTCAATAAAATATTATCATTTTGTAGTTATGCTATTCTGCCATCATTTTTCATAGGATCTATAACGATTCTATTATTTAATATTACGATATCAATAAAAAATCTTGCCGTTGTTATGTTAATCTTTCTGCTTTCTTTTTAGTCCATTCTATTTCTTAAAAAAAGAATATTAAAAGATAAAGATCAAACAGACGATTTCTCTAATAGGATGTCTACGGTTTTGGGATTGGAAGATATTTGTAAAGAGATTTCTTCTTTATTGGATACAGCATTAAATCCAAAATCTTTTAACATTTTACTTTTTGACAAAGAGAGAAATAATGTTTTTTCATTCAACAATGATCAAGTAAACAATATACTTTTTCCCATTTTAGATGTAATTTCTTATGGAAGTTATTACAAAGATTTAGAAAAATTAGTAGTAATTCAAGAATTAAAACATTTACAGGTTTCAAGTATAGAAGAACAAAATATTTGGAGATATAAGAGATTTTTATCTTTGATAGAGTATATGCAAAAATGGATAGTCGATATTATAGTTCCAATCTCTTTAAGAAATGACTCTATGGCCGTTTTGCTATTAGGCCCCAAAGAAAAAGATGAGATGTATATTGCTGAAGACTTGTATTTTTTAAGTAGAATTAAAAATACAATCAAGGTTTTGTTTGAAAGAGCAATACTGTACCAAGAGGTCGAAACTTTTAATGATACTCTTCAGCGCCAGGTAGAGGATAAAACGAAAGAATTGGGTATCAAAGTATTAGAATTACAAGAAGCAAGAAGAAAAGAAGCAGATATGATAGATATAATGGGACATGAACTAAGAACTCCTGCTACTGTTGTTAAATTAAATATCGGTCTATTACAAAAATATATAGATAGTAATCCTGCAGACTTTAAAAAATATATAGAAAGAATAAGTAATGCAGTAGAAACAGAAATAGGATTAATAAATACCCTACTTACATCTGCTAAATTAGAAGGAGATAAAGTAGAGATTAAACATGAGAAAGTAAACATACAAGAAGAGATAGAGATGTCTATGCATGGACATGAGAAAGACCTTAAAGCAGGAATTTCTTTTACAAAAAATGTACAACCTAATTTACCATACGCATATGCAGACAGAATTAGAGTAGCAGAGGTATTGAATAATTTGCTTGGTAACGCTATTAAATACACAGAGAAGGGAAGTATTACAGTATCTGCAACATCAGGAGATAACAATGTTATTGTAAGTGTTAAAGATACAGGGAAGGGGATTCCTCAAGAATATTTATCTAAACTAGGAGAAAAATTCTATAGAGTAGATAACTACTTAGAATCAGAGATAGTAAGACCAGGAGGAACAGGACTAGGTCTGTACATTACATTTGGATTAGTAAGACTTATGGGTGGTACGGTTGATGTAAAAAGTAAAGTCGGAGAGGGTAGTACATTTACATTTACACTACCTAAGTATAACGGTCAAAAGATTGATCCTGCAGATGAGGTAGATAGATTCCAAAAACTTGGATTAAAAAGATAGATGTTTCATATTAGATTTTCTTTCATAAAACCATAGTCTATAATACTCATCTATTACAACCCTCCTCCTCATATCTTTTGAATACCACTCTTTGTTCTCAATCCTTTCCTCATATATCTCAAAAATATCCTTCTTAATATCAAAAACATATGTATTCTCTTCTAGATTAGGATCATTTGTCTTAAGTACTATGTAATCTCTTTTACATACAATTGGTGCTACTGTAGGAAATATATCCTTAGAAAATATTAAATTGTTTTTAATATCATATACCTCAATTGTTGTACTAAACTCTTTCATACTAGATATATCTCTGTTTTCATACTTACAATATACAAACCCCTTGTCATACCCATAAATACAGTTTTTACATGTATCAATGGCATTACTCTTTCTGTTGTATGTATTAAAAATCTCTGTATACCCATATGATGAAAGTAAAACATTAATATCATCTATCCAATATATATATTGAGGAACATACTTAGTATCAATCATATACTCTTTAATATATATATCTTCCTGTTTAGAAAATATTAAAGAAAGAATGTAAAAAAGAATCTCTTTAAACATATTAAAAAACTAAAAATTAGGATGGGGGTTATCCCCTGTTAGTCTACCAGGATATTGAATATATCCAAGAGTAGGAATTAAATTCCAATCAACATCAATATACTCAACAGGATTAACATGAGTAGAAGAACTAGAACCATTTCTAGTTTCAAAATGTAAATGATATTTCAATGGCTGACAGTTCTTTTTGCCACTGTTACCAGATATACCGATTAATGTTCCCTTACTAACCTTTGTACCTACACTTACACTGTAAGAATCTAAATGAAAGTAAGTAGAGTACATACCATTGGTATGTTTAACAATTACATAGTTACCACCCTGATTACACTCTCCACCATACATATCATACCCAACCTTAGTTACGCTACCATCTCCAATTGATATTACTTTGTTTAGACTAGCACCAAAATCTATCCCTTTATGAGGACACTGATACTGTGTACATCCATGCCACTGTGTAACCCCAATTAACCTATCTATTGGAAATGAGAATGGTTTTTTAACAACTGTTTCTTTTAGTTGAGGGAGAGTTACATCTTTTTTAATTGTATACTGTATATCTATCCACTCTTTACTCTTAAATTGGGAATATATATTTAAATATATCTGTACCTTACTTTTAGAAATATCATCTTTTACTCTGTTACCTAAGTAAAAAGATGTATCCATGAATCCGAAGTTACTACCCTTTAGCACACCCCCATCAATATATATATTCCCAGAATATATTAATTTAATATCACCTTTGTATGTATCTACTAGAATCTCTTTACATCCAAACCATGTTTTAGGTTCAAAAAGAGTAAACTTTTTACATCCATATATCTTAATATCTGAATTAATGTAATTAGGATATGTACCGTGTATCTCTAATGACTTGTAATCATCCCAATTTAGATATTCAACTTTAGATATCTGTATATCCAAAGGACACTCCCATGATTTAATTTTAATTTCATCGTCTCTAAGTAAAGAGATATTACATATTTCTGTATTTTGAGTACTTGTACCCAGTACTGCTGTTTGTGAGTTACTTAAAATATCTTCTCTGTAATCTGTGTTTTGAGAAAGAGTAAATACCTTCTCTGTTGGTATATCTAAAACATCTTCTGGAATATCTTCTTCTATAACTGGATCAGGGATGTTCTCTTCGGGTTCAGGTTGAGGTTCCGCAGGGGGTTGGGGAGGAGTTGGGGTTGTAGGAAATATATCAGGTATATCTTCACTGTAAATACCGTATTCTAGGTTTAAATAGAACTGTCCCAAATCCATATATTCATAACTCTCTGGAGAGGTAGCTGGGTAATATTTTACTCTTTGGAAGTAAAGATTAGTATCGTAGTAGGTGGTATATGTATATATCTTTGTAGTTGGCTCTTTAGAAAGGTAGAGGGTATTAAACCCCTATCTGTATATATTTCTAAGATGTACTCATATCCCTGCCCCTTATCCATCCAACTAGTAAATATCTCCTTGCTAGTCCATACAGGAGTAACTGTTAAAAGAGTAAACAGTAGTAGAGGTGATATCATATATATACATTGTAGACATTAGAAATGAAAAAATACTTAACTTAGTTTGTGCTAGATTAAATAATTGATATAATCAGAAGCTATGAAAAATATATTCGAAGGACTGTTTGACTCTAACGAAAAACAGATAAACAAAATTCAAAAGGTTGTAGATGAGATATCCTCTTTAGAAGATGAGATTAGCAAACTTTCAGATGTAGAGTTAAGGGATAAAACACTAATGTTTAGAAAAGAGTTAGGTGTTGATTTAGAAACATGTAGAAAAGAGTTTAATAACTACAACAACATTGAATTAAAGAAAATTTTGGAAGATGAAAAAAACAAATTAAAAGAGATATTACCCCAAGCTTTTGCAGTAGTAAGAGAAGCATCTAAAAGAGTTGCTAACCATAGACACTTTGATGTACAGGTAATGGCTGGATATGTACTGTTTGATAACAAGATAGCGGAGTTGTTTACAGGTGAGGGAAAAACATTGGCAGCTAACCTACCTTTGTATCTTTACGCATTAACAGGTAGAGGTGCACACTTAGTTACAGTTAATGATTACCTTGCTAAAAGAGATGCAGAGTGGACAGGACATATACTTAATAGTTTGGGTATGAATGTTGCAGCTATTAACTCAGGTACACAATTCAAATTTATCACTGATGAGCAAGCTATTAAACTTAAGGGTGATGAGGCAAAGGAGCTAATTAAAGAAAGAGATCAGAAAGCTAAGTTGTCAGGACGTCTAAAATATGATCACATGAGTGGGGTTAATCTCATTGAATGTTCAAAGAAAGAAGCATACGAGTGTGATGTAATATATGGAACTAACAATGAATACGGTTTTGACTACCTTAGAGATAATATGGTAAGCAAGTTAGAAGATAGGGTACAGGGACCTAGATACTTTGCAATCGTAGATGAAGCAGACTCCATTTTAATTGATGAAGCAAGAACCCCCCTTATCATCTCCACTAGTGCACAGGCATCTAATGAGATGTATAAACAGTTTGCTAATTTAGTAAATACCTTAAGTGTAGAGAAAGATTACGCAGTAGATGAAAAGAGTAATTCAGTATCTCTTACAGATGAAGGAATTGATAAGGTGGAGAAGATTCTTAAGGTTAAGAATGTATATGAAGATGCTCAGTTAGCATACCATTTGGATAACGCACTTAAGGCTAAAGAGCTTTACAAAAGAGATGATGAATATATGGTAAGAGATGGAGAGGTACTCATCATTGATGAGTTTACTGGAAGAGCTATGTCTGGAAGAAGGTATAGCGAAGGGTTACATCAGGCAATTGAAGCAAAGGAGGGTGTTGAGGTTAAAAGAGAAAGTAGAACAATGGCAACAATTACACTTCAGAACTACTTTAGGTTGTACTCATATCTATCAGGTATGACGGGTACTGCACTAACAGAAGCAGAGGAGTTCTCATCTATCTACTATCTCGACACTATCGTTGTTCCTACGAACAAGCCCGTTGTAAGGCAAGACTTTAACGATGTTGTGTATAGAACACAAATGGGTAAGTTTAGAGCAATAGTGGAGGATATTAGAGAGCATAATAAGAAGGGACAACCTGTACTAGTTGGTACTACCTCTGTAGAAAAATCTGAGGTCCTCTCTACAATGCTTTCTAAGGAGGGTATTACCCACGAGGTGTTAAATGCCAAACAGCATGAAAGAGAGGCCAAGATAGTGTCTGGAGCCGGTCAGAAGGGCTCTGTAACTATAGCTACGAACATGGCAGGAAGAGGAACAGACATTGCACTAGGAGATGGTGTTAAAGAGTTAGGTGGTTTGTATATCATTGGCTCTGAGAGACATGAATCAAGAAGAATTGATAACCAGTTAAGAGGTAGATCGGGAAGACAGGGAGATCCTGGATCATCCAAATTCTTTGTATCTTTCGAAGATGAATTAATGCGACTCTTTGGTGGAGATAGAATGCAAACCATAATGACACAGGTGGGGTTAGATGATGATACACCCATATCTATGGGTATACTTGGTAAAACAATAGAGAATGCACAAAAGAGAGTAGAATCACATAACTATGATATACGTAAAAGATTAGTAGAATATGATGATGTATTAAATCAACAAAGAAATATAATATATGACCTTAGAACAAAGATACTAGAGATATCTAATCAGGAGTATGTTGAGAGTAAACTAGATTTAGAGAAAGATATTAAGTACTGTTTGGGATTAGATATCGAAGAGCTTCAAGACATATTTGATGGATTTGCATTAACTAAAAAAGAGACTTGGGAAATTGAATTAAGTACAGAATTAAAGTTTAAGCTCTCTCCCTTAGATATATTCATACTTAAAAAAGTATTAGAGCATGTAGATTTCCTTGTTCAATCTCAATTAGATGGTGATATGGAGATAGACAATATTGAGGAGAGAAATCTGTATGTTCAGATTAAAAACTTACTTACAGAGGAGATATTTGAAAAAGCTATTAAAAGATTCAAATTCAAAAGTAGTATAGATTACTTTAGGAATTTAGATGAAAAGAGTGTAGTAGAGAGAACTAAAGAGTTAAAGAGATTAATCCTCATATCCTTTGTAGAACATATTTATGGTATAGGGCCACTCCCAATGAGTGAGCTATCTAAGGTATTAATTCTTCAGAGTATTGATAGATACTGGATGGAGCATTTGGATAATATGCAAGACCTAAGAGAGGGTATATCACTTCGAAACTTAGCTCAAAGAGATCCATTGGTAGAGTACAAGAATGAGGGTTTTCAACTTTTTGATCAGATGTTAGTAAATGTAGATCAAAATACAGTAAACAGATTCTTTAAAGTAAGAGTTGTAAGAAGAGAGGATCAACTTAGAGCACCTGTTAGAACAGAGAAAGAGGAAGTAAAGAGTTTAACAGATAACAGGCCGGGTAAAGTAGAGAAACAGACTACTGTAAAAAGAAGTAGTACGAAAGTAGGTAGGAATGATCCATGTCCTTGTGGTAGTGGTAAGAAATACAAAAAGTGTTGCTATCCTAAATATGGGTAGTTTACCAAGAACCGCCCTTACTCCCACTCTCTTTTTCTGGCTTTTCCTCTTTATGAATTAAAGAGTTTAGAAATCTTATTACTTTCTTTATCATACCTAAATATATCATATACTAATCAAGAGTATATCTTTATGTACAAATGGTATTTCTCCCATCTTAATATAGGATATATTATAGGTTCATTGACCTATGTTGCTAAATTGTAATATTCTAGAATACTGTAATTAACAATTACCATGACCAAAAAACAAGAGACCAAAAAAATAGTTCCTCAGAGAAATAGTGTACATGTAGTATTCTTCTCATGCGAAAACTGTGGTGAAGAAATAGAGCATATCCAATTCTGTCCTGATTGTGGTAAACCAATGAGAGTAATTGATGTAGTAGAGAAATTTGGGGATGATGCAGAAGAATTTATCAAAAAGGTAGAAGAGAGATTAGCAAATGGAAGTAGCTCTGAAAGTAAGAATGGCAATATAGATGTTGATCAAGAAGAGGAATCTAATGTAATTGTACTAGGAGAAGATGAACACTTTGTAACTGATACAGAAGTTGAAGATGTCGATTCTTTAGATGAAATTTTTCCAGACGATTCAGATTCGGATACAAAAACAACTCAACATGATGAAGATCTATCTGATTTGGACGATATTGTTGCTGAGTTAGATAAAGAGGATGATGATTTCTCTATGGATGATTTTGAGATGAGGGTCTTCCTGAACTTTAATATCGTTAAAGTTTTTCAAAGTACTTACTGTGTAGATAAATAAGAGATATAATTAGCTTATATATAATATTCTTGGATAAGAAGATGCAAGAGAAAGGGGTGTATAACATCGCAGTTGTTTCTGATCCTTTGTACAAAAAGGGGGGAGCCGAAAATCATTTAGGTTTTTTGCTTAAAACATTTGATAAGAAGACACTTTTTACTGCATACTGTGATAGAGATTTCGTTAAAAAGGAGTTCCCAGGCATTGATATTAAAACATCTTTTATGCAGTATTTACCATGGAAATTTCAATTAAAACATTTTTACAATCTTTTCCTACCATTAGCTTACAGATCTTTTAGATTTAAAGGGTATGACGGTATAGTATCCATATCTATTAGTTTCGCAAAATTTGTTAGGGGTAATATACCTCATGTAAACATCTGTATGTCTCCACCTAAGTTCTTTTGGGAGAAAAGAGGTAGAAGCTTAAAAGATCATCAACAGTTAAAAGGAATAAACAGAGCTCTTTTTAAGTTCTATGCCTTTTTTATGGATACTTTCTTAGAAGATATATGGAAAAAATGGGATAGAAACGCTGCAAGAAAGGTTGATGCAATGATTGCAATATCTAACGTAGTTAAAGAAAGAATTAAAAAATATTACGATATAGATGCAGATGTAATATATCCACCCGTTGAAGTCAAAGAGATAGGTAGTGAGACTAAAAAGTTTAAAAAGGAGAACTGGTATCTATACTTAGGTAGAGTAGAAACATATAAAGGGGTAGAACTAGCGGTTAGAGCAGCTTGTGAGGCAAAAGTACCTCTTAAAATTGCAGGTATTGGTGGGGATTTAGATAGAATGAAAGAGTTAGTTAGAACATTAAATGCAAAGGGTTATGTAAAATTTTTGGGATATTACTCTGATGAAGAGAAACCAGGATTACTGGGTAGGGCCAAAGCATTAGTATTTCCAGTAAAAGGAGAAGATTTTGGAATAGTTCCTGTTGAAGCCAACGCTGCTGGTACCGCTGTCATTGCCTATAAAGATGGGGGCGTTCTTGAAACAATTTCTGATGGTAATCCTAAAACTGGAGTATTTTTTGACAAGTATGATTACAAAGAGTTGTCAAAGATATTAAAGAAATTTAATGAGAAAAATTTTCAACCAGATGGGTGTAGAAAACAGGCGGCTAATTTTGCAGTAGAGATTTTCCAATACAAAACTAGAAGGTATGTTGAAGATATATTACAAGGGAAAAAAGATTAATGGCTAGGGATAATGTTATCGTTTTAAAATCTATCAACTACTCAGAAGCTGATAAGATATTAACCGTATTTGGTAAACATACAGGGAAGTTTACTCTTTTTGCAAGAAGTTTAAGAAAGATAAATAGCAAGAATAGGGGTAATATGCAAACCTTAAATATTTGTGATATATCGTTCTACGAAGGGAAGGGATTACCATTACTTACAGAGTCACAACTTACATACTCGGCTGATACTGATGTACTAAAAAATAGAATTACTGATATTAAGAGGGTCTTAGATATACTAAATAAAATACTTCAAGAAGGTGATCCTAATGAGAAAGTTTTTAATATGCTAGAGAGTGTATGTAGAAAGAATTTTGATATTGAGAGCATAAATAGGTTTAGAGTAATATTTCTTAAAGAGATGGGATATCTTGGAGATTTCTCTTCTTGTGATGTATGGTAGTAAAAAAGACTTAGAATATATTGATTTGGATTCTTTTGCTCTTCTGTGTAAAAACTGTTACAGTAAAAAGAGGAAAGCTGTTAGATTAGGAAGCAATCCGTATATTGAGAAAGAATTTACTCATGGTTTTAGATAGATATATTAAAAAAGTAATAGAAGAAATTTAAAAATGAGGTTTAAAACTGCCATAATGGTACAATACTGTTTGTTGTTTTTCTCTTCGTAAGCTCTGCATACTCTCAGCAGATGTATCCTGCAGATTCAGAGATGGTTACTGTCACAGGACAAATTACCGTAGATATATATTCCGTAGTTAATTTAACTCCTGTAACAGTTGAGGTATATCAGCCCAGTATTGTGACGATTAAAATACTTCCCCTTCGGGTACGGGAATATCTGGTAGAACAGTAGTTATCGTAAATCCTAATCTACATATTACACAACCGAGTGCAGTTACCGATTCTAATGGTATATCAACTGGTAGTGTGTATGCTACAACTCCTGGAACATATCTTGTCTGTGCAAAAGATACAACACTTGGCTATGACATTACTATTCAAAATTGTAAAACACTATATGTAGTTCCTGTTGCAGTTCCTGCGTTTTTACCAGAGCCCTACTATCACAAAGGGTACTACAAATACAGTACTTTGGAACAATTTGGGCTCTGGTTATCAATACTACGTAGAGGTAAGTGAGGATCCAAATTTTTCAAGTATTACAGCAAATTCTGGTTGGATATCAAATACATCAAATCAATTCACAAATTTAGAGGATGAGAAAATGTATTTCTATAGAGTTAAGGCAAAGAATATCTATGGTGGTCAAAGTGCTTGGTCAAACAGTGTATTTAGTGTACAAGATGCCCAGCCACCAGTTATAGAGATTGTAGATATTGGGAGTGTTGGAGAGAATGATACCGTTGATTGGGATTCTAATTACGTTGTAGAGATGATATTTAAGGTTACAGATAACCTAGAATTAGATCAGGTAACTTTTTTGTGTGTAAATTCTAAGGATGAAACATATCAGTGTAGTTCTGATTACATTATGGAGGGTGATAACCTTGTCGTTAAAATAAGGTTAGGAGATTTAGAGAGAGTATCGGGTGCATATTTGAGAGAGAGTTATGAATTTTGTGTTGAGGCAAGAGATTCGGCAGGAAATATAACAAGGGAGTGTAATATCCAGTTAACTATTACTAAGGGAGAAATTGTTCCAACAAAACCATCCATTATTGATCAGGTTGAAAAGGTGGTAGAGGATATTGGAAATCGTTTAGACGACACAGTTGGTCAGTTAGAGATTGTAGATTTGGAGAGAAGTACAGCTACAACAAGTTTAGTTACAATTACTACTGGTTTCTTTATTACAATTGGAACCCTTCTTAATCTCCCTTACTTCATACTTCAATTCATCATCAATCTTCTCTCTTGGTTAGGATTTAGAGCAGGGGCAAGACCTTTGGGATATGTATATAATGCGCTAACTAAAGAGCCCGTACCCCAGGCAATTATTAGAATATATGATGAAAGTGGAAAGATTGTTTGGTCTGATGTAACCGATTCTAATGGATATTTTGTCGCTCGGTTGGAGGATGGGAAATACAGAATAGAGGTTAGGGCTCAAGATTACTCATTCCCGTCGAATATTGTCTCTGGCAAAGAAGGATTACCCTTTAATCAATGTATATCATGGTGAGTATTTTCTGAATAGGGGTGATAGAGAACTTAATATTGCAATTCCTCTTGATCCAAAGGAAGCTTCAAGGTTTAAGATTTTCAGAGAGATTGTATGGGGTAGGGTTAAAATCTTAATAAATATTTTGCATGTATTGATATTTGTGGTTGGTTTTACATTAGCAGTATATCTGTTTTCTAAAAATCCATACTTTGGTTAACATTCCTAATATTGATACTTTACATATCTTCTTTCTTCTTAATGATGAGAGGGATATTTCTTAAAAGAGATAGATACGGAATTGTAACTGACTTAGACAAAATCCAATAGAAGGGATCATTGTTGGATTAAGAGAAATGGAGTTTGAAAGATTAGTGAATAAGAGGGTAACTGATTCAAGGGGTAGATATAGGATGTTAGTTAATGGGGGTAGGTATAGATTGAGAGGTATTAGACACAGGGTATAAGGTGGAGAGTATAGAGGGGGATAGTGAGATATTGATTGAAAAGAAACAGGAGTGGATTGTAAAAGATATTGTTATTTCAGAGATAGAGAAGGGTAAATATTGAAAAATATGTATTCTACTGGTATTATTCTTTGTTTATACATATATATGGGTGTATAGCTCAATTGGTAGAGCAAACGACTCTTAATCGTTAGGTTCAGGGTTCGAGCCCCTGTACACCCATCCCGCTAACTTATAGTGTTCGATGTAAGTCATTGATGATTTAGATTCTTAAGATATTTAATTTTGGTTTGAAGATCTATATTGTTAACTAATAGGGAATCTTTCTTTTTCTTCAAAGGTTATCTCTTTGTTTTCCTTTAACTCTTTGTATAAATCTTCTCTGGTATATTCTTTCATCTCTATGGGTATTTGTTCCTGTGTGTTGTACCATTCTTTTGTTTCTGGTACTATTTCATCTTCTAGAGTTACTGTTATACCAGGTTTTTTGGAAGTAGAGGATGTTCCAAAGGAGATAATTCCAGAGAAGGTTGCAAATATTTTTGCCTTAGTTTCTGATTCAGAAGCAAATATTACACTACTGGGAACTGGTTGTGGGAATTTATGAAAATCATCCGGATGAAGCGTTTGTGGTTGGAATGGGCTCATGTTTAATTTACTACCTTTGAAAAGATCCATTTATTACTTTTTGTTAAAGTTATTTTAAAATTATACATTACAGTTGATGTGATTTCTTTATATACATCAACCCTCAATCCTTTACAATTATTTCTGACAGATGTAATGTATATCTAATATATATCAAGTATGTTAAATTATCATTTTAAACATAATGGCTGAGAATCAAAGACCGTTATCTGATTTCATATCTTCTGTTGAACAGGTAGATGCACCAAATATATCTGCAGAGGATTTAGGAGAGAAACCAAAAACAGAAAAAAGTAAGGTATTTCCAGTAATTGTAGGAATACTTTTGGTTTTAATACTAGGTATGGGTGGATACTATGTATATAAAGAGTATTTTGCTAAGGAGGAGGTCAGTACAACAGTAGAGGATTTAGATACGGAAATAAATAATGAAACCCAGGAAGAGGGAAGTGATGATTTGTTAACTGAGATTTTAGTTCCAAGTGAATCAGGTGGTGATGATAAAGTATTCCAATTAAGTTTGCCAGAGGGATGGACTATAAATGAAGATATAAATTATGCTAGTGTAATTACTAATGGTTTTTTCTCAATATATATTATCAAAGATCCAATAGTCACAGGTGGTGGGTGGGGATTTATGTATGATGGAGTTGGAAATTATGAGACTTTGGTTTCTCCTTTAGTGATAAATGGAGTATCTGTTAATAAGGTGACACATGTATTACCTAAAGATATTATTAAAGATACTGATTTAGAGAATGTATTTGGGGGCTCTGTCTTCTCATCTTTAGATAGTAATATTTCTACGCCATCTTTAGAGTTGGGGAAAGAGAATTACTTAATAAAATATTTATATGAGGGCGACCAAGTGATTAGTATTGATAGTCAGGAGTATAAGGGAGCTATTGGGACTATGGATGATATTATAGAAAATATTCTTATCAAATAGGTTTTAACATATACAGTGTATTACTATTAAACCCTCTTTTCTTGTAATACTCTTTTGTACCAATTGCTGATATTACTGAAATTTTCTTCAAACCTTCTTTAATAGATATCTCTTGTGCAATATCTATCATCTTTTTACCTAATCCTAAGTGTTGAGATTCCCCCAAGCTATCATCTCCAATATTTACAACATTTCCATATACATGTACCTCTCTAATGATTGAAGAATCCTTTAATTCATCAATGTATGTTTCTTTTAATGGAATAGATAGTCTTAAAAAAGAACATATCCTGTCTGTATCTTTTGTTTTGTAAGATATGAAATATTCTTTAGATACAGAAGTTTTGTATTTCATTATCTCTAACTCTAAGTCATTACAAGATATCTTTTCACTTTTTATCTCTTACTCCTAATATCTTGAATCTTTTTGTTTTGTCTGAGTATCTCTCTTTCTGCGATCTGTCTAAAGTTTGTACTCTTGTTACCACCAAGTATCTCATTAGAGGGTATATCTCTTACGATTCTTGTTAATCTAGCGTATCTAGGTGTAGTAGGAAGAATATGTACAAACAGTTTAAGTAACTGTTCATGGGTATATGGTGTGTATTTACCCTCATTAAAATATCTCTCTAAGAGTGTATTTTTTATTACAGATGTAGGATATATTTTTAATTCATCTGGTTGAAAATCTTTTCCCCAAAGTTTCTTAAAATCTTTAACATCTTTTTTAACAGTAGAACCGTAGAGATTGGGCATCCAATGAACATGTATTTTAAAACCAGCAAGCCGAAGTAATTCGAAAGCTTCTTTACTTTCTTTGACACCGTGTCCTCTCATATTTAGTTTAAGAATATTATCATCTAAACTCTGTATACCTATCTGTATCTTAGTAGCTCCTAACTTTCTTAATCTAATTACTTCCTCTTTTGTAATGTAATCAGGTCTAGTTTCTAATACTAACCCAACATTTCTACATACGGTATTTTCATTTACCTTTTGTGCTTTATACAGATCTTCCCAAGATATATTGTCAATACCATCATCTTTAGAATATTTAATATTGCCAAAGCTATTCATTGCCTCAAAACATCTTTTTACAAACCAGATGATATATTCCTCTGGATATGTTGAGCATGTACCGCCCAGTATTATCAATTCAATTTTATCTGTGTTATGCCCAATATTTTGTAACGCTTTAATTCTGTTGTATGTTTGTAAGTACGGATCAAAATTGTTTTTCAAAGCCCTTTGAGCACCTGGCTCAGAGGATATATATGATTTTGGCATATTGGGTTCATTAGGACAGAATATACACTTCCCTGGGCATGTGAAGGGCTTCATTAGCACTGTTACAGTAGCTACTCCAGAGTGAGTTCTAGTAGGTTTCATCCTTATCCTTTCCTCTATTAGTTTGTTAGGTTGAATATCATTGTTTCTAACCATATCTTTATACTCTTTTACCAACTCGTCATGTCTGTATAACCCTTTTCCCTCTTTAGGGTATTTCTTTAATATGGTTTGAAGAGTATTTTCTCTCCATACCTTTATCTCCTCTATCTTTTGGAATATTTCTTTAAAATCATTCATATATTTATGACCTTGCAGCTAGAATACCTGTACTCCAGCATATCTGTAGGTTATATCCACCTGTTGGACCGTAAACATCAATCATCTCTCCAGCAAAGTAGAGATTCTCAACAATCTTAGATTTCATGGTAGTAGAATCTATTTCTTTAATATTTACTCCCCCAGCTGTTACTATGGCTTTCTCCCATGAGTCTAATTTTAATACGGTTAGTCTAAAATCTTTTAGCAGGTTTACTAATTTCTCTCTTTCATTTTTAGATATCTCTGCGACTTTCTTCTCAGGGTCAATACCACTCAATTCTACAACCACTGGAATTAGAGAGGAGGGGAGTAATTTCTTAAGAGAGTTCTTAAATACTTTGTTTCTGTAAATATGGAAATCTAAAATGACCCTTTTATCGAGTACATCTTTTGTTAATGCAGGTTTAAAATCAATACTAAGTTGTACATCACCTTTCTCTAGTGCATCTCCTATATATCTAGACATATCGATTACTATTGGGCCAGTCATACCGTGATGTGTGAAGAGCGCTTCACCAAACCTATTTACTATCTGTTTACCTTCTTGATATGCAGTAATTTTAACATTAAGAAGTGAGAGACCTTCTAATTCTTTTAACCATCTTTCTTTACATATTACGGGAACAAGTGCAGGTTTTGGTTCAATGATTGTATGACCAACTGATTGTGCCAATATATATCCATCTCCATTAGAGCCAGTAATTGGATATGATTTTCCTCCAGTAGCTAATATATATCTTTTAGCTTTAAACTCACCTTTGTATGTAATTGCCGATACAATCCTATTGCCATCCATTTTAAAACTTAAAACAGAGGTATTGGGCAATATATCGTCAATGATTTCTTTCTGTAGTGCATATATTATATCTACAGCGTTGTTACTTTTGGGAAATACTCTATTTCCTCTTTCAACCTTAAGAGGTATTTTCAGAGTATTTTCAAAATATCTCATTGTATCCTTAACAGTGAATCTAGAAAAAGCACCGTATAGAAACTTCCCATTTCTTTGGTATTTGGATATTAAATCTTTTAACTCATGATTTAGGGTTGTTACATTACATCTCCCTTTTCCTGTTATTGCAATTTTCTTCCCCGGTCGAGGATTTCGTTCGATAACGAGGATATCTTGATTCAACCGTTTACACTCAACAGCGCAGATTAACCCTGCAGCTCCACCGCCTATTATTATCGTGTCATATATTTTTCCCATTCCACTTATACCCCACACAGAAGGTCTGTCCCACCTCTGTCCCCAACAAAAGTTGATATTCCAAACCATATTCGCATTTTACAACCTGTTTTTTTCTGCTTGTCCCAACCGAAAACAGCCCACGAATGTTTGAGAAAGCTCGTGATTTGTACAAATTCGGGGGTCAGACCTGGGTCTGACCTTGGGTTGAGAATATGGTAAAATACCGTATTAACTTGAATAGAGGTAGAACATGCTAGCGAAAAACAAAGAGAAGACATTGGTTATTTTTAAACCAGATGTATTACAAAGACAGATTGTGGGGGAAATAATATCGAGGTTTGAGAGAAAAGGTTTTAAGTTAGTTGCAATGAAAATGCTTGTTCCAAGTAAAGAGCAAGTTGGTAAGCATTACGAAGATGAACCAAAATATTTGAAAGAAACAGGGGATAAAGCAAAGAAAGGTGCAGAAGCAAGAGGAGAGGACACATCAAATTGGAACTCACTTGAAAGAGGTAAATGGATTAGAGAATCTAATATTAACTATTTAACATGTGGTCCAGTAGTAGCTATTGTTCTTCAGGGCTTTGGAGTTATTTCAGGTGTAAGAAAGATGTTAGGTAGTACAAGTCCTGCAGATGGTGATGTCGGTACAATACGTGCAGATTTTTCATTAGATTCTTTTGCTCTTGCAGATGAGCAGGGTAGGGTAACCTGATCTATGCTTCATGCATCAGATAGTGAAGAGAATGCCCAAAGAGAGATTGGACTATGGTTTAATACAACAGAAATATCTGAATACGAAACAGCAGCAGAAAAATCTTTTATGATGTAGGCTGGTCTGGATAGATATTACATTTTTAATATCTCATCTATTACAGTTTGTTTTTCCTTTTGATTAACTTCTTTCTCAGAAGCAAGAGTATCTGTTTCTTGAGGAGATATTCTTTCCATCTAGAAAAGTCTTTTAGAATTTGAAAATCCTTAGCTAAAATCTGTCTTAAATTAGGATTATACAAAGCTGCAGCAGGATGATACATTGCAAAGACAGGAATACCACTACTATGTGTATACGCTTTCCCATGTACTAATGATATCTGTTGATCAGGAACAAAGGTCTCTAATGCATGTCTTCCCAACGGTATTATTACTTTAGGTTTAAGAAATATTAATTCAGCATTTACCCATACTCTACAAGCATTTTTTCTTCAGGTAGAGGATCTCTGTTATCTGGTGGCCTGTACTTAACAACATTAGTTACATATACATCCTCTCTTGTATATCCAATACCTCTGAGTAGTTCATCTAAAAATTTACCAGCAGCACCAACAAAGGGTCTTCCTTGTAAATCTTCATTTCTTCCAGGTGCTTCCCCTATAAATACAATGCCTGATTTAGGTGGCTCTATTTCATATACTGGCTGTGTAGCAGTATCTTTTAATTTACATGTATTATGTACTGCAAAAGTATTCATGTATCTGTTTTAAGTTTTAAAATCCTGTATATTCATTCTTCTAATTATATATTATCTAGCATATGATAGTGATAATTACAGAAGTTAATTGTATTTTAAATATATGAAAAACATAGAGTACAAAGTAGATGTGTTTACAGGGATAAGGCCAACTGGTGGTCTGACAATAGCTAATGTTATTGGTTCTTGTACACACTATTGTAACGTTACAAAATGAGAAAGAGATAGGAGGCCTATGGTGTTTGTTGCAGATTTACATGCCTTAACTGATGCTGAGCCAAAGGACACTCAAAAATATGTTTTAGATGTAGTAAAAGATTACATAGCTCTTGGTTTGAATCCAGATAACTGTGATATATTTGTTCAGTTCAATTAATTGAGGAAATCTCAGAATTAAATCTGTATCTTTCAAGATTAGTAACAATATCTGAAATATTAAGAGTACCAACACTTAAGGAGAAGATTAAAAAGGATATTGATGTATCAAATGCATCATTACTCTTAGCTATGTATCCAGTTATGATGAGCTCTGACATATTACTTCAGAAATCAAAATATGTTCCAGTTGGTGATGACCAAGTTGCTCATGTAGAGATGGCAAGGTATTTAGCAAGAAAGTTTAACAAGGCATATGGAGAAACCATCCCTGTTCCTAATGTTCTTTCATTGGGTAAACCCGTTAGAATTAAATCTTAAATGGGGATGGGAAGATGAGTAAGAGTAGTCCATCTGGAGCAATTTTGCTTGATGATGCCATTGATATTTCACTATCTAAAGTAAAAAAGCACAAACCGCTTTTGCCAAAGAGATGACTGATTCATTGGAATCTCTTATATCTGTTGGAAAGTTCGTATCAAACGAAGATGAGAAAAAGAAGATTGATGAGATTATGGATAGGCATATGAATGGAGAAAATGTAATGGGGGAATTAAAGAGTGTAATTAGTATCTCATTAGAAAGATATCTAAAAGATTTCCAAGAGAAAAAATCAAAAATTCCTGATTCTTATGTACAAGATATTATTGAAAAAGGAAAAAGTATTGCAAAAGAGAACGCCAAAGAAAGTATTGCTCAGGTTAGAAAAGCTATGTCTTTAGAATATATATAATAGTATATGTTTGAAAAAGAAGAGAAAATCGATTTAGAGAGTCTTGATATTCAATATCCAATTAAAAGTGTTTATGAGAATTTGGAGATGGAGTATCCAGGGCTTTACATAAATATCCCAATTGAGAAAGATTTTAACAGAAAAGCTGTAATAGTTTTAACTGGGTTATCGGGAAGTGGAAAAGATTGTGCTTCTTTCTCCATTACTATCTTCACACGAGGCATACCATGTTGTAACTGCTACCTCAAGAGAAAGAAGAGTAGGTAATTGTGAACCAGAAAGTGCATATATATGGATGAGACAACAATTGGAAAATGAAACAAGGGATGAATATTTTAAAGCATTAATGGATGAGTACTCTCTGATAGAAAATGATTTTCATTACGGTTATCTTTATGGCTTACCCAAGGAATCTTCTTAAGAGAGGGAAATGGTATACCAGTAGCTAGGGTAGATATTAATGGGGCTATTACACTTACTAATCTTTTACCAAAATACGGTTTTCAACCTATATCAGTAGGAGTAGTACCTGACTCTTGGGAACAGGTATATACCTCTATTTTAAAAAGGGGTGGGGAGAATGAAGAACAAATACAAAAAAGATTATCAGAAGATTTTAAGAATGTGGAACTTTATGTAAAAAATGTGAATTACTTTTTACACAACTCACGTTTTTCAAATCAAACAGGTTGCTCTGGTTTAGATATCTCTGTGTCTTCCTTAAGATATCTTGTTAAAAAATTCACTTAAACCCAATTCATACATTTGGGATTTAAATACACTCTGGGCTTGTTCATATCCTAGGGTATTAGCTGTCCAATCACCTCCTAAACATATATCTCTGTATTTCTCTTTGTAAAAAGTTTTAAGTATCTCTTCATCTTCTTTGCATATATTCCATAACGGGTAGAAGCAGTCATACTCGTTAAGTGGACTTGCATTAAGTAATTCATGCATACAGAAGAATTCACATTTAACACCTAATTCATTACATCTGTCATATATTCTTTTAGATCCTTGATATGATGCATATACTGAAAGAATTACAAACTTCTCAATATTCTTAAACCTATTCTTAAGGTTATCAATAGCAGCTATTAAATTCCTTCCTCCAGCTATAGAGTCATAGAGTATTCCTAATTTAATATCTCTGTGTATCTCTTCTGATTTTTCTTCAGGGATATCTATTCTGTATGTACATACCTTTCCACTGAGTCCCTTAATGCCATCTTTATCCTCTACATGATGTACATCTAATATACCGTATAGTCTTGATTCAAAACCACTTCCCATATATGTATTAATAAAGGGGGATTGAGCAATTGGTTCTCTAATTAGCATTGCACTGATTGCATCTTTCGCAGGTATATATTTATGATTAATTGCTTTTTTAAATTCCTCTGTACTAGCTATTGTAAATGTAGCAGAGCAAAGTTCTTTTGCTCTTTCCATACCTAAATGTAATCTAGCTGGTATTAATTTACCATTTTTTTGATGGGCAATAACTAGGGATTTAGTCTCTTCAGATTGAATAACATAGATATCAATATCTGTATCTGCCTTAAAAACTTTATAATTAATTGGGGTTGAAGAGTAGGGGGTATTAATCTGAGCAGAGGACGTATTTTTCCAAGTAATATTCATGTGTGTATATGGTTATCTACTTGGAATTAAATTCTAGACTAAAAATATTAAATGGTCAAATTGTTTTAAAAAACCTTTTTCTATTAAGCTTCTTTCGGACTCTCTTTCTCTTGGAGAGTTTGTTCTGCTAGAGATAATAACAGATCTGTATCTACTCCAATATGATTTGCATTCTTATCCAAAGCTTTATTAAATTCTTCTTGAGATAACTGTTCTCTTGCAAGCATATTTAGCATTCTTGCAGTTGAGTCAACAGTTCCAATAAACTGTTTTTCTTCGTTACGATAGCCTGGATTAATAAATAATTTGTTTTGTTTTTGTTCTGCACAATCTGGACACCACTCTGTTCGTCCATCTCTTCTCATGTATATAGCCATGTTTAGTTTTTATTAAATATTAAAAAACGTTGACATTATACAATAGATACCGTTTTTTGACAAATATATATATAAAGCTGATAGAATCTATAAAGTATGAATAGAATAGATATTGAAGATGTTAAGAAAAAAGTTAGAGAAGCTAAAGGCTTTCTTTTTGATTTTGATGGGACATTAGTAAATTTAGATAAGCTTAATGTAGATTCATTTGCATTGGTTTTAAAGGATATGTTTAATCTAGAGTTTACTAAAGATGACTTTATGACATATATATCAGGAAGGGGTGCAAAGAACGGTTTAGTAGAGTACTTAGGTACCAAGGGTATTAAAGATTTCTCTCCAGAGGAGATTAATAAACAGTTTTACATTCATAAAAAGAGATTCATTGAAGAAGAGATTGATGATGAGATATATCTTTTACCTGGTATTAAGGAGTTTTTAGAGTTTGAGGGTAACAAAGATAAAAGGAAGATAATTGTTACATCTTCAAGAGAAGAACATGTTAAGAGAATGCTTACACATTACAAAATATTCAAACATTTTGAAAAAGTATTTGATAGGTACTCTGTAGTTAGGGGTAAACCTGCACCAGAGGGTTTTCTAAAGGGTATTGAGTATCTTGGATTAAAGGTTGATGAGTGTATAGCGTTTGAAGACTCATTTTACGGTTTACAATCTGCTAAAGGAGCAGGGTTATTTTCCATAGGGATAATGAATAGGGGATGGAATGATGATTTTGTATATCAACTATCTAATTTCGTAATTGAGAGTTATACAGAGTTAATTACTCCTTCTTAGCTTTCTTAACTGTTTTCTTTAACTTCTTTCTTAACAGGTTCTTTCTTTTCTACTCTCTTTTTTACTTCTTTCTTAACAACAGAGCTCTTTTTAGCTTCTAGTGCTGATATTATCATATCTAATTTAGAGATAATCAAATCTAACTGTTCACTATTTCCACTAAAGTTCTTACTCTTACTATCTCTATCATGTGAGTTATCTCTGTTTTCAAAACATTTACTACAGTATATTGGTTTATCTGAGCTAGGTTTAAATGGTACTTTACACTCCTTACCACAGTCATCACATATTGCAGAAAACATCTCTCTATCACCTCTGTCTCTTGAATCAGAAAAGTTTCTTCTTCCACTATCTCTTCTGCTGTCTCTTCTATCATCTCTTCCTCCACCCTGTTGTTCAAAACAGTCACTACAGTATATTGGTTTATCATTAGATGGTTTAAATGGTACTTTACACTCTCTACCACATTTATCACATACAGCTGGATACATTTCAGTTGGTCTTCTATCAAAACTTCTTCCACTTCCAGATCTTCTATTATTATTTCCAAATCTTCCCACAGTTATTATTTACTAAGTTTAAATGGCTATGCACTATATATCATTTTGGTATAAATAACAAGGGAAAAATTACTCCTTGTTAGTATATACACTTAAATGTTTTTTATTTTGTAAAGAAAATATATAAGGAATTTTCTTAGAGCTATATATTTGATAGATTTTCTTGTCAGATATTTATTTCTGTATTGTTAAGTGGTACCATAATTAGATAGGTATCTATTGTAAGGATAAGAGGTAATATGAGAAACAAAAAACTGTCTAATACAAGAAAAATAAGTGTAAGTCTATTATCAATCCTTTTCTGTGTCCTTTCTTTTTCAAAAGTGTTTTCTGCGGATATAAATATATCTTCTATTGAGGATTGGAACGGTGGTAGTCTAAGTGGTACAAGACCTGTAAGTTCTGGGGTAGGTATTGAATTAGAAACAGGTGGTAGTTGGGGAGCTCTAACTTGGAAAACACCAGACAAGGTGTTAAGTGTTGGTGCTGCTTTTACATCTGATGGTAGTAATATATATGTTGTTAGAGGGTTGGGAGATGTTCTTTTTTGGAAATATAGAGCCGAAAGTGATAGTTGGGTTACTTTAGAAAATCTCCCCAGGGGTGCATATTTTGGTTCAGATATTCAATATCTTAATGGGTATATATATGCACTGTTTGGTGGATATCAACAGACTTTTGCTAGGTATTCTGTTGTAGAGGATAGTTGGGAGATGCTTCCAAATTATCCAGATCTTGTCTTCCAGGGAGCTAGTATGACTACAGATGGGACAAATATTTATGCTATAACGGGGAACTCAACACAAAACTTTTATAAATATACTGTAGCTACAAATAGTTGGAGTATATTAGCAAGTACTCCAAATACTTTACGATCAGGTGCCGATTTGGAAAGAGTTGGTGATTATATTTATACTCCAAGGGGATTAAACACTAACACTTTCTATGCTTATAGCTTAGTATCAAAAACGTGGAGTACATTAAGTAACATTCCTGGAAATGTTAATGATGATGTTGATATTACTAGTGCCAATGGAAATATTTACCTAGCAGCACAGAACAATACCACTCTCTTTTATAAATATAATATTAGTAGTGGAAGTTGGAGTACCTTGGTAAATGCTCCTTTAACTTCTAGGTATGCTGGGGTACAGTATCTCAGTAGTGATGGATATATATATTTTTTTAGAGGTAATGGTGATTATAGATTCTGGAAATTTGATATTACTCTTGAAGAGTTTATAGGTCCTTCAGAGGCACCGAGTACTTTGAGCACAGGTTCTGATGGTATCTTTTACAATAACTATATATATTTTCTAAGAGGTACAAATACTGCAACTTTCTATAGATATGATGTATCAAACAATCTATGGACTACACTGCCTGATAGCCCAGTAACATTTAATGATTATACTAATGGTGTTTTAGCTAATGGGTATATATATTTTTTAACAGGTAGTGGTACAGCATCTTTTGTTAGGTATAATATATCGGGTGCTGTTTGGGAGTCATTGGCAAATTCTCCTGCTATAACAAGATATGGAGCAGCACTTGCGTATCCAGGTACAGGTAACTATCTGTATGTTACACAAGGTGCAAATACAAGCGCTTTCTGGAGATATGATTTTGTTTCTAATACATGGGATCAAACAGTCTCAAACTTACCTACAGCTGTTATAGCTTCATATGGGACAACACTACTATCTGATGGTACAGACATATACTTTACGGGAGGGATTGGGGTAAAGAGAATGTTTAAATATGTAATATCTTCGGATACTTGGACGGAACTATCAGCTTTACCTTACTCTCCATTGTATGGAACAGATGCAGTTTATGATGGTAATGGAAAGATAGTAGCTATTGCAGGGAATTATAAATCAGACCTCTGGGAATACAACATATCAACAGATACTTGGAAGAGATTAGGATCTTACGCACCATACAATCCAACAAATATTGGTTCTTGGACAGGAGCTTCTATAGTTTCAAATGAGCTAGGGGACATATTTATTACAAGAGGTGGTGGTAGATTGGATATGTTGATATACTCATATGGTTTATCAGACTACAAGAGTTTTGGAACCTGGATATCTCAGATACAGGATTTAAAGTATGTGTCTAGTTGGGGTCAGATGTCTTTAAATGGTAATTACCCTTCTGATTCAGATGTCCTTGTTGAAACACGTACTAGTGTAGATTCAATTACTTGGAGTTCTTGGGAAGAGGTTGTCTCGAATGAAATAGCTTCTCCAACGAATAGATACTTACAGATAAAGATTACACTTTTGTCGTCTACAGATGGTTCTGAAACTCCTGTGGTTGATAGTATTGGATTCTCGTATGTATCTGATATTAATCCGCCATCAAATCCTATAAATGTTGTTGCTTTGTCTCAAGAGATTGGGGGTACTCAATTAACAAGTGAAGAGAAATATGTATACACTAATCCTTCGTTTACATGGGAAGAGGGGGATGATTTAGAGACATCCGTTTCTGGTTATTATGTATATTTTGGGTCAGTAATTAATGCAAATCCAGTTGAGTTAGGATCTTTCCAAACAGATTTGACATATACAGTTCATAAGGGTCTTTCAACCGGTTTAAATTATCTTAGATTGGTTACTGAAGACATTTTAGGGAACAGGAGTGAACCTGTAACGCTATTCATATACGATTATGATGGTGTTGCACCAGTTATTTCTTTGGATATAGGTCATGATAATTTTGTAGGAACTTTTAATGATGTCCAATTAACAGATGAGAGTATAAAACTTGATAATGTTTCTGGAGGATTCTGGTTACAGAATAGATTAACATACGCACCAGTTAGCTTGGGATATGCGTCTAAGGGTTCTGTATATATTGAGAGTTTGGGTAAAATCTATGTTCCTTTG
Organism: Candidatus Dojkabacteria bacterium; assembly: GCA_040765985.1. Classification (GTDB taxonomy): domain Bacteria; phylum Patescibacteriota; class Dojkabacteria; order SC72; family SC72; genus UBA2259. The sequence goes on along the minus strand of JAXGRK010000005.1, from coordinate 23,861 downwards.
GGAGTGAACAGTAATAGGGTGTTTGAGTATGATATATCTACAGATTCTTGGAGTGAACTGTCTAGTGCACCAGGGGCATTCTATTACGGTGGTGGTATGGTGGGAGGGTCCTGATGGGTATCTATATGGTGTTATGGGGGGAATACTACTAATTTTTGGAGGTATAATATTGGAAGTAATAGCTGGTATAGTGATGTGTCTAGTCTACCACTTACAATTGGTTACGGAAGCTCTGTTGTTTATGATGGGTCTGAATATATTTATGTACTTAGAGGAAATAATGCTGATTTCTTCTGGAGATATGATACCGCTTTAGATGTATGGGAAAGTCTTGAACGACCCGATTTCAGTGCTCCTCAAACTCAGATTAATAACAATGTGTATATGGGGGGTAGTATGGCAATAGATATTACAAATCAATTAATTTATGTTACACAGGGTAACTATTCTAGTGCTTTTTCTGTTTACAATATAAATACTAATCAGTGGAGTGTATTAGGTGAACTGCCAGCTCTTGCCTACTTAGGTGCCTCTATTACATATTATCAGGCATCTAATTCTCTGTACTATATGCCGGGAAATGGTACTCCGTATATGTATAAGTACTCTTTAGATACACAAGAGTGGACACAACTTCAATCTGCACCTTCGGGATTTAATTATGGATCAGGACTCTACCCTGTAGGTGAGTATCTTTATGCTATTAGGGGTGGGAGTTCAAATCTATTCTACAAATATCACATTGAGAGTGATTCATGGGAGATACCTACAAGAGGTCTATTTGAAAGAGAGTATGAGGGAGTTAGCACATTCAATATGAATTACGGTGCAGATATTCTAAAGGGAGATGATAATAATTTCTATATTACAAGAGGAAACTACGGTGACGAATTTGTCCGTTGGAACGAGGTGACTGGAGAGATAACACATCTTTCTAGTTTACCAATTGGTGCATATTTAGGTTCAAGCATAGTTTATGATTCTGTTCAGAACAAAATATATCTTACGGGTGGAATCTACTATAACGGATTTTTCGTTTACGATATTGATACAAATACTTGGATAGAAGAAACTCAAGATCAAACTCCTGTGGTTACTAATAGTGGTTCTTCAATGGTATATGATGGTTCTAGGTATATATATCTAAGTAGAGGGGGTAATACCAACACTTTTTATAGATTTGATACTCAAGGGGTTAGTGGATCAAAGTGGTCTACTTTAACAAATGTTACTAGTACTCTATACTATGGTTCGGAGCTTCTTTTTAAAGATGGAGAGATATATACATTAAGAGGTGCTAGTGCTAATCCAAACCCCTTTTATAAATATACTATCCAAAGTGATACATGGTCATCATTAACATCTCTGAATGCTAATATATACAATGATGGATTTTTAGTTGATGGTAATGATGGTAATTTCTATGCTGCAAGGGGTGCAAACACCAGCGAGTTTTACAAATACTCTTTAGTTTCAGAAAGTTGGAGTACTCTTCCAAACTTTCCTGGACAGATATATGCTGGTGGTGCGGGAGAAAGTAATCTAGAAAATTCTATATATGTATTAGCTGGGAGTGGTACAAATACATATCAAGATGCTGTCTATACATACATACAAGAAACCAATAGTTCAGGGTTTTTAAGAGAAGGGGTATACGAATCTCAAATACATGACTTAACAAGTGTATACAAATGGGGTAATTTAAAAGTTAATTATCAGGATGTTGAAAATACTCAATTAATAATTGAAACTAGTTCGTCTCAAGATAGCTTAGAATGGAGTGATTGGGCCTCTGTGTCAAGAGAAAAAAAGAGTAACAGTATGTTTGAGTACAAAATCAATTCTGTTGTAGGTAGGTATTTAAAGATAAGATTTAGTTTCTCTACCGGTGATGGTATATATACTCCAACTCTTTTGGGATATACAATAGACTACTATCAAGATATTTTGGAACCTACAAATCCAAGCCTTTCTGGTTTCATATCTCTTAACCAAGATGGTGGAGAGATAGCACTGATGACTAACAATTGGTATGGCTATCAGAGTCCTTACTTTGAGTGGGAAGAGGTTGGAGAGGAATTTGGAGCAAATGATGGAATAAACGGTTCGGGAGTTGTTGGATATAATGTATATTGGGGTACGAATTCAAGTGCAGATCCTGCACAAGATGGAGTATTCCAAGAAGGTAATTCTTTTGTACCCTCAACTCTAGAAGACTCTTCTACCTATTATCTTAGAATTCGTACAGTTGATGATGCTGGTAACTATTCTGTCGAAACATGGCAGCCCTTTATATATAAATATGATGTATCAGCACCAGTCGTTGTCGATAATCTTTCTGTTGATCCTGCAGGGTATACTGCAAATAACAGTTTCTCATTTGATTGGGATCCCACAAGTACAGTTGGTGCACCTGTGGTTTCTTACTGTTATAGAACTGGAGCTGTTTCAGGTGCTTATTCAGTTGACCAGTGTATAGAAGAAACATCTGTTGAAGATGTACCTTCTTACAAGGTTGGGACAAACGTATTTAAGGTTAGGGCTAAGGATGCTGCAGGAAATTATAGTGAGTATTTAAATGGTTACTATTTCTATGTTGATTCGGCAAATGCCCCTGCACCTCCAACAAATCTTACAGTTACACCAACTAGTAGTACTACTAATTCCTTTGGATTTGAGTGGGATCCGCCTCTAGAGGGAACTTACTATGGTTCTCAATCAAACCTTTCATATCTGTATAGTATTAATGCACTTCCAACAGAGTACAGTGTTTCTCAAACTAGTCTTCGTAGTCTTAATGCAGGTGCATATGCAACTTTACCAGGAGAAAATATCTTCTACATTGTATCAAAAGATGAAGCAGGAAATGTTAATTATGGTGATTATACATCAGTTTCTTTCTATGCAAATACGATTGCTCCTGGAATACCGCTTAATATTGAGATAGCAGATGTATCTGTCAAAAGTACATCAAGTTGGAGATTAGCTGTATCATGGGATCCTCCGGATAATGAAGGAAGTGGTGTCGCCGGTTATGAGGTATATAGATCTACAAATGGAAATAACTTTTCAAAGCACTCATTTACTAGTGGAGCTTCATTGGTAGATAGCAAATTGAATCAAACCACCTATTATTACAAAATAAGAGCTTGTGATAGTACTAACAACTGTGGTGCTTTTTCAGAGATAGTATCTCTTTATCCAGATGGAAGATATATTGAACCTGCACCTTTACTCGTTACACCAATTGTTTCGGATGTAACTCCTAAGAAAGCAACAGTGTCTTGGGTAACATCACGTACAGCTGATTCAAGAGTAGCGTATGGAACTGAATCGGGGGTATATTTTGAAGAAGAGGTTTCTAATTCTGAACAGGTTGCAGATCATATACTTACAATAAACAATCTAACTCCTGGTACAAAGTACTTCTATGTAGTTAAGTGGACAGATGAAGATGGTAATATTGGTATATCTGAAGAGGATGCATTTACAACATCTCCCCCTCCATCAATACAGGAACCAATTGTTAAAAGGGTAAGTCTAAATTCTGCGTTAATAGAGTTTACAACCAAAGGTGCAATTAAGGTCCGAGTATTGTATGGAGAAACCAGCTCTTTTGGAGGTATGGTAGAAGTATTTACTGGTACTCAGGAAGGAACGCATAGTGTTGAATTAAATGATATTAAAGATGGAACGAAGTATTTTTACAAAATTAATACCTTTGATATTGATGGATCTGAGTACGAAGGGGAGATGCACTCCTTTGAGACACTGCCCAGACCAAAAATTATCGATTCTAAGGTATACCAAGTTTCTGGTGCTGCATATACAACGTTGTTAGTAGAGTGGGTCTCTAATACAGCGATTTCTTCTGTAGTAACGTATTTCCCCAGTTCCTCTCCAGAACAGGCGTTAGATGAGGTTAATGTAGCACTTAAAGCGGGGAAACATAGAGCAGTAATACTTAATCTCTTACCTAATACGCAGTATTCTATAATAATTTCCGGAAAGGACTTTATAGGTAATGAGGCTAATAGTGGGATAATTAATTTCACAACAGCTGTTGATACCAGACCTCCTCAGATATATGATTTAGAGGTATCCTCTGAGATTATTGGATCTGGAGATGAAGCTAGCGCACAGTTGGTTGTATCATACAAAACTGATGAACCTACAAGTGCTCAAATAGAATATGGAGAGGGTACGGGGAGTACTTACTCTCAGAAGTCTCAAGAAGATACAATACTGTCTAATAACCATATCGTTATAATTTCAGGACTTACCCCATCAAAGGTGTATCATCTAAGGGCAGTATCAAAAGACGAAGAGGGGAATTTAGGTTATTCAATTGATAAGGTAATTGTTTCATCTTCTTCATCAGAAAACGCCTTTGATCTTGCAATAGACAATCTAATCTCTATTTTCTCATTTTTAGGTAAAAAATAATGAAAATATTTAATAAAAAAATTAAGAGAAGGGATATATATATTTGTTTAACAGTTGTGGTATTTATAGCAGCCTTGTTAATACCAATACTTTTAATAAATATATCGGCTCGTAAGATGGATAAATACACTGAGATTACTTTTGTTACTCCTACGGATGTAATTATCTTTTGGAAGTCAAAGGATAGTACACTTGGCTATGTTAAATATGGTGATAAAAGATTTGGTAAAAGTGAAACAGTATTACAAACCAGTAGTGAAGAGGGAGAAATACATGTGGTGTTTCTAGAGAATATTCCTAAAGAGGGTGTCTATATTAGAAAAGTAAACGAATCAGATAGCTTCCTAGTTCTCCCTTCTGTTGAATATATAAAGTATGATAGTAATACAGATGAAGGATTCTAAATATAGGAGTAATGATAAAATTCTCGAGGGAAAAGATATTGTAAAAATCTTTAAAGTAGGAAACACCTTTGTTGAGGTTATCAAGGGTGTTAATGTGACAATAAGAAAGGGTGAATTTGTTATACTTTTTGGCTCTTCAGGATGTGGTAAAAGTACATTATTAAATATTTTGTTAGGTCTAGAAGTTCCTACAGAGGGAACTGTAAACTTTATTGGAAAGGAAATCTATTCTTTCTCCGAAGATGATAGATCACAGATAAGGAAAGAGGAGGTTGGTTTAATATATCAACAACAGAATTGGATTAAATCCTTAAATGTTTTAGAGAATGTTGCCTTTCCTCTAACATTAAGAGGATACAACGAGATGGAGAGAAATGAGAAAGCACTAGAGTTACTTAGAATGGTAGGAATGGAAGGTTCTTCAGATCAAGTTCCAACAGAACTCTCTTCTGGGCAGCAACAAAAGGTTTCATTTGCAAGGGCTTTAATATCGAGTCCTGTATTATTAGTTGCTGATGAACCTACTGGGAATCTGGATTCTAAATCTAGCGAATCTTTAATGAATCTATTTAAGGAGTATAACAGTAAAGGAAATACAATAATAATGGTTACTCATGATCTTGGGTTTCTACCATTTGCAACAAGATCATTAAATATGTCAGATGGTGTTATTATTAAAGAGTATCTTGCAGGAGATAAGGAGCTAGAAAGATTTAAGATGATTACAGCAAAAGTTTTGTATGAAGAACAAGCAGAAGAAACAAAAAAAGACTCTTAAGGAGATAATAATAGGGATTGCAGTATTTCTAAAAACATTCTTTTTAGAGAGTATATTTCTTTTTAAATTTTTCATTCTTCTATTCTTTGTTTCTATAAAATATATTCTTACTCGTTCACCAAAGAGGAAACTTAACAAACCGAATAAGAAAGGGAATTCAAGTTCAAATATCATTAATAAGAAATATGACAGGATATATACTTATATCTTAAAGCTTTTTGATTCTAAGGGTAACTCTGATATAAAAAACTCAGACCTTATCCTTTTAGCAATGAAGAATCTGTCAATGAAAAAAAACAGAACCGTTGTTACCATAGGGGGAATGGCTATTGGGTTTGGGGCGATTATTCTCCTGTTATCAACTGGTTATGGATTCGAGAAGTTAGTAGTATCCCAAATTGCTAGTCTGTCAGAGATGAAGCAGATTGATGTTAATGTTTCAAAGGGTTCTCCTTTGGTTTTTAATGCTGATACAATTGAAGAGATATCACAAATTGATAAGATCGATTTAGTAATGCCAATTGTTACATCGGTTTCAAAGATTACTTACAATAATGCGGTATCAGATGTAATAGTATACGGTGTCTCAAGTGATTTTCTTAAAGAGAGTGGTATGCAACCTCTTTTTGGAAATATTTTTGAAGAGAGTAGGGATAATATTAAAGTAGAATCATCCGAGGATACTCCTGGGGAGGTAGCAGGTTTAAGTTCTATACTAATTACCAAGAAGAGCTTTGGGGAGGAAATTTCAAAGGTTAGATATTCAATTAATCCTTTAGTTTGGAAACCAGTTTACTCTAAAGCAGATGAAGGTTCTACAATAATTGGATATACAAAAAGAGACAGTGGTGAACAGGAAGCTGTAGAGGTTTGGGGAAAAAGGAGTGATAATGATAAGGGTTATTCAGCTATAGATGTTGAGGGTAATGAGTATAGTCGATGGATTAAAGATAACTTCCTTTTGTGGGAAAAGAAGAACTGTTATTTAACTGATTACGATTGTATTGATGAGGAGTACAAGGTCATAAGAGATGTTGATCAACAGAGGGTATCATTGGGGTATATAACGGAAGATAATAGTGTGATTGAAAGATATGGGGTTAGTGTGGGAAGCTCATTGGAGATATACACTGGTAAGGGTATTGAACAGATTAACTTTGGCATACATAGTGGTGATTTTATTAATACATATCTTGAACCAAAAGAGGATTCTGTTATTCTTCCAGTCTTAAGTATCGATGAAGCTCTAGATTATAAGGGTTTATTAGTTTATGGTTCTCGTTACGGTTTGGATGAAAAATATTTAATAAAAAGTAGTAATGGAAAGGAGTATAGCTATTGGGTTCAAGCTACAATAGATCTCTGGGTAGAAAAATCCTGTGGTGATTTATGTTCTCACTATTATACTACTCCTCAAGATGAGAGTTATGAGAGAAGAACTGTTGAGTTATTCCTAAAATGTTCCGATTTAGTTTTTAATGAAGGTGTTGAAGAAAGATTATTAGGAAAAGTTCTAGGAGAACAAGACTCTTCAACGAAAGGATCATTTATTGATTTAGAGGAGCTAGTTAAAGAAGATGATAGTATTGATTGGGTTAGTATATCTTCTGAGCTTGGGGCAAATCAAGAAATACAAACTGATATTAAGAAGTTCCCAGCAGATGCCCAAAGAGTAGCAATTGTTAATAACTCTATGCTTACTCTTTTGGGTATTACAGCTAACGAAGCTTTAAAAAAGAAATTTGAAGCTACAATTATATTTGATAGTGGACTTTTTAATCGTTCAAATTATATAGTTGAATCTGAAACAAAAGAATTTGAAATAGTTGGAGTTATAAGTGATAATCAATCTCCAAAATTCTTTATTCCACTTGGAGATATCATGGTAGACGGTTTGGAGAATGTGTCTTCTGTGAAAGTAATTGTTGAAGATACAAAGGATGTACAACTTGCTAGGGAGAAATTAGAAGGATTGGGTTTCCAAACAAGTTCTGTTGTTGATACGGTTGATAGTGTAAGTAATCTCTTTCATACTTTAAGAATAGCATTATTAGTACTAGGACTAATTGCCTTAGGAGTAGCATCTTTAGGTATGTTTAATACCTTGACAGTATCTTTGTTAGAGAAAACCAGAGAGGTTGGTCTTCTTAAGACAATGGGTCTTAAATCATCTCAAGTTAAAACTCTTTTTCTTGCTGAGTCCTTAATTATGAGTGTTTTGGGAGGTGTTTTTGGCTTAATACTTGGTTTTATTGTTGGGAAATTATTAAGTATATTTATATCTATATTGTCGGTTAGTCAGGGAGGAACTCCAATGGATGTAACATACATACCTTTTATTTTAGGAATTGGGTTGGTTATAGTATCTGCAATTGTAGGAGTAATTACAGGATGGTATCCTGCAGAAAGGGCAAAAAAGATTTCTGCTCTAAATGCATTAAGGTACGAGTAATCAAAGTCTGGTGTATATATAAATCTTCACCTCTCTACTTATTGATGTACACATTAGCAATATGAGATCTATTTTGTAGGAATTCATTTTTACTAAAGCCAACATTATTGTAGTAGTAGTCCATATATCCCATACCTAATTTATCTTCCTCTAAAAGATTTTGAGTACAGTAAGATACTCTGTTCCACCATATACCATCATCTGGGTTATATCCAAATGTATTTCCACCTTTAAAGAATTTCATACTTTGATGTAAATCCATACTATTTCTGTATCTCATTAATGTCCATATTCCAACCTCTATACTTACCCTATCGTTGTCATGTAGCTCTTGATATGAATACTGCGTACCGTTAGCAGAATTAAAATCTTCAAGATGTTTCCATCTAGGTATTAGTTGATACCAACCTATAGCACCAGATATAGGGGATTCTTTCTTTAATCCTCCATTACTTTCTGTCATTGCAACAGATAGAAATATTGAAAGTAATTCTTTCCTACTTAATTTAGGATTATTATTTAATTCATCATTGTAGTATTTTTCTACCTGTTGATAGAATACCTCTTTATTTTCTTTTATCTTTGTATGTGGCCAATACTCAATTGCATTGTTCCATATAGTATCTATGCCTCTTTCCTTTTCTTCTGTGTTTTGTTGTTGTTCTGATGAAGATCCAAGTATCTGTATGTTCTTTTGGTAAAGTATGAAGTTAGGATTAGAATATTCAAAACCTTTAATATTTTTATTCTGTTTAACTAGATTAATTAGAGCAGGGGATGAATCGTAGTATTTAGCTAATACTAATTGCATCATATCTTTATTCTGGCCATCATTTTCTATTTCAGCTAAGGAGTTAAGAAGGGATATTGTCCCCAATTTTATGTTGTATAGGGGTTTTTGTAATCGTTCTGGAGTAAATTCAAATTCATTTTTATATCTATTTCTTATTACTTTCTCAACATCCCCAGGGTAAAACTGCATGGGTCCAACCTTTTGTCTTGCAATGTTAATATTTGTATCAACCTGTTCCCAGTTATTATAATGGGTGGCTATAATTGAGGATGTTAATGTTTTGATAACATCCTGTTTAATGCCTGTCTCTTCCTCTCTTAATTGTGCTACTTTATCAATATGTTCAATGTACTGCTCAAATCCTGGATACCCATTTACATATTTATCATAACTAAAAGGACCTTTCTCTTGTTCTCTTTGAGTGTATTGGTTATTTAGTGTTTCAATATTTTCTTCAAAATTCTGTTTCTCTGATTTACTAGCTTTTATTACATCTTTTGGACTGCAGGCAGCTAGTGTAGCTGCAGCACCAAGTGTTAAGGCTACTTTTAGAAAATCCCTTCTTGACATTGTATTTGTTTGTGATGATTGATCTGCATTTGGATCAACCAAATCAATTTTTGGGGCAGTGTTTCCTTCCATACTTATAGATTATCAGAAAGGCTACTGCTTTGAAATCTTTTTAATCTCTTTTACCCTATCTAATCTCTCCCAAGGTAAGTCTAAATCATCTCTTCCAAAGTGTCCGTAAGATGCTACCTGTTGGAATATGGGTTTTCTTAAATCTAAGTCTCTGATAATGGCACCCGGTCTTAAATCAAACACTTTATCAATTATCTTAGATATCTTTTCATCAGATATCTTACCTGTACCAAATGTATCCATCATTATACTCAATGGTTTTGCAACACCAATGGCATATGATATCTGTATCTCACATCGGGAAGCTAATCCTGAAGCTACAATATTTTTAGCAATATATCTTGTCATATATGCTGCAGATCTATCTACCTTTGTACAATCTTTACCACTGAATGCTCCTCCACCATGTCTACTCATTCCTCCGTATGTATCAACAATTATTTTTCTTCCAGTAACCCCTGCATCTCCTTTGGGTCCACCAATTACAAATCTTCCTGTAGGATTAACATATATTTTTGTTTTAGAATCTATTAATTCTTTAGGTATAACTTCATATATTACATACTTTTTAATACCTTTCTCAATATCTTCGTGAGATACATCTGCACTATGTTGTGTACTTACTAGTATTGTATCTACTCTAATAGGTTTGCCTTTATGATACTCTACTATTACCTGGCTCTTACCATCAGGATATATCCAATTTAGTTTCTTTTCTTTCCTTACCTTTGCTAACTGTTTAGTAAGAAGATGAGATAGATATATTGGCATGGGCATGTACTCAGGTGTTTCATCACATGCAAATCCAAACATCATACCTTGGTCTCCCGCTCCAATCTTCTCGATATCATCCCTTTTCTGTTTGTCTCTTTTCTCTAATGCGTTATCTACTCCCATAGATATATCTGTAGACTGTTTAGAGATAGCTACCTGTACAGCACATGTATTCCCATCAAAACTTTTAGAACTATCATCATATCCAATATCTAATATTACTTTTCTAATTAGTTCATCAAAATTAATGTTTGCATTAGTAGTAATTTCTCCCATTACTACTACAAAACCTGTCTTAGTTGCACATTCACAAGCAACGCGAGAGTAGGCATCTTGTTTTAAACATGCATCTAGTACTGCATCACTAATCTGATCACACATTTTATCTGGGTGTCCTTCTGTAACACTTTCAGATGTAAAATATGTTTTTGGTGAGGTTAAAAATGTTTTACTCACATCTATTAAATTAAAAATTTAAATACACTGATGTGAATAAAAAAAAGACTCTGTGAGAGTCTTAGTATATATCTCACATCTATCTAGAATTAGCACCATATATTTCTACTGGTTGCTGAGGTATCATAGGGCTAGTCCCTCCACCTCTCTTGATGTATACGAGATTATATACTTTTTAATTAGCAAGTATCAAGTAGTTAGATTTCTTTTAACCACTCTTTAACCTTGTTTTTAAAAATAACTAAGTCATCTAAATCTACCCACTCATTATCAATGTGGGGCTTTGATGATATTGGTTTAGTAATTAAGGTGTTAATTCCTTTCTCTGCAAAAAACCTAGCATCAGAAGCTCCTGGTTCTTTCTCAAAGATTGGATTTTTTATTAACTTACTCCAACTTTTAACATACCTGTTATCCAAATTAGTATGAAATGGTGCACCAGTCGATATGGTTTCCCATGACACATCTTTTACGATGCTATTTCTTACTATCTCTTCTAATATCTTTTGTGTTACAGGTGTAGGATATCTAATATCTATTAACCTCTGTGCTTCATTCGGAACCTTGTTTGCGGAGTTACCACCATTTAGCGCACCTAGATTTAGAGTTGGTTTCCAGTTATCACTTTTAGTTGCTTTTCCCCATCTTTTTGTAAACTCTTTTTGTAAATTGGTATATACCTTAATTAATTTAACAACAGCGTTATCTCCTAACCATACTCTTGAACCGTGTGCACTTACACCCTTTGAAGTAAATTTAATGTGGAATACACCCTTCTCATCGGTACATATGCTCCAATCCTGTCCTCCATCAGGTATAAATACAATATCTGCTGTAAGACCTTGGTCTACAACATTCTTCATACCTTTAAACCCTCCTGTTTCCTCATCAGTTGTAAAAAGTAATGCCATATCTTTATTAACTCCCTCTTTAAGAATTTCTAAAAAGGCTACTAATACGCTTACAGCAGGGCCTTTCATATCACTAGTTCCTCTTCCATACATTATCTTTTTACCTTTCTCTACTTTAATTCTGGGTTTAAAGTCTTTTATAGGTGCAGGGACTACATCTAAGTGGCCATTAAGTATTACTTCATATTTATTTTTAATCTCTTTTGCTATTAGTAAACTGTATACACTGTCTTTTTCAAATATCTTTGTTTTAAGGCCTTCTTTCTTAACAAGAGTATCTATATATTCAATAGCGTTCTTACAATTTTTAGTATCTGATGTTATAGATGGAATCTCTACTAAATCTGTTAATATTTTTTCTATATTCATTTTTAATTATTTAAATAACTTATATATATTAAAAAACCTCCTATTCGGAGGTTATATGCACAATTTTCTTTATTGAAATTCTAGTGTCGATGCAAATACCTCCCTAAGCAACTAGTATGATGCCATAGAGAGTAGAAATATGTATTTATAAATATATTTTGCATAACAGAATTCTACTATTATTTTATTATAAAGTAAATATCAAGCAAGAACTTTATTTAAACATATCAATTATATCTAAGTTCAGGTTATCCCCTATCTGTTTTAAACTGTTTTCAATATTACTAAAAGCCATATTAGGAAGTGGGGATAGTTTTGTGTTAATAGAAAACAGATATTATATTCAAATTACTTTAGATGGAAGGACTATTTCTGTTTTAACTTCACAGATTTGGATTTATAGTACTAAGCGTATTCTCTGCAAAATTGAAGAATTAGATATAAGTGATTGTCAAAAAGTTTTTAAGGAAGTTTTGAAGATATTCAAATTATCTCCCTCTATTATTAGAGGGAGCCGTGGCTAATGCCAATAATTAATTTAGTATATCAAATGGTTATAAATATTCAATATTTTTAACAATTATCTTGTTAAAAAGGCATATTTACAATATAATAAACGCTCTAAGCTTAAAATTGTACGCATATGTCTGAAAAAGAATTGTCTAAATTGCAAGATACTGTAGAGTATTGTGATATTGTTGATATAATAAATACCACTTTTGTAGAAGACCCTATATTAAAAATTGAATTACCTCAAAAAGATACGAACACAGGTCTAAGTATTACTTATACAGAGGAAGATTCCAGGGTTGCAAATATTTACATTGGAAAAGATGAAAAGCATCAGACATATATATCTCATATTTACCCATTTCTGTATCAAAAACAGTATGTGGGATTTGATAGAATGACAAGAATTGCTCTTGATGGAAATATCGCAGAAGTAATTTCTGATAGAGTTGTTGCGGGTAAAGATATTGACTATGTATCAAAAAAACCGATATTAATATCTGAACCCTCTACAAAAATTCAAGGACAAGATGAAAGAGTGTTTGATATTCTTAATAGAACAGAGCTTTACTTACAACTAATATTTGCTTTAGTCGAATTACCTCAATATTACAAGAATCAGATAACAACATTTAGAGGTAAAATATTTAAGGGAGAGAATGTAAATAGATATGTACATGTATTAGAAAAAGTTGGAAAACTTAGAACTGGAGAGATGAAATTAACAAAAACAAATTGGAAAGAGATAGCTCCTGTGTATCGTCCTAGGCTTGATCACCCTCCATATGTTGTTTTTAATAGCTAAAGATAGGGTATAATAATACATTAAAATATTACTTTCTAAATATGTTACAAGATCCTTTAGGTCAAAAAGAACCGGAAATTACTGATGTTTTAGAACATCAAGAAGTTGAATTAGAAGTCCCTTACACATGTTACTATGAAGAAAAAGTACAGGGATCTGATAGATGTTTTGGATATGCAAAAAGGGGTAGCTCTGATATTTATCTGTTTCAATTGATGGCGATCACTCCAAATAAAAATGAATCTGCTAGGCTTTTAAGTATATTGGACATGGATAGTCCTGAGTTTCTTGAATCATTGATTGAAGAGGCGAGAGTGATTGTCCGTGATACCCCTATGGATGTAGAGAATCTAAATGATTTAAAGGGTGATGGATTTTTTATTGGTGGACAAGAGTATGTTTTAACATACCAATCAAAAGATGTATTCTTAGACAAAAAATCTCTTTATGGTCGATATTGTGAGAGAGTAATTAGAAGAAATAGTAAGAGTGTATAATAGGGTATGCTAAATGACATTGTAATTGGGACATCTTTTTCTCCAGAGTACTGTAAAAATATTGGTATTGATACCCCTATTGAGATTTTAAAGATAGTAGATAGAGAACTCGGTATTAAAGATATTAGATTAGGTTTAAGGTGGAATGTTGTAGAAAAGGATAAGAAGTTATCACTAGACTACTATGATAAATATATTAGATATTTGTTAAAAAATAAGAGTAAGATATGTTTAAATATTGGCCCTATTAAAGTATTTAGATGGCCAGAACAGCATATACCACAAGAACTTATTCAATTTTCAGAAAACAGAATCACAAAAGACTCCAAGTTAGCTAAGGATTCGTATGAATATCTTTCTAAACTATTAACACTTTTTAAAAAAGAGTATGGGGATAGATTAAATGATGTCATATTTCAATTTGAAAATGAACCTTTCTACGATTTTGGGAGATTAAAAATGACTATGTCTAATGAGTATATGGTAGAGATAGCAAAAACACTTAAAGAGTATTTCCCAAATAACAGAGTAATGATAAATAGTGCAGGGAAAAAGAATTTAAAAAAGATACTTAACCTTTTTAATACTCTTGAAGAGGAAAAAATATATGAACAGAAGAATCTAATATTAGGTTTTAACTACTATTTTAGATTACCTAATAAATTGAAATCAGACCCATTAAATATTTTTAATCCTTTAGAATTAAGTATAAACAAATTACATAGGATACAGAAAGAAAAGGGGTTTGGTTTAGAGATTTCTGAAGCACAATTTGAACCTTGGGGCAGACAGAATTCTCCTGGTAACTCATATGATGAATATATTTATACTTTAAATAAATGTGAGAGATACTTTCCAAAAGGGTATGGGTATAAACTTGTAAGATTGTGGGGAATAGAAAGATTTGCTTCTAATGTGCTAAACAACACAATGAGTCAGGAGCATATTAAGATTAAGCAATCTATTCTGTCTTAACACTTAAGTATATTTAATATATACTAAGAACTGTTCAGTTTATACTTGTATATATGTCATATATCGAGATTAAAGATTTAAAAAGAAAGTATGTTATGAGTAAAGAGGTCTCTGTGGAGGCATTAAGAGGAGTCTCTTTTGATATAGAGAAAGGTGAATTCTTGTCTATAGTGGGATCGTCTGGCTCAGGAAAATCAACACTACTAAATATATTAGGAGGTTTAGATTGGGGATATACGGGTAAGATACTGATTAGTGATAGGGATATAAAGGAGTACAATCCTAATTTCTATCGAAGACATATTGTGGGAACTGTTTTTCAACAGTTCTATCTCATTCCCTCTCTTTCTGTTGAAGAAAATATTTTACTTCCATACAAGTTTGCTGGAAGTAAGGGTCTGGATATTGATAAAAGGTTAGATTATTTATTAGATATGGTTGGTCTAAAGGATAGAAGAAAGCATCTTCCTAAAGAGCTGTCTGGAGGTCAGGCACAAAGGGTTGCGATTGCAAGAGCCCTTATTGATACTCCAAATATTGTACTTGCAGATGAGCCAACAGGAAATCTTGATAGTAAAACTGGTGAATCAATTGTTTCTCTTTTAAGAGAGTTAAACAAAAAAGAGAAAATTACAGTAATATTAGTTACTCATGATAAAGAGATTGCTAAAAAAACAGATAGAGTAATTACTTTAGTAGATGGTAAAAATGTTTAAATATGCACTAGATTTAATATCAAGAAGAAAGTTAAGAACTATACTAACAAGCTTAGGTATTACTATTGCAGTTATGCTTATGACCTTTATCCTTTTTGGTATGACAGATTTACAAAGAGCTATACTAACTCAATTTAGTTCAGTGTTTAAACCAACAGATCTATATGTTTCTTCTCAAGATATGATGGCATTTTCCTCTATGATGTCTGCTCCTACAAAAGAAACACAGGAGAAAGAAGTAATAATTATTGATGACAGTATTAGGGACGAGATAAAGGGTATAGATGGTGTTAATGATGTATACCCTATGTTTATGCTTACAGGTTTTGAGGTATATCTAGAGGGTGATGACAGTGCCTATCCTACTCAGTTTGTTCAGTCTGTAGATTTACCAGGGGATCATAGTATGTATAGCTCTTTTATTGGTCCAGACCCAATACTTAAAGATGATGGTGTTTTTGTAAGTACATATGTACCGTCCTTTTTTGAAATTTCTAATGATGCCATTATCGGTAAGAAGATATATTTAAAGAGTTCTCCCAATACATCATTCCTATCTGTTACTAACAAAAATATGATGAATAGGGAGTATGTGTTTACTGTAGCAGGCATTGTTGATACTAGTAATGATGCTTTTTGGATAAATACATCTAAGGGTTTAGATATACTAGTTGAGACAGGTGGTTTTGAGAGTAAAGAGGAGTATATTAAGAGTGTTGGATACTCTCAGTTATTGGTATCTACAGATGAACAGAGTACCTCAGATGTAGAGGAGTATATGAGTAAGGATATGGGTCTTAATGTAATATCATCTAAAACGATAATTGATTTCATATCTACACTAACTAGTGGTTTAACAATAGCTTTAATAATATTTGGTTCAATATCAGCAGTTGTTGCCTCTATCGGGATTATCAATACAATGATAATGAGTATATATGAGCAAACTAGAGAGATAGGGATAATTAAGGCGATAGGGGCATCTAATACTCAAGTATTAGTAATATTTTTAATACAATCAGGATTGATTGGCTTGATAGGGGGTGTAATAGGGTTATCTATTACCTTTCTACTAATGCAGGTATCAGATCCATTTATAGTAGACTTACTTAAGGAACAAGGTTTTACAGCAATAGATAAATTCTTTTACTTCCAACCTCTTAACGCAATATATATTACATTAGGAAGTATATTAGTAGGCGTACTTGCTGGTATATATCCAGCAATGAAAGCAGCAAGACTGGATCCTGTGAAAGCATTGAGGTATGAATAGAAAATAATTATAATTAACTTGAGAATCAAATAAATTAAGTCTTTTTATAATGTCCAACACTATTTTAAGATATATAAATAAAGATAGGACAGATAAGATTTCAAAGAATCCAATTTTTCGTATTTTAAGGATATTCGCACTAGTAGTAATTATTCTCTTAGTTATATATGCAATTATTGATATTGTTGTGTCATTTTCTGATGAATATGAATCTCCGGAACAAGCGATAGTAACCCCTGACGAAAGTGAAGAAACAGAGGAGAATTCCGAGGAGGAAATTGATGAAGAAGCAGAAGAAAGTGTTGACGAAGAGTTCTTATCTGTAATGAGAGAAATAATAGATAGAATATCTTCGAAGGAAGCACTGTTCCAAGAGACAAGTATGTCATATGTTTGGTGGGTTAATAATGAAGGATCGAGTTTGTCATTACCTTCAGATTTCAGTGCAGAAATGTTAACTTTGAACGCTTATAATCAACTAAAGGATGACCAGTCACTTGTTAGAGAAACTCTTGATAAGATTCGAACAGTATTTACTAATTATAAATTTGTTAAAAATGTTGATACTTCATCAAAAAGTTTTGATGATGAATCTTTCTATGATTATATGGAAAGCTATGAGAAGGAAAATTATAGATGTAATGTGGTTGTTAATCCGGATTTGTATTACTATGAACAAGAATATGTAAATTCCAGTTTTTATATTACGTTTAGTAGTACAGAATTAAAAAAAATAGAAGCTGAACAACGGCCCTTGTTAAGAGCTTTGGGTGATGCTGGAGAACAAAATCAAGATGTAATAGTCGATATTGTTAGCCAAGGTGAAAATATTACTATCGCAAGTGTTTCAGGAAGAAGATCTTCGCACATAGTGTACTTTTATAAAATGGATAATGCATATAAAGTTATATATAGTGGTCAAGATAAGCCACCTTGTTCTTTATTTAAGGATTATCCTGTTTCTGATAATTTTGATGTTGATTGTGATGGTTTCCTTCTTCAAGGTATTTGGCAAAAAGTCAGGTTATGGCTGCAGGTTGGTCTGAAAAATATCATTTCTTCCCATCAGGTAATTTCCATTACTATCCAAATTCAATGTCTGCTGAAGAAGAGAGAATCGAAAAGGTTGGTAAATGGGTTTAAATGGAGATATTTTAACAACTACTACCTATAAGCAAATAATTAAAAACTACAATTGCCCCACTAATGATCAGATGGATTGTACCTTTATAGGTGAAAAAGAAGTAACTTTATCAACTCCTAAGGTCGAAACATTCACAATTGTTGATTTCGGAATGGTAGATGGCGATTATAGGCCAAGTATTTCAATTGGGAAAGATGTATATTGGAAGTTTGGTGGTGATGCTTCAAGATACGGGGATGAGATATTTTATGAATAGCAATTAGAATCTTTACAGTATATTACTTTTTCCAATAGTATGGCCACAGGAAAGCATCTAATATACCTGTGTGTATAAAAAATATTCCCATTCCAACTACTGATATCCAATAGATAAAACTTGCTGGTTGGGGAGTTATCCCTAGTAGTAATATAAATATTCCTAATGCTGATAAACCTACTAATATTAGTCCTAATCTAATATATAGCCATATTAATTTGGATGGTTTATTTACCATTATATTAACTAAAGGTATCCATATCGCAGAAAATATTAGTAATACTGCATAAAGTATATTAAATATATTTGTATTTAAGTAGTAGGGTAATTCAGTGTTATTACTTAATATCAAGAATATGAATACAGTTGTAACTAGGAATGATATTGCACTTACTAGCATAGATAGTGTATATACACCTCTTATCTTTTTAGGTGTACCTCCCCAAAGGATCTCTGCACTCTTTCCTGCTTTAAGACCTATTATATAGCTAAGAAGTACGAGTGGTCCTACAATATTTATTATTAAAAACAGTATTTGTTGAGTGTTCAATTTTGTATTTAAAAACTATTACTTTTTGATCTTAGTACCTTTTATCTTTTTCTCAATTTCTGTCTTTAAAAGTTTCTTAGTACAGAAAAACCAATCGTAACACTTCATATTCTTTTTGTCTTCCATTCTCTCTTTGGCAACACCACACGAACCAGCAGTAGGGACAATTACATCATCTCCTGGTCTCCAGTCTGCAGGAGTAGCTATTGAGAATGCATCTGCTGTTTGTAGTGCTATTAAGGTTCTTAATATCTCATCAAAGTTTCTACCACAGCTTAATGGGTAGTAAAGTATTGTTCTAATTATACCTTTAGGATCTATAAAAAATACTGCTCTTACTGCTTTTGTATTACTCTCTCCAGGTTGTACCATCCCATATTTATTTGCAACTTCCATTGTAATATCTTCTATCAATGGGAATTTAACCTCTACATCTTTCATACCTTTATACTCAATCTTTTCTTTGATAGTTCTTAACCATGCAATATGACTGTATAGACCATCTACAGATAGACCTACTAATTCACAGTTATACTCTTTAAACTGTTTATCCATACTAGCAAAAGTCATAAACTCTGATGTACATACAGGTGTAAAATCTGCTGGATGACTAAAAAGTATTACCCATTTACCTTTATATTGCTCTGGGAAATTAATATCTCCCTGTGTAGTAACTGCTTTAAATGATGGTGCTTTATCACCAATTCTTGGCATAGGGATATACTCTGGCTGAGTTGTTTGTTCCATATTAATGTTTAAAAAAATATTAAATATATTACTCTATGTTATCAAATGGGCATTCTTAAGTAAATGGCTATATATCTAATATCTCTCTTAATTCTGTCTCTACATTCTCATCGAATCCAGAGAATGATCTTCCATCTATAAATATGATTGGGTAGTAACCGTAAGATTCAGATACTCCCTCACTAGTTGGATTAGTAACTTTATGTGCATTTAATTGTGATACAAAGTCAGTATCTGATGTTAGATGTTCTTCATATTCTAAATTGTTTTCTTTTAAGAAATCTATTAGTTCTAAACACATAGGTCCTTGATTGTTATGAAAGATTGTTAATTCTGTTTCTTCATCGATTATCACCTCAGAAGAGTCTGTACCATTTAAATCTTCAACCTTACATGGGTTTGTAACATCTGCCTCATCTTCATATGCAATCTGAGGTCTAATCTTTTCTGGTGTATATGGAGCGTTCTTGTTTATTGGAATCTGCCACATAGGCATCTGCTTATCTACAGAACCTAATGTATCTAAATCTACCCAATCCACCTCATACTCATCCCAGAACTTATGCCACATATCATTCCATCTTTCTTTGTATCCACCTATGTATGTATGAGATGTGCCAATAAATTTATCTTCCTGTATTGCTCTTTTATACTCTGTTTCCATATCCTGGGGTGTACCGTTTCTTTCATAGAAACTGTAATCACAGAAACTACCGTATTTAAACTCTGGTACATCTATATTTGATACAGAGATAATCTTAACATCATACTCATCTGGTTTGTATACAATGCTTTCTAACTCTGTCGTTCCTCTTGCAGTAATATATTCAATACCAAGTTCATCTGCAATTTTAACTGTAGTTTCATCAGATGCCATATATCTAGAGCTAATTATTCTGGGAGTTATACCTAAATACTCTTCTGATTTAGCAATCATATCTGTGATAATTTCATACTGCTGTTCATATGGCATATCCCAAAAAGGTTTTGGATCATATGATGTTGCTATCTCAATTACCCCTGTTTTTAATATCTCCTTTATAACTGTTGCATTCTCTTCAATGAAATCCCCATTAATTAGTAATATACCGTGTATATCTCTTTCTTTCATATCGTTAACCATATTCACTAATCCATCTGTTTGACCAAATTCGATAAGGAGCATCATTGCCTGGGGGATATGTTTCTCCTGTGTGGGTTCTTTAGTGGGACATACATATTTATTGATTAATATATACTCTAATATGAAAAGTAGTATTACTCCTAAAGAGAGTGAAATACCTATGAGCAGTTTTTTATTCATATATTTATTTTAATATATTAAATAATTGTTTTATTATCTCCTTTTTATCTTTATTCATCGAATATATTATATGTGTTCCATTTCTTTGACTTGAAATATACTCCATATCCTGCAATGTCTTAAGGTGATGAGATATTAGGTTGTGTTTAAGATTTAATTTCTTGACCATTTGACATACACAGGTGTCTTGCTTATAGAGTAGGGACAGTATGTCCATACGGTTTTTTTGAAGTAACTTTTTTAATTCTTTAACTTTCTTTTTAGAATTCTCTTTCATATATTTCAATGTATATTGAAATATACTATGTAAAAAGATTTGGAGTCAAGTATTACTAATTACTCAACTCGCCTTTTTATATTAATTGCCTGTCCATTTATTAGTGCAAAAGATATTTTTTGTAGTACCGATGATAAATCTCTCTGATACTGACTTTGAGAGATTCCCATCATCTGTGCAGCTTTCTCCTGATCTATATTCTCTATATATCTCAATCTTAAAGTTTCTAACTCTTCATCAGAGATATTAACTTCCTGCAAAGAGGAGAGGGGAATCCCTCTGGGTTTAAAGTATGTTTCAGAAAAATCAAAAGATACTCTTCTTCTAAATCTTCTTCTCATATTTTTTATGAACAGAATTTACCCTTCATTGGAGTATTACATTTTGGACAGAGAATCTCTGTACAGGGAATACCTCTCTGATGAGGTTGTGTATATCCACATTTTGGACAGACACACTGTTCACTTCCACCCTGTCTTTTACCAGTAGATCTTCTTGCAAAGAGTCTTCTTCCAAATCCAAAGAATCCTCTTCCTACTGGACCTTGTCCCATAGGACCTGTTCCGTCTAAATTAGGCATAGTTATATATATAATAATTTAATTTGGGTATTTACCCATACAAATATACAACATATTTCGATGTGGGTCAATACCCATTTGGATATTTTATTATATAAATGAAAAAATATAGAAACTAAACTTTTGATTTATCAATGGCTTCTACCAAAACTTTATAAAAAGAATCTTTTGCATATTTCTCTTTCCATGGTGTATGACCACATTTATTTAATAATATAAACTTGGAGTTTTTACAGTATTTTTTCAATGGTTTTTGTACTCCCTTATATGGATGTCTGTCATACTTTCCATGGATAGCAGTTATTGGTACTGTTATACCTTCTAGTATCTTTGTTAACTTCCCATCATTTCTTGTCTTTTTTGCTTCATTCCATATTTTAGTATACATATCTACATCTAAATTGATATTTTGATTTAAATCATCTATCAATTTATACGAATCCATCCTATTAAATATCTTCCCAAACTCTTTAAAACTGTTTTCTTTATTTAAAGTACTTTCTAACTCTAATAATTTTGTTTTTTCTTCCTTACTTAATCTTTCATTCATAACCCTATCCATTTCTGCTATATATTTCTCTTCAAAAGGACCAGAACTAATTAAGATCAATTTAGAAATTAAATTCGGATATTTGTTTGTAAATATTATGGCTAACCAGGCGCCCCAAGAGTAACCTACTAAGACAACGGGTTTATCAGAATTTTTAACAATAGTTAGATAAAGCTCTTGGATTAAATCATCAATACTGTATTTAGTTTGAATACTCTCAATTACACCGAAATATTTAGACAACTGTTTAGCTACTGGTTTCATTTCACCACATGCACCTGGTCCACCGTGAAGAAGGTATACTGTGTATGGTTTTTTACCGTATTTATTATATTTAACATTGTATATTATATCAGTAAGGATTAGGTTATAGTTAAATGACTATGTACATGATCTGAAATTTATATTACATTATATGGTAATAACATTAAACAGGTTCTTATAATAAAGACTTTTATAAAGGTTTTGTTAATCATAATATTTCCTTTTCTTTTAGTATCGGATGTTAAAGCAACATCTGTAATTTCCATTGGTGACTATATCGACGAATTTCCAGATTTTGATTCACCACCTTATGGTATGGCATTAAGTGAAGATGGGGAGGTAATATATCTTATTGGAGACTTCACCAAAGCTGGAAATTTAGTTGGAGAATTAGGGGTTACACTTTTTGATAGGTTGTATATGGCTGCGATGGATACAGATGATTATACAGTTACCGATTGGTATCCTATTGCGAATTATGAAGTTACTGAGATAACAGTTGATGGTGAAGATATTTATATTGCTGGAGAATTTACATCTATAACGGATGGGGTTACTTCAGAGGTGGTTTCAGTCAGTAGTTTTGCTAGATTAAAAAATGATGGGAGTGTAGATTCGAGTTGTATGCCATTTAGTTATTTTGAGGGTTATATAAGTGCAATTGAGATTACTGATGATTACATATATTTGGGTGGTGATTTCTATATGGAAGATGAGTTTGAATCTGCAGCCAGTGATTTGGCTCGACTTCAGAAAGATACCTGTATTATGGACAACTCTTGGTCATATTATGAATTCCATTATAGAGACAGTGTAGAGGAAACTGAAGTTAAAACTATAGATAGTTATGGGGAGGACATATTTATTGGTGGTCGGTTTGATTATGTTTATGATAACACTCATGATGTTATCAACGATTCCCTTGGAGAATTTGCAAAAATATCTCCTGATGGACGGATTGACCAAGAATGCATACCCCCGATATATACATATTATGTACCCGCTGGAGGTGGGGGAGTTCCTTCTTCCGTATATTCAGTTAATGTTTCGGAAAATTATATTTATGTTGCTGGTACATTTGATAGGATAGGCGAGGGTGTTACTGTTAATGGGCTTGTAAGGTTAGATACGGAAACATGTAGTTGGGATTCTGATTGGTTGCCGTATTTGGATGATCCAGAGAATATACTGACTAGTTTTGGAGGATATAATACGAGAAGAGTTAAATCTTTTTTAGATAATGTTTTCATTTCTGGTGGTATAGAGTTTGGCTCCTATGATACGCTTTACCTTGGTGGTTTTAATAATCTAACAGGGGCTGTGGATTGGTACCCTGAATTTCCTGAATACAAGCCATTCGCGGCTGATGATTTTCTAATTGGTTCCGAT
>JAXGRK010000004.1:0-71531 GCA_040765985.1 Candidatus Dojkabacteria bacterium | reverse complement strand
GTTGATGGATGTGCTACTGTTAAGAATATTAAAAAAGAAAATGATCTTGTAATACTGTATCCTCAATCTTCTAATGGTATACATAAACCAATGTATTTAGATTCAAATAGTAATTCAATAATAAATGGAAAAGTAATTAGAGTGTTAAATAATCCAAATATTTAATATTACCTAATATCTACATTTTTAACATACTTTAACATAGTACTTTTAATTCTAGATAACTCCTTTTCTGTAAAAGAATTTCTATTGTTTAAAGAAAGGTTAATTGTTTTACCTGGTCTAAAATTTTGAATGTAATATCTTTTAGCACCTTTTATCAACTCTCCTATCCCCTTTACTGATTCTAATGTATGTATTCCTTTAACATAGGTGGTTCTAAATTCATAATCTTTGGCTCTATCCATTATTAATCTAATACTTCTTTCAATCTCATCATACTCTATCGTATTTGTTAAATTCTGTTTATACAGCTCTTTTTCATATTTAACATCCATAGCCCAATAATCAACTATGTTTAAATCTAATATCTTTTTTACAATTTTAGAATCAGTACCATTAGTATCTAGTTTAACCAGGTATCCTAATTTCTTAATAGATTGTATAAAAGGAATTAAATCAGATTGAATAGTTGGTTCACCACCAGTAATAACTACGGCGTCTAGTAACCCCTTTCTAGATTTAAGGAATTTAAATATGTAATTCTCAGATATAACCGAAGAGGAGATATATGGTTGAGTAACTAATTCAGGGTTATGACAGTATTCACATCTTAAATTACATCCATATGTAAATATTAAGCCCGCTACCTTGCCAGGATAATCTAAAAGAGTAGATTTTTGAAATCCAGTGATTAACATTTAAGCATGAAATGTTACCCTATCATTAAACTCAGACTGCTTTCCTGGGTTCCACTGTGTAACAGGTCTAATATATCCAACAACTCTTGAATATATCTCACATCTTTGTCTTGTAACTGGTTTTTCTTTTCTTGTCATAATATAGACAGTAAAATATTAAATAATTTCTTTATATGGCATACCATCAATATATCCTGACTGAGCATCACATTTAGGACAGAATTTATGCTCACCAGAGATATATCCATGGATAGGACAAATACTAAATGTTGGTGTTATAGAAAAATAGGGGAGTTTATAGTTCTCAGCAACTTTCTTAACAAAAGAACTAACACTTTCAGAAGAAGGCATTCTCTCACCTAAAAATACATGAAGTACTGTACCACCTGTATACAAGCATTGGAATTCGTCTTGACAGTCCAGTGCCTCAAATATATCATCTGTAAATCCAACAGGAAGCTGTGAAGAGTTAGTGTAGTAAGGAGAAGAGTTTTTCTGCTTACCTAAATCTGAAGCAGCAATAATTTTATCTCCATATTTCTTTTTATCTGCTTTAGCAAATCTGTATGTAGTACTTTCCCCAGGAGTTGCTTCTAAATTAAACAGCTGATTGGTTTCTAATTGGTAGTTCATCAATTTTTCTCTCATATATTCCATTACCTCTAATCCAAACTTTCTTCCCTTTTTAGATGTCAGATCGTTACCTACACCAAAGAAATTAACCATTGCTTCATTTAAACCCAAGATACCAATTGTATTAAAGTGATTCTTAAAATATTCTCCAAATCTCTCTTTAACATCTTTAAGATAGAATTTAGAGTAGGGGTATAATCCTCTATCCATATATTTCTCAATTAAAGATCTTTTGATAATTAAACTTTCCTTTGCAATATCCATCAATTTATCTAACCTTTTGTAAAAATCCCGTTTATCTTTTGCTAAATATCCAATTCTTGGCATATTAATAGTGACAACACCAATACTACCTGTAAGAGGATTTGCGCCAAAAAGACCACCACCTCTCTTTCTTAACCCTCTATTATCCAATCTAAGTCTACAGTTATGAGTTAGAATACCAGTACTACCAACTGTAAATATTGGTTTATCATTATTTATTTCAAAACAGTATGCTGAACTATTTGGTATTTTCTTAATATCCTTTATCTTTACCTACAACATATTGTCTTTTTTAAACCAAAATCTCCATACTGTTTTCTACCAAGCTTATATATCAATACTGCATAGTTAGTATTCTTTTCCTAAACGTCCATCCCTGCTATCTTATAAATGGATGTGGTAGTACCAAGAGTCGCGGCTAACATATTAAGAGATTTAACCATTTTAGATGAAGTATATATTCTATTCCTATTTCCACCATCTGTAGCGTAGTGACCATCCAAAAAACTCCTAATCTAAACTCTTTAGATGTTTCATACAACCTGCTGTATATGCTTTTTCTTCTCTTTTTCCAATTACATAGTCTTTACATAGACCTACAGCGGCTTTTGAATGTATTTTTAAAGTAAGTAGTTTACTGTCTTCGTATTCCTTAATTGAAAAATTAGCTCCAAAATATGTTTCAGATATATGAATTAGTTTTTTTTAACAACATCTTTTTTCTGATCTAAAGAAAGAGAAAATACAACAGCAGTTTCTTCATCAAAACTTCCATAACCTGCATAAGCTCCTACAAAATATCCTAAATCTTGTTACCCTTTACCTTCATAAACATTTAAGGAGTAAAGGAAGATACATATCTGTAGTAAGTTGTGAACCAATCAACTCTTTGATATTTGAATTACTGTTTTCCAAAACAAAAAGTTAAGATGTTTTCTAGACATTCTAATACTGTGATTATTTGATAGAGTACTTGATCATTTCCTGATTCTCAAACTTGTTAAACTTACCTTACAAATCTTCCATCACTAAATATTTCATACTCTATCTGCTTAGAATGACCTTCATAAACATTTCTAATATCAGAGAACTCTAAGCCCCTCCTCGTGATGATTTAATCAAAACTTTCTCATCTCCAGCCAAAGGACACATGGATCTAGCATCATCAGGACTCATATCAGAATTAATGAAGTTAGAAAATATGGGATACCATATTTAGCGGTCATTTCCCACAAAGGAATATGTTTAGGATTATCCCAATCAAAATCTTTCGTAAGATTGTAGGTGGGAATAGGGTAGGAAAAAAGACGACCTTGAGCATCACCCTCCATCATAACTTCACAGAAAGCTTGATTAATCATATCCATCTCTTTTTGAAAATCAGAGTATTTTTCTTTCTGCGGTTTACCACCAATAATGACATTTTCTTTTGCTAACATACCGTTAGGTACCAAATCCATTG
Source organism: Candidatus Dojkabacteria bacterium (assembly GCA_040765985.1). Classification (GTDB taxonomy): domain Bacteria; phylum Patescibacteriota; class Dojkabacteria; order SC72; family SC72; genus UBA2259. The sequence continues at coordinate 68,312 of JAXGRK010000004.1, read as the reverse complement.
TAATGTTTGTGAATGGGGTTTGACATCCGACTCTTGTAGGAACATTCATATTAAAAAGAAATTCCTGCATCTTTTGTTTTACTTCAGAATATGTAAGCTTATCATAGGCAATAAATGGGGCAAGCAATGTATCAAAACTAGAAAACGCCTGAGCACCAGCTGCCTCATGTTGCAGAGTATATAGATAGTTTACACACTGACCTAATGCAGCACCAAAATGTTTAGCAGGAGCAGAAGATATTTTACCAGGAACTCCAGTAAAACCCTTTAAAAGCAAATCCTTTAAATCCCAACCACAACAGTATGTTGCAAGCATACCCAAATCGTGAATGTGAAGATCTGCATTTATATGTGCGTTAGATATTTTCTTAGGATACGTAGAATACAACCAGTAATTTGCTTGAACAGAAGAAGATATATGATTATTCAAGCCCTGCCATGAATACGCCATATTACTATTCTCTTTAACCCTCCAGTCCTCTTCACCAATATATCCTCGTACTAACTCCTCAGCATCAATTAAAGATTTAATATTTTTAACCTTATTCCTTAGATTAACAAACAATTCTAAAGCAATAGCGGTCTTACCATGGCCCATCTCTTTTAAAGTCTCTTTTACCTCAGAGAATATCTCCTCAGTAGTAATCTCTTCATCAGTAGGATATTTATTTACTAATCTCTTCACAACTTCATCTGAAACTTTTTTAGCTCTTTCTCTATCATTACCACCTACACTCTCGGCCGCTTTAAAAATAGAGGTAGTAATTCTTTCTTGATCAAATTCAACCAATCTTCCATCTCTTTTTCTAACTTTGAAAGAAATATTTTTATCTTTTTTTACTCGGGGCATTACAGTAAATATTAAATTAGATTTTCAAGTTCTTTTTTTAAATCGTTTACAGTTTCAAAATCTTTATATACAGAAGCAAATCTCATATATGCTAAAGGATCTAAAGTTTTTAACCACTCTAAAACCATATTACCAATCTCAGTAGTAGTAATAGGGTTGGTATTAGTCATTGCCTTTCTGGTTACAGTATCACAGAACTCATCTAATTCTTGTTCTGTAATTTTATCAGTGTTTAAAGCTTTCTTAATACCTTTTCTTAATTTATCACAATTAAATTGTTCAAAAGAGCCATCTTTTTTAATTACAACCACTTCAACTTTTTCAATTCTTTCATAAGTTGTAAACCTTCTACCACATCTTAAACACTGTCTTCTCCTTCTGGTAGAGAAGTCGTCTGTATTATCTCTTTTATCTACTACTTTTGATGTAGCACTTCCACAGTATGGACATTTCATTAAACAACAGGTTGTATTAAGTAGTCCAGATTACCTCAACCCCTTGTGTCCGTCAAAGTCCTGTAGTATCTTGATTTATAGTTATTGGCTACAATATACTGTATCTTTGTTAAATATTTACTACTACAGGTTGTGCTATTACTCTTACATACCTATAAGTTATATATTGTAATATACTAAGAATATTGATTAAATATTAAATAAGTTTTAACAGTATATTTATGATTATTTCACTCGAGCAATTCCCTAGAATAAAAGATAAAGAGTTAATAAACAAGAGAATTGCCTGTACATCAGGATTTTTTGATCCAATACATCCTGGACATGTGTCTTGCATAATGGAATCTAAGAAATTTGGAGACACATTAATCGTAATTGTAGATGGAGATAGTAGGTGCGTTAACAAAAAAGGAAAACCTTTTATTCCAGCAAAAGACAGGGCAGAGATAGTTGATGCAATTAAGGGCGTAGATTATGTGATAATACATGAAAATCCCAATGCTACTAACTGTGCTGAAGTTTTAGAAGTAGTTAGACCAGATGTGTTCTGTAAAGGGGGAGATAGGAATGATAATGACAGGAATAATCCAAATAGTGGATTAAAAGTTGAAGCAGACTTAATAGAATCATATGGTGGACATATTGAATATGGGGTTGGCAAAGAAAAAATATGGTCAAGTTCTAACTATCTTCAAGAATGGGTTGATTTTGTAAATAGTAGGACAAGCTAGTATGTATCAGGGGCTTTTTGACCACTTTTTAAATATGAATACAAACTATTAGCGGCAATTGCTCCTTCGCTAGTAGCTGTTACAACTTGATCAAACATATTTGATGCATCTGTACAGTCTCCAGCAGCCCATACACCTTCAATACTTGTTGATTGGTCTTTTGACACTTTAATATATCCTTTCTCATTTAAATCTAAGCCCAGCTTATTTGCCAAATCAACATTGGCTTCAGAACCAATTTCTACAAATACTCCCATCAACATCTAAATATTCCAACCCGTTATATGTTCTAGAAAGTTTTACTTTTTCACACTTGTTCTCTCCCTCTTAATCCAATTAATATTGTTGTATATATAATTTCGATGTTTCATTGTTTTTCACCTCATCAATCCAAAGTTGATCACCTCTTAACTCTGTTCCCCTATATATTATATAAACTTTCTTTGCAATATCTGAAAGCATTGATGCAGCCATAGTAGCAGCATTACTTCCACCAATTACAGCAACTGTTTTTTCTTTATAAAACATTGCATCACATGTAGCACAGTAAGATAACCCTTTGCCTAAGTAGTAGTCCTTGTTTTTAAGATTTAATTTGTTTCTGTTTGTACCTAATGCTAATATTACACTTTTAGATTGATATGTATTACCAGGATCACTAGTTAAAAAAAACAAATTATTTTCTTTTTTGATATCCGTAATATATTCAGTCCTATACTCACCACCACAGTGTTTTGCCTGTTCATAGAAATCTTATTCCCAAATCAATTCCAGAAATATCTATAAAACCAGGATAATTACAAACTTTATGCGCCTCAGTTATGAGTCCTCCCAACAACTTTCCAAATACAATATTTTTAAGTTTATATCTACTTGTGCATGGGCAACATTTGCAGAAAGCCCAGCAGGACCACTTCCAACTATTGCAATATCATATATATTATTCATGTTTGACATAATTTTGATTTTAAAATTACCATTAACTTTGATATTTTATCATAAAAACATATATTACAACTCTCATTGGAAACAAAACGAGAAAATTAAAGGATTGTGTACTCCAATCTAATGTATTCAAAAATAGTGGCTGTCCTTCCCAACAATAACCATATATTCAAACATTACACTGTTGCCTCCATGTTTGGTTTTTGCCGACCATCCATCTGGATCTATGGAAATTTTTCCTGCCAGTATCATCAACAACCTGACATTCAATACATATAACCATACCACTGTAAACTAGAAGAGTTCCTGAACTTTTTTTCCCATAACCAGGGATATCAGGAGAATCATGCAATGTCTTTCCAATACCATGCCCTATAAACATTTTTAATACATTAAAACCATTTTTTTTAGCAACTCTCTCCATTTCATATCCTAAATCACCAGTATAATTACCTGAAACAGCAAGAGGAATACAATTCTCTACTGCCTCTCTCCCTGCTTTAATTAATCTCTCATTTTCTTTACTCGGCTTTCCAATACTCCATGTCCAACAGTGATCTGTATATAATCCTTTATAGATAATTCCAAAATCTATTGATATTAAATCTCCTTGTTTCAAAGGTACATCCTTAGGAATACCATGGACTGCAACATCATTAACAGAGATACACGTATTAAAATCATATCCTTTTACACGTTTAAAAGCAGGTTTTACATTATATTCACGACATAAAACAGCAGCTCTTCTATCTATCTCTAAAGGAGTGATTTGCTCTCTTATATCCTCACCTAGCTGCCTAAGGATTGATACAGATATAGTAGCTGCTTCCCTCAAAATTTTCTCGTCTTTTGCTTTATTTATTATCATACCTCAATTATATACCCAGAATCATATTAGTGACAGACCCACCTCTGTCACCATCAACCCGATCTTTATCTTGTTCTCCTGCTGTTTATCAAACACATGATGAGAAAAAACGATTGTACAATGTACGGACTTTTACAAGCTAAAAAGAAAAAACGCTCGAGTTAAAAGCAAAATAGATAAGAAGAGAGGGTCAGACCCGGGTCAGACCTTATATTATGCTACGATGAGAAGTTCTTTTTCTGCACGGGTTACTGCTGTATACAACCATCTTGCAAAAGTTTCATCATCCATTTTGGAAAACCTTTCTTCAAAAACAACAACTCTTTTTGCTTGACTACCCTGTGCTTTGTGTACAGTAAGAGCATATCCATAATCGAAATAGTTTACATCTCTCATCTTTAAATCAACTAGAGTTGACGAATTAAACTGATTTATAGAAATTTTTCCCCAAAATGTAAAATCTTCATAATCTAGTTCTATCTCAGTATCATAGTAAGAAAAACCATGTAATTTCTCTTTAGATATACTCAAAATATTTCCAGTCATCCCGTTATATATACTCTCATTCCTATTATTCTTAAGACATATTACCCTATCTCCCCTTTGAGGTGTATTTTTATCAAAATGCAGCCCTCTTATCCCTTTATTTAATTTAATTCTAGTTGTATTGTACCCACACAAAACCATTGTATTTAAATCAAAACGTTCAAAAATATCAATTAAAATCTCCTGTGTATCTTCATCGTTTTTATGAATCTTTTTAATATTTTTACCATAAATATCAAAAGGTATATTACCTTCCTTTCTAGCAATCTCAGAAATCTTAATTATTGGATTATCACCCTCCTGTCTATATATATCTTCTAACTTTAAATCTGGTTTAGCCATTAAATTAAAAGAACTGTTAATTGGTGGAAGCTGTCCATGGTCTCCAACTGCTAGAATAGGGATATTAAAACTAAGTAAATCATTCCAAATATCCTCTGTAACCATAGATGCCTCATCGATTACTATCAATGAGTATTTAAAATCTGTATTAGGGATTTTTTCCCATCCCAAAATGTTGTCTCTTTCATCAACAATTGCTCTATAAATTAACCTATGTATAGTACCAATGTAATCGGATGGAAAAAGCGAGTTATTTTCTTTAAGTTTTCTTTCCAATACCCTGCTTGCTTTTCCAGTATAGCTACAGAAAGCAATTTTTAATAGCATTTTTTTCTTTATGTAACCTCTTTGATATATCTCCTAGAATAGTAGTTTTTCCTGTTCCAGCATAACCACCTAATGTGATATACTTTTGTTCAGACATCATATACCAATCTATGACTGAATCAACAATAGAAATCTGTTTTTTAGAAAGTTCTAATTTGGTCATTGGGATATAATATTACATTTGAGAACAAATGAAAAAGATATTAAGTAAAAATACTAACAGTAATTTTTTTGATAATGTTCTTTATCCCACAAACCAACGTTAATGCTAATCAAGATACAAAATTTGCAATATCATTTACAGGGATAGGGTGTCCTCATTGCGCACAGGTAGCACCAGTACTACAGATACAAAGTTCAAGAGGGAGGATTTATTGTAATAGAGTATGAAATGTATAAAAATATTTCAAATTCACAAGTATTTAACACATATGCAGATATATACGGTTTAAGCTTAGGAATACCACAAGTGATGTTTAATAAAGATAGTCACGAAGCAGGTGATACTCCAATAATAAATAATATTGATAGTATGATTTCCCAAGCACAATCAAATACAATATATCTTTCAGATGGAACAGTAAAAATCTTTTAATGATTTGAGATTAACTGATTTAGAGAGATATCCCCATATATACTCAAAAGATCGAGTAGCAATTAGAAAGTCTTTAACTAAACTCACTGATGAACAGAACAGTATAATTAAGAATTTCATATATGCAGATAATGTATCTGAAGCAATTCAAGATTTAAAAGGTGAAAAAGTAAATGAAACTTTAGTTGAATATCCTGGAGGTAATTTAACATACGAACATGCCATCAAATTAAATGGATGGCTACTTCTATGGAATGGGGAAGATATAGCTGTTAATATTGTGGAAGATAGTCAAGATGAAAATATCGAAGATGAAGAAACAGTAACGTTAGGGCGAGTAATTAGCTTGGGTCTCGCAGATTCCGTTAATCCTTGTGCATTGTCAGTATTAGCTTTAGTTTTAATATCAATAATTACATACAATCCTGGTAGTAGAAAAAAGTTTTACTTGCAGGTCTCTCTTTATTCTTGCAGTACTAGTAATGTATATACTTTACGGTTTTCTAATTATTAAAGCTTTGAAGTAGTAAATTCGATTACCTCAATAAGAGAGTTTATGTATGGTAAACTAGGAATGAATTTCATACTTGGTATTGCAGCAATAATATTAGGAGTGCTTGGATTAAAAGATTTCTTCTCATATAAACCGAAGAATTGGAACAGAGATGCCCCTATTTCTAAGACCAAAAGTAATAAACTAATCCAAAAGTTACATCACCTATTGCAGCTTTTGTAGTAGGTCTCTGTAACACTATTTATCCATGTACTATTCCATATGTAATCTTAGGAGGTCTACTTGCAAATGATGGATTTATAAAAGCTCTTCCCTCTCTAATCCTTTACAATGTGATCTTTATCTTACCATGCTTGCAACTGTAATACTTGTATATATTGGCACTAAAAAGCAGAAGATGTTAAAGATTGAAAGAAAAAATATCAGATATATGCACCTTGTTGCAGGTGTATTACTACTTCTAATCGGTATACTAATGGTATTGGGTAAGTTCTAGTTACTTAATCTCAAGTAACTCAACCTTAAATATTAAACCTGCTTTACCAGGAATAGGGCCAGAACCCGTATCACCGTATCCCATTGATGATGGAATCTTTAATTCTCTAATTTCACCTACCTTCATCTTTACTCCCTCTTCCCAACCCGTTATAACCATACCATCACCCAGTGTAAACTCAAATGGTGTCCCCCTGTTATATGAGCTATCAAACTCTAAGTTCCATCACTTAGAGTGCCTGCATAATGAACCGAAACAGTATTTCCTATAATTGCTTCTTCCCACTACCTTCTTGTAAAGTTGTGATAGTTAACTCTTCAAAATCTTCTACATTACTCATATTGGTATTACTATCTTCTAAATTTAAATCAATATTTGTTCCATTTTACATCTGTTGGTAGGAACCTCCTCTTTGTTTAAGAATACAAAGATACCAATAGACAGAACGGACACGATTATCACAGTAACAACAACTGGTACTATTTTTTGTAATATTTTCATCTTGCATATCAATTTTCTAAAAGTTATTTCAAAAATATATCAATATATATATTAAATTACAAATATTTGTTAGTAAAAATATACGTGTTAAAATCTATGACTTATGAATAAAATAAATTACTGTATATAGATACAGAAACAACAGATACACAATGTAAAGACCTTCTTCAATTGGCATTCATAACAGATGATCCTAACATATACATGAATATGTATTTTAAACCTGTACAAGAGATTTCTTTTGAGCCATGGCAATACATAATATTACTCCTGAAGATGTTGTAGATTTAGATACTTTCCAAGATTCAAAATTACCAAAAAGAGGGTATAGATCCCGAATATAAAGGAAATTCATTAAAAGAGTATCTGGAGTATTTAGCTAAAGAGTATATATGGGTTGCTCATAATATTGAATTTGATTCTGAAGTGTTAAAAAAAGGTATTAATATTGAAAGAAAATATGTACATTAAAGATAGCTAGAAATGCAACTAACTACAGATGATGGATACGATTTAGAAAGTTACAAACTACAGTACCTTAGATACTATCTAGGGCTATACAAAAAGGAAGATAAAGATCATATTAAAGCACATGATGCATTAAGTGATGTATATTTTTCTTAAAGACTTGTACAAATATCTTGAAGCTAATACAAAACTAAATATTGATAATATGATGCTAATTACTAAACAACCACAAGTAATGAGAGAGATGTCCTTTGGTAAATATATGGGTAAAACATTTGAAGAGATAGAAAGAACGGACAGGAGTATCTTGAGTGGTTAGTAGATAGTATGGGTGATAAACCAGATCTACAGTGGAATGCTAAAATTGGCTTTAGATAACGGGATTAGAAATAGAACTCAATCTCTTTTTTTAATTCTTTCTTCAATTTCTCAATATCTTCCTTGCGAAATACTGACATAATTAAAAAGTCTTTAAAAATCTTTCTTAAGTGTTTTTTTCAACATCAACTAACTGTTCATTAGAATATATATCTGCTTTTGTGAATACAACAAGCTCTTTAATGAATGTAAATCTTCTGAAATATTAACAAACTCTTTTCCTCATATCGTTATATACTTTTTAAATCCTCATTCTCTAAACTAATACAATGAACTAGCAGTTTTGCATATTTAGTATGCTTAAGAAAATCAATTCCAAGACCCTTACCCTTGTATGCCCCTCTATCAAACCAGGTAGATCCATAAGGATATATCTATCCATTACAGCTAACTGGGGTTGAAGTGTAGTAAACTCATACGGTGCTACCTTGTATTTAGCATTACTTAAAGAATTAACAATACTAGATTTACCTGCATTAGGAAAGCCCAAAAAGATAACGTCCCCCTTAAGATTAAGCTCTAAGTTTAAGCTTTTACTTTGTAATTCACCACCTTTAGTTCTTGATAACTTACCATCCCATCCCTCACCTCTTAGTGCAAAATTTCCTAAGCCACCTAAACCACCATCTAAAATTTTCAATCTATACCCATGTTTAGACATAGTAAAAATCTCTGTATCATCACCATTAAAAATCTTTGTCACTAAAGGAACATGTATCTCTAAATCAGTACCATCTTTACCTGTTCTTTTGTTCTTTTCACCAATATAACCACTCTGGGCTTTAAATGTTTTAATCTGGACTATCTTAGAAAAATCATGTATATTTTCATCTCCAACAATATATACATCTCCACCCTTACCACCACTACCACCATCCGCTTTCCTATCCCTATCAAAAGCGATTATTCCATTACCTCCCTTACCTGATTCAATTGTTATACTGCATTTATCTATCATCCCAGATATTCTACATTACTTTTAGCTAATTTGTAATCATTTTGACAATATATTTTACTAGTGGTAACCTAAATAGATATACAAACTGCTCAATAAATGAAGAATAGATATTCCATAAAAATTGGAGGACAATCTGGACAAGGTATCAATACTCTTGGGAAATTTGTTAGTAAAGCACTTAAAAATATTGGATATCATACATTTGCATATAGAGAGTATCCCTCCATTATCAAAGGAGGTTACTCTTCATATCAAATTGATTTCTCACCTGACAATGTTCTTTCTCCAACTAAAAAGTGTGATTTTCTTGTTTGTATAGCAAAAGAGGCACTAGACGAATATATATACTCTATTAAGAAAAATGGTGTTCTTCTTCACTCTGTAAAAGAGTATACCTTTAATCAAAAGGCAAAAGAATATATTAAAAAACAAAAATTGAGGTTATATATATAGATAGCGCTGATATAACTACAAAAGAGAAAGCCCCCCTCATTATGGGAAATGTTGTAATGTTAGGTGCTTTGTGGAAAGTTTTAGGATTAGATATTAAGTTACTTGAGAAAGTAGTTGTTGAATACTTTTCTAAAAAAGAGGGCGTTGATATACAAGCAGAAAAAGATGCATTAAGGCAGGTTACAATCTATCAACTTTAAAAGAGCAAAATATTTCAAAAATATCTGGTATTAAAGCAGTACAGTGGTCTAAATCTAAGGTATTAACTGGAAATGAAGCTATAGCTTTGGGAGCTATCTCTGCTGGGTGTAGGGCTTACTATGCGTATCCTATGACTCCTGCCACCTCTATACTAGAAGTATTAGGTAATACATATGAAAAGACTGGTATTGTTGTAAAGCAAGCAGAAAGTGAAATAACTGCAGTACAAATGGTAATGGGAAGTATGTATATGGGAACAAGAGCTTTTACTGCAACCTCTGGAGGTGGATTTGATCTAATGACAGAAAGCATATCATGCTCGGGAATGACAGAGATTCCTCTAGTCATTGTTCTAGGTCAAAGAGCCGGGAGTGGTACAGGAGTACCTACATGGAGTGGTGCTTCTGATTTAAATGTTGCCCTACACGCAGGTCATGGAGAGTCTCCTAAATGTGTACTATGTGCTAGTGACGCTATAGACAGCTTTGAACTAATCCAAGATGCATTTAATATCTCTGAGAAGTTTCAGATACCTGTTATTTTACTTACTGAAAAACATATTGCAGAATCTATCTTCAATATATCTAAATTACCTAAACCGAAAGGGCTTGATAGAGGTCTTTTACAAAACGGTACACAGAGATATTTAATAACTAGAAGTGGTGTTTCCCCTAGATGGATACCAAAAAATGGTAAAAAAACATATTTAACCAATAGTGATGAGCATAATGAAGATGGTATTAGTACAGAAGACGAAATAGATATTGTGAATATGTCAGAAAAAAGAATGAGAAAGTTAACTTCATTGAAAAAAAATACTCCAGAGCCAAAATACTATGGTTCATCGGATCCATCCATTGTTTTTGTTGGTTTAGGTAGCAGTAAAAATGCTGTATTAGATGCAATGAAACAGAGTAAGAAAAGAATAGGGTACTTACATTACAAATATATATATCCTTTTAAATACCAAAAACTTTTGGAATTAACTAAAAAGAATACAAAAATTGTCTTAATTGAAAACAATCAAAGTAATGGATTAGGGAAATTGATTAAACAAGAAACTAATTTTTACATATCTAATACAATAAACAATTTCGATGGAAGACCATTTTTTGTAGATGATATATTAGAGTATTTAAGAAAATGAAAAAAATAGATATTAAAGATTACAATACAGATGCAAAACCTACCTGGTGTCCAGAATGTGGTAATTTTAATATTCATATTGCACTAAAACAGGCACTCGTTAATTTAGGTAAACATCCAAGTGATGTCGTTATCTCTTTTGATATTGGATGTAATGGAAATGGTGGAGACAAGATAGAGGGCTTTAGAGTAAAAGGATTACATGGAAGAGCCATTCCTTTTGCAGTAGGATGTCATATTGCGAATAGGGATATGACTGTAATAGCAGATATTGGTGATGGTGGATGTTTACATGAGGGTATAGATCATTTAATACACGGTATTCGTTCTAACTATGATATTACACTACTCATTCATAACAATGAGAACTTTGCACTAACTACTGGTCAGATTACATCTACAACTAAAAAGGGGAAAGGTATGTATGGTTTTCCTAATGGTAAAACAGAGGGAGATATTAATATTGGGGAGTTAGTACTGAGCTTAAACCCCTCTTTCTATGCAAGGGGTTTTTCCGCAGATCCCAGTCAACTATCCGAAATTATTAAATCAGGTATTAAGCATAAAGGCTTTAGTGTAATTGAAATTATACAGGTATGTCCTACATACAACCCAGAGAATAGTTTAGAGAATTTAAAAAGTAAAATTTCTAAAGTACAGGAAACAGACAATATCGATTTAGCTAAAAGTAAGGTAAAAGATACGAAAAAGATATATACTGGGGTGATATATAGAAATAAAGAGATGAAAGATTACTACTCAAATTTAAAAAACAGAAAGGATAAGGGTACAGTTGTCAATGAGGTAAAGAATTACAATATATCGAATATATTAGATAATTCTATAATAAATGAAAAGATATAATATTCTTTTCCTAAAAGTATTGTTGCAGTAGGGGTTTTGAAGAAAAGCTAAGATAGGTAGTGTAATATACAGTAATATACTAGAGGAGGATACACTGGAAAGGTATATCCTGTTAATCTCATATAAAGAGATAGAGGGTAAACTTGTTATCCAGATATTCTAAGCATAGGGTAGTATAGATTTAGTATGTATAGTTATACCTCTCAGTTTGTTGAAAGTGTTGTAGATGATTGTATTGAAAAAGTTAGTGGTGTAATAATAATATCATCAGGATTTAAAGAAATAGGTCCAGAGGGTAAAGCATTAGAGCAAGAGATTGCTAATAAATTAAAGAAAGCAGATATTAGGTTAATTGGTCCTAATACATTAGGAATAATTAATAATAGTATTAATTTAAATCTTTCATTTGCAAGAAAGAATCCTGGGAAGGGCTCTACTGCTTTTATTTCACAGTCTGGTGCTTTCTGTACAGCTATATTAGATTTAGCTATTAGAGATAGTATCGGTTTTTCTAAAGTAATATCTATTGGTAACAAGGCAGATATTAATGAGAATGAGTTAATTGAATATCTGCAGAAAGATACAGATACCGAGTCTATTGCAATATATCTTGAAGAGTTTACAGATGGTAAAGACTTTATTGAAATAGCAAACAGAAGTACAAAGCCAATGATTATTATAGCTCCTGGAAGCTCTCAAAAGGCAAAAGAGGCCATTTCTTCTCATACTGGCTCTCTAGCTACCTCATACGATACAACACTTGCAGCAATTAAGAAGTCAAATTTAATTAAAGTAGAGAGTTCTGAAGAGCTATTCGATATGATTAAGGTTGTTTCTGGTAAAAAGCTACCAAAGGGAAGGGGTGTTGGTATTGTAACAAACGCTGGTGGTCCAGGCATTATGGCAACTGATTTTGTTGAGCTATTTGGTTTAGAATTAGCAGAGATAGGAGAAAAAACAAAAGACAAATTAGCAAAATTTTTACCTTTACAATCTAATATTAATAATCCAGTGGATATTCTAGGTGACGCTTTACTTGATAGATATGAATATACAATTAAAACCCTCTTAGATGATATATCCGTTCACTCTCTTGTGGTAATACTTACTCCTCAATTAGTAACAGACATTTCAGGTGTTGCTAAAAGTATTGTAGAGATACAGAAACAAACTTCAAAACCAATATTTTCATGCTTTTTAGGCGGTAGTGATATTAGTGATGGGAACAAGATTTTAAGAGCTTACGGTATGTATGTGTCTAATAATATAGAGGATAGTGTTAGATTAATTAGTAAGGTAACAGACTATGAGATGCAAGATAGAGAAGGGGGTATTAGAAAAGTATCTGATTTACAATTAAAGGGTAAATACAAAAAAGCTGTAAATGAATATCTAAAAGATGAAGTAACTGTTTTACCAGATGATATTACTGAAAAGATTGCTAAAGAGTGTGGTATACAGCTTCCTAAACAGTTAATTACGGCAAATATAGATGAGGCAATTACATTTGCAAGTAAGAACTTTCCCATTGTTATTAAAGCCACCTCAAAGGATTTAACACATAAAACTGATTTTAAAGGTGTATTTGTTGATATTAGAACTATCTCAGAGTTCCAAGAAAAATTTGAAGCTTTAACATTAAATATACAGAAAGCTACAGGTAAAAAATCTCCAGAAGTTCTAATACAAGAAATGGTAGAACCAAATTAGCAGTTCTTTATTGAGCAAATAGAGAGGGTATTGATAGTTGGTTATCAAAAGCTGCTGAAAAGGATTGATTCGGTCATTTAATAGCGGATAGGCCAAGGTGGTATATATACGAAGTATATGTGATGATATACAGCATATTCTTAGTACCTGAGACTGTAAAAACATTATTAAAAAAACTTAATATGTTTTCCAAGGCAGTAACTATAATTGATGAGATAAGTAGAGGGAAACGCTTTAGCAAAAGAGAAGTTAATTGAAATGATTGATGTCTTAAAGAATGTTAGTTACATAAATGATACATAGCATAGATATGAATCCTGCAATATTAACAGAAACACAGGCAGTAGATTTAAAAGTATATATTAAGAATTAATACATACTTTCTGTATTCAAAGAATTCACTCCCCACCATTTTACCTGTTTGAGTACTCTCTATTCTTTCATAAACAATATCCTGGTTATTACCCTTCTCATCATCAAAGCCCATATTCAAGGCATCTTTATAGCTATTTCATAATATACTCTCTTTATCTTTGCCTAATTAATAGCTCCTTCACACATCTTACAAGGTTTACCAGTGGTATATATTTCACAATTTGACAAATCAAACTCTTTAAATTTTTACTTGCTCTTTGCATCATAAGAATCTCTGCATGACATGTAGCATCATGGTTTTTAATGACTCTGTTATGATCAGATGCAATGATCTTACCTTCACATACAAAATAGCACTAAAAGGTCCTCCATGACTTTTTTCATACTTACGAGCTTGGTTTATAGCTTCTTCCATGTACATATTCATAAGTAGTGTAATATTAATTTAGAATTTTCTACTAAAATCTATTCCTTTAGCATCTATCTTTCTTCCTGTTCTCCCTAAATCTCTTTCATATCTAGATGCGTAATCTTGTACTTCTAACCCTTTTGATTCTTTCTTTAATTGGAAATTTATAATTAATACAAGGTCCATTTATACATCCACCTTCACAGGAGAGTATATCCAAAAATCTATTTTTTGTAATATCCATCTTTAAATCCATCTAAGATTTTAATGATGTTTTTCATTCCATCAGCAACTAATATATCACTTTTTTTTAATATATCGTTGTACTGAAGTGTTTCTGATAGACCACCTGACAGAGGATATACCTTAGTGTAATCGTTATACAATTTATCAAATGTAATCTGATATTTAGATTCAGTAATCTTTTCAGGAATATTATGCTTTTTAAAAGTTCATCTAACTCTGTAAAGGTTAATACTTCATCTACAGTACCTATCTCTCTTTAGCTTCCATCTTTTGTTAAACATGGCCCTATAAATACAACCTCATACCCTGGAAAAAAATGTTTAACAATTAGTGCCATACTACCCATTGGAGAGTGTACAGGTACAAGATTAGGAATTAAGTGAGGATACTTTCCTCTAATCATATTAATAAGTGGTAGGGCATGATGGATATCCAGGTTCTATCTTTCTGTTCTCAAGAATTTCGTAGTAAAGAAAGATTGGAGGTCATTTTTGCACTAAAGGTTACTCTCTATAAATTTTAGTCATGTGCCAAGTGCTCTAATTCTGCATATATTATCTCTGGATACTCATATACATTGAAACAAAGGAGGGTGCTAACATACATAAATATTTTTTATCTTGTTTGTAAATCTCCATTGATATTTCTCTTAAATTTTAATACTTTTAATTAATGTTTCTTAGTATATGATAGAATGTATGTACACACTTTAAATATATTATACTTAATTATGATACTAGAAAAACAAAAGATATCTATCTTAAATCTTAATTTTGAGAAATTAAAGTCCTTTACTCAATGGTGTACTCCCTGTCTATACTAGTACCCCTCAATTATTGGAAAACTGCAATTATTAGTTGGCTCTGTTGTTAATCTCTTAATTGTATATTCGACACTAACCTTTTGGATTAAAGAAAACATTAGCTATACTATTCTTACCTCTATTACTGCTAGTTTTACCGTACTAAGTCAATGGTGCTACATACTTTTTAATATATGTTCTTCCATTTATCATTACTCAACCTATACTCTCTTACTTTATTTCAAAAAGAAAATCTGGTCATATATTAGGAATACTTTTTAAAGGTGGCTTTCTTGTAATTTAGTGTATTTGGCAAATGAATAAAAGCATTTGGACATATCAATATTTATTACCTAGCTATATCTAATTTGTCATCAAGTTCCCTCTATTGGAGAGTAGTATTGGGTTTCTCTATCTATCAAATTATCTAAAAAGTTTAATCTCAGCTTCTATGTATTTAGATTCATATTTAATATATACAATACCTGCAATACTTTTAGTTACAATATTCCAGATATGATCTCTCTTTCATCATCATATTCAAGAATATCTAAGATTATACCTAGTAATAAAATTAACAGGAGAGCAGGTTGCCATGAAAGATAATAGAGGGAGAACAGTTTCAAATTGATTTAAATATTTCAGGTAGGTTTCTTTCTGATCATTTTGATCCAAGAAATGATACTGTAACACTATCTACATCAGCTAAAAATTCTTCTGCTGTTGATATGTAAGTGCTCATGAATTAGGACATGTAGCACAAAAATACTCTAAATCTATACTTTTTAACCTAAGAAATGGTTTAGTACCTATTGTTAATATAACTTTAGGATATATGGCTTCTAATTGTCATTGGTTTTGCACTTAATCTATTATTATATACCCAATATATTGGCCTTATCCTTTCTCTAGTTCTGCACTATTCACCATTTACAGTACCAATAGAGTTTGATGCTTCTAAAAGAGCTATCTCTTTTATTAGAAAATACAATCTAATTGAAGAAGAGAATATTCTAAAGCAAACAGTATTAAATGCTGCTGGTTTTACCTTATGTTGCATCATTATTAACATCTTTACTCAATCTTATACTTTATATCAAGGTAAGAAAAGTGAATTAGGTTTTTTCTACTAAAGAATATCTATATGCTTTTTTGTTAAACTCTGCTTTGTATACACTGATATGCAGTGTATCTTCTAAATACTCTGGAGTAACTTGATTGTCTAAAAGGTAGAGACATCACTTGGAGTACTTTGTTCTAACTAAAATCCAAAATTTATCTGTTACTAACCTAGTTATATTGCTTTAGAAGATATTAAAGATTTAATATCTTGTGCTGAGAAAAATTGTAATACTTCTGTCCACTCGTGTATGCAACATGTTTAGGATGTGTATGGATATTAAAAAGATACTGACTTCTAAACTTTGGCACATTGTAGAAAATGTCTTTTCTTTTAATAGTAGAGTTATCTAATATTGCCTCTTTTCTAGCGTATCCCTTTCTAGTAGGGTAGGAGTATTTAACTTGGATTGAACTCTCCACTTCTGTTACCATTCTATCAGAGCCAAAGGTTTACTTCACTAAAATGTTATCTCCATCAGCCCAAAATATTGAGAATGCTCTTTCTAACTCATCGCTATCTGTTCTTTTAAATATTTTTACTAACTCTTTCCAGAAATCATCAGGTAGAGATATTGCTTGATAGGTTCTCACTAAAGGGGTATATATTAGCTTTTCTTAAATCAACTATCTTTTCTTAAATCACCAAATGATATTGTTGAAATTTTGTCTCCAAAAAAGAAAAATCAAATATACTCATATTCTTAGTTGCTATTAAATATTACCAACCACCACCACCAGAACCACTCACCTACCAATACCAGAGCTTCCACTCACCACCAAATCCAGAGCCACCTGAACTCCAACCACCAGATCTAAACTGCCACTACTATAGCTTACAGGAGGAGAGGATTTACTCAATAATGAATTATTAAAACTACCTAAAGAATTGAATTTAGATAGTAAGAACTGAATGTAGTGAAATCTCCTTCATACCAATCAGATTTTCAATATATATCTTTAAATTCATTAGCCCATTTCTTCTAAACCAAATATCATTGCGTGTATGTAATTTCTCAAATACACCATATATTTTTTAGGTCATTGTAGTGAAACTCTTATTCTGTGTTTTTCAGCAGTATTAATGTAAAGTTTTAAACCAAGTAATTTATATATTTCATTTCCTTTTGAAGTTTTGAAACTAAACCAATTCCAAAGATAAAGAGTAATATTAATGAGATTATAATACCTATCAACCATCCAATTGTAGATGCTAAATAAGCTTATGAATGATAGTAGAAAAAATAATTATGTATTGTAATGTATAATTAATAAAGCTGATTTTAATTTCTGTACATTTTTATGAAACATCCTCCTCTTTAAGGAGATTGTAAACAGAGTGTATAGGTACTGTAGATGTTTGATAGAAGGATGTTAATTTACTTAATGGTACCGTTTCTCCAGAAGCAAATATACTGTCAACAATCTTTTTAGATAAGGAGGTAAATCGCTAGCATCTTTCTCACTTTTTACAAATTCAAACTTCTTTTTTTCAGCATTTAATTCTTTAAAAATATCCTTTAGTAGCTAATTCAATAATTGCTGCAGAGATATTTTTTGGTTTATACAAAGGATTTAGTAATGTTGCACCTAATAAAGAATCCATATCTTTATCTGGTTCATAGTATGGAATTACTGTTAGTTTCTGATTTCTATATTTCTTTTTTAGAAATCCAAAAAGGTAGATACCTACAGGAATAGGGAGTAGTATCCCTATATTGTTTAATATCCCAAGGAGTATCTGTTCTTTTGTTGTGTTCTCAATACTACCCTTTTGCACGATGAAACAAAAGTATATCCTTCATATGCATCTAATATACCATTTGGTGTTACAGAGAAACTACGCTCTGTATCTTTATCCATTGTACAATCTTGTAGCTGAGAACCATCTGGGCCTGTAAAACAGATTAATTCTAATATCTCTCCTGGAAGTTTAACATAAGCAGAAGCATTTTCAATTGGAATATTCCAACCAGGACCAATAACATTTAAAACACCATCATTTTCATCAAAATACGAGATGCCTGAATATTTCAATGTGTAATCCACACTCTCATGAGCATAGGTACCATTTATATATGTATCTGTATCTCCACCTGCAATAATATCGCCCATCCATTTTCATCATTTCTGGAGTATTTATTAAGTGTTTTAAGTTCTGGATTTAACAATGGATAGTAAGTAACACTGTTTACATCTAGTTTAGTAGCTCTTCTAAAAGCATTAAGGGAATATACATACGGTATTCTCCATTCTAAACCGTGTCTAGAAATCGTAGATGAGGGTCTAAATTGAATACTTTTAATATCAGACATTTGCATCTTCATTTATAGTAATCTCATACTTTTGCACCCAAGATCCTTTCATCTTCTTGAGCATATATGGGCGTAATGAATAGGAGTATTCCTAAGAGAATAAATAATGATTTAAATTTCTTCATTCTAACTAAGTTAGAATTTAACCTCAACATTCTTCTTTTCTTCTTCAGTTGCTTCTAAAAATGGAAATGCTTTAAAGCCTAAATACATTCAAAACAATTTACTATTTGGAATACCTGTATCTTAGTATTAAAGTCTCTTACAGTCCCATTGTAAAAACCTTCTAGATTTCCTGTATCTCATCTCTTCATATCTTTAAGATTTGCTTGAAGATTAAGAAAGTTCTCATTTGCTTTTAGTTCTGGATAGCCTTCTGCTATAGCAAAAATCTTTGATATCCTTTCTGAAGCTCTCCTCCACTGAATTTTCTTCAATAATTTCCTGCACTCATAGCTTTACTTCTTAACTCTGAAACATTCTCAAATATTCCTTTTTCATGTTTAGCATATCCTTTTACTGTCTCAATACAAGGTTAGGAATCATATCGTATCTCTGTTTCAAAAATGTCTCAATATCCGCTATTGCCTCATATTTATAGTTAATTTCATCTTAACAAGCGTATTGTTAAGAGAGATTACGTAAATTACTAATATACCAACTAATATTAATATTCCAATTGCATACTCCATTTGAAAAAAACTTTAATAAATTAATGTTAAAAAGTATAGATAATGTTGAATAAAATATCAAATATCTTTGTTCTAATTTTTTAACTTGAGAGAAATATATCTTCAATCTTTGTAAAAAGTGACTTAGTACTCAGTATTCCCATTGCTAATGATAGTCACATGCCAATACATAAAATTAAAATTGGTATTCCACAGTGAAGGAACTTTGTATCTAAGTATCATGTATATACCAAATCCATGTGCAGGGACTACAAGTAAAAATATTAAAACAATCTCCAGAATGCGTTAAATTTCTTAATACCTCCTGGATTATTTTTCTTAATCATTAAGTAGGAATCCAGTATAGGGAGATTGATAGGAGTAGGGAACTATTAGATTGTAAGGATTAGAATTCAATAACTTTCTTTCAGTACTAGTATCATTAGTTACAGATGTCTGCTGAGTATCGTTGTATAATACAACTTTTTGCTCATCTGTAATATCACTAATGGATTGCTCAAGCAAAGAATAGCTACTATACTTATGATCTATTCCTGTATCATCTTTAGTTATAAAGTCTTGGGTCATATCTAATCCACACCACTACGAATATCTAACATACATCATGTTGAAGTTAAGATACTCTGTTAAATCATATACCTTCTTCAAATATTACCCAACAATCTGAGGGAGTATATATTGTGACTAGATACTTCATCATTGGTAGTGGTATACCTCTGAAAAGAAATAAAGGTTATTGCTAAAGATATTAACATTGTTTTAAACATTTTTAAAATATGTACAAATTAATAGAATACTTTACTGCTTTTACTATTAGTTATACCTCTTCTGCCTGTTTTCTAAAATTATCAGCGTATATTTTATTTAATTCAATAAGCTGTTTATGTGTACTTTCTTCAATTTATTTTCCTCGTATCTCTAATAATGCAGATGATTCTATCTAATTTCTAATCAAGTTGAGAATTTATAGATAATTACTACTGTTTTATTAGTGAAATTTATATATTTTATTAATATTTTATACCTGAATCAGCATCTATTGTTGATGTAGGTTCATCAAATATAGCGAAAGGAGTATCTCTGTAAAAGAATTTAGCAATAGCAATTTTTTGTTGCTGACCATTACTTGTCTAATACCATTTTAAATTTTTCATTCATACCTAATGAAATTCATTTTTATACTTGATTATAAAATCATGGGCATCAGCATTTTTAGCAATTTTGATTTTTTTCATATCTAATTTTTTAACAGACTTTCCTATATATATATATTTTCTCCAGCGGTTAAATTTCCATAAAAATTAAAAATTCCTGAAAAGTACTCCCATGTTTTTATACCAATCATTCATGAAAGCTCTTTAAGATTTATTCCATTTATTAATATTGCACCTTTCTGAGGATCATAAATTCTTAAGGCAAAGAAGTTGACCAAAGTCGATTTTCTCTTCCTCGCACCATTTTCCTACTTTATTATCATGAGCTTTTCACTAGAGTGTATAATTAAAGAAAAATTTCAACATACTTCTGAATTTGATATTTAAACGTTATATTATTTGATCTTTAATGGATGGAGGTGTAATCTAATCTCTCAAGCTTCGTATTTCCATCTACTATTGCAGATCTGCTATTGAAAATCTATACTTTACTTTAAGACAATATCCCTAAGATATATTATATTAGAAAACAATCCCGAGATTCCACCATAAAAATTTTGACAGTAATTTCAGAAAAAATGTCGTTTGTCCAATGGATATACTCTGTTTTAAAACCATGTAAAGAATACTTGCATTGAACTACACTAAGTATTACTAAGAGATTTAAAATCTCAATTTCAAACCTGAAAATTCCTCTTTCTTTAATATTTTATCAAAACCTTTTATTAAAGTAATCAAAAAATCACGGAATTTTTTGTCAAAAAATCTAAAACCACTAACTAAAGATATTTCATCAATTTGATCAGAACTTACAGTGAGAATGTTGTATCCACCGTTTTCTTTGTTAATTCAACATTTTTTTCGATGTTTGCCATTCAAAATCTTTAAGATGCTACAACTTTCTTTTGGAAATAATATGGTATTGAACAAGTAAAATGGCCAAACTAATCCAAGGAGAAAATCGGAAATACCGTCCCCGCAATAATTGCTCAACAAAGGCATATACTAAAATCCACTATAATCTCACTTGGCATCTGGAATGTTCCATAACCAATCATGAGTTATCTGCATTTTATCATTGGTCACTTCTGGAAGCTGTATAGTCTGGAACTCCTAATTCATTAATTTCTCATATTCAAAACGAGAAAGGTAAGATCTAGTTAACCTTCGTTTAAAACGATTACAATATTCTCCAGATAGAGAATTAGATATGATTACTAAAAGCTCTATACCTCCAAGATATAATATTAAGGGTATTAAACTACTTATATCTCTTATACTTTCATTCGAAAGCTTTATTAATGTATCAATAATAACTCCAATTACAAAAGAATAGAGGATACTGTTTATATTATTAAAAATCGTGGATAAAATATACAACTGTGATAAAAGGAGATATCTCCCAATTAATCTTTAACGACCATAATGAAATTTGAAAATAATCTTTTAATGTTAAACTTTTCTTTTTTTAGACATACTAGAAAGGTCTTATGTTAAAGCATATTGTAACAGTAACACCTAAAATGAGCCTTAACATTTGTGGAATAGGCATAGGTTCTGATATAATATAGCAGGAAATTACATACTTAAATAGATATTCCCTCTCTCTCCTTTTATTCACTTTCAATATGTATCTATGTTGTTCTAGGCATTTTCTTTTTATACTTATATTTAGAAATTTTCTTAATACATCCATATCTTTTTTACTGACCTCTCTTAACATCCATCCTACTGCCTTATGTATTAAATCATGTTTATATAAGTAACATCTTTGATATTTTTAGTGTATCTTTTTAAATCATTCTGTTTAATAAAAGAGTAGGTAGATACACAATGGATATTCTTTGTTTCATAAAATTATTACTTTATTAAGGTATATAGAATATCTCTTTTACTTTTACTTCTACTAAGTAGTTACCAATAATCTTAGAACATGATAAACTGATAAATGTGTCCCAGCTATTACATCCCTTACAAGCATAATATTAATATAGAATCTATATACTTTTTTCTCTCCCTGTCTCCTTTCTCTATATTTATATGTAAGTATTATGTATCCTGTTAACTCCAATTTCATGTATTTACCTCTATCAATCCTTTTACTCTTCAAAAGATATATCTTTGAAATATCTTTTATACATGCTATATCTCTAATATTTGGTAATTGTAATACCCCAAAACATATCTCCTTCTCCATACTGCTCTTTATCACCTGTTTTAAAGAATTCATAAAACATTCTTCCTTTCCTTTGTTAGAGTATTTTTCTAATTTTTTACGGAATATGCTGAATATGTATACCTAGAATAATATTATACAGTATATGTTAAAATTATCATAACTAAAAATAGATACAATAATATTATATATACATATATGAAATCTGACAATGTATGAAAGTTGTTCACTTTGAAGATAATCCTTGCAACAATTGATTTTAATTTTACAATCCTTTCTTTTTAAAAGCAGGTAGCTGTTTTGAAACTGTTGGGGCTATTCTCATGGTACTGCCACATTTTTTAGAGCATATGGTTTTTAATCCAATGGTATTTTTTAAAAATAAATCAGAAATAGATAGGTTCTGAAAACAGGGTATATAGATAAAATCCTAAGGTAACTATATACAAATGCGAATACAACAAGAAAAAATATTTACTTTACATGTAATTCAAACGAGAAAGGGTATATGAGAGTTTTAGAAAGGTTGGAGTACTTGATTACTTTCTCTAAAAAGAGGTTTAGTACTCAGATGGAGAAAGAGAGAGGCATTATCTTAGCCGAAAAGAGTAGAAAACTTAAAAAAGAGAAAGATCCCTACCTTTTAAGTTTAGATTTCTTCTTCAAAGATATACAAGATGAGTTTACTTACGATGTACTTGGAGAGATAGAGGAAATTAAAAAGATAACTGTTGATGATTTAGAAAAGTATTACAGTAAAAGATTTGTAACTGGTAATTGCGTTTTTGCAATTCAAAGTAAAGGAGAATTAAAGAGTACAGTAATCAAGAAATTAGAGGAGATTTCTAAAAAGATTAAACCTTCAGAGATGGATAGCTTTCGAGATATTGAAATTAAGAATAGATATAGGGTAGGGACATTTACAGATGATAGGGCTAATGGTATCAATATCTCTTTCATATATTTCGATAAGACAGAGAAAAAGACAGATTACAAACAGTATGCTACAGCATATATATATGCAAGATTACTCGATTGGTTGGCTTATGATATTTTAAGAGAGAAATTAAGTTTAATATATGATTTCTCTACATTTAGAGCAGGGGGCTTAGCGTATGGTTATGATATGAATGGTTTTAGGTTTATTTCAGAGAAGGATAAGGTTAAAAAGACTTTGGAGGAGTTATATATTCTTCTTTACACAAAAGCTTTGAATTTTTTAAAATCAAAAAAGGGTAAAGAGTGGTTTGATGATGTAATTAGTACATATATTTTCCCTAGGACTACTAAATTCAATGAAGAGTTAGCAGAGGGGGCAGCAACATCATTTTTTGAGGGAACAGATATTTTTAATACAAACATATCTATTAAAGAAGCAAAGAAGGTTAAGATATTAGATATTAAAAAGTATTTAGAACAAAAATTAAAAACTCCACCTCATATATGGATAGAGAGTGATATGAGTGAGGAAGAGATGAGAGGATTGATAAAGGAATCTTCTTTTGAAAAAGAGTTTAATATTAGTTATCAGAAAAAGAAATAGTCTGGTATAATCTATTCATATGGTGGATGTAGCTCAATTGGTTAGAGCATCGGTTTGTGGAACCGAATGTTGTGGGTTCAATTCCCATCATCCACCCCAGATTTTACACTACTATTAAAATATATATTCTTCTATTTTATCATCAATAAGTATGATCAATCACACATCCTTTATAGATGAACCGAAAGAAGAAATCTCAACAAAAAAGAAGGTCGCTACGGGTTGTTTGACCTTATTGAAATATCTTATAGGTATTATTTTTGTAGGGTTTCTTATTAACCTTGCTATGGAAAAAGATGAGGAACACGATATGAAATATCCTTGGTATGGCTCTATGTGGTATGTAGGTTCTCATTCAATTATAGATGATGGACAGTTCCAAACACTAGAAGAATGTCGTGAGTGGGCAATAAAAGAAGCTGAAAAGAAAGATTTAAAGGAAGAAAACTGGGACTACTCCTGTGGTACTGGTTGTTCATACTCTGATCAAGGTATTTCAAATGGTAGAAAAGTTAATACTTTCGAATGTCTAGAATTAACTAAATAATTACCTTAAATTCTGTCAAATTCCTCCTACCAGCAGTATACTATCCCATAGTAAATTCTTCTCTTTTTTGATATAATATATCTATCTTGCACTTTAAAAATCTATGGAAGGTTATATAACTCTTTTTTATGAGTGGATAGCTTTTTTAGTATTAAATATTTAATACCATTAAAGCTATCCATTCGGATATGTCAGCATTTAACTGCTGTAAATATGTACAATAAAAGGAGATAGAAATGCCTAAAAAAATAGTGAAATTATTAATCTTGTGGCAGACATTTACATTGATAGGATCAGTGGGTTTTGACGGTGCAGTTATACTTTTGGATTTTTTAAAAGTACCAATACCTATTGATATTGCACTAGCAATGCTAACAAATGTATTTCTAAAAGAAATTAGTGTTCTTTTCTTTTTAATCGGATTAAGCTTTCTTTTTACGTTAGTTCATATTCTCTATAAAGAATTAAATCTCATTGGTCAAATCATCTGTAATTTAGTCTTTTTTATGCAAATATGGGCGATTATTGTTAAACTTCCATAGAAAGTACAAGAAAAAGCTCTGAGTAGAGGTTCGTTTGGTAAATTTTTTACTAACAATAACTTCATAAATCTCGGGCTTTTCTCTTTATATATACAATTCCCTAGATTTAAAAACATAAGTATAAGTTAACTTATATCCTAATATATCTACCCTTGAAATTCTTTATGGTTGCACTATCACGTACATAATCTGCTACCTTTGATACTAAGTAATTTATAAATTCAGATGCTTCTTCATACGAAATCTCTTTTCCTGTTTTTGAAGTTCCAGCAATACCAATATATAGACATCTAGAACCAATTAGTGTTGGTATTTCAACAATACCACAATCTTGTACTGTGCATATATCTGAAGCAATTGTTCCTCTTTTGTTCCATTGTTTTGTATAAAAATACCTTTTTTTCATTTCTCCAATAAAGTGGTCGTCGTTTTCTGTATACTCTTGAAGCATATCTAATGCAATTTCCTTTGTATCAAAATCAATTGCCTCATTTGAAAATATATTTTCCCAACATTTAAATAAATCTTTCTGAGTTGTTCTCCTTGGTTCATAGGAAGTATTATGCATTCCTAAAGCTAAAAACCCATCTTTTAAATCTATATGTTTAGATGTGAAATGAGCCAAACTCTCTGTAGCATTCTCCTCTGAATTTACTAACATTGCATGAATTAATTGATAAAAGGTTCGTCCATCTACACCTTTACTGTTAAGTACTGATTCCAATCCGTTTAAAAAAACTTCATCTCTATATTTATTTTTAATCACTTCTAAACTTAAAATAGAGATGGGAACTTTAATTGTTGAGGCAGCATGGTATGGGATATTTTCTTTCCAAGAAAATATCTCTCCTTTACCAATCTCGTTTACATATACATTCCATTCTCCTTTTTTCTGTTTACGCATTTCATTTGTTAAAATATCTCTATATTTTTCTGCAACATCATCATCTATTAAGTTTTCTGCTTTCTCTTTTCTTCTCCAAAGATAGAAACCAGATGTACCAGTTCTAGCTTTCTCTGGGCCAACTCCTTTAGACCAATTTCTGAGAAATCCATCTTTTTTAACAGGATCCCATAACATAAGTTCCTTAATTACAAACTCACCTTTCTTTTCTCCATGTACATTTGAAACACAAAATACTCTTCCTTGATTATCTTTTCTTGATATGGCGACGTAGTGGGTGAAGGAACCACCATCTAAAAACAGAAAGTCTCCAGGTTTTAAATTTTTAATATTAGGAATATTATCAAAATCCAGTGTACCGATACTTTGTTTTATATGGTATTTATTATATTCACTTTCTGGAAAAGCATATTCATATCTCTTAGAACCATCATCTGGTCTACCCAGCCACATAACTTCAGGAGTTATTCCACTTAACCTAGTGTCTCTCATTTTATTATTAGAGATGTTTGAAATAGTTCCATCAGTATTTAATTTCCAACCCATGAGAATAGATGTAGCTAGTGGGCCACATATATTAGAAGGGGAAGCTCCTTTATCCATTTTTATATTTTGAGATACCAATTCTGCCTGTTTATTTGTATTGGCAATATATGATTTAGCTGCTTCATCGAAATTATTTTCATCTTGATTATCAATCTCCATAACACTCCATCCTGTTGTTTTTAATGCAGCAATCGATAAGGCCGTAATACTAAATTTTAGGAATTCTCTACGACTCATTTTAGAGCTAATTGAACTCTCTTTGTCTAAAGACTCTCTTTCCATATTTAAATATATAAATTTTGGGTATATTATACATCCAAATATGACAAAAATCTAGATAGGGCAATACTATTCAACTTGTTACTCGTTTTAATTGATATTTTTCCAAATTACCCGTTTACTTAATACGCAAAGAAGATACTATCTCATCAATTATTATTAAGTATTCATTCTTTTGTGCATCAATCATAGATTCATCAAATTCTAAAGATATATCAGCAGTCCAAACAAAATCTTTACCAGGAATAAAACCACCGTTTCTCTTAAATACAAGAAACTCATCTGAAATATAATTACTTTCTTGAGAATTCGCAACAGAACTAACTTCTTGGACATATTTAATCTCATTTGAATTAAGATTCTCTCTATATAAAGAGATATATTCAAATTGTTCTGATTCTAATACATCATAGGTACCTAAACATCTTTTCTCAACTACATCACCAGACAATACATTAAGTGTTGTATCTATAGTTGTAGACATGACACTTCTAAGATTATTTACACTCTTAGGAGTAATAATTAATTTTATATTCTCTTCGGGACTAGAAACTACATATTTTTTTGCATTTAAAATATCTTTATTATTATTATCATCATCTACCTTTATTTCATCAAAATGCCATGAATGAGGAAAAGAAATTGAGTTTATTATATTAACTTTTTCATTATTAAAATTGGATTTAATATAAAAAGTTTTTGTTAACATCTCTGTCCCATCCTCTTGAATGAAATATGAAGGGATGATTCTAGAGATAAGATCACTATGTTTATGCTGAAGACCCAATATATATCCATACATGAATAGCAAAAAGAATGTAATACATATTAAAACATAGAACAATATTTTATTACTAATCTCTTTTTTCTTAGTTTTCTTTTTCTCTTTGATTATCTTCTTCTTTGACTTTTTTTCATATCTTTATTACCCAATTTTAATTAGAAGTAACCAACAGAGTAGTTTAACATACAAAATACTTTATGTAATCTTTGGAAATAGTATGCCCGTCTTATCCTTGTATCTATAGTATTCTTGGTTATCCTTATACCTAATATCATACTCCTTTTCTAAAGTAGGTATACCACTTACAGCTACAAGTAATACTGTAATATAAATAGGGGATAGTATAGTAATTAAAGCAACCCCATTGATATATACAATACAGTAAGTAAAGATGCCAACCCACATCATAATCTCACCTAAATAGTTTGGATGTCTAGAGTATTTCCATAATCCTGAACTAATCCATTTTCCTTTATTCTCTTCCTTATTCTTAAATACATACTTCTGGTAATCAGCTATACCTTCTATTACAATACCTAAAATAGATATCCCTAATCCAATATATGATATCCAATTAAGAGTCATATCTTCCTTACTAATCAAAATGTATGTGGTAGGTAGTAGTATTATAAATATTGAAATTGCTTGAAGTATCCAAAATGATGCGAATCTTTTAAAATCTTCTCTCACACCATCAAACCTTTTATCTTTACCTGTTTTTAAGATTCTAATAAATAGATATATTGCTAATCTTAATCCCCAAATAGATACTAAAATAACAAGTATTGTTTTGAATAGAGATGCGTATTCAATATTTAGTAGGTATATAAATATTGAAGCAAGTATGAAAGTAAGACCATAGGATAGATCTGTAACTTTGTCTGTTTTCTTTATAGCGGCATAAAGAAAGAATAGAACCTGAAGAACAATGATAAAAATGAATACAGATATCATAGATATTTTAATATTAAATTATTATTACAAATTACAATCTCTTATCTCTTTTTAATCCAAGAAATATCTTCAGTTTTAATTCCTATATTTTTATAATAAGTTAGACAAGATTTCATAATATTTTCAAATAGTTCGTTAGTTAAAAGATAATCTTGAAAATATCCCTTCGGAGCATCTTCATGCAATCCCAAAGCATTTGGGATAGATGTTAGAACATATGCTTCGTACTCCATTCTTTCAATAGACATACTAGGATTCATTTTGGATTGTAAAAGGTGTAACAATTCATGCTGAAATGCAATCCCCCAATAGTACCTTTCTTTCTCTGTACTGTTTTCCAAAATCAATATCTGGAACAACAATTTCGCCTTTAGAGTTGATTCCTCCAGCACTTCCAATATTACTTAATACTGATTTTTTAACATAGGAAATTGGAAAGTTGTTTTTCTTAGCAATATCTATTAACTGTAGATAGAATTCTTTTTTATCTTTGAAATCTTCATATATAGGCATATCATATCGTAAAGCTATCTCTTTTCTATCTTCAAACATTTTAATTACAACTTTTTCAGGATTTTCTTCAAAATCTTCCCCAATAGCTGTTTACATAATAAAACAGTAGCGAGAGGGGTTTCTTCCTCTACAGTATTGTCAATATTATCCTTTTTAACATCAGGTTGCTTAACAATAAGATTTTCAATGGAATTAATATCTTCTTCTTGTATGTCAGCCATTTATACTATTTTAATAACTAAATATTTAAATAATAGCATTTAATATTTTTATGTTCAAAGTTGAAAGTGAAGTTTAATAAATATCTAATAAAAAGCAAAACTGTAAAACACAAGAATGTACGTGTTTGACTTTTAATTTAAAATGTTTAAATATGTATATATTAAAATAATATAATAATTTAATGAAAAAAATTTTTCTTTTTTCTATCCTTTCATTTCTGTTTACACTCTTTCTGTATAAGCTACCAGTAGAAGCATATGACGTGGTATTAGATCAAAGTCAAACAGAGGGAGGAGCTGCGATTGTTGTATATAAAGAATATTACAGAAATCAAACTTTTAAAGTAACAAAGAATGTAATTACACAAATTGAAGTATTTCTAAAAAATAGACACCAAGGAGATACAGTCACATTACAACTTAAGAATGAAACAACAGGATGGCCACTTGTTACCCTAAATAAACGAATGGGGTCAGGTGATGGGTGGGAAAGTTTTGATTTATATACAGAGGATTTAACTATTTATCTGGATAAAGAAGACACATATTCAATGTGGATAGGGACCGCTTACTATTCAGAGAATGCGACTGCTTGGTATTACTCTGATACAGATGTTTATCCATATGGTCAAAGAAGAAGTGGAACCACTCCTGTAAGTGGTGATCACGCCTTTAAAGTATATGGTTTTGACATAGTTATGGAAAGAGACAATTCTGAAGAAGAAGCAAATCCTGTAGATAATACGCAAGAAGATACTACCCCAGTAGATAACACAGAAGAAACTACCCCTATAGATAATACTCCCGTTGTAAATACACAAGAGCAAGTTGATAATACTTCTGAAGAAAGCACAAAAGATATATCGGAAGAAACTGCTATCCCTGACAAACCAATTAGTAAAATAGAGATTAACGAAACTGATATCGATGATAATATTGTAGTCCCATCATTAGAATTTATAATAATTGATAACTTTGTTGTAGAACCAAAAGAAGATGAAGTAAATGCCAATAAAGATAGTGTTATAAAAATTGTTGGAATAGCAGGCCAACAGGACGATATTTTCCTAACAATAGGGAACAAAACATATACAGCAAAAGCTGATGAAAATGGTAACTGGTATATCATAGTAAGTGCAACTGATCTAGAAGGTAACACTCTATCAGTTTCAGCAATGGCACAAAACGAAGAGGGGATGGTTAGTAATAAAGAAGAACTATTCAAATTAAATATTCAAGAACAAGGAGAAACTGTAATAACTAGTAACAACGAAGAGGATAATTCGAATATGTTAGCTAAAATCATCTATATAATAAGTGCTGTATTAATTCTTATTATTGCAATTGTCTTCATATATTTAAAAAAGAAGAAGAAAGAAGGTAATGTTAATACAAAAAGTAACGAACCAGATTTAAATAAAACGAACAAAGTATAAAGAAACTACTGGTGTTATAGTATGAGACATAAGTATGTTTTATTCCTATTTATCAAGATACCAAATACCAACTTGCAAACCTATAACATTATACCCAACATTTTTTATTGACATTTGTTGTGGTACTATTTAGCATATAAACACTAGGACTTTTAAATCCTAACAGGTTGCTAGCGAACTCTAATTTAGAACCGATTTTTCTATTTTAGATGTTTCTGAGGATTTAAGGGATATGTTGATGATTCGAACATTGACACCTTGGAACATTAACAAGTATTGAAGTTTTATTATTTCCTTACTTGCGTTTCTTGGCCAAACCCAGTATGTCGTAATGCATACTTTCCTGGTGTTTGGATGGTTGTATGTCGGTACTCCATCCTTTTTTTTCTTTATTTTTTTTCTTTTGCTGTATAATGTGTAATGAAGATTACCTTTAAACGTATTGTTTTTTTTCTTATTTCATTACTATTGATTGCACTATTACTTTACATCTCAAACAGATTCTCTTCTGAAGACATATCTACTTTTATTTATAAAGCCGGACCCTTAGCACCAATATTTTATGTTTTAATACAGATAGTTGGACAGATATTTGCACCATTAAGTACATCTGCACTGTTTGTAACTGGGTTTATACTTTTTGGTAAAAATGCAATATTCTATTCAATATTAACATGGCTAATATCATCTATTACTAATTTCTATTTATCTCGAAATTACGGGAAAAAAGTTCTTACGATATTTATTGGAGAACAAGGAATTGAAAGAATTGAAGAGATATCAAAAAGAATTGATACAGAGAGATTCTTTCTATTTAGACTTTCTACTTTTACATTAACGATTTCGCCTCATATGCATTTGGTTTAACAAATATCTCTTTAAATATTACATATCCACAGTAATTAGTATGATACCATGGAGTATTGTAATGATGTTAATAATGAAAAAATGGAGAACCGATACTACTAACAGTAATGAAAATATTTTTAAGTATGATTCCCTTTGCCTTCTTAAGCTATCTCTTTTTAAAAAAGAAAGTAAAAATGATAGTATAAATATATGAAAGTAATATTAAGAGTTGTTTTTGCTTTACTGCTTACCTCTGTGCTACTTTGTTTAGCTATACTTAGAAACTTCTTACCAACACATAGTATTGAAGGAAGCTTAAGAATAGTGCAAAGACTCTCCCATTGAAGAAGAAATTCTTGCAGAAATGAGTATCGAGGAAAAAGTCGGTCAACTTC
Source organism: Candidatus Dojkabacteria bacterium (assembly GCA_040765985.1). Taxonomy (GTDB): domain Bacteria; phylum Patescibacteriota; class Dojkabacteria; order SC72; family SC72; genus UBA2259. The sequence goes on along the minus strand of JAXGRK010000004.1, from coordinate 36,163 downwards.
AAGTGTCTTGGTTTCTCAAGTATAAATATCGATGAGAATATTTCAAATTTAATTGAAACAAACACATTGCGGAATCCTATTACTAGGTAGAAACATATCGTCCTTTGAACAACTCAAAGAGTTAAATGCCAATCTTCAATCGATTTCTAATATCCCTCTACTAATTTCAATTGATCAAGAGGGTGGGATAGTTGCTAGATTAAAAAGGAAGTAATGTTTTAACAATATCTCAAAAAAATATGAATACCCCCCAAGAAGCATACGATATTGCTAAGGAAAGGCACTCATATTAAAAGATTTAGGAATAAATGTTAATTTAGCTCCTGTTGTTGAATATATCACTAATCCAAACTCCTTTATGTATCAAAGAGTATTTCGGGGAAGTATTGAAGATATTTCTCAGAAGTCAGATTATGCAATTATGCGGATACACAGATTCAGGGATAATATCTGTAGCAAAACACTATCCTGGTCACAGCAACTCTTCACCCGACTCACATTACTCATTACCAAAAGTATATATACAAGAAAATGAATTTGAAGAATATATCTACCCCTTTAAATATCTAGTAGAGCAGGGAAGTGTCGAGGCAATAATGGTAGGACATATTCTCTATCCAAATATTGATAGTAAACCATCTACAGTATCATACAAACTTTTAACAGAAAAACTTAGACAAAATCTAGGATATGACAAAGTGTTAATTACTGATGACATGGAAATGGATTCTATAGAGAGTGTAGGACAATACTGTGACATAGCGAGAGATGCTTTTAATTGCGGGTAACGATATTTTGCTTTATAGTAGTGTTCTATCCATTCAAGAAGATGTATATGATTGTATTCTTAGAGGCGATAAATGAAAAAATAATTACGGAGGAAGAAGTCAATGAAAAAGTCAAAAGAGTGTTAAGATTGAAAAGCAAAATTTAATATAGTTAACTATACTACTCTTGTTCAGATATTGGAAAAATAGGAGTGCTTTCAGATTTAAATGATTCTCCAGTAATTTTTGAAATCCAAGTCTTTTTGTATATAGATTACCATCCGTAAATTCAATAACTATGTCAAACCGAATATCTGTATCTAAAGTATTCAAAGGTATTTCACTGTACTCAAGATACTTAGTTCCATCAAATACGGCTTCACTTTTTGAAATGGATTCATAAAATCTACAGACCCAATATTTGAAATGATAATACCGAAATTAGGAGAGACATCTCCTTGGTTTTTAACTTCATTAAATTTCTTTACTTCAGATACAAATAACAGAATACTCATAATACTATTCTCTGATGCTTTTAAATCTTTTAAAGTAAATACTTTCTTGTGTTGTAAATAAAAATGTTCTACCTACTGTATCAATTGCTAAGTTCGTAGGATGAACAAGTATAACTTCTTTATCATTGTTGTTAGTTGCCTGAAAGTTTGTTATTTTAAAACTTTTGATTTCCTTTTCTGAAATATTTAATCTAAAATGGCGTTATATTTATATTTAATATATGGTTATTTGGAGTATCTTGAATAACGAAAAACAAAAGAAGAAAGCTCTGCTTGTTGTATTGAAACTAAGTTCTCAATTTCCGGCTTATTCTTTCTTAGTGAATCAAATATCCCTTTCTCTTTAATTAAGAAAATACCTAAAACAACAAAAAGAGAAATTACTAAAAAACCAATCAATATTACAAGTGACTTTTTCATTTTTTAGTATAACATATTAAAACTACTCCTTTGTATAATCATCGAAATATCCCTGTATTAAAATCACAGGGGTACTCCTTATCACCACTCCCACTAGTTAAATCACATAAACTACCCAAAAGATCAGTTAATTGTCTGGGTGTAGTACCTAAAGATTTTTCGGTTTTAAAATCAGGGTCTTTCTTTTCATTGATAATATCTTTTACATAGCTATCTAAGCTACCCTTTTTATCCCAGTTTTCAGATATATATTTTAGTTTAACCTCATTTGGTCTTCCATTTAAACCATTGGTAAAGCCAGGAGAAACAACAGGATTCAAGCACCTCTATATTTTCCTACAGGATCTTTAAAAGCTCCATCTCCATATACCATTATCACAAGTTTACCTGTTTCTTTTTATTCTTATTTGGATTGAATTAACTAACTTGTCACACTCTTTGGAAATAGTTTTAGTTTCTCTTTTCCAACCTTAGTTTGAACCCAATAACCGTAATCAGTATTAAATCCATGTGTTTTGATGGTGAGAATGATATAATTAATAAACTTAAAACAGTATTTCCCCTCCTTCTTCAATAATCTTTTTAGTTCTAAATCTTGTATGAATATCAGCAATTAAAACATCTTTAGTAAAATTAAGAATATACCTTGATCATTAGAGAAATGTATAAACACATTGTTCTTTCCTAAACTTTTATAATATTTAGCGTAATCAATATTAGTAAATTTGTGTAATATCTCTTTCTCTTTAAAAAGTTTTCATACCTATCTTCATCAAAAGAATCTTTGCAAGGGTTTATTTTTGAATCATACATTCTATCTTATTAACCATTAAATACCTAACCTCATCCGAGGGATAACTAAAAAGAATATGGACTTCAATAACATGCAGCTGCAAGAGATTCTAATATCAAAGAGAATCTATTTCTACTAAGTATTGGGAATACAACACCCACCTTATCTGGGAATATTTTCTTAAACTCTTTTGTTAATTCTTGTTTAGAGATATAGTTGCTTTGAGTAATTGCAACTACTGCTTCGGTAATTCCTATTACATCTCTATCATTTAAGTCAAAATTGTGTTCTTTACCAGCCCTAAAAATCGACTCTATTACAATATCTTCCAAATTATCACCTTTAATAATTGGAGTTCTAATTCCTCTAACACTTGTTCCTATGTATCTCATTACTTGGATATTTCAAATTAGATATTTATAAACCACCAACTTGGTACATTACTAAAAAAGAATGGTATACAACCGTAGATGAATAGAATGATGATTGGGATAAGTATCAGATATCTAATCCAATCTTTTTTAATAAATAGAAGAGATTTTGAAAAAAGTATATACATAATCGATATCACAGGGAAAATATATCTTCCTTGTAGTGCTAAATAGTAATGGTTAAATCTTAAATACATACTGTAATTTTGAAAGAAAAAAAGTATTGAAATATAAAATATGAATATAGTCAGAAGATACTTATCAACTTTTTTCCAATTCTTCCATTTGATAATACCCAAGCCAAATCCAATTGATAAGGCAGATATATAAATAATTTAAAAATAGTAGGCATATACAAGCTGTTATCTGCCATTATTCCTGTATATTCTGAAGTAATATTAGGCAACCATTTAAAAAAGTATCGAATTGGATCCAATCTCTCTGAGGAAAGAATCAAGTCAACTGCATCCCCAATACCTTCAATTTCTCTTTTCTTTGAAAGTAACATTATCTCTGTAATATACCCCATTTGTTAAACATTGCTCATGTGTTAATATCTGTTCACAACTGGTTCTATTGTTCCATATTTGATTAAATTCACTCCGTAAAGCTGTATGTTAAGAAATCCAAAGAAAAGAGTGTGTAAGACTGTGAAGTAAAATATTTTTTTAATTGAATAGTTTTAAATATACCCTCTCTTTTGAATATATATCTATCATAGACAGAATCACTAATATGAAAGCAAGGGGAAGAATAGTATATTTAGTCAAACAACCTAGACATAGGGTAAGTAACATTAAAAGTAAAAATTAAAATCACCATTTAATAAATTTAACAAAAACAAAATACTTAGAACAAATTTTGCTAAGTTGTCATAATTATACTTGAGCTTAAAAATACAAACATTAAGGTATTAGTTAAGAAGAATTGAGGTAGTAACTTTCCAAATTTCTTTTTGATAATCTCTTTACTTAAAAGAAATACACCACAAACTGTTAGTACAGAGTAAAAAACATTAACTAATCTCAAGAGTATAATGTCGTTAATTAAACCGTTATTTATATTTAAAATTCTTCCATTTATCCAATAATATAGATAAGCAATTCTAGTTATATCTCTATATTTATAAGTATCTACTGTGTTATCTGGAATTTCAAAGTTGTAGAATACGCTTTTGAGACATCTAAGTGGTATGACGAATCAGGAGATAACCCCATTTTTAATTTAATAGCCAGAAAGGTTATCAATATGGTAAATATTAGCAACAAGAGTAACAACAAAATATTGTATTTATTTATTGTCTTTACCAAAGAATATCTGTTTTAATGTTAATTTCTTATAAAAAAGCATAATCACTAATAAACAAATAAGAAGCAAAATAAACATTACCCCTCTATCTAAAAAGGCCAAACGCATAATTTCATGCTCAGTTAATCCCAAAGACTTCGAAGTAAGCAAAAAAATACCCTCTCTAATACCAAGTGAACCTGGAGTAATACTTACAAGTAAGGAAACTCCAGATATAGCAGTATAAAATATGACATCTAAAATCTTAGACTTCTTATCAATAGCAATAAATTCTACATATACAATTATTACATTAAGGAATATATTTCCAAAAGATATTAGAAGTAACATAAGAAAATCTTTACTATCTTTAACAATTAAATCCCAACCTTTTATAAATTTATTTAAGTAAGTTAACATTTTCCCTATTATTCCATCTGTCTTTTTAATAAATCTATCAATAGGTAATCTTATAAAAATAAGAGCTAACATTCCAACCAATATTAAAGAGAAAAATGTCATCAGAGTTAAATATAATTCATTATTATTAAAATATTTGATTAGTAGTATTCCTACAGATATAACCGAATTAGTTAAAAAGAATATTACATAATAACCGTAAAAAGTAGAAAGAAAGTTAGAGTAAGAAAAATCATATTTCTTCTTTAAATATGTTTCTCTAAATACCGCTCCGGCCCTCATAGGGAGTAAGTAATTCCCTATTCTTGATACAGTAGCAAGAAAAAAACTTTCACCAACTTTAATACTCTTTTGAAATATATCTAGAGATATTTTTATAAAAAGACCCTCAAACAGGAATACTAATAAATATACTCCCATTATCAATACGATATATATCCAATGAGTAGAGAAGACAAGCTCAATGATTTCAGGGTTTTGGTATAAATAAAAACCAAAAAGCATAAGTACAAATATTGTAATTAAAGGAGATATATATTTTTTAAGATTTTTCATTCTTTTTTCTAGTATAAATCGACAAAGTATATCAGTAAAAAGATTCTATGAAAATAATTTGGGATATCTTTGTGTATATTAAAAAATACTGTAATATATAAATAGTATATAAAACTCTATAAAAATGTTTCTCTCTAACTCGACAATTAAAGAATATATTGATAAAGGAAAAATAATAATCAATGGGGAGTATCAATTAGAACCAAATGGTATAAGTTTACATCTAGGAAACCAGCTACTAATCCCTAAACCGTATCAAATAGTTGATAGTAACAATCCTAAAGAAATTGAATATATTAAGTACCCCCTTTCAAAGAACGCCTATGTATTAAAACCAAATGATTTTGTACTAGGATCAACAAAAGAGGTATTAAAAACAGATAAAGATATACTTACTTTAATTGATGGTACCAGTACTTATGCTAGATGTGGAATGAGTATACATATCTCTGCTATGGTATTAGATGGTTTACCTTTTAACAATGAAAGTTCAGTATTAGAGATTAAAAACAATGGGTTTTTCAATATAGTATCAATATGAGAGAGTAGGGACATATCTTTTCGCAATACTTTCATCTGAGATAGAGGGACAAAAGATAAGTAAATATATCAATCAAAACGGAGTTACCCCTCCACAGCTTTAATAAAAAAGAGGAGGTTTTTATACTCCTCTTAATCCAATTCAAAGAGATTTAATGACGATGCTCTTGCTCTGCAGCCATTGCCTCTTCCTTTGTTGCATGTACTGTACCTTCTGGATGATTAGAAGGAGCATATATTGTATATAGTTTTAAATCTTCTGTTTCTGACATATTTATTACATTATGTAGTGTTCCTGCTGGTACTATTGCTACCATATCATCAGTAAGTATGGTTTCTTCTCCATTCATAACTACTTTGGCTTCACCTTTCTCAATTCTAAAAAACTGATCTACTGTATCATGTACCTCTTCACCAATATCTTCACTTGGTTTTAGAGACATAACTACTAATTGCATAAACTTCCCTGTATAAAGAACTTTTCTAAAGTTACCGTTTTCTAAAGTTCTATCTTCAATATTATCTGTGTATCCCATATTAGAATAATAATAATTTATATACTATCTATACTATCATCTATCCATTATTACATCAAACAGAAACTCTATTTAAAGTTTTAAAAAAAGTTTACAATCACAATATCTTCTAATTGATTTCATGTTCTCTCTAAATATTACAACAAAAGGAATACCACAACTCTCTAACTCAGCAATCTGTCTCTTTTTCTTTTCTTTACTTTTTCTACTAGCATTCAAATTAGAACACTCCCTATCATACAAAGTTAATTCTACTAATTTCCCTTAAAACAATTTCTGTTATAGACAAAAAAATCTGGTATATGGTTTAACCCTTCGATAATTGGTTCTCTAAATACAACAAGACCCTTTGATTGAAGAATATTTGAAAATCTTTTTTCGTAAGAATTCATATCAAAATAAACTCATCTGGTTTGATATGGTCAAGAGGCAAAGACACATGCATCTGAGGATATAATGCAGTAACTTCATCTATTAAACTTACCGTAGATTCAATTTCTTGTTGTAGTTCTTTTTCCACTAGTACTATTAATTTATGAATTTTCCTACCTCTACCATACACATAAATAAATGGTATTTCAATTAGAAATACATATTTTAATAAAGGATATCAATAAAGACTCCGAAATAAAGAAATATCGCAAAGAGTAGTTACCACATTAGAAAATCATTTCCTATTCCACGACTGGTATGATAACATAGACTAATTAATATATTACATATTTCACACATATGGATAAGTTTAAAAAACTAAGAATCTTTAATTTAATAATGGGGTTCTTCCATCTCATACAGGGTATAGTTGTTTTAATAATCAGCGATCCTGAAAGAGGTATTGTACCCATTACAATTAATTATCTTAAATATGATGTACAACTACATAAACTTTTACCTGCTACAGAGCAGATAGGGGAAGTTAATATTGCATGGTTTGTAGCAATATTCTTCTTTATGAGTGCATTTGCGCATCTCTTCATCTCAACCGTATACAGAAAGAGATATGAAGAAAATCTAAAACTTGGTATTAACAAAGTAAGATGGTATGAGTATGCCCTAAGTGCAAGTGTAATGATGATAGCAATAAGTTTCCTTTCTGGAATATATGATCTATCTAGTTTAGTAATGATATTTTTCTTAGATGCACTAATGAACCTAACCGGCTTAGCTATGGAAGTACATAACTCCGGTCAAAAGAAAGTTAACTGGTTAACCTTTATCCTAGGTTGTATAGCAGGTATAGTTCCCTGGGTAGTATTTGGTATCTATGTATACGGTGCTAGAGAGTTTGGAGGTGGTAACATTCCTGACTTTGTATACTGGATATATGTAAGTATCTTTATCTTCTTTAATAGCTTTGCAATTAATATGTTCTTACAGTACAAAAAGATTGGACCATGGAAAAACTACCTTTACGGAGAAACTTATTACATAATACTTTCCTTAGTAGCTAAAACCTTACTTGCATGGCAAGTATTTGGTGGAACATTAAGACCATAGAGTACAGATGAGAAAAAAGGTAATTGTAAACGATTTAATGCAACAAGACTATGTATATTTTCTTGTTGAACCTATTGGTAAAAACTTTGATCCAGACTTTAAACCAGAATTAACACCAAAGGAGATGTTAGAACTTGGTGTATTTGGTGGTAAATATATGACAGATTGTAAGAATGAATTTCCTAAAGATTGGTTTAAGAATGCTAAGCTCTCCCCATTAAGAAAAGATATATCCCTTAACTACTTTAAAGTAGATGCAAGTATGCCACTCTCGTATTGGAAGAAAAAGGGCTGGATATATCATGAAGACCCTAGAGGATGGTTTCAATGGTACGCTAGATACTACATGGGAAGAAGAATACCTCCAGAGGATGAAAGACAGATTAAAAGATGGAAAGCTATTCAAAGACATATATCCGCTATTGAAAAAAACTGTAAACATCTAGATTTAGAATGTAGAAAAAGACAGAGACAAGCAGTACTTCATTGGGCGTATAATAGTAGAAAGATATAGGTAAATATCAATATTAGTGATAAAATTCCATATATGAAAACACTCATATATATGGACAATGCTGCTACTACTAAAATACATACCGATGTCTTAGATTCAATGCTACCTTACTTAAAAGAGAAATATGGTAATCCATCTAGTATTTACTCTTTAGGACATGAGAGTAGAGAAGCAATAGAAAAATCAAGAAAAGAGGTAGCAAAAGCTTTAGGTGCAAATACCAATGAAATATTTTTTACAAGTGGCGGTAGTGAATCAGATAACTGGGGTATAAAAGGAATTGCGTTTAAAAACGAACATAAGGGTAAACACATTATTACAACCTCAATAGAACACCACGCTGTACTTCATACATGTAAATATTTAGAAAAGTATGGATTTGAGATAACCTACTTACCTGTTAAAAGTAACGGAATATTAGATATTAAAGACTTAAAGAAAGCTATTAGAAAAGACACAATACTAATCTCCGTTATGTTTGCTAACAATGAGATTGGTACAATCCAACCCATTAAAGAAATAGGGGCTTTAGCAAAAGAGAAAGGTATATATTTTCATACAGACGCTGTACAGGCAATTGGAAATATTCCAATTGATGTAAAGAAGTTAAATATAGATCTACTATCTCTTTCTGCACATAAATTTAATGGCCCAAAGGGAGTAGGGGTCTTGTATATTAAAAAGGGTACTCAGATATCAAATATGATTCATGGGGGTGGACAAGAGAGAAATATGAGGGCAGGAACAGAAAATGTGGCTAGTATTGTTGGATTGGGCACCGCTATTAAATTAGCAACGAAGGATATTGAAAAGAAAAACACCTATGTGACTCAATTAAGAGATTCTTTAATACAAGGTGTTTTAAAAGAGATACCTGATACAATTGTAAATGGAGATATACAAAATAGATTGGCTGGAAATGTAAATATATGCTTTAAAATATATAGAGGGGGAATCTATACTCCTTTTACTAGATCAGTTGGGTGTATGTGGCTCTAGTGGCTCTGCATGTACCTCTGGCTCACTTGATCCATCTCATGTATTACTTGCATTAGGTCTACCTCATGAGATAGCACACGGTTCTCTAAGATTAACTCTGTCTAAAGAGAATACTAAGGAAGAAATAGATTTTGTATTAAGTAATTTACCAAGTATCATTAAGAGGTTAAGAGATATGTCACCTTTAATTAAAAAGTAAAAATATATGGAGCAGTACAGTAAAAAAGTAATGGAGCATTTCTTTAACCCTAAAAATGTAGGAGAGATTAAAGATGCAGATGGTATTGGAGAGGTAGGAAACCCTAGATGTGGAGACATTATGAAAATGTATATTAAAGTAAAAGATAATGTAATTACAGATATTAAGTTTCTGACATTTGGATGTGGTGCTGCTGTTGCTACAAGTAGTATGGTAACAGAAATGATAAAAGGAAAAACATTAGAGGAGGCGTTAAAGATTACAAACAAGGAGGTAAGGTGAAGCACTAGATGGATTACCACCATTAAAAATGCACTGCTCTAATTTAGCAGAGGCATAAAAGTTAAAGCAGCTATAGATGATTACAGAAAAAAACATGAAGAAAAGTAAGAAAAGTACTACTTGGAATGAGTGGTGGAGTAGATAGCTCAGTAGCAGCATATTTACTTAAAAAAAATGGATACGATGTTGTAGAGTTACACTTAAGATGTGGAGTGAACAGAATACTGATACAGTTTGCGAAAATTCTCAAAATGCTAAAATATCTGTGAGCAATTAGATATCCCCCATTATGTTTTTAATGTTGAAAATGATTTTAAGAAATATGTTTTAAATTACTTCATTTCAGAGTATGAAAGTGGACGGGATTCCTAATCCCTGTGTAATCTGTAATAGGTATGTTAAGTTTGAAGGTCTAGTTTCGAAAGCTAAAGAGTTAGGTATTGAATATATTGCAACAGGTCACTATGCGAATGTTGAGAAAAGTGGTAACAGATATCTATTAAAAAAAGGTAAAGATACTAATAAAGACCAAAGCTATTTTCTTTACAATCTATCTCAAACCAGCTATCTAAAACAGTATTTCCATTAGGACAATATACTAAACTCGAAGTAAGAGAGATTGCTAAAAATATAAATCTTTTAAGTGCGTCAGAACCTGATAGTCAAGAAATTTGTTTTAAGCAAAGATAATGACTATAGAGATTTTCTTTAAAAAACACGGTTCTAAAACACTACCTAAAGGTGAGATGCTAGTAGATACGCAGGGAAATATATTGGGATATCATGAGGGAATATCAAGATTTACGATTGGCCAAAGAAGGGGCTTGGGAATTCATATTGGAGAACCGATGTTTGTCGTAGATATTGAGAAAGAAAGTAATAGGGTAATACTTGGTTCAAATGAAAATTTACAGTCTAAAGAGTTAATTGCAACTGATTTAAACTGGATATATTTTGACAAGTTAGAATCCGATATTAAAACTACACAAAGATAAGCAGTGTATAGAGCAAAAGAGGTAAGTGCCAATTTAATTCCACTGGAGGATGGTAAAGTAAGAGTAGAATTTGATTCCGAACAGAGAGCAGTTACCAAAGGTCAATCTGTGGTATTCTATAAAGAAGAGTATGTTTTAGGTGGAGGAGTAATCAATTAATAACACAACCTATGTTAAAAAATATTAAGAAATAAGTATCAGAAATATTAATAAGGTAGTAATATTTCTTACCTTCTCTGATGTATTTGCATGGGGTTCATAATATTATCTGCCCTAACAGGCCTATATCTTGCAAACAAGTTAGGTCAAAATACAATAGAGTTTGTTGGTATTGGTACTGCAATATATTTCCTTACACGTGCATCTGCCCAAATTCCCTTAGGGCAATTAACTGATAAGTACAAAATGATAAGGATGAAATACTAATAATTTTGTGGGTATAATACTAATGGGAATACCTTTTGTATTCTATCCATATATATCTTCACAATATCACTACTTCTTCTCCAATTTATATTCGGTCTAGGTGTTGCATTAAATGTAACAAACTGGAGAAAACTCTTTGCTCTAAACGTAGATGGTGGTAGAGAAGGTAGACAGTACGCTATGTATGAGACGATAATAAGTGCATTTACTGCTGTATTTAGTGTAGTAGGGGGAGTAACTTGCTAATATGGGAATACAGTATTTTGATATGGTGATGTCTTTTGCAGGTATAATGATTATGTTAGGAAGTATATGGATAATATTGATATACAAATACGAAGAAAGAAAGAGTAGAAAGAAGTAATTTTTTTTAATATTAATATATGAAAAATACATCTAAAAGTTGTCCTATTAAAAACAAAAACTCTTTTTAATAATAAGTATATCTATAGCAGTAATAATTGTTGTAATAGATTTAATACTCTTTTCTACTAGTTTATGCCAGTGGTGTTTTGAGCGATTCTCTAGATTTTGGAAAAAGAGGATAACAATAGTAAAATAATTAATAATGATAATATGGATAATCAACCTGTTATCAATGAAGATGGCTTCTCATTACTGAAAATTTATCTAGGAGAAAACAATTAGAGTATACAGTAGTAGGACAGTTACCAAACCCCTGCTATAGTGCTACCGTTGATGCAACTGTTGCAGAAAGCTATCCTGAGCAGGTAACAATCTATGTAAATATATTAGAACCTAATCCTGATTTAATGTGTGCACAAGTAATGCAAGACTTTGAATATACAGGGTCATTTAATGCAAGTGAGGATGCATCTATAACCTTAGAAATAATTAGATAGAGTTACTCCTTAATACTATTTCTAATTGTATTCCCTAAATCAAAAAAATCATTAGGTATAGTCATAATGATTTTCTGAGCTGGATCTGCAGATATTTCTTTTAATGTTTGTAAAGTTCTTAAAGAAAGAGCTCCTTTTGAACTAGAAAGTATTTGAGCTGCCTCAGATAACTTAACCGATGCCTCTTTCTCTCCCTCCGCTTTAATTATTCTTGCCTTCTTATCTCTTTTCTGCCTCTGCTTGTTGTGCCATAGCTCTTTTCATATCTGCAGGTATCTCAATATTTTGTACCTCAACAGCAGATATATCTACACCCCAATTCTCTGCAGCTATATCAACAATTCCTTTAATCTCTTCTGCAACTGTTTTTTCTTTTGAAAGCAAATCATCTAAAGAAACACTTCCTACAACATCTCTTAGAGCTGTTTGTGATTTAGCAGATATCTGATTCCTAAAGTTTTGAACTTTAAAATTGCAACTGAAGAATTCACAACTTTAAACCTAACAATACCATCTATAACGCAAGATACATTATCTAATGTAATTGTTTCCTGATTTGGAATATCCATAACCTGTTCTCTAATATCAACTCTTTGGACTGTTTCAAAATATGGAATAACAAGATTTAAACCTGGCTTAAGCTCTCTAGAGTATTTACCAAGTGTAAGAACTAATCCTTGAAATCCTTCAGGTATTATTCTGAATCCAGCAAATACTGTGATTACAAAAATTATGAAAAGTACTATTATTATTTCCATATTGATATATTTAATAATTAATATGGTTAAATATATTATATTTACTTTGAAATCACAATAGATTTCGTATACAATTACTAGATTATGAAGACGAAAAGAAATAAAGAATTTTTTTTCACAAAATAATATATAATCCGTCCTTTTTGATATGGATAGAACATTAGTAGATACTGGCTCTTACTTTAGAAAAAAGATGTATAAAGCGATTCTAAAGATTGTTAAACAGATATATAAAAAAGAAAATCTAAATAAACAAACAGAAATTACAATAGAAATTCAAAAAATTTCAACCGATCTTTATTTTAAAAATTTAGCACCTATGCTTGTTGACGAATCAACACTTCAGGCAATTGAAAATATTTTTCAAATAATAATATTAAGTACAATAAAAAAGAAATTTATAAATCTCTAAAAAAAGATTTCTATAAAAAATTTTATAATCTTTCTCCTTTGATATTTCCATATACAGTAAAAACTCTTAAACAAATAAATGACATTGGAGTTAAAATGGGTGTTTACTCTCATGCACAAGAATCTTGGACAAAAAAGAAGATTGAGAAGATTCAGAAAGCTTTTAAAAATAAATATAAACAGGATTTAGATTTACCTTTCTATACAACTGATATCAATGATTTAAAAGATTCGATTGGTTGAAAAAAGCTGGAATATATCATAAATTCGATATAAATAAAACATTGGTTGTAGGTGATAGCTTAACATCTGATATCTACCCCGCGATAGATGCAGGATACAGATGTTTAATCTATCTTGTACATTCAAGCCCGATTCCAAAAATCGAGAGAAAGGCAAAGGTATATATTACGGAAAATGTAGGAACAATATTCGATTAGTCGCTATTTCATTCCTCTGGCAGCCATAATTCCAGTAACTGCCGCTCCAGTAATAGAGCCAGAGAGACCGGAGGCATCTCCTGCAACATACAATCCATTAACACAAGTCTGAAGTGCTTTATCTGTTTGAATTTTAGATGACCTGAACTTTACTTCAGGTGCATAGAGTAGGGTTGACCCAGAGTTAATTCCTGGCATTACTTTATCTAAAATTTCTAAACCTTCAATAATGTTTACTATTCTATGTGGTAATCCCATAGATATATCCCCAGGAACTACATTTAAAAGAGTTGGCTCTACAAAAGATTTTTCTAATCTAGACCATGTACTTCTTCTACCATCTCTCAAATCATAAAGCGATTGTAAAAGAGGTTTCCCACCACCTAATAAAGAGGCAAGTTCTTGCAACTGATTTAGCATAGGCAATAGAGTTCTCCAATGGTTCCTTAAGATTTACCTCACAAAGAAATGCGAAATTTGAGTTCTTACTTCCATGATCTGAAATTAGAATGACCATTAACACATACATAGCTATCATACTCCTCTATTGCTACTAAGCCATTAGGACAGCTACAGAATGTTCTAACTATATCTTTGGTATGTTTTAGTTCTAACTTTTATATACAGTCTCATAAAGTGTTTCTGCCTGTCTTTGCATAATAGAGGATGGGAATTCTACTCTTACACCAACCTCAACTTTGTCATAAATATACTTTATCTTGTACCTATCAGCTAACCTTTGCAACCATCTAGCATTAACTCTTCCAGGAGCTAGTAATACCTTTTCAGATAGTATTCTCTTTATCCTTGGTAATTACTCCCTTAATAACATTGTCTTTCACTATTATATCTTCAACCTCTGTACTATCCTTAATCTCTACATCATTAGATAAAGACATAAGATTGGAATTTTTCAACAAAAGTTTTTAATTTATCTGTACCTACATGTCTTGCCTTTCTTAATACCAATTCAATATCATTAGTTTCTGCCTCTTTAATTAGTTCTTTTAATTCATCCGTTTCTTTCGCAGTACTCCGAATCAACTTCAAATTTATTAAATATACTATCTACATAGTCTAAAATTTTTTATATTGAAATTTAGAAATCAAATGGAATGCCTTCTCATGAGAGATTAGCTGTAAGAGTTAATTTCCCATCTGAGTATGTACCAGCCCCACCGATACCTACCATTACATCTTTTGCTTTCCTATCCTCAATTCTTTTACCTAGGTCAATTAGAAGGATATTTTTCTTTCCTTTTTTCAAAAATTCATAACATGCAAAAAGACCAGCAGGACCAGCACCAACAATTAGATAATCATATCTCTTCATAGAAATATTTAATACATTAACAAATAGACTATAGTAGAAATTATATATATATTCAAGATATTTGCATTGATTTTAAGTAATCCCAACCCTTTCTATATACTCCTCTTTAAAGTATCCGAATTTCTTCCGGCATTAGAAGTAATTTCTTATCTATATCTAGTAGCTTAACAAACTGTGGCTCATGGCTGACTATTAGTATAGTACCTTTGTACTCCTTTAAAGCTGAAAGCAACATATTCTGTGAATCAAAATCTAAATATGTTGTTGGTTCATCTAATACCAATACATTGTGCCTATTTGCAAAAAGTTTAGCCAATGCTAACTAGTTTTCTCACCACCTGATAATGTTTTTAATCTTTTGATTAACCATCTCCCCAGTAATTAAAAACCTTCCTAGAAAAGCCCTTCTATCAATATCTCCCCAATTTAATCCATGAATATTCTCTAGTACTGTTTGATTGTAATCTAATCCCTCATTCCTGTGAGTAATATCCAACATCCAATTTCCTTGCCCCAAGTATATTTGCCTTTGCTTTACTTTAATTTGCCAACAAGAATTTTTAAAAGCGTTGTTTTACCTGCACCATTCTGACCAATTACTGCAACTTTCTCACCTCCTCTCATTTCAAAACTCACATCATTTAAAACTTTGACTCCCTGTTTATACTCTTTTGATATATGCTCAACATGTAAAACATTTCTTCCACAATTAATGGGAGTAGGTATCTGTATTTTCATCTTCTTTACTTTTTACTAGTTCAAGAGATATCTGTTTTACAATTTCTTTTTCTTTTTTGGCCTGTTCTAACTTTCTAGCAGCTTTCATTTTTTCTTTTGAACTACCTCTTTTCGAAAGAGTCATTGCATTCTCAAATACCCTCTTTGCCTTTTTCTCCTGTGCTTTGAGACGCTTTAGAAGTAATTCATCTTTAAAGCTATCTGTTTAAGAAAGTTATCATAGTTACCTTTATATACCTCTACACTATGTTTAATATCATTTAAATACCATATCTTACCTATCCCTTTATTCATAAGTCTTAAATCGTGGGATACAACTAATACAGAGTAGGGGTAATTAACTAAATATCCCATTAACCACTGTGTAGAGGGGATATCTAAAAAGTTAGTTGGCTCATCTAAGATCAGTAGGTTGGATTTTTCAAAAAGGATTCTGATAAGTTCGACTTTAATCTTTTGACCACCAGAGAGTTCTCCTACAATTGAATCTGAGGTTTTACCTCTCATATTCATATTGTTAAGAAATTTGTTTATCTCCCACTCCTGTATATCTAATCCCTTTGAATAATGAGATACTCCCCTATTGTAATATCCTCTTTGTCTGGCATCTCACTAATTATCTCTTTATGTATCTCTTGAGAGAGATATGACATCTTTCCATTAAAATATATACCTCCTAAATCTGGCTCTTCTTTCCCAGCAATAATCTTAAGCAGTGCAGATTTACCTGCACCATTAACACCAACAAGCCCTATCTTTTCATTAGGGCCCATAAACAGAGTAATATCTTTTAATATTTCATTTCCACCTTTAGAGATGGATATTGAGTTAATACTTAACATAGTTACCGATTATATCATTTAATATTGCATTTCTTGCTTATACGTTGTTAAATATATTAATAACTTTTTACATCTTTTTAAGATGAAAAGACTTTTATATACCCTTTTTGCAATAGGGGTTCTGGTAATACCAGTATCCGTATTTGCTCAAGAAGAAGATCCAATGGTAATCTCAGCACCCGATGAGAGTGTTCAAATTGAAATTACATCTGAAACAGAGGATACTGAGGGCATATCTCCAGAGAGTCCTTTTTACTTCTTAACAACTCTTTTTGAAGATGTTCAATTACTTCTCACTTTTGATGAACAAGAGAAAATAGAGAAAACACTGGAATTCGCTGAGAGAAAGTTAAGAGCCATGGAAACTTTAAATGAAGAACAGGGAACAAAGGTAATGGAGAAACTAGAGTATCGATTTGAAAAACTCCTAGGTAAAGCAGAAAAAGCTATGGAGAAGGAACAGTATACTGAAGAAGAAAATGCTCAAACAACCCAAGAGATTAGAGACAGACATTTAGCTGTATTAAATACTGTTTTAGACAAAGCACCTGAAGGACAAGCACAAGAGAGTATTCAAAAGGTTATTACTAAAACAGAAGAAAAATATGTTGAAAAGGATTCTAAGATTAAAAGTAATAACAAGGGGGGAAATAACAGTAACCAAGACGATGAGGTAGAAATAGAAGAAGAGTAAATAAATTAAAAGATTATTCTACTAAATGAAAAATCGAAAACTGCTCGTTGTACTTGGAATTAGCACTTTACTGTTAGGATTTATTCTCCTTATTCTCGTTATTAGTGCAATTTTTCAATATACAGAAAAAAGTTCAATCAATTACGATGAAGAGTATTTTACTTCAAGATATATTACAACAACTGCACCTGTTCTAGAAGTTGATACACAGTTAAATGAAGAAACGGAGAGTGTTATTCAAGATAAACAAGGAATATTGGAGGTTGAAGAAACAAGGAAGGTAATCAAGGTTGATGAAAATCTGTCCGAGGAAGAGAAAACTCTACTAGAAGAAAAATATTCTATCGAATTTACAGAAGATCAAAATAGTAATGGAATATATGTTGTTAATATATCAGAGGATAGTAATATTGATTCTTTACAACAAGAACTAAATGCACAAATAGAAACAGATATACCCGTAAAAATGTTTGCAGATAATATTGATTGGGGTATTGCTAGAATAGGAGCAGACAAGGTATGGGATATCGGTAATGGAGTGGGTGTTAAGGTCGCTATTGTAGATACTGGAATACAAATCAATCACCCTGATTTAGTAAATAATATCGTACAGGGATATGATTTTGTAAATAATGATTCTGATGCTAACGATGATAATGGGCATGGTACTCATGTAGCTGGAATTACAAGCGCATCATTCAATCAAGCAGGAGTAGTAGGAGTAAGTCATACTTCGAAACTAATACCTGTTAAAGTTTTAAATTCACAAGGATATGGGTATCTTTCTGATGTAGCCAAAGGAGTATATTACGCAACAGACAATGGTGCAAGAGTAATTAATTTAAGCTTGGGATCTACTACTGATTCTCTCGTGTTAAAAGATGCCGTTAACTACGCTTCTAGTAAAGGGGTTGTTGTTGTTGCTGCTGCTGGTAACGATGGTGGTGCACCATGTTCATACCCAGCCGCCTACAGCAATGCTATCTGCGTAGTAGCTACAGATAGTAAGAATCTACTTGCAAGTTTTAGTAATATTGGAGGAGAATTAGCAGCCCCAGGAGTATACAATTACTCAACATATATAGGGAGTACATACAAATATTTAAGTGGTACAAGTATGGCAACCCCACATGTAGCTGGTGCAGCTGCTCTTCTTTTCTCTGTATGTCCCACATGTAGTGCTTCAGAGATTAGAACTGTATTGAGAGAAACTGCTGTAGATTTGGGTGAGGTAGGGCAAGATATTCTCTTTGGTTACGGATTAGTAGATTTAACCTCCGCCGTACTTAAGTTACAAACTCCAATTGTAGAGGAAACCCCAGAGATAATACCGGATGAAACACCTACAGAAACTCCAGATCCTACGCCAACAAATACTCCTACGAATACCCCAACTAAAAATAAAGTGACTTCTTCACAAGTCATTAGTATTGTTGAACCAGTGATTACTAAAGGTAAAAAATATATACCAGAAAGTGTTCAAGATATAGACATTAAATACACCCTAAACCCAATCTCTGAGAATAGCTTACTAGAAAAAGTAGTAATATATCTTGATAATAAAGAACTTGAATCTTCTACACAACAAAGTGCAACGTTTACAATCTCTCAAGATTTACTTAATCACTCACAACATTGGGTAAAAGTTGTTGCAAGCTTTAGTGATAATAAAGAAAGTTCGGCTCAAATAATATTAGATATGACATATTTAAGAACTCTTGAGAAGACAAATACTTTAAAACAGAAATCTGTACTTGGGATATCTACATCTATCTTTGATTGGCTGTTTAATTCGAGATAGAGATATTAAAGTGAGAACCTGAATTAAATCATATGGTATAATTCGGGTATGAATAAATGTCTGAAAATATATACAATAGAAAACGAAAAAGAGAAGAAATTCCTTAGAGAAACTTCTAAAGATGTATCACTTGAAGAGATCACAACAAAGGAATTCCAATCTTTTATTGATGATTTAATATATACAGCAAGCAACGTACTTACTCAAGAAGGGTACTCTGCAGCAGGATTAGCCGCAGTTCAAATTGGAATACATAAAAATGTCTTCTGTATTCTTAGAGAAGATTCGCATAGCTTTGAGGTAATGATAAACCCAAGTATTAAGGTGTTAAAAAATGAAAAAATTATCGGATTAGAAGCGTGTTTAAGTATTCCTAATTTCGAAGGTAAAGTAGCAAGAGATAAGAAGATAAAAGTTAAATATTTAGATAGAAATGGAAAAACAAGAAGAGAAATTTTCTCTAATCAAGAAGCACGAGAAGTACAACACGAGTATGATCATACTAAAGGTGTTTTATTTATTGATAAATTAGTAGACTAGAAAATTTTAGTCTTTACCTATACAATATAGATATGAAAAAATACTGCTTTTAACATTAATAACTTTCCTATCTCCGTTACATCTGTACGCCCAGCAGGACACATCATTAAGGGAAGTCAAAGCAGCTGAAATTGAGGAATTAGATCAGCAGGAAGATGAAAGAAATAAACAGATTGCTAACTTACTTGGTTTTACTCTTCCTACATACACTGATAACCCAAGCTATGTAATTACTTTCACAGACCCCTCTGTTGACCAGAAAGGTGTTGAATTAGGTCTGGATGGAAAAGATTTTGTTCAAATTAAAAGTCCTTACACCTTCCCTGCATTGAGTATTGGTAGGCATCAAATCAAATTTAGATTTTTTGACAATACAGACACAATTAAGATATTGGAATATGAACTAATAGTTATTCCTAGAACCCCAATCGTTAATATTCCAGACATTGGAGAAACAAAAATTTCTATTTCTGGAACCGCTTTGGCTAACTCAGAAGTAATATTTACACTTACTGCCAATGCATATAACTATTCTGAAATTGTTTTAGCAGATGAAGAAGGGGATTGGAAAGCAGAGATTACTCCTGAAGAGGGGGTATCTGAAGGAATTTACTCTTTTACTGCATATTCAAGAAAATATGGTTTTGCAAGTAATCTTTCGGAAACAGTTACTTTTAATGTAGGGGATAGTCAAAAAGTAGATACCAAAGATGATTCTGATATTATTTTTTCTTTTTCAAAAATAACTAAAGATAATGTTATAAATACATTTAAAACCAATACCGATTTAATTCTTCTTGTACTTGCCGGTTTCCTTCTTGGAGTTCTTTTAACAAATATATTTAGAAGTTTGATAGATGGAAACAAAACGGAAAGAAAAATAAAAGAGGTTGAAACTTTAATTAGTAAAAAAGATTCTGGGAATAATGAGAGAGACACAAAAACTCTTAGAGAGCTATTTGGGGGAGAAGAAAAGAAAGAAGAACAAAAAGAAAATACTAATGAAAAAACTCCTACTAAAAAAGAAAGTATAATCAATAAGGATGTATTCTTAAGAGAGTATAAAAATATAGATCCTGATAACGACAATGGAAAAGAGATAAGAAGAAAAATTAAAGTATCCCTAACCTCAAAGGAAGAATAATTTTACAAAGATATGATAAAATTGTGCTCAAGCCAGAATGGTGGAATGGCAGACACGCTACGTTCAGAACGTAGTCTTCGTTAAGAGGGTGGGGGTTCAACTCCCCCTTCTGGCATATTTATTTCTCCCAAGTACCTATATTTTCAAATCTCTGATAAGGATAAAGAATATTACTTATGTCTCCAATATTTATGCTCTCCTTTATCTCATATATATATTTTGGATGATACAGAAAGATTACAGGAACATCTTGTGTTAAATATTTTTGAAACAATGCATAATTGGATACTCTTTTATCTCTTTTTAAACTCTTACGTGCTTCTTCAAGTAAGATATCGACCCTTTCGTATGAGTAACCAGAGAGATTTAAATCAGGATAGTTTGTTTTAAGTGAGTGCCATAGATTATACTGATCTGGGTCAATAGTTGTTTCAACCTCATACATTAAAAGTTCAAAGTCTCTTGTAGCAACAATCTCTTGGGTAAGTTGAGTATATGTTAAAGATTCTAAATTAAGAACAATACCTTCATCTTTTAATATTTCTTTAAGAGACAATGCTATTCTTTCATTTAAATCATTACCATAGTAGCTTAACGTTAAACTAAGAATTTTCTTGTTCTCTGTTTCAAAATACCCACTGTTTTCATTTTTAATATACCCCATACTATTTAAAATCTCTTTTGCCTTCTGCGGATTGTATTCATATTTAATTATGCTCCCTTCATTGTATGCCCAAGAAGAAGTAGGAATAGGGGAATAAACAACCTCCCCTGAAATATTTGCTTTCTGTAGAAGTAATGTTTTGTTAAGCAAGTAGTTAATAGCAATTCTAAAATCTTTACTTTCGAATTTCTCTTTTCTTGTATTAAAAAATATCATTCTTAACCTTGAATTCAAAATAACAGAGTATTCATTATATCCAGAGTATTCTTCAACATAAGACATACTAAAATGATCAACAGTTCCCATAGCATCAAGAACACCATTTCTAAACGCAGCTTCAAGTGCATCATTATTTGAATATATTCTGTATATGAAAGTATCAATTTCAGGTCTTGGAGAATGATAATCCGATGCTTTAAGGTATACAACATTTGGCTCAGATCTATACACTTGATAAGAGCCAGAACCAAGAGGATATTTTGCAAAAGAATCAAAAGGTATATCTACTGTTCTGACACCCTCAAACTTATGCTTAGGTATAATATATACAGATATTGCCTCAAAGAAAGTCGCATTACTTTCAGAAAGTGTAAATCGTATCTTATCCTCTGATATTTTCTCTATACTTACATCTTTCAAGGGGGACCCAATAGTATCATAGCTAAATTTTGAAGCGAGCTCTTTAGCAATTTCAAAAGTAAAAAGCACATCATCCAAAGTTAATGGTTTACCATCTTGCCATTTATGATCCAGGGATATTGTAATATCATAGACTTTACCATCTACAGAAGCGCTCCATTCCTTTGCAATTCCGGCAGTTGGAGTCCCATCTTTGGATATGCTTACAAACTTTTCAAAAACTAAAGCTCGAATATCTGCATCTACATTACTTTGTGAAGTAAACAACGGATTAAATGAAGATATCGCACCCACGCTTCCCTCCACAAAAATATCCTCTTTTTCCTTAGATATAACATTTGCAAATATAGAACTAGTAAGAAAAGCAAAAAGTGCTAAACCTATTATTGAAAAAATAGTTATAAAACTAAGAGGTGCAGTATTTTTAAAAAGATTATCAATATTGTTGGGATACTCCCACAACCAATCCCTAAAGGTTAATTTGTTTTTCTTAGGCCCCACCTTTATCACATCCTTAGAAGGAATAATATACTCAAAGGCCTCTTTCATTGATTTACGGATAGTTTTTTTTTCGTTCTCGTTTGAATTAACCATTCAATCTTTAGACAGAGTATTTATATATCAACAAAGATATAGCAATAAGGAGGAAAGTTAAAATAATTGTAAAGTAGTAAAGAAATTTTTCTAAACCTCTTTTAGTTCTAAATACCTCTCCACCACCACCAAACATCTTCCCCAACCCTTCAGCCCTATTTTGTAAAAGAATAGATATTACGACTAGTACACTAATTCCAATTTGTATATACAATAGTATATTTTGTATGGTTTCACTCATAGTCCTGATTATACAATATTATGAACTTTTCTCAAGAACTTTCAACATTGATGAGACAAAAGAGAATCCAGCACTTCCAATTACCATTGTAATTATCGAAGTAATCGTAAATGGATGTATAACTAGATTACCAGTATCTATACCATTGAATTCATATTCCTCAATATTAAAACCAGGCATTAACTCTTGAAGAAGAAAAAATATTCCGAGACTAATTAACAATACCATTATGAAACTTGTTAAGAAATTCTCCCTTATTGTTAAGAAACTTAATATTGCAGAAGAGAAGAACACAGCAAAAGCCAATATTAACAATGAAGATATTAAGTATATTGAATTTGTTGGTATAGAGATACCTTTAAATATTGTCAGTATAAAATATGCACATAACATATACTGTATTAAATTCTTTATAAATTTTTTCATAACACAGTAAATTACATTTAATATAAATAATATATTAGCATTTTACATACTCAAAATATATTTTGGCAAATTGAAATAATATAGGATAAGAAAACGGTTGTTCTTAATCTCTCTCTTAATGTATATTTGATATATATGGATTCTTTTTCTAAAACGAAAATAATAGCAACAATAGGGCCAACTTCTTGGGATGAAACAGTCTTAAGAGCGATGATTACAAATGGTATGGATGTAGCAAGAATCAATGCCTCTTTTGCAGACTTTGATGAATTGAATAGAGTATCTAAAAGTATACGAGGAATCTCTCCTAGAGTTGCTCTAATGCTTGATACTAAGGGCTTTAAGATTCGTGTTACTGGGTTTGAAAAGGAGATAGAACTTAAACAAAAAGATAAAGTAATAATTGTTCCTAAAGAGTATATAATACCTGAAACTTCGGCTACTACATACATTGCAATTACATATGATTCCCTGCACAAGGATATCTCTAGAAACTGTAATATACTTCTGGACGATGGGAATATAATACTTAGAGTATTGGATATTAAAAATGAAGAAATCAGTTGTGAAGTAGAACAGGGTGGTACTCTTAAACCATTAAAAACAGTTAATATTCCAAACACTCGTTTAAAATTCCCCTCCCTAAGCCAGAAAGATATCAATGACATTAAATATGCAGTAAATAATAATTTCGATTTTATTTCTGCTTCATATATAAGAAATGTAAATGATGTTGCTAATATTAGAGAAATTATCGGAAATAGTAAAATCAAATTGATTGCAAAGATAGAGGATAGAGAGGGAATAGATAATTTTGATCAGATACTAAACTTTGTGGATGGCGTGATGATTGGAAGAGGAGATATGGGTGTAGAAATACCACTTCCTGAAGTTCCAATTATTCAAAAACAATTGATATATAAATGTAGGTCGGTCGGGAAACCAGTAATCGTTGCCACTCAAATGCTTGAATCAATGAAAGAACATTTAAGACCTACAAGAGCAGAGGTAAGTGATGTAGCCAATGCGATAATGGATGGGTGTGATGCTGTTATGCTTTCGGCGGAATCATCAACTGGTAAGTCCTGCGCAATCGTAAAAATGTTAAATGATATTGCTTTAAAAGTTGAGAATGTCCTCAGACCACAAAGAGTAGAAGGATATACTCAGGCAAGTATGGAAACTGATATACTGTGTAATTCCCTTTTTGATATCTCTCAGAATTTAAATCTAAAAGGAGTTGTTGTAATTTCTGAAACTGGTAAAACATCTCAAAGTATCTCTAGGCATAGATTAAATATTCCAATTTGGGAAATTGGAACAGATTTACAAAGGATTCGGCAGAATTCTCTTCTAAGAGGGTAAAAGGATACTATCTAAAAGAACTCTCAGGAGATAGAGATAAAGTAATATCTAAAGCAGTCGAGTGTGTATACTCTTATGGAGAGTTGGATTTAGATGATAAAATTGCTATTATTAGTGGCAGTTCTATTAAAAATAGATCCAACAACAGTATACTTGAGATTTCTTTAGTCAAGGATATAATTGGATCTTAATCAACATGGTGACGTAGCCAAGCTGGTTAAGGCCGTGGTCTGCAAAACCACTACCATGGGTTCGAGTCCCATCGTCACCTCCAAGTATTGATAAATAGAACAATGTATTTTAAAATACATAACTCTTAGCCGAGATGGCGGAATAGGCAGACGCGCGGGACTTAAAATCCTGTTCTAGAAATAGAGTGGGGGTTCGATTCCCCCTCTCGGCAGATTCTAATCAACATCCTCAAACAAATCAGGATTTTCATTGCCACACTTTGGGCATTTTTTTAATACTTCAACACCCTCGTATACATAACCACAGTTAAGACACTCCCATCTTGTCCATGTCACATCTAAATCCTCCGGTGTTTCCTTGTTCTCGATATACTCTTTTGGCAAATTAGGATCAACATGTGATGTACCATTTGTATTTTGTGTATTTACATCCCCACCACTATTATTTAATGTATCCTCCATCTTTAATTTTTTCTAAAATTAAATTAAATGTTTCCTGTTCATTCATATTAGATGTATCTAATATGATATTATAGTACAAATTTGGCTTATCATACTCACTTTATACAATCTCCAATATTTTTCCTTATCAATTCTATATCTTTTTCTTTAAATTGCTCTTAATTTCAAAATATCTTTTTACCTTTTTCAAACCTTTAAGATTTTCTTTACCTAAATGTCTCTTTACTTTCACACCAATCTTGGAATCTAACCATATTGAGACATCACACTTTAATCCCTTTTACCTTGGCTAAAGACCATACACCTTACTATCAAGAACAACATCTCCATTTTTCGCATACTCTTCTAACATCCCATCTATTTCAAAATCTAAACTATTCCCTCCTTTTGATATCTGTTGAAGAAATTCTTCGAAATATTCAATATCTCGTTCCTTTGCTGCCTTTCTAAAAAGGTCTCCAGCATAAATATGTTTAATACCAAAATGATTGGCTAACATCTTAGAAATTGTAGTACTACCTGAGCCACCAGGACCCCAACAGATATTACAATTTTTTTCTTATTTTGAGTCATTCTTAGATATATAGTATATTAATAGAGAAATAATGTCGAGTAAAAGAAAAACCAAAAGAAAAGTTCACTTCAGAGAAAATCTCCAGATAAATCAATACTGGTATTTTTGATTATTATGGCCATTTTTGGAGCCATTATGATATATGATGCTAGTGTTTATTTAGCTAATCAGGAACCTTTTAATAATCAATTTCATTTTCTTACATTACAGATTGCTTGGTTACTTTTTGGTGGGATTTTGGGATTTATTGCTTATATTATTGATTACAGGAAATTACTGAAATTCTCCTTTCCATACTTCTAATTATAATAGTATTACTAATATTGGTACTTGCTTTCGGTAACGAAGTTAACGGTTCAAAAAGATGGTTCCAATTCGGATCCTACCACCCATTCAGCCAGCTGAATTTGCTAAGTTAGCAATAGTGATGTATTTTGCAAGTTGGTTTTCCAAAAAGGAATATTCATATACAAAATTCGAAGATTCAATAAAAAAAGGTTTCTTGAAAATATTAGTACCTTTTCTTGCTATTTTAGGACTAGTAGCCCTGTTAATTGTATTTGAACCAGATTTAGGTACTGCAATGATTATATGTGTAACTGCTTTTATAATGCTTTTCCTCTCAGGAAAAGATAATGCACATAGAGTTGGATCACTTGGAATAATACCTTTAATTTTCTTACTTGGAGTTATCGCAATACTTTTAGAACCGTATAGGATGTCAAGAATACAAACATTTCTCAATCTCATTCTTAAAGGAGAGGTAGCAGATCCTCAAGGTACTGGGTATCAGATGCAACAAATTCTAATAGGAATTGGAAGTGGAGGATTACTTGGGAAAGGGTTTGGACAATCTAGACAAAGGTTTGGGTATTTAGTTGAAAATACTGCATTCACTGATTCTACTTTCGCTGTTCTTTTAGAAGAATTTGGACTACTTGGAGGTGCCATAATAGTAATATCTTGGGTATTTTTCTCTGGAGAGGGTTCAAAATAGCTCTTGGTGCTCCAGATAAAGAAGGTCAGTTTTTGGCAACTGGGATAACTGTATGGTTAGCGTGTCAAGCATTTTTTAACATGGCCGCAAATGTTGGAATCATCCCTCTAACTGGAATTCCTCTTCCCTTTCTTACTTACGGTGGTTCTAGTACAATGGTAACTATGATTGCATTTGGTTTACTTTTAAATGTTAGTAGATATACAAAAAATGCTTAAATCTGAAATTAAAATTCTGATTACTGGAGGAGGAAGTGGTGGTCATATATCTGTTGCAAAAAGCTTAATTGATTCTTTAATTGATAACTACAATATACCTGTGTCCAATATCCTTTATGTAGGAGGTGACTTAGGTATGGAAAATGAGAAAGTAGGAAACTCTCTCGAACAGAAGCAATTTAAAAATTCACAATTTAATACCTTACATTAGAGCAGGAAAGCTACAAAGGAAGTTGTCTTTAAACACGATTCCTCTCTTTTACTAAGATCTCTCAATGGGCTTGTTGATTCTATTAAAATTATGAAGAAATTTAATCCCACCCTCATAATCTCTTCGGGTGGTTTTGTTTCTGTGCCTGTATGTATATCAGGATGGATATACAAAAAACCAGTATATCTTCATGAGCAAACTGTATCAGTAGGTCTCTCAAACAAGATTGTTGGTAAATTTGCCAAGAAAGTATATTTATCATTTAAGGATTCAACAAGGTTTTTCTCAAAACAGAAAACATCTCACGTTGGTAATGTTGTTAGAAAAGATATCTTTAAAAAGAGATATCTCCTAAAACGGATAAAGATATAGTTTCCTTTAGTAACAAACAGAGATCTCCCTTTCGTATATATCTCTGGAGGAGGACTTGGTTCTCATAGTATAAACACAAAAATATTTAACTCTTTACCTAAGTTATTAAAAAAATATAAAGTACTGCTTCAAACTGGAGAAAACGAAATATTTAAGGACTATGAAAAAGGTTTAGATATTAAACAAGGTTTAACCGCACAGGAAAATGAAAGATTCGTAATCAAAAAATTCATAGATAGTGAAACTATTGGATATGTCTTAAATAGTATGAATCTCTTTGTTGGAAGATCTGGTGCGAATACTGTATATGAAATAGGGGTATTAAAAAAATATGCCCTTTTCATCCCTATCCCTTGGGTTACACATAATGAACAGTATTTGAATGCAAAAATACTTCACGATATTGGTACTGCTAATATTCTAGAAGAGAAAGATCTAGAGCAAAGTGACATTACAAATGAAATTGAAATGTTAGAAAAACAAGCTTTAAGAGATATTGATACAAAAAAGCTAGATACACTGTTTCCAACAAATGCAGTATCTTCAATTTTAGAAAATATCTTAAGTGAATATCTTAAATAGATATCTACTGTTTTTTTGTATCTGATATATACTTGCTTAATGAACATACTAAGTAATGTATCTATTAAAACTTTGAATACATTTCATGTTGATGTAATGGCTAACACACTGTGTTCTATCGATTCTGATAAAGATTTTACAAATACAAAACTTTTTGAATATCTTGATAGTAAAAATTTCTTAATTCTTGGAGGTGGTTCAAATATTCTTTTTACTAAGGACTTTAAGGGTAATGTAATACAAGTCAAAAATTTGGGTGAAAAGATAGTAAGTAAAACAGATTCGTTTTTTGAAGTAAATATACAAGCAGGAGAAAACTGGGATTCTTTTTGTACAATGGAGTATAGATAACAACTTAATGGGCTTGCATAATCTGGCATACATACCTGGTACAGTAGGAGCTACTCCCATTCAAAATGTTGGAGCGTATGGGGTTGAGATAAAAGATTTCATTTCTGAGGTTGAAATATTTAATATGGAGAATCACAAGATACAAATACTAACGAATTCTGAGTGTGACTTCGGATATAGGGATAGTATTTTTAAAAAAGAATTAAAAAACAAAATGATTGTTAAATCTGTTACATTTAAATTACCCATTTTTAAAGGACACATTGATGATAAATATCTTGAATATTCTGGTATTAAAGAATCTCTGGAAGAAAATGATATTACACCAAAAACTTTATACAAGACGATAAAAAAAATCAGAGAAGAAAAACTTCCTAAAGTTGAGGAGTACGGTTCCTGTGGTAGTACTTTTAAAAACCCACATATTCACATATCTAAATACAAACAGTTACTTAATGAGTTTCCAGAATTACCAAAGTTTGAAACAAACAAACCAGATATCGTTAAAATACCTGCTGCATATATACTTGAAAAATTAGGATGGAAAAACAAAAGAGAAGGACAAGTAGGTACCTGGATACATCATCCGTTGATTGTTACAAACTACGGTAATTGCTCTGGTCAAGAGATACTTCAATTTATTAACAACATTAAAGATGATATTAAATCTAAAACTAATTTAGATTTAGAGTGTGAAATTAATATTATTTAATACCAATATATGTCAAACTTAATAGTTAAAGGAGGAAATAAATTAAGTGGAGTAATTACTCCTGCTGGAAACAAAAACTCTGCATTACCAATTCTATGTGCTACTTTGCTTACAGATGAGCCAATTACAATTAAAAACTTCCCAGAGTTAACTGATGTCTCAAAATTAATTGACCTAATGGAGAGTTTGGGTTCAGTAATTAAGTGGGACAAAGAGAAAGAAGAGATATTAATTGATAACTCCGGATTCTGTAAATCTTTTGACGACACTGGTTTCCCACTTGGTATGAGAGGGGCAGTCCTTTTACTTGCTCCTTTGTTGCATAGACACAAAATATTGGAGGTCAATGAGGAGATTGGAGGATGTTCTCTTGGAATTAGAGAATTAGATCCACATCTTGAAGTATTAAGTACTTTAGGTGCAAAGATAACATCTGGAGAAACCATTAAGATTGAAGCAGTTGATGGTTTGATAGGTGGTCAGCTATGGCAGGATTACATGTCAGTTACTACTACAGAGAACTTTGCAATGGCAGCTGCTTTGGCTAAAGGCACATCTGTAATGGTAAATGCTGCATCTGAGCCACATGTTCAAGATCTTTGTAATTTTTTAATTCAGATGGGAGCAAATATTGAGGGCGTTGGCTCTTCAACACTTACAGTACATGGAGTAAAGAGTTTACACGGTACTCAGTTTTCAATATCTTCTGATCATCATGAGATAACAACACTTCTAGCACTAGGGGCAATGACAGGTGGGGATGTAAGAGTTAAAAATGCTATACCACAACATTTTCAATTGATAAACAAAACATTTGCTAAATTTGGAGTTGAAATTAAATATGATAAAGATACTGCATACTCTGTAAGTAATGGAGATTTAAAAGTTGTTGAACCATTTACAAAAAATCTGTTACAAAAAGTAGAGGCAGCTCCATGGCCATACTTTCCTACAGATTTACTTCCTCTAATTATGGCATTAGCTGTTAAGGCAAAAGGCAATAGTTTGTTTTGGAATAAACTTTACGAAGGTGGTTTCTTTTGGATACCAGAGATGATTAAATTCGGTGCACATATCGTCATGTGTGCCCTCACAGAGTAATTGTATTTGGAGGTAAAGAGCTTAGACCAACTACTGTAGATGCTCCAAACATAATTAGGGCTACTGTAGCACTACTCATGATTGCTTTAACTATAAAGGGTGAAAGTGTAATTTTAAATGCAGATACAATTAAAAGAGCTCATCCGAAGTTTGTAGAAAAATCTTCAGAAATTAGGCGCTGATATAAGATGGGAGGAATAGATAGATATATCAATTTGAAATAGGAATTATCTTCTTAACTGGGCATTTTTTGTTATCACTCTCCTAAAGTTATTAGGTATACCAATTAGTATACTCAACATTTTTGATTTCCTTGTTTAATAGTAAATATATTCATAATGTATAGCTTGTAGTAATACACTCTTGACCTTAATGATAAATATATGTAAATTATTTGGCAAGAAGTGGTAAAAAGTGGTGAAAGATGATATATTCATCTTATGATAATTGAAATATAAAGTACAATTGGAGATAAAAAAGAGTATCACTTCCTAAAAAATTTAGAGATGAATTAGGAGAAGAAATAATATTAACAAGGGGATATGAAGATTCATTGATTCTTGTTAATAAAGGAATGTGGGAAAGAATAGCGGAAGATGTAATAGGTGGCTCTTTTATAAATAAAAATATTCGTGATACAAGCAGATTCTTAATAGGAGGCGCTATAGAAATATCTATTGATAAACAGGGTAGATTTTTAATCCCTGAATCTCTTTTTGAGCATGCTAATCTTTCAAAAGAAATTGTCTTTATCGGTTTAATTAACTGGATAGAGGTATGGGATAAAGAGAAATGGTTAAAAAGAGTAGAGTATCTAAAAACTCACGGTGATGATATAGCCCAAGAGATAAATAAAATGAGTCAAAATAAATAGATGCAAAAGATTCATATTCCAGTACTACTAAATGAAACTCTCACTTGCTTAAATATCAAACCAGAGGGCTTTTACATAGATTGTACTCTTGGAGATGGAGGACATAGTTTCGAGATATTCAAAAGATTAAACTCCAAAGGATTACTCCTTAGCACAGATCAAGATCAAAACGCCCTAGATTTCGTTAATGAGTATTACAAAAACGAAATTAAAAGTAATTGGATATTAAAGAAATCTAATTTCTCTAAAATAGATTCTCTTGTTGATTCTCTAAATAGAAAACCAGATGGAATACTAATGGATTTAGGTCTTTCATCTAGACAGTTAGAAGATTCACATAACAGGGGGTTTAGCTATCTTGAGGAAGATGAACCGTTGGATATGAGAATGGATACTGATCTTGGTGTTAAAGCCAAAGATCTTTTAATAGTTCTACCAGAAAAAGAATTAGTTAATCTTTTTACTGTATACGGAGAAGAAAGATTCTCAAGAAGAATTGCAAAGGAAATTAAAAAAAATATTACGAATATCAATACCGTTGGAGATCTTACAAGACTTGTCTATAGAGTTGTGCCGGCAGCTCATCAAAGTTCAAAGAACCCTTCTCGCAGGGTCTTTCAGGCCCTGCGAATTGTGGTAAATGATGAACTTAACTCTTTGAAAGAAGCGTTAGACAAATCTTTTAAGCTCTTAAACAGCAAAGGGAGGATATGTGTAATATCTTTCCATTCATTAGAAGATAGGATTGTAAAAAACTATTTTAACAATTTAGTTGAAAGCGGAGAGGGAGTACTTCTTACAAAAGAAAATATAGCCCCAACCGACCAAGAAGTAAGAGATAATCCAAGATCCGCTTCAGCTAAGTTAAGAATAATTGAGAAGATTTAGAATAATACTGCCCAATGAAGAAAATTACTGTACAAAAGAACAATTTATTTACATCGATATTAGTATTTTCGTTTGTTGCTTTGGTTTCTTCCCAATTAGTAGTTAATTCTATATTAACACCACTAGGTAGTAGATTAGAAAGATTAAATACTGAAAAAGAACATCTCTTAGAAGAGAATAGGGAGATGTCTGAAGAAATTGCTAAAAGTAGTTCCCTTAAAGTAATAGAAAATCTTTCTGAAAAAAAAATAAATATTTCAGTTGCTCAAGTCCAAACATTTATATACATTCAAGATTCTACCTTAGTAGCTAATAACTAATGAGTAGTTTAAGTAGGTTCCATACTTTAAAGAAAAAAACAAAGGTTCCTCGCTCGGAGCTAATATTCAAAAAACTAATTACAAATTAGTAACACTTTTCCTAACTGTTTTTGGGGTAATAATCCTGGTACAAGCATTTCGTTGGCAAATACTAGAATCTGATAGATTTGCAACTATGGCTAAACAACAGTATACAGATAAAGGGAAACAAACTACTGAGAGAGGAATAATATATGCTAGTGATGGAACAGTCTTAGCTATAGATCAACCAATCTGGAATGTATATGGATCACTGAGTACTGATGAAAGAGAAGAGAGAATTTTCTTTAGTAAGAAAGATCTCTTTGTATCAACAGTCTCTTCTATTCTAGCAGTTGAAATAGAAAGTATTGATGAAAAAATTACTGATGATTTCCAATATGTAAATTTAGCCAAAGGAATCGATACAGAAACAAAAACTGCCTTACTTAATGAAAACATATTTGGAGATGATAAAAATAATAGAGCGGGTTTTGGTCTGTATTTTGAAAAAGCACTAAAAAGGGTATATCCTAATGGAGATTTAGCAGCTCATGTACTTGGTTTCATTGGTAAAGATAGCGAAGGAAACGATCTTGGACAGTACGGTATAGAGGGATTTTACTTTGGCGATATTATGGGTAAAGAAGGATACACCTATGAAGAGAAAGACTCTTACGGGAATACAATTCTAACCGCAGAGTACGAGCCAGTACTTCCCCGTTCAGGAAAAGATTTTACTTTAACCATATCTCCTGCCATACAAAACAAAGTGGAGAAGATATTAAAGCAACATGTTGAAAAGACCGGCTCAAAAAGTGGCAGTGTAATTATAATGAATCCTAAAACTGGAGAGATTCTTACAATGGCAAACTATCCTAACTTCAACCCTAATGAATACTGGAGAGTATCAGATCCATGGGTATTTAAAAATCTTACTGTAGCAGATGTATATGAGTATGGATCTGTACAAAAACCAATAACTGTATCTATTGCACTTGAATCTGGAGATGTTCCTAAAGATTTTACTTGTGATGATAAGACTGGATATTTAGACCTTTACGAAGTAACTGGGTATCAAGATTTAAAAGGAAGGAAAATATATCAATGGGATAAAAGACCTGATGGTCTTCAAACCTTAGCTGATATGTTGAAAAATTCTAGTAACCCATGTATAGCACGAACTGCCCTAGAAGTAGATTTCCAATATTTTTATAAAAAACTAAAGGAGTTTGGTATAGGTAATTTCATTGGTATTGGGCTACAAGAAGAGAGTAATAGCTACCTTAAGTCAGATACACAATGGACAAGATTAGATACCATTACTGCATCATATGGGCAAGGAATTTCAGCAACTCAATTACAGGTCATTTCTGCTATAAGTACTATAGCGAATCATGGGAAGAGAATGAGACCGTATATAATATCTTCAATTTCAGATGAGAAAGAGGTAATAGAGTTCGAACCACAAGTATTATCTACCCCTATATCAGCAGAAACTGCTGACTCTGTGGCTGAAATGATGACACACGTAATAGAAGATGGAGGTATAAACGAAATATATATTAAACAGCTACAGGATTACTATATTGCTGGTAAAACAGGAACCGCACAAGTCGCCAAGCAAGGGGAGGTTGGATATGAGGAGGATAAAACAATAACAACATTCATTGGATTTGCGCCTGCAGATGATGCTAAGATGGTTATGTTAACCAGATTAGAAGAACCCAAAAACAATCCTTACGCATCTGCAACAGTAGTTCCTATGTGGACTGAAATGTTCCTTTCCATAGCCAATGACCTGGAAATCTCTAAGAGAAATTGAGATAATTTGATATAAATTCATCACTATCAATATGATAGATATTATTAAAGAGAGCATTAAGTATTTATTTATTTCAACAGGTGTATCAATATTACTAGCACCAATAATGATTACTGTTCTATACAAACTCAATCAGGTAAGCGGTATTAAGAAAACAAAACTTGGGTTAGGAGATGGGACAAACTCCATATTTATGAGAATTATGAAAACAACCCAAACAAATGGAACTCCCAATATGGGTGGAATATTAGTATGGATAGTTGTTCCTTTAATTACATACCTATTTACCCCAATGTTTCCAACCCTTCAGGCACTCTTAATTGGGTTTATGCTTTTTGGATTCTGGGGATTTGTTGATGTTGCGATTTTTACTAATGGCTTTAAGAATAATCCTAAGATAAAAGCCATGCAAGAAACATTTGAATGGCGACTAGGCAAATTAGTAATTACAATATTCTTAAATATTGCTGTAATGTATTTGCTGTATAGTACAGGTGCATTTAATACAATATCCTTGGGCTTGGCTCTATCAATTTCTGTAACACCTTTAATATTAGTTATACTTGGAATATTAAGCCAATTCGCTATTTATTCTGGAGAACTAACTGATGGATTAGATGGTCTGATGGTAGGGATCTTTACAATAATTACAGTATCTCTTTGTGTACTTTTAATAATTCAAGGTAAATATGAATTCTTACCATTTTTAGCAATAACACTGGGTGTGTTAATAGTAGATTTATACTTTAATATTCCTCCCGCAAGATTCTGGAATGGAGGACCAGGAGCAATGCCTTTAGCTTTTGCAATGTTTTTTATTGGCTTAGTAACTGGAAATTTAATTCCTTACCTTCTTATGTCTTCAGTAACATGGTTAATTATGGGATCTAGTGCCATACAGATTATCAGTATGAAATTTTTCAAAAGAAGGATATTTAAAATAGCTCCAATACACCATCACTTTCAAGCAATAGGGTGGCCTCATTACAAGATTACAATGAGATTTTGGCTATTCACATTGTTTGGCTGTGTTATAGGAATATATCTTGGATTGTTCTAATTACTAATCCTTTTCACAAATATTCTTACCATCCTTACACTGACAAAGAAGGGTATCATCTATTGAGTTATATACATCCTTATTGTTTCGAATATATCCCTCATATATACAATTGTTTGCAAGATAGAGCATTCCCTCTTCATCTTGATACTGTATATCAAACTTCTCATCTATATTGATATTGAAATTTTCTATAATAAAAGTGTTTTGTGAAATACATGGTAAATTAAATGATTCATTTGTTAAATTACTAACAATAGAGAGAACCAATCTATTTTTTTCTAATTTATAAAGACCTAGTTGAGGAGCTACAATATTATCTTCGTTACATACACTTTCAATTTCAATTACAATCTTTAATCTGTTTTCTAAATGAGAGATATCAACGAACTTAATAATTTGATCAAACGAATTACTACCATCAATCATATTAAGGAAATCGAAAGTGTAATCTAAGTTTGAAGCAGAAAACTCTTCTGTAGTAGAAGTTGTAAATGCTTGGGGATCACATATCTTTTCCCCATCACTACTACATATACAATTAGTACCCACATCATCTCCAAAGGCACATTTTTTAATTCCTATCGTATCTTTTACAGATATAACAAAAATTACCAGTGAGGAGAAAAACAGAAACAACGTAATTATAACCAACCAATTGGCATACAACCGACCTTTCATAACAGAAATATTGTATCACATTCTTAAAAAAAAGATAGAAGCACATATATATGTTAA
>JAXGRK010000003.1:0-74295 GCA_040765985.1 Candidatus Dojkabacteria bacterium | reverse complement strand
ATCTTCATAAAGAAGTTTTAAGTTCCAATTTTGTTCCATTTCCAATTATACTACATATGGTATAATTAGCTTTAACACAGTAATCCAGATATCACTGGGGAGTGGTGGAAAGAAAGCCGAAAGGTAAGTAGAATCCAATGTATGGCTTACGATACAAGCTTTGACCTTTTAAGGTCTATGAGGTAACTGCAGTAATGTAGTTATGAAAAAAGGGTGGTAACACGTATATGCGTCCCTTTGTAAGAACTGATACAATGTATTAGTTTTTACAAGGGGACTTTTTGTTTAATATATATATTTAAAAATATGGAAGAGATAAAGATAGAGAAAAGTGAGGGGATGCCTAATTTCCCAGATACAGAGTTAAAGATACTTAAGTATTGGAAAGAGAAAGATATCTTAGCAAAAAGTATAGAAGCAAGGGGTAAAGAAAACTCTTTTACCTTCTATGATGGTCCAATTACAGCAAACAACAGTCCTCACTACGGTCATGTACTCACTATGGTAATTAAAGATGTAATACCTAAATACAAAACTATGAAGGGTTTTAGGGTAGAAAGAAGCTTGGGCTGGGATTGTCAGGGTATTCCTGTTGAGTATGAGGTTGAGAAGAGTTTGGGATTTGAACAGAAGGAAGATATTGAAAAGTTTGGTGTCGAAAAGTTTAACAACTTGTGTAGAGAGTCTGTTAAGAAGTATCAAGGTGCAATTATGGATTTAACAGAGAGAATGGGTAGATGGGTTAATGATGATGAACAGTACGCCACTATGGATCCTTCATATATTGAGAGTATATGGTGGTCTTTAAAAGAGCTTTACAGCAAGGGTTTGCTGTACGAGGGATACAAGGTTGTTCCTTACTCAACTAGGGCAGGTACCACTCTTTCTAACTCTGAGGTAGCTCTTGGTGGTTATCAAACCATTACAGATCCAGCAGTTGTTGTTAAATTAAAACTTAAAGGACAGGATTCATATCTTTTAATATGGACTACTACACCTTGGACACTACCTGGTAACTTACTTGTTGCTGT
The DNA here is from genome assembly GCA_040765985.1 of Candidatus Dojkabacteria bacterium. Lineage (GTDB taxonomy): Bacteria > Patescibacteriota > Dojkabacteria > SC72 > SC72 > UBA2259. The sequence goes on along the minus strand of JAXGRK010000003.1, from coordinate 73,264 downwards.
TGGTAAGGATTTTGATTATGTGGAAGTTGAATATGAGGGTAGTAAATATATTGTAGGAAAAGATTTAGTTGAGAGTGTGTTTGGTACTAAGTTAGATGTATTAAAAACATATAAGGGAAGTGAGTTAATTGGTAAAGAGTATGAATCTTTGTATCCATACTTTGAGGACAGAAGAAAGGAAGGCGCATTTAAGGTAGTTCATGCAGAACATGTAACTTTTGAGGATGGAACTGGCTTAGTTCATCAAGCACCATACGGAGAAGAAGACTTCCTGCTAATGACAGATATGGGTATATCTATGTTTGATTACCTTGATGATCAAGGGAATATGAAAGATGAGATAGAGCAGTTTAAAGGTATGTTTTACAAAAAAGCTAATAGATACATTATGGAGGATTTGAAAAAAAGAAATCTTCTTTTTAGCCATACTGACTATCCTCATCAGATGCCTATGTGTTGGAGAACTAATACTCCATTAATATACAAACCTATTAAGAGTTGGTATGTAAAGGTTAGTGCAATTAGGGATATGTTAGTTAAGGAAAACAAGGAGATAAATTGGATACCTAAACATATTAAAGAAGGAAGATTTGGTAACTGGTTAGAGGATGCAAGAGATTGGGCACTAAGTAGAAATAGATATTGGGGAACACCTCTGCCTGTTTGGATTTGTGATAAGTGTGGAGAAAAAGATGTAGTAGGTTCGTTTGAAGAAATTAAAGAGAAAAGTGGTATTCAGCTAAAAGATCCACATAAACCATTTGTAGATGAAATTACATACAAGTGTGATTGTGGTGGTACTAAAAAAAGAGTAAATGATGTTATCGATGTTTGGTATGACTCTGGTTCTATGCCTTTTGCTAGATTACACTATCCTTTTGAAAATAAAGAGAAATTTGAGAGTAAGTATCCTGCCCAATTTATCGGAGAGGGTATTGATCAAACCAGAGGTTGGTTTTACACATTACATGTATTAGGTGTATCTCTGTTTGGGAAGAAATCTTTTAAAAATGTAATTGTAAACGGTATGGCACTAGCTCCAGATGGAACCAAGATGTCTAAGAGTAAGAAAAACTACCCAGAGGTAAATACAGTTATCGATTCTATGGGTGCAGATGCACTTCGGCTTTACTTTGTTAATTCTCCAATTGTTAGTGGTGAAGAGGTAATATTTAGCGAGAAGTTTGTTAAAGAGATTACATCTACTGTACTTCTTCCGTATTACAATAGTGTTAAATATTTTCTTAATTACAAGGATCAGTTCAATTGGAAATATGAAGAAGAGTATGAGCCCAAAAATGTAATGGATAGATGGATTGTATCAAAGCTTAATCAAACTGTTAAAGAGGTAACCAAGTATATGGATGAATATAAACTTCAGAGTGCTTCTAAGTATATATATGAGTTAATAGATGTGCTATCCAAGTGGTACATACGAAGATCTAGAGACAGGTTTGTAAATGGAGAGAAAGAGGCACTAGATACTCTAAACTATGTATTGATACAGATATCTAAAATACTAGCACCTTTTGCTCCTTTCATATCAGAGGCAGTATATCAAACACTTATTACAGATGGTAAAGAGTCTGTTCATTTAGAGGAGTATCCTGTATTTAATGAAAGAATGTATGATGAAAAATTACTAAATGATATGGAGAGTGTTCGAGTAATATGTTCATTGGGACTAAATATTAGAGATGAGAACAGGTTGAAAGTAAGACAACCTTTATCTAAAGCGTATGTTTCAATATCTGATGCAGAGATGTTAGAGATTGTTAAAGGGGAATTAAATGTTAAAGAGATAGAGGTGAGTTCAAAAAAGGTTAAGGGAGACACTATTAAAACAGCTACTTTGGGGGAGGTATTTGTGAGTTTGGATATTAAAGTAACAGAAGAGTTAAAAGAGGAGGGTATGTTAAATGAAATACTTAGGGGCTTACAAGTTATTCGTAAACAGAGTGGATGTAGTGTAGGAGAGTATATATCTCTGAATTACTTTAGTGAGAGTGAGGAGATTGATATCTTAATACAAAAGTATGAAGAGAAGATTAAAAGAGTATATATATTAGAGATATTCAGAAAGTAGAAAATCTAAGTGACGGAGATGAAATTAAAGTAGGGATGTTAAGTTAATGACCAAAATACTTAAACTGTAACATCTTTGCATCTATACCAGTACTCTTTTCAAAAGCTTTTGCTGCTGTATCAAGCTTTAATCCAGCAGATACGGCTAACTCTCCAACGATGTCTCCCATAGCCCTTGAGAGCTCATTTTCTATGGATACTGGAATTAGTCTTCCATCTCTCTCCCTTTCTCTTTTAATGAAGTTACAGTACTGTATTGTTTCAATAGCTGATTCTATTGAAGCTTGACTTTCTAATTTCTTAAATATCTCCATAAGTTTATTAAAATCTTTTGTTTTAGGATCTTTGTAAGGAGTCTTTTTTAATACCATTATTCTCTCTTTAATATCTTTTGATGGGAATACATTTCTAATACTTAGGTTGTTAATATTATCCAAAGGAGTAGATATTGTGATGGATGCATTTATAAACTCAAATTCAAAATACATCTTTTTACCGTTAAACTCTATCTCTTTTTCACTTCTTATCCATCCAGCACCGTGAGAGGGGTAAAATACTTTTGAACCGACCTTGAATTTCATAATGTATTACTAATGAGATTAAACATTTCATTATATCATTTTTTGATATACAATTGAACCATGAAAATAACGGTAATTGGAGGAGGAACAGGAACTTCAACAGTACTTGAGGGTTTAAAAAAATACAATGATTTGGAACTTAATGTCATAGTAGGAATGATGGATGATGGAGGTAGTAATGCTGTTGTAAGAGATGAGTTTGGATTACTCCCCTTAAGTGATTTAAGAAAATCGATAATCGCTTTATCAGAAGAAAATGAAAGTAATATATTGAGAGATCTGTTTACATACAGATTCTCTCAGGGGGATGGTTTGAAGGGTCATACCTTAGGGAATCTCCTTATGATAGCGATGACGGACATTACTGGCTCAGAAGTAGAAGCAATAGAGATGTTTAAATACCTTTTTAGTGTTAAGGGTAATATTGTACCTGTTACTTTGGATAAGGTGAGACTTATTGCTGAATATTCCAATGGTATGCGAATAAAGGGTGAACATTTAATAGATGAACCAGATATAAAATCTGATATTATTAAACTCTATTTAGATAAAAAAGCAAAAGCATATAAAGGGGCGATTGATTGTATTCATGATTGTGAATATATAATAATTGGACCAGGAGATTTATATACTACAACCTTAGCAAATATTGTAGTAGATGGAATATCTAAAGCACTTCAAAAAACAAAAGCAAAACTTATATTTATTCCCAACCTTATGTCAAAGATAGGCCAAACAAGGGGTTTAACAATGAATAGTATGATTAAATTAGTTGAAGGATATATTGGTAGGGAGTTTGATTACATACTAATCAATAGCGGCAAGATACCTAAAGAAGCATATATACGATATGTTGCTGATGGTGAGCATCTTTTTGAAGATGATTTAAAAGATGTAAGAAGAAGATCGATAATTAAAGCAGATTTAATCGCTAACTCAGTTGTTAAAAAGGATTTAGGGGATGTCTTAGTTAGGAGTTTAGTAAGGCATGATAGTGATAAATTGGCAAAAGAGTTGTACAAAATTTTTAGAAAGGGTTGGAAATCTTCTTTATACTCTCTTCTTTCCCTTTATCGTTAATAGCTTGTTATCAATTTCTTTTTTAATTTTTTCTCCTTCTAGGTATATTTCAATATTAAAAAATGGTTTAAGAAATGAGAGTATTTTCTCAATCTTGTTTCCTTTAAATGGATGATACTCTACAGAGATATTTTCTGTTTTGTTTAGAATACTTTTATGACTGTTTAATATATCAAATTCATTTCCCTCTGTATCAATTTTAAGCATATCTATTCTATCTATACTATTTGTATATCTATCTAATCGAGTACATTGGATTCTAATCTTTTTAGTATTCTCTAACCCATTCCAACTATTTTTTAACAAACTTGAGTTAGATTCCCAGTTGTTATTACTATTATCTATATATAAATCTTTTGAAGAGTTATTTGAAGATACGGCTTTGTTTATAATCGATACATCATCCAACCCATTGTTAAATATATTCTCTTTCAATATTTCAAAAGATATGGGATTGGGTTCAAACCCTAATATTTTGGAATTGGGGTACAGATTTTTGAAGTAAAGAATTGAAATCCCTATATGTGAACCGATATCAATGATGTTTGGGCAGTTTCTGTTGGTATCAAATGAGTAGATCTCTTGATTCCAGATCTCTCTTCTTAATATGTGATACTCCTTTTTGTTAGGATACAGGAGTGTATATTTACCTAGCTTTGTTGATTCCATATATTAAGTATACGTTACTCTCCAATTTGATTCATCAACCTTGTTACTTTTGAAGACCAGCTTGAACTAGAAGGAGGACAGTATACTCTACCTATTTCGTAAGGTGTATCTAAACCCTACTGTAGTATCCAGTAGCTAAACCTTTTGATACACTCCATATACCATCTTTCCAGTCATCAAATCCATAACTACCCCAACCCCATGCATTGTAAGGTCTAAAGTTGTGTATACCACCACTTGACTCAACAATGGATATTGCAGCAACTAATCTATAGTCAATACCGTACTCATTTGCAGCGTATACAAACTCTGAAGCATAATCAGCTAAAGGAGAGTTTCTTTTAACTAAGAAGTTTTTAATATTATCTATCTTTCTTTGGTTTTCTATATCCTGTGCAGATATAGATACAGCAGTTTCTAAGATAGTTTCCTCTACAGGAGTACTTTCAATATATTCAATATCCTTAGCGTAGGCCTTTTCAAAAGCTTGTTCGTCTATTCCTACAGCAACATTAGGAGTAATCTGATATATTGTATTTAATATCAATCCAGTAGTAAGAATACCTACTACAGACATTAACATATTTTTTTTGTTGTATGTTTTCATATTTATATCCTTTCTTCTTGCCCCATAGTTAAGTTTACTGTTAAAATGACAAACAATTTTATATATTAAATATATGATGAATTTAACAGTAACTCAGGGAAAGAATCGTAGAAGAGTTAAGAAAAACATCCTATTCTTCTATATATCATTATACCATTTTTGACCTTTTTTTCTACCTATTAGTCCTTAACCACATACCCCTTAATGTACTTCCTGACTTAATTATATATACTCCTCCAGTACCAAAGTATGAAACTTTTAAGGTATCTTTTAATAAAGATATACCTGAAGATATTGTTAATATATTTAAATCATCTGTAGAGGATATTCAATTAAATGAGAAAAAGAGGTTTAGTTTTGATGGTAGGGGTACATACAATATTACATATACTAGTAACAAAGATGAGGCGATGTATTACAAGGAGTATGTTCCTGTAGGGCATATATACTGGGTTAAGGGAGAGACAACATTAAATGAGATAGAAGATATAAAAAGGGTATATATTGCCTCAGAGGAGTCAGATTCTGATGATGTATTTTTAAAACAGATTTTAGGTAATGATATTGAAATAGTTAAGGTAGATGATTTGTTAAGTACACTGAAAGAGAGTGAAGAAAATATTGGGCTTATACCAATAGAGGATTTACAAGAGGGTTTTAAAATATTAACTCTTGATGGTAAATACTGTCTCACCCAGTCAGAGGGATGTTTGTTAATTGGGTATAAACTTGAAGATGGCAAACAGAATGAGTTTGTTTCTATATATTGAATCATAATATGGGGTTAAAAGTAATGGTCAGAGTCAAAGTATGGATAGAGAGAGTATGGCAAAGATCAATATGAGTGGGGTTGTTGCAATCGCTAGGGGGTTAGCAAGTAAGATAGATTCTAGAAAGGATTATGCATATCCTGCAAGGGATTTAAAAGATTTTGTTTCTGATGCAGATTTAACCCATGTTTCTAATGAGGTATCTTTTGTTAAGGGTTGTACTGGATATACTGGTATGAGGTTTTGTTCAAAACCGGAGTATATTGAAACTTTGAAGGTTAGTGGCGTTGATATAGTCGAATTAACTGGTAATCACAACAATGATTACGGTTCAACAAACAACAGTAATACAATAGAGACATACAAAGAGTTGGGTTGGGATTACTTCGGTGGTGGTTTAAATAGTGAAGACGCAAGCAAAGTGTTGTATAAAGAGGTTAAGGGTAATTTAATAGCGTTTATGGGTTACAATTACTACAATACTATGTATGATCAGGCGCCACTTGCCAAATCTACAACTGCTGGTGCAAATTCGTACTCTGTAGAGAAATTAACTAATGATATCAATCAAGCAAAGCAGAAGGGTGCCTTAGTAGTAGTAACTTTTCAATTCCAAGAGTGTTACTGCTATCCAAGTAGTGATGTGATATATCCAATATGTTACAAACCACTTAGTACTCCGGATCAAAAGGGTGTATTTAGGCAGGCCATTGATTTGGGAGCGGATATAGTTATTGGTACACAGGCACATCAGCCCCAAACCTATGAAGTCTACAAAGAGGGTATTATCTTCTATGGTTTAGGTAATTTGTATTTTGATCAAGATAATTGGATTGGTACTAGGCAGGGGTTAATTCTTTCTTTGTTTGTGGCGAATAATGATTTGGTTCAGGTACAAATTACTCCTACGATTATGGATGCAGATATGATTCCTAGGGTAGCTGGAGTGGCTGATAGTAATTTGCTTTTAAATTTGTTGAAGAGTGCTAGAACTTTCTGATATATTGAATAAGGAAATAATTTTTTTCTTTTATAAACGTGGACAATATTAACAATAATAACGTATTGGGTGATAATCAAAATAGTAATCCAATACAAAATAATAATGATATGAACAGTGGTAATATGCCTGTTCAAAGTAATGATTACAATTCAATCCAACCACCAATACCTCCTCAGGTAGATGATATGGTATCAAATTTAACGAGTATGCCATCTGCTCCTGTAAGTTCAGCTCCTGTTGAGGAGTTTCCTTCTTTGGGTGATATGAATACAATGGGAAGTACCCCTAGTATAGATTCAACACCACAAAGTGTCCCATCTGTAGATGCAATGGGTACTCCACTTGGACAAACTACATCTCCAGTTGTAGAGAGTACAGTACCTTCTCCTGATATGAGTATTCCAGATTTCTCAAATTCACAACCAATGAATACTTTAGAATCTACACCAGCAACACAACAGAGTGTTCCTTCCTTTGAACCAACACCACCTGTAGTGGAATCAACTCCACCTGTGATGGAATCAACTCCACCTGTGATGGAATCAACTCCACCCACTATGGATTCTCTACCTCAAACATCTCCCTTAGAGAGTGCACCTGCCTTTCCTACACCTCCTTCATTTGAATCCGCATCTCCAATGGAGACTCCGGTTTCTGTAGATACTCCTATTCCTGATCAAAATCTGAGTGAACCAATGTCATCTTTTGTTCCTGATACTCCAGTTGTTCCTGTAGTAGAGCAGAAGGGTGAAGAAGTTATTAGTACCTTAGGAGAGAATCAAGAAGCACCAAAGAGTGGTAAAGGTGGTACTGCTGTAGTTATAGTTTTGGTAGTAATTATACTTGCCTTGCTTGGTGCTATTGGATATTTTGCTTTAAAAATATTTGGATAATCTAACTATTTAGATACCCATACTCCATGTAGATTACAGTACTCTCTTGCTGATATCGTATTATATTCTTCTGGTAAACTAAATTCTGCCTGTGGAGTATCATTTGGTTTTAGGTATTTTGTTTGTACAGTATCATCAACCATTAACTGAATAAATTCAATATGATGTGAATCTTCCATAGGATGAGGAATATCTCCTACACTTACTTTCGCTATATTTTCATCTATTGATATTACGGGGACATGTTTCTCTTGTCCTTCATCCGAAGCTCTTTCAACTAATTCATCCATATCTTTACCACAGCAAACTAATGTTCCAATACCTTCGTGTAATACTTCAACTATATTTCCACATATTGAACATTTATATATTTTTGCTTTTTTAGCCATATTTATATTTCTTAAAGTTATACATTTTTAATATATCATATATGTTAAGTACTATGTTAAATATATTATTTTTAATATAATGGAGAAGTTAAGATATAAATGAGATTATATTGGAGCAGTATATAAATGGTGGTTATGAACTAAATCCAGATCTTTTTTTAGAAGGTAATTTAAAAAATGTTTCAACTGAATTAATAAATTTTGTTGAGAGAAAAATTGATACTGTAGATAAAGAGTGGTTTAAAAATTACTACATTGGCCATTTAATAGATATTGATGCTGTATTAAATTATCAAGAAGATATTCATTGTATATCTCAAGGTCTTGTTTCGGAATTCTTTTTTTACAATGCATGTAAAGAAGTAGGAATAGATTGCGAACCCTCAACTGGTAATGATGATATCTTTGGTATAGATTTTAGGATTCAAGATGGAAAAGAAGCTAGAGTATTTGGTATTACTACAAATATGAGCGAAGTGAATATGATAAGACGTATTTCTGAAGGAAATTTTCCAGTTCTTTTTGTAGATTGGATTGATAGAAAATATAGGATGTCATATTTTGAAAAATTTCTTAAGTATGGGATATTTAACGGAGATGTGTTTCTAGGAGAGATAATCAATATAAATGAAAAGATACTTTCTAAATTAGAAAATGATATAGAGGTACAAGATAGGAACAGGGGAAGGAATAAAGATTTGAATTTTCCAATGGGTGGTATTCAATACTACAATAATTATAAAAATACTCTTAATCTCTTAAAAAGAAATCTAATAAAACCTAATCATCGATTCCCATCTGCTGTTTAGCAAAAGCGGTTAGATTCTTTCTCTTTGACCATACTCTTTCTGTATCTGTAAGAAGCTTTTTTCTTAATCTAATATTTTTAGGTGTAATCTCTATCAACTCATCTTCGTTGATAAATGAAAGGGCGTATTCGATAGTGAGTGGTATTGTTGATTTAAGGTTAACTAATGTTAATTCACTTCTTAACATTCTTACGTTAGTTTTATGCCTTGCTTTACAAGGATTAACGACTAAGTCTTGTTCATGGTTGTTTATTCCAATGATCATACCCTGGTATACCTGTTCAGATGGTCCTACAAAAAGTTGTCCTCTATCTTGTATAGTGGTTAGAGAGAATCCAAGTGTTGTACCTGTATCTTGTGAAATTATTACACCTTTTCTAAAGAGTGGGGGGTGGAGTTCGTAGAGTACATATTCTGTAACAAAGCTGTTAGTTACTGCAGTACCTTTGGTTGCATTCATTAGTACTCTATGTAGTCCAATTAGGTTTCTAGTAAGTATTTTGTATGTAAATCTTGTTTGTAAGCCCTCTGAATCAATATTTATCAACTCTCCTTTTCTGTTACTTACCTCTTCTGTCACAGTGCTTAGATATTCTGTAGGGCAATCTATTACTAGCTCTTCTATCGGTTCAAACATTTTACCTTCTTTTTCAATTAGTACCACCTCTGGTTTACTTAATTGAAATTCGTATCCTTCTCTTCTTAACTGTTCAACTAGTATTGCAAGTTGTAATTCTCCTCTTCCTGCAACAGAGTAGGAAGATCCAGATATTTTAGATATTTGTAAACCTATATTTAAATCTTTCTCTTGTTCTAATCTTTGTTCTAATTGTTTAGCAGTGACATATTTACCCTCTTTCCCAGATAGTGGGGATGTATTTGCTTCAAATTTTACTCTTACTGCTGGTGGTGTAATATGTATGTTCTCAAGCTGCTCTGGAGTACCTAGGGCGCATAGTGTTGCTCCAATGGCAGTAGAATCTATCCCTGCTATTGCAACTATCTCTCCTGATTGTGCACTTTCAACACTAACCCATTGTAAACCTTCTTTAACAAACAGCTCTCTTACTCTTCCCTGTATTTTATTTTCTTTATCTAGAAGTATTACAGGGTCATTCTTTTTAACTGTTCCTCTATTTATCTTTCCTATTAAATATCTTCCAAGGTGGGAGTCATATTCTAATGATGTTATTTGCATTTGAAATGGTTCGTTTTCATTACCTTTAGGTGCGGGAGCGTATTCGATGATTTCATCTAAAAGTGGAGAGAGATCTCCTGGGGTTTGACTCAAATCTCCTGTGGGTAGTTCTTTCCATATTTTTCCTTCACGGGCTACTGCGTAGTATGTAGGGAAGTCTAATTGATCTGTATTAGTAGCTAGTGTTAAGAAAAGGTCTTGTACTTTCTCTATGGTTCTATTTACATTCGCTAATTTCTTATCTATCTTATTTACCAATACTATTGGTTTTAGATTCATTTCAAGAGCTTTTTTAAGTACAAACTTAGTTTGAGGCATTACCCCTTCTTGAGCGTCAACTAGTAGTAAGCATGAGTCTGCCATGTTTAAGGTTCTTTCTACCTCTCCTCCAAAATCAGAGTGTCCTGGTGTATCTATGATATTTATCTTGTATCCTTTGTATCTTACAGATATATTCTTTGCCTTAATGGTAATTCCTTTCTCTTTTTCTAGATCCCCACTGTCTAATATTTGTGTTTGTGACATCTCTTCCTCATTTTCTCTAAAGAGGTGTGTTTGTTTCATAAAGCAATCAACTAGCGTTGTTTTCCCATGGTCTACATGGGCAATGATTGCAATATTTCTTATGTTTTCTTTATTTACAGGAATATATTCCATAACAAATGGATATTCTATCACAAAAAGAGTGTTTTACCTATTTGTAGATATATTTAAAGTGTATTTATATATGCATAAATGGAGTAGAAAAGAAGGAGAAAAAGTAGTGCAAAGGATACGGATATTAATATTTTTATCTTTATTCGTTTCTTAAAAACAAAAGAGTAGAGAAAGAAGAGTACAGAGTAGATGATATATATTATTAGTAGTATTACACTTATTGTAGATATTTTATCTAACATACTTTCAATACTTCCGTATGTTTTTTCAGAGAGTGTATCTTTAAGTATGTTTAACTGTTTTTCAATTGGGGTATATACAAGATTAAAGATACTCGATATGAGTGGGGTTTTAGAGAGAAGCATAAATATTTTTTCTAACATATTTTATTGTATGTATATTTAGAACTTAATGCAAATGTGTTTAGTATATGGGATAATGGGGGTATGAAAAAACACTTAATACCTATATTAACAATATTCCTATCTATTCTTGTATCTATATTCTTTTTTAGATATCTTCCTGATAGTATGGCTTCTCATTGGAATGCACAGGGTGTAGTAGATGGTTATACTTCTAGATTGTTTAATGTTTTGTTTTTTCCATTGATAAATGTATTTCTTTTTCTTTTGTTTAAATATATTCCTAAGATTGATCCTAAGTGGAAGAGTATTTTAGTTTTTGAGGATAAGTTTAATTTGTTTGTGTCCTCTATGTTGATATTTATGGTACTTTTACAATTAGAGGTATATTTATGGAGCTATTGGTATTATTATTTCTATTGCTGTTGTTATGCCTATTCTAATGGGGGGGTTGTTTATAGTGGTTTCTATACTACTTAAAGATGCTAAACAAAACTATACCATTGGTATTAGAACTCCTTGGACACTGCATAGTGAGAGCGTATGGGACAAGACACATGCACTGGGTGCTAAGTTGTTTTTAGCTAGTGGTATATTATCAATTGTATCTGTTTTAGTTCCTAAATACTCATTTCTTTTTGTAATTGGTTCTGTGATACTTTCAACAGTAATACTGTTTGTATATTCGTATTTAGAGTTTAAGAGAGAGGAATCTAAGTAGGTGTGTTTTCTAATTCTTTTCCCATTAGGTATACATGATACATATATTCTGGTATTTCATAGATTTCATCATATTCATCTGTTTTAGGCCATTGTAATTGTATATTTAGATTTTCTAATGTTTGTTGTATATTTACACCCTGTCCTTCGGGATTTCTAATCACTTTGTATTCTGGATACTGTTCTTTAATATTACTCCAATGCTCATTTAGAGTTCCTTTAAGATGGTTTTGCCAATGTCTTTGATTGCAGAGGGCTCTTAGTGACCAATCAGGATGTTCCTGTTGTTTAAGAGAGATGTAGTAGGAGAAGGGGAATTTAAGTAAGAGCATATTTATATATTCTAGATTATACTGTTGTGATATGTGTAATATATGTGGTGGGCATCCTTGTTTAATATTGAAATTTGGGCATCCTTTAGAGTGTTTGTAATATTGCTGTGTACATAACTGGTGTACTGTTTTCATATCATGTAATACTAGGGGTATATTCTCAAAAAGAGATATATCTTTATGTATTTCGTGTATGTTTAGTTTTTCCATATATGGATTATACCTCTACTGTAAGATATTTTAAAGATATTATTTATACTAATATGAAATGTATGGGGTAATAAAAAGGGAGGTTTCCCTCCCTTTCTGTTTACCATTTCCAGAAGTATATTAGAGTATCTTCGTATAAGACATTTGTTAGTATGTTAGTAGTAAATTTCATAGTGCTACAATTTACTTGTTCAGATAATACTAACCATATCTTTCCTCCTGTTGTACCATCTTGGTATGTGGTAGTTTGTGTATCTCCATTGATATCACTATTAAATGGTATGGAGGTTATATGTATTTCCTTTTCTGTAATGTTTAACTGTCCTCCACTATTAGTTACTCCTTCTCCTATACATATTAGTCCTATTGGTTTTTGAGGGTAATATATTAGGTTATACTTAGTATTTGGTAATAGGTTGTGTGCATTGAATACATATTCTAGATACTGTCCTGATCTGTTGTATATCATCTTTCCAAATTCATTGTTACTTCCATATAGATAGAGTGTGGCTTTGGGGATGTTCCTGAGGGTTTACTTAGTCCTTCTGCATTAATATTAAATATTGGGAATATACTTATTAGTATTATTATTCCTAATATTCCTATTATGTGCTTTTCATTTATATACATATTTTTATAATTTAAATATGTATATATTTTAGGAATATATTATTAAATATGTTTAAATATATTTATTTATTTATTAAAACATTTGTTTAAAGAAAAAGGAGTGTAGGGCTCCCTTTTAGATTCTAAAGTAGGTTAAATATTATTTAATACATTGGTTCCCATATTTCAACAGTTATTCCACCTACATTATCAACATATTGATCATCATAAATATAGAAATGTGCTGTTGAGCCATCTCCTTCGAAAGATAATTCATACAGATGACTGCTATTATAGTCCCCCCAATTTTGAGGACCATCGACTTGAACATCCAATGATGCTGTTACTTTGTTATTGCACCAACCATTTAAATCACATTCGTAGTTTAAACCACGATATGCTGGGGCACGATGGGAGTATTCTGCATCTGCATATCCTTATCCTGTCCAGTTAGCAAATTTGTAAAAACCACTTGCTTTTAATATATATTGTTTTCCATCCACAAGAATATTAACAGAGTCTATCCCGACATTACTAGTTGCAGGTACAAAAACTGTTTCTAATAGTTCGTAGTCTTGTTCCAAAGGATAATTAAAAAATGTTGCCCAATTTCCTTTTGGTACAAATCTTGTTCCATCTGCCCAAGCTGTTTCTGAATCTATTATACAGTTTTGATTATCATGTAATGCTAATATCGCGTTAAGATCATATCCATCAAGTGTATCTTTCTGGGCAGGGTATAAAGCGGAAAAATTTTCTTTTACAGAAGTATTCTCAACCTTTACATACCTTGCAGAAGTTAAACTTCCAAGATCAAAATTACTTACGGTGTGGTATAAGGATGAGGGTGTCTGATTATCTGCCTCACCTAAATAGGTCCAGTTTGTCGCATCGTTACTGACATAGACATTTGCAGTCTCATCAGGATACGGTAGCCCCCATGTATCTTCAACGATTTGCAAGTCATCTCCGACTCCATTGAGAATAGGCGTTTCAAACTCGACGATAATTCCTCCATTTGGGATAAGTGCTCCTTCTGTTGGTTGGAATTCAAATCCTAAACTAAAAAAGTATGCCTCGTTATGGCCTATCTCATATGATAAAACTGTTAAAGGATTTGACCTTATAGATTTAACCTCAGTTCCATCATATCTTCTTCCCTGCCAATAATCAGAAATAATATCGGCACCATATGGAGCTACTTTCATAGGCTCGCACATCCTCTTTTCCACTACAGCATGGGCAGCAATTACATTGTCACCAAGCATTAGAACATCAGTATAAGGAACGGTATCTAAACAATCATGCGTGTCACTATACTCAAAGTGCCCAGGTATAGGATTTCCTGTTTTTGTCTTTGGTATATCTGTGAGAGTTTTTCCTATGGCCAAGTGTGTTTCCATGATGCACCATCCATCTTCAGTAATAGTATATGTAACATCATTACCATCTATTGTAACCTCTCCTACTACAGTATTTTGTCCTGCAATAAGTGGTATTCCACCTTCTGTTGCAAACGCCTTTCCTATTCCTAATACTCCTACTAGAGATAATCCTAATAGAAATATAAATAATCTTTTCATTAAATATAAATATAATAATTTAAATATTAAAATAATATAAAAATATATATAAAAATTTAACTCGGGCAGTTGATATGCTATAAGTTTAAAATAAGTATGTAAGAAGTCAACTGTATACAAAATATAAACTAATTGTTAAGTATGTTTATATTACCAGGAGAACCAAAGTTTAAACTATCAGATATCTTCCAATAATCAGAACTTTTACATAAATCATCTAAACATGTATACCAACTATCGGGCTCTAAACCATTAATACCATCTATATCTCTTTGCATAGAGTTATAGGTTGGAAGTTGTATGCCATCTGGCCATACTGTTTCTCCTAATACTTCGTCTATTACATTATCCTCTGTATCCTTTAGTATAAGGTTACCATTGTTTATTGGTAGTAGATTCATACTAGCGTTAGACATATCTATCTGTATATTTAACATACAGTTATTACTCTCATTTGAGTAGTTAGATATTACAAAATATCCATTAGGAGGTATTACTCTATTAGCTGGAATCATTATTGCTGGTTTATCTATATCTCTAGAGTTATATATCTTCCATTTACCAATATCTATATCTTCATCAGTAGTATTTCTTAACTCTATCCATTGATCATCTAAGGATTGTGATGTACCACTCCACATTACTTCGTTTATCACTACCTTTGGCATAGTAGGTTGTTGTATCTCTCCAATAGATATATTTATACCTGTTATATTTACAGTTGAAGAGAATAGGGCGTATGCAGATGGTTGATTACTAAAAAATATTAGAGAGGATATTAAGAGTATTAGGGATAGTATGGGGGGTTCATTTTTAACTTTATGTTTAAATACCTCTTCTTGGGTTCTTTTACTTACCTCATCATTTATTCCATCCCTTATTTTTTTAATCATTACAAAGATAAAGAGGAGAGCAGGTATACATACGGTAACTATAAATCCCGTGGTTGTTTTCATCCACTCTATTGCATATCCAATGTATGGTACTTTATATATTACCTCTCCTTTAATATCATCTTTAAATACTACCCAATCATCTTCACTATCATTGTTATCTCCTTTAGTAATATACTCTTTCCCTTCTATATCCATTACTCTGTGTACAATGGTTATCTCTTCATTTTCTGGTGATGTGAATACTATGATATCTCCTTTATTTATCTCTTGAGATTTAAGTGTAGAGAATACTACTGAGCCAGTTTTAAGTTCTGGTTCCATAGAGCCAGTAGATACTACATGTGTAGATATGTATTCTTTAGTTGGGAGCAGTGGAGATGCAACTAAAAAGAGAATGATTATTAATATTATAAATATTAACCATTCTAATAGTTTTAATATATTTTTTAATACTTTCTTTATATCCACATCAGACAGTACATTTAATACTGTCTGTGTAGATACAAGAAGGAATTACTGTGTTGGTACTATCTGTGTACCTGTTATCTCAAATGTTATTCCTGTAATTGTTTTGTCAGAAATCTCATTTCCATATCCAGAATCTATCAAAAGTTGAAGACCGAATCTCTGTTCAGCTCCTTGTGCAAGATTTACTGGTAAATCTCTCGCAGCAATGTTCCACTGATTGAGCGTATACCAAGGAGTTGCTTTTGTTTCGTCGCAGATATAGTTAGTGGCTTCTGTATAAATACAGAATCTCATTTTAACTATATTTTTTAAGTCTTCCCAATCGGTATAACCTGTTGTTAATCTCCCTTGTAACTTCATATCAAGTTCTGGACCTGTTAATCCTGTATCACTGTTGTTCCATAACCAGAACTCTCCATAGTCTATTTGACCAGGTAGGAGTAACTGGAATGGTGACTGATTCATGAAATCTAAGGAAGTCCTGTATGTATCTAGACCTACTTCCCCAGTTTTAATAAGTAATCCTGGAGTTGCGGTTCCCAATACCATCCTTTCCATTTTTACTGTGTCACTAAACAGTGCATATCCTGTTCCTGCTACTATCCCTATTACTAGGAATATACCTAATATACCACCTATGATTTTTTTCATAGAAAGATATTAATAATTTAAATATTTAAAAACACTTAATTAAAAATTTAAATAGTTCTTATATTGAGAGTAGAACTACTTAGAATATTTGTCAAACCTATATTAAAAACTCCTAATGTAATTGGTAAAGTAGAATATCCTACCTTTTTCTGTGTATCTCTATATGTATAAGAGTATGAATATATTACTGTAGTAATTAAGAATTGAAATGCATAGTTAAATTTGATACTCTATTATAGATATCTAATATACATATATGTATGTAATGATTAAAAAGCGCTTTTTTTTATACTAATACTGTTCTCTTCATTTCTTTTTATACAAGCTATATACGCATGGAGTGAAAGTGATACACCTGTACATACACTAACGATAGGGGGATATACAGCTGATAATCAATTAAGTTGGCCTAATTCGGCAGTTTTTGATAGTAATGGTAATTACTATATTGCAGATGAAGGTAACTTTACTGTAAAAAAATTTGATTCAAATGGCAATTTCCTGCTGAAATTTGGAAGTTATGGTACCGAGGATGGACAGTTTAAGGGCATATTTGGTATTGCTCTAGATGAAAGTAGAGGAAGTATATATGTTGTTGATTCAGGAAATATTCGAATTCAGAAATTTGATTTGAATGGAAATTTTATATTAAATTTTGGAAGTCTTGGTACAGAGAATGGCCAATTTGCATTATATGGGTTAAATAATGTTGAAATTGATAGCTTCGGGAATATTTATGCTATTGATAGTAAAAATGACCGTATACAGAAATTTGATTCGAATGGAAATTTTATATTAAAATTCGGAAGTCGTGGAAGTACGGATGGTTTATTCTATAACCCCTATGATATTGCAATAGATAGTAATGATAATATTTACATTATAGATATGTACAATCATAGGGTACAAAAATTCGATTTAAATGGGAATTTTCTTTCAAAGTTTGGTAGTCAGGGGTCTACGGATGGAAAGTTCTATTATCCAATGGGAATTGCAATTGATAGTTTAGATAATATATATGTTGCAGATACATATAATGATAGAGTTCAGAAATTCAACTCTTCCGGAACTTTTGTATTAAAATTTGGAAGTAGTGGGGAAGGTGAAGGACAATTTACTCTGCCTTTTCAACCTTTCATAGATAATGATAATAATATCTACCTTATCGAATCAGAAAATAGTCAGAGAATACAAAAGTTTACATCGTTAGGAGTGTTTGTTTCTGTATTTCACGAACTTGATGGATATTTTAATAAACCAGAAGGAATGACTTTAGATGATAATGGTAATATATACGTTGCCGATACCGGGAATTCACGAATACAAAAGTTTGATTCAAATGGAAATTTCTTAAATACATTTAGTGGTTATGGAAGCTCAGATGGATTGATTGATGCACCAACAGATATAGAGGTAGATTCTGCAGGGAATATATATGTTGCAGATTCTTCTAACTCCAGAGTTCAAAAATTTGATTCAGAAGGAAATTTCTTAATGAAATTTGGTAGCTACGGTACTGGAGATGGGCAGTTTAAATATCTTTGGGGAATTGCCTTAGATAAGAATGGAAATATATATGCTACAGATAGAGGATATAATTTTAATAGAATACAGAAATTTGATTCTACAGGTAATTTCTTAATGAAATTTGGAAGTTTCGGTACTGGTGATGGACAATTTACTTATCCTCCAGATCTTGTTATTGATGATTTAGGGAATATTTATGTAGCAGATAAATATGCTAATAGGATACAGAAATTTGACTCTAGTGGAAACTATATTATGAAGTATGGAGTGTACGGTACAGAAGATGGTCAATTTTCTTCTGTTGATCAGATAATATTGGATGAGAATAATAACATATATGTAGTTGATACCGCTAATCATCGTATTCAAAAGTTTGATTCTAATTTTAACTTCTTAATGAAATTTGGTACCTACGGCTTAAATAATGGACAGTTTGATTCTCCAACCGGTGTCTCACTAGATAGCAATGGAAATATATATGTTGTTGAAAGTGGTAATCATAGAGTTCAGAAATTCATATTTGATAGAGTATCTCCAACAGGCAACATATCAATAAATATGGGTAATATGTTTACTAATAGTGTAAATACTACACTTACAATATCTTCTTCTGACGATTTGTCTGGAGTTTCAGAAATGATTGTATGTAACAACTACTTGTTTACTGATTGTGATTGGCAAACATATAGCAGTAATATCTCTTGGATATTAGACAGTCAACTTGGAACTAAAACAGTATATGTTAAATTTAAGGATCAGAAGAACAACATCTCAGAAATATATACAGACAGTATCATATTACATACACTAAGTACTAGAATAACTCAGATAGGGTTAGTAAAAGAACTACCAGATAAAAATCCTCTCTCTGTATACTTCACATCCCAAACACCAGTAGTAAAAGGTATTACTCAACAAGGTAGTACAGTTTACTTTGTATATGATAATAATACATACACTACAGTAGCAGATAGTGATGGGAACTTTACAATAACATTGAATGTATCTAAGGGAACCAACAGTATCACTTACTACTCTAAAGATGTATCGGGGAATCAATCAGACAGTAAGGTATTAACATTGATAGTAGGACAGGAATACTTCCCAGAGTCATTACTAAGTAAACTAGGATTGATAACAGCACCACTAGAAGAGGAGGTAGAACAACAACCAGAACAAGAGAGTACCCCAGATACACAGCAAGAAGAAGAGACCCCTCAACAAGAGAGTACAATACAAACATTAAGGTTTGTAGATAAAGAGGGTATACCATTAGTCAATGCATTTGTAGTAATAGAGGGCCAAGAGTATTACACAGATAGTAATGGAGAGATACGAGTAGTTGGTTTAGAGCAAGGTAAGAGTTACAAAGCAAAGATAGAGCATAATGGGGTGAAGTATGAGGTGGAGGTGTTAGGAGAAAGTGGAATAGATGACAGTGCAAAAGTAACGGTAACAGAGGAAGACATATCTAATGGTTTAGACTTAAAGAGTATCCTAATATATTCAGGTATAGGATTAGTTATACTCTTTTTCTTAATACTACTGGTTAGAAAAAAGAAAAAGCGAGATGATTATGAAAATCTAAATCAAGCTTAATTGTATTACCTTATTATTCACAGTATCTTTAAAGAAGTTTTCTGTTGGGAATATCGGTAATGTATATAGGTATTTATTAGTATGTAATGCTTTCTTAACAATATCTTTATGTTTAATATAGAATTTGTTTACACTATTTAAATACATTAGTATATCCTTAATACTCTTTTCACTATCTAGATATACATCTTCAGTATTAATATCTATTCTTTCTTGAGTAATAGGGTTTACATATGCAAATTTAATGTTTTCATTTAACTGCCTTACACAATTTATTATCTCATAGAAATATATATTCCCTATTAAATTGTTTCTTAAATTTCTTTTAGTAAAGAAAGGAAAATCCCTTGTATTATGAACAATATCCCATTCATTAAGGCCAAATTTTACACTATATGCTTTATCTAAAACATTTACTAGCACTGCAGACATCATAAGGAATATTTGAATCTTTTCTTTAAATTCAGGTTTTTTAAACTGTTTACCAGTTTTGTAATCAATAATTTGAATTGGTGATTTAGGGAAATCTTCAGGTATACATATTTCATCTATTACTGTTGGTACCTGTAGGTTAGAATCATTAAAAAAGATATTACTAATTGAGAGTACTTCATTTATGAGTAATGTTTTGTTGGGATTCAAATTCTTGTCTGGAATTCTTGATGTGTTGTTAAAAAAACTTTCAAGATCTCTTAAAGGTATAGTATCATTTTCCCACATATTCCTTATTTTATTTGAGGGATACAGTATAGTTAGTATGCCCTCAGGGTGTAAAATCTTGACCATTCATTCTCCATTCATTCCAGTAAGCTTGATTGGTTATTGGTATTTAAATCTGTTAAATCTAAGAGCTTTAACAATCCATAGTAGTAATCATTATTATGGTAAGGAAATGTATTCTTAAAATCGTTTAATGTTGGTTGTCTATTTAAATATTCAGATCTTTGAAATAACTGATAATAGTATGTTAAAGCATGTATCTGTGTACCGTAGATTGCCCAATGTGCGTTCTCTAATACTTTCTTTTCCCTATCTCTGATTCATTTCTGAGATTTTTTAATATAGTAAGCTCATCGCTATCTTTAAATTTGTCATAGATATATGAAAAGGATTCAAATTGAGAAGGAAACTCTACAGCCCTGGTTTGAATTTTACATACTGATCTTCCTGTTTCTGTTCTTTATCTTGCATCAGATTTTGTATTAGATGGATAGCTATACTATTTATTCTTCTATCATTTCTGTATATGCAGTTATATCATCTATTAATAATGTGTATTTATCGGTCTCAAGGTTACTTGTTGATACTACATAGCTCTCAACTCTATCTTCAAATATTACATCTTCTATTAGTCCAATTTTTGTTAGACCATCATTATTAAACAAAACAACATCCCCTTCATTTAGTGATGTATTGCTTTTAATACATTGATTAAGTATTAGTAAAGAGCCCTTAATTAAAGTGGGCTCAAGAGAGTCTGATGATATATTTGTAGGATACATGCAACCAAGCTCCCCCAGTTATCTGGTATATACTGTCCTTTTTTGTCTTGAAAAATAATAATATCCGAATGCTAATGCAAAGAGTATTAGAACAGTTCCTACGATATTTCTTAATGTATAGTTCATATATTTAACATTGTATAACTAAGAATTACCTAAAGGTAGGGCCTCACATGCCTCCCCATCATTATCTCCGTCTAATCTATTTAAATCATTATCTACACCACCAACCTTTTCAAAAATTCTGTGCTTCTGGTTGAGTAGAAGTCATCACAGTTATATTCATCTGCATATTTACCCTCTGTTTCATTTGTAGTAACGTTTCCTAGTTTATCAAACAGTAGATTTCCTTTTTCGTTCTGCCGATTTCAGATTCCTGAAAAGATTTTGTTCCCAAAGTTTTCTAAATCGTAATCTTTTCGAATATCTCAAGCCCTAGGGCAGCTAGCAGAAAAATACCTGCTATTGCAAGAAATATACGTGCTTTCTCCCAGAAGATAAAAAGAATGATAACTAAGAGTAAGAGTGTTCCAATAATTCCTAATCTAAGTTTCTATTTGACCTTAGTTCGAGAGTTAGAAGTAGTATCTTTAGTTTCTACTACTTCTTTTTCCTTCTACTTGCTCATCCATAATTAAAAAACAATTAACTTATTATTTAATTATATATGAACAGATATATAGTTCAAGGAGTAATATTTAGGATATCTGTTTATGTATATCTTTTGCCCAGTTTTTAGCCCTTTCAAGTTCTCCATCAAGTAAAGGGCCATCCTTTTCTTTAACAAAGAATCCTTCTGGGTGTATTACTGGTATACCTCCGTATATTTTTAATATTTTTTCAATTTTAGGAGCAGCATATCCAATTGTTTTAACTAAGATTTTAAGAGGAAGTTCAAATTAGATTCTTTAAATCTAGTATCAAGCCTACATACTTTAACTCCGTTGATTTTCTAATGGAATCTTTTTAGAAATGATTGGAGGGTAGGTTTTGCATTACCTCCGTGGGTAGAGGACCAACTATTAGTACTTCGATATTGTCTAAATCATCTGGTATGGTTTTTTTACAGATAGTACCTTCACTTTGTATGTTGAGGAAATACGCTAGATATCGTCTTGGCAATTAGCTTAGTATTTCCATACATTGTGTCATAGAGTATTAGTATATTCATAGTTAGAACTACGAAAGAAAAAGAGAGAAAATATTGAAAACAATATAATTAGAATTACGGCGAAATATCAATACTGTTTTAAAAGAGTCTTATACCTTTCTCTTTATTTCCTTCTAGGTATAGCATTACGGGTTGGTAAAAGAATATATATCCCATTACTGCTACAGAGAGTGTGAATAGGAAAGAATCATTATTGGTGTAACAAACTGAGCAATACCAGTATTAACTTCATTGTCTGCAACAATATTTATTGCAAATACAACTATAACGATATACAGTAGGGCTACTAGGGCATTTATCAATGGGTTCTTTGTCATAATAAAATTCTATTATTGCTTATATATTAAGTCAAGATACAATACTACTCTAATTCCAAAAGATTTTCAGGAGTTACCCATTTTCCATTTGGTAAGCTATTACAAGCCATTGCGGCATCGGATACAGCTTCTTGTGTATATCCTCCTGCACCTTCCTCATATGCAAGCAATTGATTCCATAACTGATTCTCCATTCATTTGACACCCACCAAACTCCGAGTATGGACAGGCATTTGTTGAGTATGTTCTTCCTTCACCACAGTTTAATTCTGCCAGAATCAATATCTGCCCACATAGAGCCAACATAGTCAATGCAGTTACTTGAGTTAGGATATCATTACAACTACCGTATACAGTTCTTTTGTCTGTTTCTTTTAGAGCTTCTTCAACCAACTCCTCATTTATATTCTCATTAGAGAGGAATAGATCTGTCTTACCTGCCAAGAGGTAATATGCCAAAGCTCCTGCTCCTAAAATTAATATTACTATTAATACTTTATTCATATTATTAGAATATATTAATTAATATATTCAATTTTAACAGATTGGGAAGGGAAAGAAAGGAGGGTGAAAACTCCGCGACCAGGACTCGAACCTGAACCAAACGGTTAACAGCCGTTCGCTCTACCGATTGAGCTATCGCGGAATAGGTTTATTATATATCCCTAATTGTTATCCTGCAAGAATACAATATATATTATCCTTCCCTTCTTTTGAAATAATTGTGAATCAATTCAGATGATAAAGGATCAGAGTAAAGAAGAATTCTTAGATAATACTCTTTTATTTGTCGATCCTTGTTTCAAAAATTAACTGTTCAACCAAGTGTTCAGGGTTTAGTTGTTTTAAGTTCTAACTTTATGTTCAATAATATCCCTAAATTCATAAAAGTTCATCTCTATGAGAGGTAATATTCTAAATCCCAAATATCCCTATCTGCTGCTGATACTGCAATAACAGCTTTGGGAAATACTATCATTCTAAATAGGGGAGGGTTTTTCTGTATTATTATTTTCTAAATAATATGGAAAATTGGCTATATAAAGGAGGATATCATTTAGATAGGGGAATATCGTCTGAATATGTTGTTCTGTAAACATGAAGAATATATATCTAAAATATCAGAACGTGATTCTATTAAATGTTTGTTCTCGTGCTCTACCATATGTTTTTATGTAATATTATGGGGTGATTGTATAATTATCTCTTTAAGATGTAAAGTTTCTTTTTAAAATATAAATAAGGTAGAATAAAATATATAAATTAATATTTCTTAATATGAATATTAAAGATGTACAGATAACTTTTGTAGGAATGAAGCCCACAGAACCACTTAAGAAGTATGTTGTAGAAAAAATTACTAAATATGAGCATCTGTTAACGGAAGCAATTACTGTTGATGTGGTATTAAAAGAGTATACACAGAGAAAGGGTGTAAAACACGATTTTAGAATAGATATTACTGTTAAATTACCTAAAAGTACTGTTAGAGTTGAGATTAGTGGTGAGAATATGTATGCAAATATTGATCAAGCAACAGACACTCTTGCTAGAAGATTGAATAGGTATTCAGATAAAAAACAATACTGGGAAGGAATTACTCCATGGAAAGTATTAGAAGCTGATGCCATGCTAAACAGGTAGAAGAGAAGGTTGACACTTATGTAGATTGTATTTCCAACGATTAAAGTAAGGAAAAAATTAGATGATATGAGTCCTTTAGAGGAGGAGAGGCAATTGAACGTATGGAGTTATTAGGTTATGATCAGCTTCTTTTTAGACATAAAGGCAGTGGTAAAATATCAATGATATACAAAGAAAAGAGGTGGGTATGGATTGGTAGAACCAGCAGATAAGCAGATGTAATAAAAGGGGAGTAAAACTCCCTTTTTTAGAATTTCTTTTAATTACTCTGTAGTTGGTTGAACCTCATTAGTATTTGCTTCGCTAAATATATTCTTAACTATATTTATTGTTGCAGTTAATATTCCATACTTTGGTTTAGATGCAGAGTTATCTTGAATCTTATACTCTTCTTTTAGAGATTCTAACCAAGTATATTTTGTATTCTCAACCTGTTGTCTTATATAGTAGGTTTCAACTTCCTTTTATACAATTCGAAATCTAATTTCTCACCCTCTTCTAACTGTGCTGTTTCATTAGGAAACATTGCAGAGCTATACTGCTCAAAAAATGCTTTAACATCATCATCTGTATACTCTAATGTTGGTTCAAGAATTCCTCTTGAGATAATATCTAATCTTATATCATCTTTTAATTGATCTTCTGTAATATTATTAGATTGTAAAGCTGCTTCATATGCTTCTTGACCTCCAATACTATCTATTATTTCTTGTAATTGAGTATTGATTTCTTCATCAGTTGCTGTAATATCTGCTTTTTAAGCTTCTAAATTGATAAGTTTTTCATCGATTAGTTGAGATGCAATAGTGAGCCATACATTGCTTCTAATTCCTGATATATCTTGCTTTAGAATATTCTAGATCCATCAATAACAGCAATACTGTACCCGTTGTTAAGATATTGAACGAATAGGTCTACTAATATAAATACAATAATACCTCCTAGTACATAAAGAAATATCTTAAACATTTTATTTGAAAACAAATTCTTAAAATCTGGTTTAGAGAATTTAATTTTAGGTTTCTTTATTTTAAAAACTTTCTTTGGGGCTTTGGAGGACTTACTCTGATTTTTTTCTTTTGCCATCAGAATATATAAAAAATTAAAAATAAACTTATAGTTAACTTCAGAAAGTTTATCAGAAATTTTATTTTTAGCAAAGATTATTTAAGATGTAGATAGAAAGATTTATTCCCATCACTATGAACAAGTAATGCGTATTTAGCAGGGTATTGTGCACCATTAACACCATTAGGAATTATAGTTCCATAGTATACTGTACTGTTAGCAATGGCTTTTAGGAGCACCTTCTCCTGTTAAGTAAGCCCAGTTTCTATTGTATACCCTAATATAGTAGTCTACGATTGTACATATCCCTGTTGGTACTGTATAGGTCTCACCTCTTTGATTTCCATCTCTTAAACTAACCATATCCCATGCTTGATGGGTGCTCTTGAAGCTCTGGGTTAACATTGCGCCATTAAGTGGTGCAAGATACACTCTAGAGGTTACTGAGGTCCATACGGTGCCACCATTTAAATAGTTTGCAGGATTTTGTCTTACATCATATTTATTTCTAATATCAAAGTGTAAATGAGAACCAAAAGAGCATCCTGTGTGTCCCTGATATCCTATTGTGTTTCCTGCACTAACTGGAGAACCATTTTTTAAACCACCTGTATTAAAAAGTTGTATAACTATATCTGATATAGCTTCATCAATACCTGAGATTGCAGCTGTAGTTTCAGCTAACTCTTTTTTGTATGTAGCTTCTCTTCTTTCAGATTCTGCGAGTAGCGATGCTTTCTCTGATTTCTGAGAATCTAAATTCTTTTTCTCTTCTTCTAATCTTAATTTCTCAGTTTCCATCTCATTCCTTTTCTTCTGTAAATCTGCCTTTTGAGTTGCAAGGGTTAATTCTTCTTCTTCTAAACTCCCCATCTTTTCAGCATAGTCTTGAAGAGAGTTCTTATCTCTTAATCTTGTCTCTATTAAATATTTTGTTTTTCTGAGTATTGAATCTAGATCTTTTACATCAAAAAGAAATTCTAAGGCCCCAACGTAAGAGTATTTATATGATTCTCTTACCCTTTCATTTACAGTTCTTTCAAGTGCTTTAATCTCTTGATTTAAGATATTTACGTTATCTTCCTTATCAGTTATCTCTTTAGAAAGTATATTGATTTCAATATCTTGAGCTAATACCTCAATTTGAAGTGTTTCAATTACTTTCTCATTCTGAGAAATTTGTGTAGTAAGATATTGGAGTTTTTCTTTAAGTGATAACTGCTGATAATCTTCGTTTTTTAATTTCTTTTGTAAAGAACCTTGACTACTTTCAAGCTTGTTAAGTTCGTTTTGAAGACATGTATATCTTTCCTGTATAGGCATACTTTCAGGACATTTCTCAACTGCATATATCTTGTTATTAGAAGGTAGATATATACCTGAAAGAATTACACCAATTGTTATTAATATCCCAAAGACTTTTTTCATTTAATCTTCTTTTAAATATTTTTTAACAGCAGAGTAACTACTTGCAAAACCAAACAGTGAACCGATGAGGACATGGATAAGTAGAAATATTAAAATAAAGGTAATACTAATCTCTGCTAAGAATGGAAGGTTTATATCAACTAATAACTGATCTATCCAGTATGAAAAATCAGTACCCTTCGTGTATGAGATTACAACATACCAAGGAATCAATACACATAGTGCTGAGAGTAACCCTCCTATAAAACCGTAAAAGGTTCCTTCTAAAAGGAATGGAGTACGTATAAACTTATCAGAGCTTCCTACTAGATGCATAATTTCTATTTCCTCTTGGTGAATCTTAATATTAAACCCTATTGTTACTCTAATAAGGGAGATTGTGACAAGAGCCATTGCACTAATTAGTACTATTGAGCCAATGTTAATAATTCTGGAAAGTGTTTTCATATTATCAACTACATCTTTAAAGTACATTACCTCATCTACATTAGGGTCTGTTTCTTTTACCTTATTTATATTCTCAATAGTAAGAAGTAGGGAGTCAATATTTTTAGCTCTAATTTCTAAACTGGCAGGCAGCGAATCTGCCGTAACAGTAGATATTAAATCAGGATTATCTTTAAAATCTTCCTTATATATCTCTAATGCATCTTCCTGTGATACATAATTTATCTCTTCGACCAAATCTTTATCATTTATTAAATCTCTAAATTTAATAATGTCTTCTTCTGTAGTACCCTTTTTAAAAAAGACAATTACTTGAGCTCTTTGTTCGTAATATTCAACTACCCTCTGGGTTAGAATGGAAGCAGAAATAAAGATAGAGGATAAGGTAAATACAATAGATGCAACAATAATAGTTGATATAGTTAACCATTTATTTCTCTTAATATTTTTCTTTGTAACAGAAAATACTCTTATATTATTCATTTTTATTTGTATTTAAATATTTTTTAACAAACTCTCCTAATTCTTTATTCTCTTTGGACGAAAGTTTCATATCTTTTAATTCTGAATTAGTAATATTAAGTAATATGTCTGGAGATTTGATAGCGAATTTCTTTAGTTTTTCTTTTAGGGATTTACTCAAGGATTCAAACTCTTTAGATAATTCAATGGATCTTTTTTCTTTTGTAGTACTTTCTTTTTTTGCAATCGGTTTAGTTATCTCTTTCGCATTAGTATCAGAGTTAAGTTTTCCATCTTTTATATTTATAGTTCTATCTTTCGAGTTATTGATTAAATTCATATCGTGGGATATTACCATCACAGTAGTTCCACTGTTATTAATTGTTTTTAATATTTGTAATATCTGTTGGGCATTAACAGAATCTAAATTGCCTGTTGGTTCATCTGCAATGAAAAGGTCTGGTTTATTTGCAAGTGCCCTCGCAATTGCTCCTCTTTGCTGTTCACCACCAGAAAGTTCTATAGGGAAGAGGGTTTCTCCTATCTCTTAATCCAACTAGATCTAAGAGATAATCTGTTGTGTCCTTAATTTCTTTATTACTTTTATCAAGGATCTCTAATGCAAATGCAATATTTTCTTCTAAAGTTTTAGTTGAAAGTAATTTAATATCTTGAAAACAACTCCTAATTTCTGTCTGTAAGATGGTAGTAAACGTCTATTAAGTTTGGTACCTCAATATCATTGGAAAATATACTACCTTGGATGTAGATCTCTTCTCTGATTAACAATTTCATGATAGTGGACTTACCAGCGCCAGAAGGACCAACAAAACAGAACTCTCCTAGAATCTATTCTAAAGAAACATCTTCTAATGCAGTAATACTTTCTTTATATTTCTTTGTGACAGTATCAAAAATAATCATGAGCAGTATGTACAGTTTAGTTACCGTATATATTACTGTATTCTAAGCTGGGCTTCAAGGAACTCTTCAATATTTCCATCTAAGATATGTTCCGCTTGGTACTTTCAACTCCCGTTCTTAAATCTTTTACCAATTTATATGGATGTAATACATAATTTCGTATTTGATTACCCCAGCCAGCTACTTTGTAATCTCCCTTAATATCTGAAATTTCTTTTAATCTATTCTCTTCTAATATCTTCCATAACTTTGCTTTTAATATTTGCATTGCTTTCTCTCTGTTTTGTAATTGACTCCTCTCCTCTGAACAGTGTACCGTTATACCTGTAGGAATATGAGTTATCTGTACTGCAGAGAATGTCTTGTTAACATTTTGTCCTCCAGGTCCACCAGATTTGGTTGCTTTAAAATCAATATCACTATCTGGAATTTCAATATCCTTATTCAACAGTTCTAGTAGGGTAAGACTTCTACTCCTGCAAAGGAAGTTTGTCTCAGATTCTGAGAATTAAATGGTGATAGGCGTACTAATCTATGAGTGCCGTGTTCTTTCTTAAGCAGTCCATATGAGTATTTACCTTTAATTTCGAAAGTAACTGTAGAAATACCTACTTCATTTCCCTTTAAGATATTTGTTACTGTATAACTCCAACCTTTTCTATCTATATACATTGTATACATTCTAAAGAGCATTTTTGCCCAGTCATTTGCTTCTGTTCCTCCCTGTCCAGAGTGTATTGATATGATTGCGTTACAATAATCGTATTTCCCAGAGAGGAATTTAAGGGATTCAAAAATGTAATATCTCCTGTTTTAAAGTTCGTACTCTTCTAAAAGTAATTCTTCTTTCTTCCTCTGAAGTGTTCTCTACTATAGATTTCAATGAGTTAAGAGAATTGTTTAAAGAATCAATTTTATTTATTTCATCTTTTATATCTGATATTTGTGAGAGAACGTTTTGAGCGTTCTCTTGGTTTTTCCAGAAATCTGTTGCACTACTATCAAGTTCTAACTGTTTAAGAATTTCAATTTTAGAATCTATATTTAAAGATTCTTTTATATCAAGTACTTTTGAATCAGTAGATCAATATTTCTTTTACTAATTTTTTCCATTCTTGTATATTATACTAATTCTAATTAAAAAAATACTCATACAATCTAAGTGTTTGGTTTAAATGCAAAAAAGAGCCCTGAAGATGTTAAAAATATGTTACAAGCAGAAAAGAGAAACTTTGTTGTTCTCTCTACTTGTCTTAGATGGATTTGGTGTGCATCCTGATTTAGAAGGTAATGCTGTATTAGCTGCAAAAACACCCTTTTTAGATACAGCTTGGACGTATGGAAGGTCTACATTGATAAATGCCTCGGGAACCTATGTTGGTTTACCTGCAGAAGAACCGGGTAACTCTGAGGTCGGTCATGTTAATTTAGGTGCTGGTCAGGTAGTATATCAATCTTTACTAAGAATTAATGATGCAATCTCTGCTCACGAATTAGATACAAACTCTGTTTTAAGAGATGCTTTTTTAGAATTAAAGAAAAGAAAATCAAATATGCATCTAGTGGGTGTACTTAGTGCAGCAGGGGTACATGGTCATATTAAACATCTTTTTTCTTTATTAGATATCTGTAAGGTTAATGGAATTGACCCTTTTATTCATATCATTTTAGATGCAGTAGGGATACACCACCTAAGGATGGTTTCTTGTATCTTAACAAATTGAATGAGAAGATTAGAGTTAGGTGTAGGAAGGATTGTCGGCAGGGGAGATTTTTTGGTATGGGATAGGGGATAGTAGATGGGAAAGGATTAAAATGTCTTACGATGCTATGGTGGGAGTGTCTCAGGAAAGTTTTAGAGATGCTGTTCTTTCTCTTCAAAAAGCGTATGCTAACAACGAAACAGACCAATTTTTTAAACCAAGAACTAGGGTAGATGAAAAAGGAATTCCAGTTGGTGCAATTAAAAGTAATGATGTTTTACTTTTTTGGAATTCTCGAGAGGATCGTGCTAGAGAATTAAGTAAGGCATTCATATCTCCAGAGTTTAATTTTTACTAGAATCAACTATCCAGAGAATTTGTATTTAATTACTATGACTGGTTATGAAGAGGGAATTAACGCGCATGTTATCTTTCCTCCTAAAAAAATTGAAAAGCCAATTGCTGAAGTGCTTTCAGAAAATGGTTTAATCAATTACATATTAGTGAAACTGAAAAACAGATGCATGTTACATATTTTTTTAATGGCGGTATTGAATTGGCACATAAAGGAGAAGACTTTTTTATTATTCCTTCCCCAAAGGTAGAAAACTATGCAACTATGCCTGCAATGAGTGCTCCAATAATTAGGGATGAGGTGGTAAAAAGGATAAGGGCAATGAGTGCTTTCAATTATAAATTCATCGTTATCAATTTTGCTAACCCAGATATGTTGGGTCACACGGGAGAGTTTCTACCAACTGTGCAGGGTAATGAAATTATAGATAGTTTGTCTGCTGATATTGCAAAGATTACTCTTCCATGGGAGGGGCTATGATAATTACAGCAGATCACGGAATTGTGAGACTATGGTAAATAGGGGTAACAAAAGAACCAGATATTTCTCATATACAAACAATCCTGTACCTTTAACAATTCTTTCAGAGATGAGTAATATTACTCCAAAAGCAGGTACTAATTTACTAAAGGTGGGTACAGGAATAAATGCTAAAACAACTGGATTACTTGCTGATGTTGCTCCTACCTGCTTAGGTCTCATTGGATTAAATACTCCCTGAAAGTATGACAGGTGTTGATTTAAGAAATGTTTTTAAAGTAGGAAGAACAATATACTTAAGCCAAAAATAATTCTATATATTCCAAAGAAAGTTAACCAATTTCTTTTACTAAACTTTTTAATCAAAGATATAGAGAGATAGGTTAATATTCCTGCTACTAATATCCCTACTAAATCTTGAGTATTTAGAGTTCTCTCGGGGTATTCTTTTAGAATTACATATATTGGAGCAAACAAATAGAAAGTGGCATTCCAAGAAGGAAAGAGTATTGAAGTGCTGTATATTTATTTACTCCAGTGAAAACACCAACTATTGTTGAGATTCCAGATCTTGAACCGCCTGGTATGAATGCAAATATTTGGCCTAATCCCATGGCTAATGATTGTTTCCAAGTAATTTCTTGTAAATCCTGCTCTTTAATACTATGTTTTCTTTCAATAATTATCATAACTATTCCCCAAAAGATTAAAGAGAGAGATATAATTAAATTTCCTCTTAAATTTTCTCAATTACGGATTCAAAAAGAATCCAATAATACCTGCAGGTATGGTTGAAATGATGATTTTCAAATAGATTGATAATTTTGCTTTAGAAAGAATCTCTTTAAAAAGAAAATTCCAAAAATGAAGTATCAATGCAACTGTAGTTCCTAAATGTAATACTGATAGAAAGTAGGTATCCATTTCAATATCAATAATTTGAGAAGTAATTAGTAGGTGTGCACTACTTGAGATTGGTAATAGCTCTGTAATTCCTTGCTCTATTCCTAGTATTAGTACTTTAAGAGTTTCCATTTTTTATGTATGCTAAATTATATACTTGTGGTATATTCTACTTATATGAAAGTGAAAAAGATAGGGGGGGTATTACTGTTTTTTTTAATACTTACCATTTCTACAGGTAAAATATATGCTTCAGATGCGACCTTTTCTTTCTATCCTTCTAGTGGAGTAGTAAGAGATGTTAACGATGGTTTTACAGTAGATATCTTAATTAACTCTGGGGAGAATGAGGTAAGTAAAGCAAGGGCGGTAATTAAATTCGATCCCAAAATTGTAAAATTAAGCAAAGCGTATAGAAACAATAATCTGTTTGAACAATGGGTTGAAAATGAGATAAGTACAGATAATGTTAAAGGTATTGTAATGTTAACTTCCGCAACGACTAGTATCGAGACGATTCCTTACTATGTGACAGAGGGTGATCCTGATGTGTTCGCTAGGTTAGAATTTGATATTGTTACAACTGACTATACTAAACCGGTCATATTAGATTTCAATTACACTGGTGAAGATGAAGAGTTAATGTCAGTAATTTTATCTACTAATGATGGTAATATTCTAAACTCAAGACCGTTATCTGCTACATTTACTTTAGGAGAGGGTGTAGATATTCCTGATACAGCTATAGATATGAATATCATAGGGGTTGTAATGGGGATACTACTAATTTTAGCAGGTGGCTTTATTCGAAGTTCTAGAGTAGATCCATTTAGACGTAAAAGAGGTACCGTTGTACTTTTTGATTAGCTTACTGTTGATTACAATATAGATATTTGATATCATTTTTTATATTTTACGCCGAGATAGCTCAGTTGGTAGAGCATCTGTCTGAAGAACAGGGGGTCCCCAGTTCAAATCTGGGTCTCGGCACCACGCGAGAGTAGTTCAGTTGGCTAGAACGACACATTGCCAATGTGTAGGTCGCGGGTTCGACCCCCGTCTCTCGCTTTCCTACTTCTTGAATCTTTTTATTATCAATTTCGCAATATGTTGTCTGAATCTAAAGCCAAGGTAAATGGCTATTGATAGGAGGGTTAGGATTAGTATAAATTTGTCAGAGGTTCTGAAAAAATCAAGTAGCTTGTTTGTATCCTGGGCAACATTTGCCCCTATATATGCAACTACTATTGAATATGTAAACATTCCGAGAAATACTCCTAATGAATGAATAAAGATATTTACTCTAAAGAATCCAGCGGCCATACTTGTTACAACTCTTAGCCAAGGTAGAAATCTTGTTATTACAATATATATAAAGCCATGTTTAATGATTTTATTTCTATTTTTTTCAATTTTCGCTTTATCAAAATTAAAAAACTTAGTTTTGCTTCCTAACCAGCTATCAGGATTCTTAATAGTAAAGATATATCCAAGTAAAAGGGAAATTGAAATCCCAATGCACTACCCAGACCCGATACAAGTGCTATATGTAATATGTTATGTCCCTTAGAACCCAGAATGCCTAGTACCATTTCTATGGGTACAGGAAATCCTAATGTGACAAGGAATAGACCAATATATTTTAGATCAATAATTAAGTTTAAACTTTTTGTAAGTAGAAAATCTAACATAGATTCATATTATCAGATAATTTAATTTGTTAAAAATTGATTTAGATATTTAGCTAAGATAAACTTAAATTATGAATGAATCAGTTAGGAGTAGAGAAGCAGTTGTTAATAAAATAAAAAGATTACCTTTGGTTGTGTTTTTAAAAAAGATACTCCCTATATTAGTTTTCTTTTTTATTCTCTTACTTACATTTTTATTTGGTCTATGGAATGTAAGGACATTTAATTATTCAAAAAGTAACTTAACCAATATTTCTGAACAAGATTTAAATACGTATCTTCATGAGTATCTTGATGAGAATATATTTGTACTTTCACTTTCCAAGGTTGAAGAAAAACTTTATGAAAGTAATGGATATGTGAAGGATGTATTTATTAAAAAAGTATTACCTAGTAAATTGGATATATATATTGAAGAATTAGTTCCTAAATATTTAGGATACTCTTCTGATAAATGTTTACTTTTTGCTGATAATGGGGAATTGATATCTGAGGTTTGTGAAAAATGTGAGAAGGAGTGTAAGGATAATAAAGGGGTAGAGATGTTATACTTGACTTCTGATAGTTATATTGAAAGTAGGGAGAGCCTACTTTATTATGATGAGATTAGTAGTATTCAGAAAGTTCTCTCAATATTTGAATATATCGTAGATACTGTTGAAATTAGTAATGGAATAGCGACGATTAGTGATACAAATGGACATATTTTTGTTTTTGATATTACCTATGATTTGGATATTCAATTATCAAGGGTGTATATAGTGTGTCAAAAAATTGATGAAGATATGATAGAATTCAAGCGTTTAGACCTTAGGTTTGATAGACCGGTAATGCGTTTTGAGTAGTAATTATGTTGACAATACAGTAATACTTTGTAACAATTAAATAGTTCTTGCTAAATTGCTCTTTTTTGACTATATTATATTACAAAATATAGTTTTTAATTTAAGTAATATTTGACTGCTCCTAAATAATATGGCACGGAAAATAATAACAGCAATAGATGTTGGGTCTTCCAAGATTACAACAGTGATATCCTCAGTAGAGGATAATCAATCTCCTTCAGTAATTGGTGTATGCTCCTACCCAAGTAAGGGTATTAAAAAGGGAGTAGTAGTTAATATCGATGATGCTACCAACTCTATATCTGAAAGTGTAATGGCTGCTGAAAGAATGGCAGGGGTTACTGTCTCAGATGTATATGTCTCTATCAATGGAGAATTAGTTACTAGTTTAAACAATAAAGGGGTCGTAGCAGTAGCTAGTGCTGAAATTACTGTAGATGATACATATAGGGCTATTGAGAATGCTAGAACACTTTCTTTACCTGATAACCTAAATCCAATACATATAATTCCTAGAGAGTTTGTTGTTGATAATCAAGGTGGTATTAAGTATCCAATAGGTATGTCTGGTACAAGATTGGAAGTAGAGACTCACATTATTACTGCTCCTAATTCATATTGGCAAAATCTTAAGAAATGTGTTGAACAGCTTGGTTTAAATGTTTTTGATGTTGTATTTACCTCTTGGGCTTCCTCTTTATCTGTTTTAACTGATACTGAAAAGGAGTTAGGTGTAACACTTTTAGATATTGGAGCTGGAACTACCAGTATTTCAATATTTGAAGAGGGGTCAATTATATACAGCGGTACTGTTCCTTTGGGTGGTATAAATATTACAAGTGATATAGCTATTGGTCTTCAGGTATCTTTAGAGGATGCTGAAAAGATTAAGATACACATGAATGATCTTTTTGAAAATAAATCTAAAGCTAAAAAACTATCTTCAGATTCTACTCCTGCCCTATTAAGAAGGTTAGATGAGGAGGAACCAAAATTGAAAAAAGGGGATGAGATTGATTTGTCTGTAATAGATATCCCAGATAAGAGGGTATCCAGAGAGATGCTTAAAAACATTATCGAAGCAAGATGTGAGGAGATATTTGATATGGCAAAAGAGAATGTACAGAAAGCTGGTTTTAAAATAAATATGCCTGCTGGTATTGTTCTCTCAGGTGGTTCTTCACTTCTTAGAGACCTCTCTAAGTTTACGCAAGAGGTATTTGGGGTTGCAGCTAGAGTGGGATATCCATCTGGTTTAAGTGGTATGGTTGAAGAGATTTCTGATCCTTCTTTTGCTTGTGTACAGGGATTAATTAAATACGCTATTGATGATGAGACCGAAATAGATACAGGAAAGAGTAAAAGTGTTGGAACTTTTAAGAATAGAGTAGTAGAATGGTTTAAATCTTTGATTCCTTAAACTGCCCAGATATAAAATTTAAGTTAAATAGAGCTATGCCTTTAATAACAACAAATGTAGATCCTGTTGCTAAGATAAAAGTGATAGGAGTGGGTGGTGGTGGATGCAATGCCATTAATACCATGATGACGGATTATGATATTCCGGGAGTTGAGTTTATGGCCTTTAATACTGATGCTCAAACTCTAAAGCTATCAAAAGCTCCAATTACGCTCCAGTTAGGTGAAACCCTCACTAAAGGGTTAGGAGTAGGGGGTAATCAGGAGTTAGGTGCACAATCAGCTGAAGAGAGTTTAGATGAGATACAGGAGCATCTAGAGGGTGCAGATATGGTCTTTATCACAGCTGGTATGGGTGGTGGAACTGGTACAGGTGCTGCTCCAATTATTGCAGGCGTTGCAAAAAATATGGGTGCCTTAACTGTAGCAGTAGTTACTAAGCCATTTGATTTTGAGGGTAACAGAAGAAGAGAGATTGCAGAGGAAGGAATAAATAGCTTAAGAGACAAAGTTGATACATTGATAGTTGTTCCAAACCAGAGATTACTGGAAATCGCAGATGCTAATATATCCTTTATTGAGGCAATGAAAATGGTTGATTCTGTACTAGCAGAGGGAGTAAATAGTATTTCTACTTTGATAAGTCAAACTGGATATATAAATGCTGATTTTAATGATGCTAAAAGTGTTATGCAAAACGCAGGTACTGCACTAATGGGTATTGGTAGAGCAAGTGGAGAAAAGAGAGCAGAGTTGGCTGCTAGAGCAGCTACAACAAGTCCTCTTTTAGATATGTCAATCGAAGGGGCAACGGGTGTCTTGTATAACATTGTTGGTTCTGATTTAACACTTCCTGAGATTAGTATGGTATCTGAACTTATCCAAGAAGCAGTTGATCCTTCTGCTAATATTAAATTTGGTGCTCAAATTGATCCTTCCTTAGGAGAAGAGATTGTAATTACAATTGTAGCTACTGGCTTTGATGAAAAGAAACAGGTATATACAAAACATCAGAAAGGAGATGATGATGATGCTTTTGGATTAGGAGAGATACCAGTGTCATCTTCTCGTTTTGATGATGTTAATGATGATGAGTTTGATGAGAAAGAGGAGAAAGAAGAACCAATTATCAGTATTCAAGAAGAAAGTGATGATGATAAAGATGAAGATGATTTCTATAAAGGTGCTGCTAAAAAAATAGATATTGAAGAGGATTTTGATGATCCTTTGGATAAGCCTGCCTTTATGAGAAAAATGTTTGGTGGTAAAAAAGTAAAGTGGTAATAGAAGTTATTGTTAAAACTTCATCAAAAAGTCAAAAAATCGAAAAAAGAGATTCCTATTACTTTGTTTCTCTAAAAAGTAAACCTCATAACAACAGTGCTAATAAAGAGTTGATAGATGTTATTTCTAACTATTTTAATATCCCCAAAAGTTCTGTTAATATATCCTTAGGATTAAAAAATAAAAAGAAGTTAGTTGAAATAGATATATAATGAAACTAAGTAACGGTAATAAGAAGAAATTTAAAATAGATCCCTTTATCTTTATACCTACAGTATTGATATCAGTTATTGGGATTTTTGTTCTTCTATCAACTACAATCGGAACTGACGGCTCTTTCCAAGATCTCTCAATAGTGTATAAACAGATATCATTTGTTGTAATAGGAATAATTCTCTTTCTAATTACATCCGTGATAGATATATCTCTGTTTAGATATCTTCAAATAATCATTCCAATATATATTCTAACATTACTACTACTAATATCTGTTTTTATCTTTGGTCCAGTAATAAATAATGTACAAAGATGGCTAGTAATAGGAGGAACACAAATTCAACCATCTGAAATTGCCAAAATTACGGTAATATTAGTAACCGCAAGTATATTTTCATTTAAAGATAGATACAATCAATGGTTACTTTTCTTAATATCATTTATAGCTGTTATTCCAATATTTTTACTAATTTACTTTGAACCAGCGGGAAGTATGTCTTTACTTACCTTACTTATATGGTTTCTAGTAGCGTTTACAGGTCTGAGTAATCAGTTTAGAAATACAGTAAGCTTAATCATTGTAGGACTTGTTTCCTTATCTTTTTTTCTAATTAGTTTTACAAATAACTGGATATATATACTTTTAGGTATAGCTGGCTTAATTATCAGTATTCTTTCATATTACTATAGAGATAACTGGAGAATACTTGTTGTTGTAAGCTTTGTTTTAGGTTCCCTTATCGGCTCTTCCTCGATTGTTTTGTATAAAAGTGTTTTAAAAGAGTACCAGAAAGATCGTATTGAGGCATTTTTAAATCCTACTGAAAGTACAGAAGACATTGGATTTAATGTTAATCAGGCAAGAATCGCTATCGGATCTGGACAGATATGGGGTAAGGGTTTTGGTAATGGTACTCAGAGTAAAAGAGACTTTCTACCTGAGCATCAAACTGATTTCATATTTGCATCCTATGCTGAGGAGTTTGGGCTTGTTGGATCTCTGTTTTTACTTTTTCTGTATGGGGTTGTAATTGTAAGAATATTAAATATATCTGTTGATAATGAAAAGAATTCGTTTTTTAGTATCATACTAATAGGAATTACCCTAAAACTTGTTTTAGAGATATTTGTTAATATTGGTACAAATGTAGGAGTAATACCAGCAACTGGAATACCACTTCCCCTTGTTAGTGCTGGTGGAACGATAACGGTTATGACTCTCTTTTCTTTAGGGTAGTTCAAAGTATAATAAATAGTGGTAATTTTAATAAAAGTAATAGGAATATAATTGACAATTATTAATTAATAACATAAAATCCCTAAGTCATGGATAAAACTGAAAACAAAGAAAAATTTGCTGTAATTAAAATATCTGGTACACAATTAAAGGTGTATGAGGGTAGTGAGTACGAAGTTAATAAATTAGAGGGTAAAAAAGGTGATATTTTAGAAATTAAAGATGTTTTACTACTACATGATGGTAAAGAAACCAAATTAGGTAATCCTACTGTTAAAGATAGTAAAGTAGTATTAGAGATAACATCCCAAAAGAAAGACAAAAAGGTTGAGGTGTTTAAATATAAATCGAAGTCTAGATACAGAAGGAGTATGGGTTTTAGAGCATTAATTAGTAAAGTATTGGTTAAAGAAATAAGCTAATGCGATATTTTTTTGAGTGTGGTAATTTCCCAGAGATTTCTCTCACAGAGCTTTCAATTGTATTTGAAGCTTTCAATATTTCTAAAGATAGTATTCGTAAATTAAGTAATTCGATATTTCTTGTTGAAAGTAATACTGTACAAAAAGATGTATTAGAAACAATATTTTATAGATTAGGTGGTTTTATTAGATATGGAGAGATAATAGATGAACTAGATACATTTTTAAACCCATATTTTGAATCAAAAAAGGTAGTATATGGTATATCAGTATTGGGTAATAGTGATATTAAGATAAGAGATATTCAGAGACTTGCTAATGAGATAAAAAGAAGTTTTAGAACTTCTAATGTATCTACTCGCTTTATTCTTCCTAAAACAAGTGAGTTAAATGCAGCCCAGGTAATGCATAATGAAATACTTAAAGAGGGTTTTGAGTTATGTATATTTGAGGGAGATAATGGAAAGATGTATGGAAATACGCTAGGTATTCAAGATATATATTCATTTGTTAAAAGAGATGTAGATAGACCTAGTGCAGATTTTGATATGGGTGTACTTCCTCAAAAGTTAGCCCGCATTATGTGTAATCTTACTGGCTTAAGAAGTGGAGTTTTGTGGGATCCCTTCTGTGGTAGTGGTACCATTCTTATGGAGGCAGCTGTACTTGGTTTTGATATTTTGGGCTCAGATATTGATGTTGGAGCACTAGAGAGTGTAGATAAAAATATTAAATGGATGACTAAGGAGGGGATTATAGAGGGTAATATGTATAATATTTTTCAATTAGATATTAGAAATGTTGAGAGAAGAATTATTAAAGATCTAAAAAGAAGTAATATTAACTGTGTTGTGTGTGAACCATTCATGGGACCACCTCAAAGAAGAATTTTAAGTGAATTTAGTGCACAAGAACTACTTAAAAGTGTTAGAACTTTGTATGAAGCACTTTTCAATGTATTAGAGCAAGTCGCTAGAAAGGGTTTAAAGTTGTTTTAATATTACCTGAGTACAAAACTAAAAAAGGTTGGATTTCCTTTAATTTGAACGAATTAGTAGGTAAAAGATGGGAGATATTGAATAGGAAATATACTAGAGGGGACTTGAAATGGAGAAGGATAAATAGTATTATCTCAAGGAATATTTTCATACTCGAAAAGAGGTAATTAAATTAAAAATATAGAGATATGTCACATGTCGTAGGAGCAGGAAGTGTAAAAATGGGAGGCCATGTAGCTGGTAAGAGATTAGGTCTAAAAAAATATGAGGGAGAAAAGGTGCAATCAGGTAACATTATCCTTAAGCAAAGGGGTAGTGTATTTCATCCTGGTAAAAATACTTACTCTTCTAAGGATTACTCTATTCATGCTAAAACAACTGGTATTGTAAAATTTAGAAAAATGAGTGGCTTTAAAAGAGGTCAGTTCTTCGTAGATGTGGTAGAATCTCTTTAATAGAGATGAGTAAACAAAGATTTATCCAAATTGAAAGTAAGAATGCACTGTTAGAACTACTAAGAGAGGGTAGGAATTTTGAGCGTATATACATTGCTAGTAGTGCGTATAGAGATGATAAGACTAAAGAGATTGTAGAGTTAGCTGAAAAAAACAAGGTACCAATTATCAGAGTACCTAAGAAAACCTTAATGAGAAGATTAAGAGCTTCTACTTCTGAGAGTGTTGTTGGAATGATGTATTCTGAGAATCAATGGAGTTTAGAGGAGCTTTTAGAAAGTATATACAAAGATAATAAAATTCCATTTTTCTTAATACTTGATGATATTAAGTATACTCAGAATATTGCAGCTATTATGAGAACCGCATTTGCTGTAGGTGTTAACGGGGTAATTACACATCCATCTGATGTTAATTTGGTTACTGATGAAACTATTCGTATTTCTATGGGTGCTGCTGAGCGAATTCCTCTTGTTGAAATGAATTTGTTTGCTGCTGTTAAAGAAATTAAAAAGAATGGTATTAAGATATTTGGTGTACATATGGATGGCAATACATACTACGAAAGAGATTTGACAGGGCCATGTGCATTTGTACTTGGTGCAGAGGATGTAGGGATATCTACAGGTATGTTAGAAAGGGTAGATGAGAAGATATCTATACCAATGAGAGAAGGGATAGGGTCATTGAATGTTAGTGCAAGTGCAGCAATTTTAATGTATGAGAAATTAAGACAGGAGGTATCTAGTTAGTCAAAATTTTCTAGGCCCAACTTTTTGAGTAAGTCTTCTAAATCGTTTTTACTTAGGAATCTGATAATTACTCTTCCACCTTTGCTTAATCTTCTTACACTTGTGCTATATCCGATTTTTTTAGAGAGCATTTCTCCATACCTTAATAGGTCTGGGTAATCTGTTTGAATTGTTTTGTATTTTGCGCTTTTTCCATAATTAATTTTACGAACAAGTGATTCAGTTTGTCTTACACTAAGACCTCTTTTAACTACAATATCTGTAGCAGCAATCAACGATTCCTCATCTTTAATACCTAGTAGTGCTCTCGCATGACCTTCGGATATTGTTTCATTCATGACCACTTCCTTAACTGGCTCCGGTAATTTAAGTAATCTCATTTTGTTTGATATTGTTACTCTATTCAATCCAACTTTTATAGCTATCTCTTCTTGAGGTAATCCAAATTCATCTTGAAGCTGAACAAATGCATACGCTTCCTCTAGTGGGTTTAGGTCTTGTCTTTGAATATTTTCTATCAATGCCAATTCAAGCATCTGTTGTGGAGATGATTCCTTTATTACAATTGGTACATACTTAAGTCCAGCCAATTGTGCTGCCCTATATCTTCTTTCTCCTGCAATTATTAAGTACTTATCTGAATTTTTATCTTTAGTAACAATTAGTGGTTGGATTACTCCACTTTCGCGAATAGAGTCAGCCAAGCCAATTAGCTCATCTGGTTCTATATGCATTCTTGGCTGGAATGGGTTAGGTAATATTTTTGTAATATCAAATTTCTCTTTATATGAACTACTAGAGTTATCTATTTCGTTAGAATCTATTAACGCTGCTAACCCTTTACCTAATCTTTGTTCTTCCATTTTTAGAAATATTTAATTTAAAGAAATCTTTTTATAAATTCTTTTGCAAGATTACTGTAAGCCATTGCTCCAGTTGATTTCGGATCGTATTGAAAGATTGTTTTACCAAAAGATGGAGCTTCTGAGAGTCGTACATTTCTTGGTACTATTGATTCAAAGGCCAATTCGTTAAAGAATTCCCTTACATCAGCTACTACATTGGAGGAGAGTTTTGTTCTACTATCAAACATAGTTAGTATAACTCCCCCTAACTTTAGTGAAGGATTAACACCTTTAATTAGTTTGATGGTGTTAATTAGTTGCCCTAGGCCTTCTAGTGCAAAGTATTCACACTGTATGGGGATTAGGAGATTGTCTGCAGCACTTAATGCATTTATTGTTAATAGACCTAGTGATGGAGGGCAATCTACTAATACTACCTCAAAATCGTTTTTAATACTGTCTAGTGCTTTTTTAAGTAAAGTTTCTCTTGAAATCATATTAACCATTTCAATTTCTGCACCAGCGAGGGATAGGTGAGAGGGTACTAAAAAGAGGTTAGGGGTTGATGTAGATACGAATACGGATTGAATAGGGATTGAATTTACAATTACATCGTATATATTCTTGTAAGGAGCTTGTTCTCTTGTATCCCAACTATGTTTATCGAATTGTTTAGTAAATCCCAAACCAGAGGAGAGATTCGCTTGGGGGTCAAGATCAATTAGTAAAACTTTTTTACCCTTTTTTGCTAGAGCTGCTCCTAGGTTAAGTGTGGTCGTAGTTTTGCCTACACCACCTTTTTGATTAGCAATTACGAAAATTTCCATATAGATAATTTATCATGTTTCACAGTTAGAGTCCAATGTTGTATGTTTGGTGTTGTACAACTCTGAATTCAGAAAAAGGGAAGTATACAATCCATGCTTTACCCTTTATTTTGTCTTCTGTAATTGGGCCAAACTCTCTAGAATCAGAGCTATTTGTTCTGTTATCACCACAAACAAAATATTCATTATCCTGTATTGTAACTGTTTGACCTTCATGTAAATATGAACCACCATTAGTAATGACTGAGGATTGGAGATACTCTGATTCGTCTAGTAGCTCATTGTTAATATATATCTTACCGTCTTTAATCATTATCTCATCTCCAGGTATACCAATGATTCTTTTAATGAAATCTTGTGTATCTGAGAATTTAAAAATAATGACATCTCCTCTTTTGGGTTTAGATACTTGAAATGTAATCTTGTTAGCCATTAGCATCTCACCATTTTTGTATGTAGGATGCATTGAGTTACCAACTACTTCATGAGGGGTCATTATAAATAGGTAAAGGACTATTGCGAGTACTAATGCAACTAATATTGTT
Source organism: Candidatus Dojkabacteria bacterium (assembly GCA_040765985.1). Taxonomy (GTDB): domain Bacteria; phylum Patescibacteriota; class Dojkabacteria; order SC72; family SC72; genus UBA2259. The sequence continues at coordinate 29,626 of JAXGRK010000003.1, read as the reverse complement.
TCAATAAATGAGTAGATAGTTTTTCAATAGGCAATAACCTCAGTGGCTTTTCTCTCTCCTTTTACATCTGATTGCTCGTTTTCTTATAGTTGGGGCTTTAAATTAAATTGGTACCGCTACGGAGAATCGAACTCCAGTTTACAGGATGAAAACCTGTCATCCTAGACCACTAGACGATAGGCATATCTAGTGATTCTACTATAACGTGGCTTTTGTTAACTCTCTTAAGAACTGTTGCTCTTCTTGAAATGTGCCCTTTGATACTCATTAAATTCTTTGTTGTATACATACCTTCTTTTACATTTACATTCAACTAACTCTCTTCGCTCGGAAAGTTTACCTAATCTTTTTGCTTTGTCTAATGTACTTGTACATCCAACACATAATCTTTTTTGTAAGAGTACTGTTTGAAATGGTAGTAATAGTTTGATTCCCATGTTTGTAGTATATATTTAAATATGCGAGAAGAGGACTCGAACCTCCAAGGGATATTAATCCCACTTGCTCCTAAGGCAAGCGTGTCTGCCAGTTTCACCATCTCGGCTGGGTAATACATTTTACATCACTTCTATTCTTTTAAAAGGCGAATGATATACTAAAATGTATGGAAGAATTACCATTAAAACAAGAACAAGAGAAGATTCCAGAGACACTGTACAGAGGAATTACATTAAAAGTAGACGATTTTGAACAGGCAGATTTCTCATCAACATTAAAACCAGGTTCAGATGAAATAGATGCAGAGGGGTAATCATTTGTTTCTGATGAAACAGTATGGTCATTATATGTCTAGTAATCCTAGAATGGTAAAAACAATATTACGGTAAATCAAAGGAGTTCATTAAAACAGAACAGTTCTTAAGAATTTGGCTCGTTAATGAAATATATCTTCCTCTTCCTTCTGTTAGGATTTTTTGAGATTCAAACAGAGGGTTTGGATGTTAGAGAACCTAAATTTAAGAAAGCTCTAGAAGGAATTGCAAATAATGGATTTGAAGGAAAGGGTATGTTGTAGATGAGATACCACCTTCTAATTTTAGAATAACGGAGCTTTGTCTCTCTGCCAGAGGTGTATGACAAGGAAGCTATTATCTACAAAATTGATACAGAGCAAGACTATGAGAATGCTAAAAAAGATATATTAGGTAGACATCAAAGAAAAGAAATCACAAGCGATGAGATTTAGAGATGAGATTGCTAACTTACCCAAAGAGCAAAGGCGTAATCCTAGAATAGTGAACTCTATTTATGAAAATATTTTTAAAAAAGATTAACTCTCTTCAATACCACCAAATATCTTACCATATACTTTTACAAATCCATTTTCTTTTGTATTTAGCGTTTTAAGTACATCCCTCTTGTGTTAAAGAATCGGATGGTATGTCATCTCTTAAGGCAGAGAAGGGGTATATGTCTTTTCATGGGGTTAATACCTTTAGTATCAACTTCCTGTAATACTTTAGCACTATCTAATATTGTTTGCATTTGAGGTGTAAACTTTTTCTAACTCCTGGTCTGTAAGAGATATTCTAGATAGCTCTGCAATATGTTTTAATGTTTGTTTATCCATTTAATTTCTTTTATTAATATATCTTTAGCCATATTAGGATCTGCATTACCCTTTTTTTTTGCATTACCTGTCCTACAAGATACCCCTATTGTTGTCTGTTTACCTGATTTAAAATCCATTTTACTGCCTTATTAGCATTAATTACACTATCAATTATACTTTCTAAGTTATCAGTATTAGCACTACTTTCTTGTAATGCAGTATTTATTAGTTCTTTCAAATCTTTTTTGTTCTAAGATTCTCTTAGAATTGATTCTGCTTTGTTTCTAGTTAAAACCTTTTTTTCAAACTCAGTAATTAAGTATGCTAACGAATCTTTCGGAATATTATTTTCATTTATCTCTATCTTTTTATCATTGGCAATTGAAAATACAGTACCTGTTATCCAATTAGAAGCAGATTTGGCTGCCTTGATGGTATCCATATTATCAGAGAGAATCTTTAAGTAACTCTTCGAAGTATATAGAGATATCTTTATTAGCGTAAGAACATCTGAATCGTAGTCAGAAAGAGAATAGGTAGTCATGTATCTTTCTTTTTTTCATCTGGAAGCTCAACACTCAGTACTTACTCTTTCAATATCATCTTTTGGTAATTTCAATAATGGGGATATCTGGCTCTGGCATATATCTATAATCATCTGCAGTTTCTTTTGATCTTTTGAAACTCTGTAATACCCTTATCTGCATTCCAACCTCTTGTCTGTTGTATTATTTTTTTACTTCTTCTAATTCTTTTTGTATTCTTTCAACTTCATACAGTATAGATTTTTCTACAGCGGATATGGAACCAATATTTTTTAACCTCTACTTTAGAATTTAATTTGTAATCACCAATGGGAAGTATCTGACCATTCTCATACTTCCATTTTCCCTTCTCTTGAAGTGATATATTTGGTTCACATCTCATTTGACCCTTTTCCATATCTGCGTCAGAGATACCTAAGTATCTTACAATTTGTCTAATCTTGCCTGCATACTCTCGTGCTTGGTATGCACTCCTAATATTGGTTTACTTACTATTTCAATTAAGGGTACTCCCGATTTATTTGTAATCGATTAAGGGAGTATTCCTGTCCGTTTTTCTAAATGGTGAGTTGATTTCGCAACATCTTCTTCTTGATGTATTCTTTCTATTTCAATACTGTATTTCTTACCATCTTCATCTTTAATATCAATATGACCATCAGAACATATCGGTCTTTTATACTGGCTAATCTGATACCCCTTAGGTAGATCTGGATAGAAGTAATGTTTCCTATCAAAGTGTATTTCACTGTCTATATCACAGTTTGTTGAAATTCCTAGAAGTATACATAACTCAATTGCCCTTTTATTTGGTACAGGGCGCCTGGTAAACCTAAACATATGGGGCATACATGTGTATTAGGTTCTTTTTCAAAGTAGTGAGTAGGGCATGCACAGAACATTTTAGATTCTGTATTACTTTGTATGTGTATCTCTAATCCAATTATTATATCGTATTTTGGGGATTCCATTTTGAATGATGATAGCAGGTAAAATTAAAAATCGCAATTTATCCAAATATCTGTATCTCTCTTTCTATTCTTTCCTGTTCTTGTGTATCTTGGTCTGGAATTATGTAGTATGTTCCTCTACCTTTTCCTTTCTGAGATATGTACTCTTTGTCTAGTAACTCTTGTAGGTCTCTATATGAGGTCATAAGGAATGCCATCATCTTAGTATACTGTTGTCTTGTTACTCTAAGATTATTGTTTAAATACTCTATTATTTTTAATTTGCCTTGGATTAAGATCATTGGAAGTGATTTTCTAATATTTAATTTTTTATTATACTCTCCTGTAATGCCTTTAACTGTATCAATGACAGTTAAAGAAAGGGAGTAAAGGATTGCTTCGATAAACATGGTAAGGTCTTTTTTTATTTCGAGAGATTTTGAATGCAGCTCAATATCCTCACTTATCATAAAGAATGCCTTAGAAAATGGAACTATGTTATGAGGATTTAGACTATATAATCTTACTTAATACTCTTAGTGTTGAGATTGCAGTAATTTGATTTCCCTGCAAAGAAGGTGCTTTGTCAATATATTCAAAGAGAGGATTGCTAGAAGAATTAGTTTATGTGTTCCAGTAGTATTATTCAGTTATAGATTGAAACAGAGAATTAAAATGGTATCTCATATCGATATTTGGATAGTAATCTCTTAGTTTGTACCAAGTGTCGTATAGCTCAAGGTTTTTCTGAGAAAGTTTTTAATTTACCTTGATCCCATGGTTCTACAATATCTTTCATCAATATCTTATTTAAATGTGTACAAAGCTCTATTGAGGGTTTTCAAATTACTTTTTGTTGTGTATGTATCTAAAAAGTCTTGGGTGTTTTTGTAATTAGTAAATATTTTTAATTTACTTTTATGAGAGGGCATTACTTGGCCTCTTTGAACTGTTAATGCCTTGTTATATCCAATGGGAGTATGCAATTAACTCTCCCAATTTATCTATCTCTTCAGCTCTAACTTTCTCTCTAAATTCTTGTAAAAAGAGGGCTTGGAATAACGGTATCTTTAATAGATTGTATGGCAAGCTCATACTTGACTATGTAGTTAAGTATCAAATTTGTAATTGTGTATTTCGGTATTTCCATACTATTAAAAGCTGGTGGGCGGAGTTGAACCGTCGACCTATCCCTTACGAAGGGAATGCTCTACCAACTGAGCTACACCAGCAATTGTAACATGAATTGTAACAGAGTGAGAATATTTATTCAATATACAAAAGCGAGAGACGGGGCTCGAACCCGCGACCTTCTCCTTGGGAAGGAGACATTCTACCAATTGAACTACTCTCGCAATTGCATGATTATACCAAATATCTTGTTATACTACTGCAGACTTAATCTCATTCCAATCATCATTAAGTTGCATACCAATTCTTTTAGCTGTATCTGATGTAACATCGGAGTCATTCTTAATTTCATCAACTACCTCCATTACCAATTTTTTGTATGCTTCTAAATCTATCTTTTTACCACAGCTTTAATATCTTTTACCTTTCTCTCTACCTGTTTTCTTGCTTTAAAGTAAACATCTTGTGACTTATCACTCATATCTAGGGCTAATTTCTTGATATCTGATCTTGTTTCTAGACCTGATTTTGGAGCTAAGAGTATTCCTGCTGTTGCACCTATTACTGCTCCAAAGAGCAATCCTTTGAAAAAATCATCTGTTGAAGAACTCATGGTTATATATATTTTATTTAATTTATATACTTAAAATATACATTATATATACATATTACAATTTTCAACTTCTTTATCAAAAATTGTATCAATTGTAAGGAATGTAAGAGGGGGCAGTATTGCTACCAATATCTGAAAAAAGTTTAATTCAATACTCGCAGGGAGTATCTTCTTGAATTGCTTCATCAAGAGTTTTTGTTTCTTGAGTATCTGTATCTTCTTTTTCTTGTATTACTGTTTGAGAATCACCGTGTTACTTCCTCTTCCTGTGCGTATACACTTGCCAGGTTATTGATAAAGAGAAGAGAGACAAATATGTAAATTGATATTAGCAAGTGTTTCATAGTAGTATGATACATAGATATATGAATTTTTACAATGTTTATTATTTCCTGATATTGAATTAGAACAAAAACTTTGGAGCGAAGGTATTAAATATGTAGTAGGCATTGATGAGGCGGGAAGGGTCCTCTGGCAGGCCCTGTGTGTGCAGGAGCAGTGGTAATTGATTCTAAGACAGAGATATCACCTATGGTAAAGAGATAGTAAGAAGATGACTGAAAAACAGAGGAAGAATCTTTTAATTTTTTACTTACCTAACTCTGTTGCTTGTGGTGTATGTATGATTAGTAATGAAAGAATTGATGAGGTAGGAATACAGGAAGCAGTAAGATTGGCAATGGAAGGGGCTCTAAGAGAGGTAGAGAAGATGTTGGGTAAAAGAGCTCAGTATTTGATAGTGGATGGTACTAATGTCGAGCTTATCGAAGATTACAATATGTTAAAGATTAAGCAAGGTGATATTAAACATTACTCTATATCTGCTGCTTCTATATTAGCCAAGGTTACTAGAGATAGATATATGAAAGAGATTGGGTATTAAATATCCTAAGTATGGTTTTGAAAAACATGTTGGATATGGTACTAAAAAACATATAGAGGCGATACAAGAATTTGGAATTTGTCAGCTACATAGAAGATCTTTCTCTCCAATTAAAGAAATAATTGTATAATCTTGTAAAAATGTATGTAAGGGGGGTATAATCATGTCTGTTGTGGGTCGCTAGCTCATCAGGTTAGAGCAACTGCCTTTTAAGCAGTAGGTGCTGGGTTCGAGTCCCAGGCGACTCACTTTCTTTTTCCTTTTAATATATTGAACAAGCCGTGAACCCATAGTATAATCTCAGATTATACTCAACTTATTCTATCTTGTAGAAAGTAATAATGAGCAATCTAGAAACAAATTCAATAGAAAGAGAATACGAATATATCAAACTACTTAGTGAAGCAGAAAATAACCCCCAAATTTTAAACGATTATTTTAATCAAATATATTTAGATGCATATGAATATGATAAAGCACGAGCTCTTTTCATTGAAGAAGTTAAAAATCCTAATACAGATTATTTCTTACTAGATGGTTCTAAATTTATTAAAAACTTAGAAAAATTTCAAAGTGATAAAGGTGTTTTTAAATCTGTTTTAGAGAAAAAAGGTACATACATTAGATATGCTTCAGAAGAATTAAAAGAGGATGAAGAGTTATTAGAAATTGCTGTAGAAAACAACCCATGGTCTTTGCAATATGTATCTGAGAGATTTAGAGATAATGAAAAGATTATGCGTATCGCAGTTAAACGTGTAGGAAGTACATTGGGCTTAGCCACTGAAAGAATAAAAGATAATTATGAGATTGTTTTAGAGGCAATTAGAAGTGAAGGGTGCTCTATACAGTTTGCATCAGAGAGACTGAAAAATGATAAACACATTGCTAAAGAAGCACTTACTCAAGATGGTTTGTCTTTGGAGTATTTATCTGAAGAATTAAAAAATGATATTGATATTGTACTGTTTGCAGTAAAGCAGGATGGTACTGCTATACAATTTGCATCCGAGAGATTAAAAGATGATAGGAAGGTCATATTAGCAGCTTTAAATCAATCTTCTCGTACACTTGAATATATTTCAGATAAACATAGAGATGATATTGAAATAATGACTGTTGCTATAAAACAAAACGGAGGTGCTTTAGCTTACGCTTCTGAAAATATTAAAGCTCTTAAAGATATTGTATTGATTGCTGTTAATCATGATGGTCGTAACTTAAAGTTTGCATCTGATAGTTTAAGAGATGATGATAGTGTTGTGCTAAAAGCCGTAAGAAATACTGGTTGGGCATTGGAATTTGCATCAGACAGGTTAAAGGATGGTAGGAGAGTTGTTTTAGCTGCAGTACGCAAAACCCCATCGGCAATAGAATATGCATCCGAGAGATTAAGAAATAATGAAGAAGTTCAATTAGTATTTGAAAGATACAGATTCAGAAATTTAAGAAAATATATATAATTCAATCTGTTTTTAAGTAAAATTGAATTTATTTTCAATATTGAAATTTTTTATGTAAGAGGTATACTTAAAATGTATATTACTTTTATTAAGGTATACCGTAATGAAAAATATTGTATTAATATTTAGCATATTTTTACTATCAATATTTTTAATAGGTACTGCCTACATTCTCAAAAATAAAGACCTCTGCTGTAAATATCAGCTATGTGAACAAATTACAGATATGTGTGATGAGGTATCTAATACTGATCAACAGGTACTCTCTGAGAAAGGCAGTATATTGATTTTAGATAATATTAAAGACGGGGATACTGTTGATCAGGGCTTTGAAGTAAAGGGTCGTGTAAGTGGAGAGTGGTTTTTGAAGGGACTTTTCCAGTAAGAGTATTAAATACTCAAGGAGAGATAGTTAAATCTTTAATTGCAACTTCAAAGGGGGAATGGATGACTAGTAATTTGGTGGATTTTACTTTTACTCTCGATCTTGATTTAGACAAAGAGAGTATTGTAAAGATAGTGCTTGAGAAATCTAATGCTTCTAATTTAGTAGAAAATGATGACTCTGCTTCGATTACGGTAACAGTTAAGCCAGTTGAAGATATTGAAACAATGAGTGTTAAAGTATTTTTTCCAAACAGTAAACTTGATCCAGAGATGTTAGATTGCTCTGTAGTATATCCAGTTACTAGGAAAGTAGAAAAAACAGTAGCTGTTGGACAGGTTGCTTTGAATGAACTTTTTGAAGGTACCAACGATGAAGATACAAGTGATGGATATTTTACAAATATAAATACGGGTGTGACAATTCTTTCGTTATCAATTTCTGAAGGTATTGCATATGTTGATTTAAGTAACAAACTACAAGAGGGTGTTGGAGGTAGTTGTAAAGTAGAATCTATTAGAGCTCAGATTTCTGAAACTTTAAAACAGTTTAGTACTGTTGATTCTGTAGTTATATCTATTGAAGGAGAAACTGAAAATATTTTACAACCTTAGTTACTTGCCTCTTCTAACGCCTTGGCTGCATTTAATATTGTAATTTCATCTAGTGTTTTGCCAACAAATTGTATTCCTGTTGGAAGGATATCTGCTTTACCATTTGGAATTGAAATTCCTGGTAATCCAGCAAGAGAGCTTCCTTCAGCCAGTATATCAGCCATTTCACCAAAGAGAGGGTTGTCAGCATCTTTGTCTTTTAATGCAGTTGTTGGAGTAGAAGGAGATACAATACAATCATATTTAGAGAGTATTTCATCTAAATTTTGTTTAATTAGTTGTCTAACTTGTTCTGATTTTTTGAAATATTCATCAGAATATCCAGCAGAAAGAGAGTAGGTACCTGTCATTACTCTTCTTTTTGGTTCCTGTCCAAAGCCCTTTCCTCTAGTAGATTCGTAGTAAGCTTTAATCGAAGATTTATCATCTCCCTCTAAACCGAATCTGGTTCCATCATATCTTGCGAGATTTGAAGAGACCTCACTTCTACATGTAATCGTGTATACAGCCATGGCAAATCCAGGATTTAAAATATTTTCATAGGAGATATTTGCGCCTAGTTTTTTTAATTTTTTTCAATACTTTGTTAGTTTTCTAAAACTCCTTTATCAATATTAAGTTCTAAATACTCCTTAGGTATACAGATATTCATACCTTTGATTTTTGAAGAATCAGGTGTATACAAAGTATTGGCAAATTGTAAGAAGAGAAATCCTTGATATCATAGCCAGAAATAACGGAAAGAATTAAAGCTGCATCATCAACACTTTTAGTAAGAGGTCCTGGGCTATCTAGAGACGAACCCATAGCGAGTACTCCATATCTTGAGACCCTTCCATAGCTTGGTTTTAATCCAACAATTCCACACCAACTAGCAGGTAGTCGAATTGAACCAGCAGTCTCAGTACCCATTGCTCCAGCACACATATCTGCGGCTACTGCAGCTGCTGAGCCACCACTTGAACCACCAGGTATTCTTGTAATATCATGCGGGTTTCTTGTAGGACCGTAATATGAAGTAATTGTTGAAGAACCATGACAGAATTGATCTAGGTTTGTTTACCAAGAATTATTGCACCTTTGCTCTTAAAAGTTTATGCGTACAGTAGCATCGTATACTGGCTCATATTTATCTAATATATGTGATGCACATGTAGTGAGAATCCCTTTTGTACTAATTACATCTTTAATACCTAAAGGTATACCACCGAGATTTTTTTTGAGTATTAAATTATTATCAAAATCTTTAGCATTTTCAATGGCTTTTCAGAACATACGGTAATATATGCATTCAATTCTTTGTCTCTTTTCTCTATTTGTTTAAGGTAGTGGGGTTGTAATCTCTTGTGCACTTAAAGTTTTCTTAAGTAGTTTCTCTCTAAGTTGTGTAATGGTTAGATTTTCCAATGAGTTAATATTTAAAAGATATTTCTCTGATTCTATCAGAATTTAAGAAATGTTGAAACAATATATTTAAGTATTTCTTTTTTTAAGAAAGGTTTTTGTAAGTAATATTAAGCCCGATGTTAAAAAGACAATTGACAAGAGATTGGATGTTTCGAAATTGAGAAAATATTCTTTTATCAATACGTATAGGGTTGGTGAGTAAACGAATTATTGAGTAGTTTATAAGGTATATTGCAGTTATTAACCCTGTATTTTTAAATCTTTTAGAAATATACAACAGAAGAAAAAATTTAATAGATTTAATATTGATTCGTAAGCAAACACTGGATGAAAATATGAATAATCTATTACTGAAAGTTCCCGATACTCTTTTGGAATATATATACCCCATGGAAGAGAGGTTGGCTTTCCATACAGTTCATAATTAAAGAAATTCCCAATTCTTCCGATTGAATGTAATAGGGGAGAACAAGTAATACCTTTGTCTGTTAGTTTAAGAAATTTAAATTTTTTATATATAGATAGGATATATATGGATAGTATTAAAACCAATTAGTGCAATCGTAAAAGGCCAATCCCCCATCCCAAAATTGCAAGTGGATCTATACTTCCATTTTGAATTTCTTCGATGTTGTGTAAGAGAAACAGCACTCTTGCACCAAGTAATGTTAGTATGAGAATGAAAAGAATATTTAAATATGTAATTTCTTGTTCATATTTTTTGATTAGTTCTATTCCAATAACAACAGAAATGCCTATTAGTAATCCGTATACATTCATATTTAATTATATTAGTAAGGGTGACTTATTACTATTTTCAATAATTATTAATCTATGTAGGGCTCTTGTAATAGCAACATACAGTAACCTTGTAGAGAGCTCGGTGTCTGGATAGGTAATATCATTAATATCTAGAATTATTACTGTATCAAATTCTAAACCTTTTGCATTTTCAATTGGTAATATTAACAAACCAGTTTTATAATCATCTTGGGAAAAATCAATTACATCTCTCTCAAGTTTTTTTTCATAAGGTGCTATTCTCTCAAATACTTTCTTAGCATACTCTTTATCTGGGCATACTAGTGCACAGGTTGCACTTCCCTTTTTAAATTCATCTTTGATTAAAGAAATTAAATCATCTATTCCTTTCTGGTCAATATTAAGAATGTTTTTATCATTATGTAATATTTTAATATCTTCACCATGTCTTAATACGGCTTCAGGTAATTTATATGTCTTAGGGAATCTGTCTCTAAATATTTTATTTGCATATTCAATGATTTCCAAAGTTGTTCTATAGCATCTATTTAATTGGTGATATGAGTAATTATCAATATCAAACATTGAAAAAAGAGAAATAACTGAATCCCAATCTTTAATATAAAAGGGGGGAATAATTGATTGTGCTAGGTCACCCGCAATAGTGATATTTTGTTTTTTAGCTATCTGAAGAAGAGTTAAAATTTGAATAATGCTTAAATCTTGTCCCTCATCTACCATCACATATTCTTTTTCGTATTCAGTGTGTCCATGAATTTTTAAATGTAGGTAAAGTATTGGTGCTAGGTCTTCTATTCTATACGTTTTTCTTTTACCACTTCTTACTACTCCATCTAAGGTATATTTTGCGATTTGTTTTTTCACATATCCCTTTTTAAACATATCTCTGTATATTTCTATAGGGATTGTAACTCTGTTAAAGTATCTAATTATTTCTTTCCTTTTTTCATGTTCAAAGTTATTATTGTTTCCAAAAGAACCAACGGTTTTTTCTTTAAATTGTTTTTGAACAAAAGCGTATTCAAGTGAAAGTAACAATCTTTCGTCCATTGTTACTAATGGGTGGGTATCCTTGAGTTCGTAGTATCTACTTCTTATTATATCTTTTCGAATGTATGGGATATTGTCTAAGAGATTGGATTCAAACTCTTCGAAGTAAGTGTCTAAAATATCAATAAACTGTTTACTACCTTTAAATTCTTTAATGCTTAGATCTTCTTCTGAGGCGTGAATTACGTAGGAATCATCCCAGCCCAATATGTTTTTTGCCCAAAACATATATGTATTTCCTTCAACATGTTCAATACCTAAACAAGGTAATACATCAGATATGTAATCAAGGAATACTTTATTAGGACCTATGATTAAAGTTTTTCCAGGGTGTATCTTTTCTTTGTAAGTATAAAAGAGATATGCAAGACGGTGTAAAAGGATTGTTGTTTTTCCACTTCCTGCTACTCCTTGAATAATAACGGGTTTGTTGATTTTCTCTCTAATTATTTTGTTTTGTTGTTCTTGTATTGTTGCAACAATATCTTTTAACTTCTGTCCTAATCTTTCAGTAAGCTGTGCAAGTAAAAATTCATCAGCAGAAGCATTACCACTTTTTGCATCATAGATATGATTAAATCGTGCTTCAGAGATATTAAACTGTCTTTTTTGTACCAAATCTCCTTCTTTTATTCCAATAGGGGTATCGTACTGTAAATTTTTTGTTGGTCCGCTATTTTCATAATATATATTTGCTATTGGTGCTCTCCAATCACTGATTAATGGTTTGAAATTGGTAGGATCCATTAAAGCGAATTTTCCAATATATATGGATAGATCTTTTTTCTCCCCTCTAAAATTGGTTCTAAAAAGTATTTTACCAAAGTAAGGAGCATCAACTTTAAGTAACTCTCTGTTAATTCTTTCTACACAATCTTGGATGTTACTTAGTATCTTGTTATACATTCCTACAGCATCTTTTCTAGAATCTAGATCTGTTTCCATCTGTACTATCTTTGCTTGATCTTCTAATTCTTTTTCTAGGTTATGTAACTTGTTAATCATTTTCTTAGCAACATCTACATTGATATTTGTTACTTTTTCTAAATGAGGATACTCTTCTTTTTCAAGATTAGTATTAGGTGTAATCGATGAGAAATCGTTAATGGAATTTAATCTGGTATAGATTGGATTAAGGGCTTTTTCAAAGGTTTGCATGTTTTTGTTAATGCAAATTTATGGCTTACGCATTTTACATTATATATTTTGTACTGTCTATTATGAAAACAATATTGTCTATTTTAAGATATTTTTATATTATTAAATATGAATACTCAATTAAAAATACTTTTATATATTTTATTAGTATTTGGAATTTTATATTTTCTTCAAACTAAGTACTCTTTATTTGATATATCATTTGAGAATCCGATAGTTGAATTTAAAAATGATGAGATAAAGGAGAATGAACAGGAAAGTAGCTTGGAGATTATAAATAAAGATGGACAAAAAATATTTGTTAGTTTAGAAATTGCTGATACGCAAGAGTTGAGAGGACAAAGTCTATCTGGTAGAAAGGAGCTAGGGAGATTATCAAGGAATGTTATTTATTTTTGACACTCAGGGGGATTACTCATTTTGGATGAAAGATATGTTAATATCATTAGATATTATTTATATCAATTATGCAGGATATATTGTAGATATTAAAAAAGATTTACCCCCATGTGGAGAGAATGAATGTATAAGTTTTAAAGTGAGAAACCATTTAAATATGCACTAGAAGTGAAAAGTGGTTTCTCTGATTTAAATATGATTGAAATTGGAAATGCAGTTCTTTTTAATATATCATCTCTGAAGTAATTTCATTTTTAGTATTATGATACAAAGTATAATAGATTGGCTAGTAAATATTATATCTGTTTTAGGTTATCCTGGTGTTTTTCTTTCGGTTTTTATCGAGAGTTTTTTTGCTCCGATTCCTAGTGAAATAATACTTCCTTTTTCTGGATTTGTTGCATCTATGGGTAGAATGAATATATTTGTTGTAATTTTCATCGCAACAATTGCTGCATATCTTGGGTCTTTACCTTTTTATATTATTGGTAGATGGGGAGAAAAAACATTGTTAAAATTACTAGATAAATATGGTCACTATTTTTTTATTCAAAAACAAGATGTTGAAAAGACCTTTGATATATTTAATAGATATGGAAATAGTGTTGTATTTTTTGGTCGTCTTATTCCCATTATTAGAACTTTAATATCTTTTCCTGCAGGAGTAATTAAGATGAACTTTATTAGATTTACAATATATACACTACTGGGTTCTTTACTATGGAACTGTATATTAACATATACTGGGTATATATTTGGTGATAACTGGGAGGTAATAGGGGGATGGGTTTCAAAATATGAAAAAGTAATATTAATACTACTCATTCTATTTGTTGTTGCATATATCGCAAGAGGGTAAGAAATATCTTAATAGGTAGAAAGAAGTAAAGATTGTCCAGTCATTTCAGATGGTATAGGGTATCCATTAGTGTTAATATTGTTGGGGCAATATCTTTAAGAGATCCGTATCTTAATCTGTTAGTAGAAAGTGGAAGTCCTACAATTAACAATGGCACAGGATTGTATGAGTGTTCTGTATCCATTTCATTCGTATCAATATTTATTAGCTCTTCTGCATTTCCGTGGTCCGATGTAATTACAACAATTCCATCTCTAGCAGTAAACTCTTTTACTAATCTGTTTACACAGTAATCTACAGTTGAAATCGCTTTAATTGTGGCTTCAATATTTCCAGTATGACCGACCATATCTGGATTAGCAAAATTTACAACTGTAAAATCATATATATTTTGGGATAGCCGGTTAATTAAAACATCTGTAACTTTAAGAGCACTCATCTCTGGCTGTATATCATATGTTGGGACACTGGGTGAAGGGACTTCTATTCTGTCTTCTCCAGTATACTTAATTGCAGACCCACCGTTGAAAAAGTATGTTACATGAGGAAATTTCTCTGATTCTGCAATTCTTAATTGCCTTAATCCGTATGTAGAGATGATGTTTCCTAGTGGATAGGTAATATACTGTTTAGAAAAGATTACTTTTTTAGGAAAACGTTTTTTGTATTCGACCATACTGGTAAAAAAGATTGGGGATATATCTCTTTTAGGGAATTTATTAAAATTCGGGTCAAAGAGTGCCTCAGATAGCTGCACGGCTCTATCGGGTCTAAAATTAAGAAAAATTACTACATCATTTTTTTTAATATAGCTATCTCTAACTAATACAGATGGTCGTAGGAATTCGTCTGTAATATTTTTCGCATACGAGTTTATTAAACATTGGGCATATGAACCACAGGTATCACCAATATTCGCAGTTAACAAATCATAGCATAGTTTAGTTCTTTCCCATTTATTGTTTCTATCCATTGCCCAAGCTCTACCGCAAAGAGTTGCAATACTTCCGAGACCATTTTTATCTATTGATTGTTGAATGAGATCTAGATTACGAGTGGCATCATTTATTGTTGAGTCTCTTCCATCAGTAAAAGCATGTATAAAGAGGTTACCATTAAAATTGTTTTTAGAAAAAAATTCTATTGTTGAGATAATGTGACGAGTATGAGAGTGTACCCCTCCCTCACTTGCTAGGGCTAGAAGATGAACTCTAGAGTTATTATTTTTTGCATGATTAAGTGCTTCTTTTAATATCTTGTTATTAAAAAAATTACCGTTCTCTATAGATTTATCAATTCTAGGTAATGTCTGTATAACAGGTCGTCCTGCACCAATATTCATATGACCAACCTCACTATTACCTTTTATATCTTTAGGAAGTCCTACTGGTTCCCCAGAGGCAAGAAGGTATGTATGAGGGTTAGTAGCCCATAAAGAGGAAAGTGATTTAGGATTTGATAATACTACGGCATTACCTTTGCTTGAAGGTGCAGCACCTAATCCGTCCATTATTATTAGTAATACTTTTCTTTTTTCATTCATGGCAGTTTTTCTTTATACATTGTGGCATATTTTAGAATTTTATTCTATAATACGAAACGAATTTAATTATATATACTAAGATTATCATGGATAACAAGATATTAGAATCAATTGAAAAAGAGCAATACAAAAAAAGACCAAATATTAAAGTTGGAGATACTGTTAAAATGCACCTTAAAATTAAAGAAGGTAATAAAGAGAGGGTACAGGTTTTCCAGGGTGTCATTATCGGTATCAAGGGTGTTGGCTTAAGTAAAACTGTTACAGTTAGAAAGATATCTTACGGAGTAGGTGTTGAAAAAATCATACCTTTGTATTCTACAATGCTAGAAAAAATTGAAGTAATTAAAAGAGGAACTGTTAATAAATCAAAGCTATTCTTTTTAAGAGAGAGAGTAGGTAAGAGAGCTCTTAAGGTTTCCAATGTTAAAAACATATATGAAACTGATGAGGTAGAAGTTCCTAGTGAAGGAGAACCAGAAGAAGACCAGGAAGTTGTTGCTCAGAAAGAGTAAAGAGTAAAATAGATTTACTGCGGGAGTAGTTCAACGGTTAGAATGTCTGTTTTCCAAACAGAGGGTTGCGGGTTCGAGTCCCGTCTCCCGCTTATTGCTGATTTTCCACCATATTTGCTGTATAATCTGGGCATGTTAATTGGTGAGCAGTTTTTTAAAGATACTACAGATGAGTTTAGCAAAGGAGGTGGGTTCCCTTCTTCTGCCGTTTCTAATACAGATCGACTTTCAATGATTGAACAGATTTTTAACGAAGTATTGGGTAGAAAACCTAGTAGTAGAGAGCTTGCTTACTATAAATACGGTGTTTTAAAAGAAGATGCTATTAGGATTAAACTTCTAAAATCAGATGAACATAAGGAGATAATTAAAAATGCTCTTGAGCTTCCAGGCATTGCTAATGAATTAAAAAACACAAAGGTTTCGGAAAGAAAACTTCAACAGAAATTAGAAGATGTGAATAATGAGATTGCACAATCACAAAAACTATTAAACGAAAGCAATCTTTTAATAAAAGAGTTACGTGAGACAAAAACAAATCCTTATGATTTTCCAACTCAAAGTGCTAGATATGAAGAGGGGTTTGATCTATACGAGATTGATAAAAGGGATTTAATAAAAAGAAAGGATAAAACTTTTAAAGAATCTCTCTTGGAATTAATCAATTTACTTTTTAAATAGAATGAATATTAAAGATTTCGGATCTAGATTAAAAAATGCTAGAAATCAAAAAAATATTTCCCAAAGGGCTTGGGTCTTGCTCTTGGACTTTCAGATAAAACAATAAGTAGTTATGAATCTTCCAGATCGTATCCAAATTTAGATCTTTTGATTAAGATTTCTGAGATATTAGATAAACCAATAGAGTATTTCATATCTTCTTCAAAAGAAGTTCTTGTAAAAGAAGAATTACAAAAGATTGAGATTAAACAGGAAGAAATAAGTAAGAGTTTAAGAAATATTACTAATATTCTTAAATAGGTGGAGTTAACCAGATTTTTACTTTCTTAGTAAGAATATTTATAGATTTCTTTATTAAAAATACTGCTAAGCCAGCTATGGCTACTATTGCTAAGATAAAGAGTACTAGAAATACAATGTAGAAGGTGTCTACAGGTTGTACTACAAGCGATTTATTCAAAGTTATATTATATCCAACACTGGCCGATTTATTTGAATCAAATTGCCAAGATACAACATTTGTTGAAATGTGATAAGTACCCTCTTTCTGGGGTTTTAATGTAACTGAGTAGGTATATGTTTGATCTTTACTTAAAGATACAAATTCAGGATGGTCTTTTTCTAAGGTAAATACAGATGAAGTATTCCATATTATCTGAGTTTTTGGAGAACTAATTTTAGGGGTAATGATTACCTTAAAAGGAATATTTTTTGTAATAGGGTTTTGTGATCCTCTAATTAGTTCAAGGTCAAAGTAATTGTTACTACTTTTAGATGTACTCTCATCATTATTGTTTTCTAACTGTTCAATTTCAGATTCGCTAGTAACTTCCAATGTATTTTGATTTTGGTCTATAAGTACATCTTCCTGGGCTAAGATGAATGTAAAAGATAGGGTTAAAAAAAGAAAGTTAATATTATTCTATTCATTTTAATACATGTCTTATTCCTAATTTATATATTCTGTATATATCTTCTGATTCAGGCAAAGATATCTCTCTATCCTTATGTACTACTTCATTTCTAATTTTATGAACATCCCAGATTTGTTGATAGAGTGTTTTATCGTATAGCCCTTTGGCTTTTTTAAGATTCTCTCCTACTGTTATATCATTTCCGTATCTTATATTAAAAGCTTTATTAAGTAAGTTATCTAGTTTGATTACGGCATCTCTTCTAGCATATCCTTCTACACTTTTGCTTTGGCTTTCTATCTCTTCTAATTTCGAAAGTATTTTTTCTCTTTTTCTCTCTGGTATCTTTTTACTGTTTATGTATGCAATTAAAAAAAGAATACTTATTAAAGCGAGAGTAATAATTGTAAAGAGTACTTGATTATCCATTTTTAAATTTTACTTTTTTGGATAAAAAATAAATAGGTATTGAAATTAGCACATAGAGAAAAACTGAGAGTAATTTAGAAAAGGTATTTAAATTTTTTTGATCATTTAATATTTCAATGTTTTCTTCTACATAGCTATTCTTAATTTCCTCAGTCCCACTAAGGACATCTACAACAGCAAATAGGGTATCTTCAATATCCTTATATGGGATATTAAATTTAATGTCGTATGTTTCATTGGGGAGAAGTATTATTTGACTATTATTATCGATATAGTCTATATATTTTGTTAAATCCGGTTTGGATTTTGATATCTCAATATTATCAATAATGGTATTTCCTTTGTTTTCAATACTGATATATCCGACTAAATATGGGTCTGAAAGGTTAAAAGGTTGTAATATTAGATCTAATTTTAAATCATTATTTATCTCAGGAATATCATTAACAAGTTCAATTTTAAAATCTTCTTCTGAAAAAAAGTTTAATTTCGGAGAATACGGGTTAGAAGATCTATATATGAGCGTTACATGTTCTTTCATATCTGTTTTATAGAGGGGTGATTTAGAGTAATCTTCAAAAAAGGGTTCAACTATTATCCAAGTATTTTTATCTTCGTCATAGTATTCTCCCCAGTAATGATATATTCCATTAGAGTCATAATTTGATATTCCTGTTATATATCCAATTACAAATCTGGCAGGGATGTTAAAGTGCCTGTATAGCGATATTATGGAGTCGATGTAATCCTCATTAGTTGCCATACCTTGTTTAATGAGTATGTCCTCCTAATCGCTCTGTTCCAGACAGTGAACCCATTGATTGGGTATTTGGTTCTAAGTTATCAATAACATATTTATATATACCTTCATATAGTAGCTCTCTATCTTTTTCGTTTTGTAAATCTTTAATATCTGTAAATGTATCTGAAATATCTAATCCAAGATTATTAAGTGATTTATAGAGATGTCTAATAAGTGATGTATTATTTATTCTCCAAAGTGATATGTCCTCTAATTGAGGTTGATTAGTTTGTGCATTGATCGAGCTTCTCATAAAGATATATCCTTTAATATTGATTGATATACTACTTTGAGGAGCTATTGAGTATTGAAGGATATAATTTCCATCTATATCTTTATACGCTTTGTCTTGCTGTGGAGTTATTGATTCTATTAAGACATGTTGGTAGTTATTGTTTGTAGGTAAAAGTACTTCAGATAATCGTACTTCATCTTCAAGGTTTGAAATAGTTTTGTTAATTTCATATTTATATACTATATCAGAACCAAATGTGATTTTTACATAATTACTATTAGGAGATTAGTATCAATTCTTATATTTTTTCTTTTTCCTCTGTATTAGTTATAGAGGCAGAACTCCATGACACATTTCCCTTTGAAGAAGGATAAGTTAGAGAGAACTCTTTAGTTTGTGTATCAGTAACCGAAGAAAGTAATGAAAGAGAACTTCCTGTTAAATCAGTATTATATGTGATTTTTAATACTATTGGTTTATCTATTGATATTGGTGTTTTATCCAAATCTATAACTAGCGAAGTCTCGTTAACATCTCTGTGTATAGTGGGTTCCAATTCTTTGTTTCTATTTATTGAAAATATTTCAGGAGTAATTTGTTCTGCAGGTATTGTGATTGTGTAAAAGGTTACAACAGAGGGTGATGAGTTTGTAGAGAGCGTAATATATATTGTTGTGTTTAAAATTTCTCCATCCCAAGTATGATGAAATGAGGAGGTTGCTTTAATATCAGTTTGGGCAAATATTTCGGTATGAAAGAAAAATGGAACTACTAAGAGAAGAATACTAAATATCAATAGAATCTTTTTCAAAAAGCCATTTAAATTTCTCATAATTTCTCATTATTTGTTTAACAATAGGGGTTGTATTTCGTACCCCATATTTTGAGAGAATTGCTTTAATGTTTATTTTCTCAGGATCATGAACAATTTTGTACTCAGGATTTCTAACTGTTTCTGTTTTGCATTCTTTCTAATAATATAATAGGACATTCCCCCTATCATCAAGAACAATTCTTGGCTTTGCTTCTTTGGAATGTAATTCTAAAACTATTAAATTGGAATTTTGTCTTGAGTTAATGATTGTACAGGTATATCCGGGAGGTACTATTATTTTTCTCCTTTTTTAATTAAAAATTTAATAACTCTGTTATTTATTGGAGAATCATATTTTTGAATAAGGACAATTCCACCACCGTAAGTTATTTCTAAAATTCTTGGATATCTTTTAGATCTTGTTGCAAATGTTTTTGTATATTCAATACCAGCTAGATTAGGAAATATTAAATACATATTGATTTTAATATTTTTACTTTTAAAAACATTATCCTTATCTAATCCTTTATATTTTTATAGAATACTTGAGGACAGTTTAAATCCTTATTAAGTAATTGAGAGCGAATATTATCTATACATACTGTAGATGT
The DNA here is from genome assembly GCA_040765985.1 of Candidatus Dojkabacteria bacterium. Classification (GTDB taxonomy): domain Bacteria; phylum Patescibacteriota; class Dojkabacteria; order SC72; family SC72; genus UBA2259. The sequence continues at coordinate 9,290 of JAXGRK010000003.1, read as the reverse complement.
ACTTAATATTGATAGTCCTTGGGGCATGAGGTCCTCTCCACTGTAAAAAATAGGCAATCCACTGGATTGCTTTAAATCAATCTTTGCCATGGCAAATTATACCATATATGAATTATTCTGTCTTGTTAATACTTTTAGATAACTCGGATAGTATAAATCCAGTAATTGAAAAAAATACTAAAGCAATTATTGGTGTTAATTCTATTCTAAACTTGTTAAGGTATATTTCTTTAGCGGTCATTCCCTCAAATGGTGAAATGACAATATCAGAGATACTGTATACCCAATTAACGAAGTTGTGAGATTGGTCAGCCCCTATTAAAGACATCACTATTCTAAATATAATGATAGTTTCAATAAATGAAACAAATATGTACAGTATTTTAAAAATCAATCCCATACTTAATGTCTAATAAAGGTTATCTAAATAGTATTTTAATTCAGCCATAAACCTAGATACACCATTTGCCCAAGTGTGTGCAGGATTTGCCTTACAGAGGACAGTAGTACTGTTCAATTTGGTAAGGTGTTAATGTTATACCATACCCTTGAGCCAATCCTCTAGTTACTTCTGCAATTCCTGCATTCCAGGTTTCAAATTGACTCCAGCCCTCTGGATTTTTGTTAATACCTCTCCATCCCCATGCGTTATGTGTTCCTCTTGGTACAATGTTTCCGAATGCAGATTCTACGCCAGAAATTGAAGCTACCAGTCTCCAATCTAAGTTGTATTTATCTGCTTCTATAATAAATGTTTTAGAGTATGGATACATAGGGGAGTTGTATTCAAAAAGAAACTTTTGCATAACAATTACTCGTGCATCTTCTGTTTTAATATCTGTTTTAGATACCGAATTTTTTGTTAATTCAGAATCCAAAATGTATTTATTGAATATTCACTAGTATATATTTTTTGGCCATATAGAGGGGTTAAGTAATTAAGTGTAACTTGTCTATTCTCTCTAACGCTATTTAATACAGAGTTAGAGATTAAATCTTCAAACATAGGTGATATTACTAGAAAATATACTGCAGAGAAAATGATAAATAGAGGTATCCGAAATATATTAGAGTTTAAAAAACTCTTTCTAGGACCTACTTTTGCTTCATACTTGATAAATATATACCATCCATATTAATCTAGTATATCAGAACTAGATGAGCTATTGAATTTATGTTTACACATTTACATCTGCACACAGAGTACTCTCTGCTGGATGCAACAATTAGATTGCCTCAATTAGTAGAAAAACTTCAAAAAGTGGTATGAATTCTTGTGCACTAACAGATCATGGGAGTATGTATGGAGCTCTTAAATTCAAAAATGCAATGAAAGAGGCAGGGCTTAAACCGATATTGGGATGTGAAATATACATTGCACCAAGAGGGATGGATCAAAAAGATTTTGGTATAGATAACAAATATTTTCATTTAGTATTACTAGCTAAAAATTTACAGGGATATAAAAATCTTGTAAAAATTGTCTCTATTGCACATATGGAGGGCTTCTACTACAGACCTAGGATTGATATAGATACTCTCTCAAAATATACAGATGGCATAATAGCCCTTTCTGCATGTTTAGCAGGCCCAATTTCTACACCACTTTTAAATGGAGATTTTAACAAGGCACTTGAGAGTGCAAAGATATATTCTAATATGTTTAAAAACAACTTCTATATCGAAATCAAAGAAATGGAATGGAGGAACAAGTAATTGTAAATGAAGGATTAATTAAAATATCTAAAGAATTAAAACTACCATTAGTTGCGACATGTGACTCTCACTATCTAAATAGAGAGGATGCAGATATACAAGAGATTCTTTGGTGTATTAATGATGGAAAACTCTGGGATGATCCTCAAAGGAGAAGAATGCCTACAAACGAATTCTATGTTAAAACTCCTAAAGAGATGGAAGAACTTTTCTTAGATATACCTGAGGCAATTGAGAATACACAAAAGATTACTGAAAGTATTGAGGATTTTGATATTACATATAGTAGAGTTGAGCCCCACTATTTAGATTTACCAAAGGATGAAACATCAGCAACTTACCTTAGAAAACTAACCTTACAAGGAGCCAAGAAGAAATATGGTAAGTTAACTAAGGAGTTAAAAGATAGGATTAATTATGAATTGGAAATAATTGATTCTAAGATGTATAACGATTACTTCTTAGTTGTTAGAGACTTTGTTCTTTTTTGTATAAATAACGGTATTGTAGTTGGAATGAGGGGCTCTGGATGTGGCTCTGTTGTTGCCTACTGTGTAGATATTACAAATATTGAACCAATTGGTTGGGAATTGTATTTCGAAAGGTTCTTAAATCCTGAAGAGATTCTCCTCCTGATTTTGATATAGATATAGCCGATGCAAGAAGAGATGAATTATTAAAATACACAATTGAAAAGTATGGGATAGAGAATGTTAAGCAGATAGGAACTTTTAGTAAATTACAAACAAGACAAGCGATTAAGGATGTTGGTAGAGTACTTGGAATAGAGCTTTCTACAACAGATAAGTTGGCTAAGATGGTAGAGATACTGTTTGGAAAATCTAAAGATATTGATTACATGATTGAACATAATCCTGAGTTCGCTGAAATAATTAATTCCACTGAAACTACTAAAAATTAGCTGAAATTGTAAGGAAAGTATCTGGAATATGTAGAGGGGTATCTACTCATGCCTGTGGAATTATTGTCACTCCTGAACCCGTAATTAATTACTGTTCAATACAAAGGGATGCACATGGAGGTGGAATAGGTATGACTCAATTTGAAATGAGTGATATTGAGTATGTAGGGTTAATGAAGTTTGATTTTCTCGGTTTAAGAAATCTTAATGTAATAGGGGAGGCAGTTACTAAAATTAAAGTAAATAAAGGAATAGATTTAGATTTACTTAAATTAGACCCTAATGATAAAGAAACTTACGATGTAATACAAAGTGGTCATACTGTAGGAATCTTCCAAATGGAAAGTGAGGGGATGAGACGATCTATTAAAACATTAAAACCCCAATCCCAAGAGGATATCTGCTATCTATTAGCTGCTTACAGACCGGGTCCTATGCAATATATTTCAGAATATGTTGCTGTTAAACATGGAAACAGGAACCGATTATGTATTTAAAGAATTAGAGCCCGTATTATCTATTACTTACGGTGTAATTACATATCAAGAGCAGGTAATGAAAATTGCTCAAGTAGTTGCTGGATATACACTGGGGGCTGCAGATCTTTTAAGAAGAGCGATGGGGAAAAAGAAAATGGAGATCATGGATAAAGAGAAGCCGAAATTTTTAGCAGGTGCTAAAAAGAATGGCTATGATGTTAAAGAAACCGAAAGACTATGGAACAAACTAATACAGTTTGCTAACTACGGATTTAATAAAGCACATAGTGCTTCTTACGCTACCATTGCTTACTGGACTGCATATCTTAAAGCCCATTACCCATTAGAGTTCATGGCGGCTTTACTTGAAGGAGATTTGGATAACTTTGATAAGGTAATAAAAGATTTAAACGAATGTGAACGTCTTGGTATTGAAGTTTTACCTCCAACTATCAATAAAAGTAAATTTTTACTTCACTATTGAGGGAGATAGTGGTATTCGTTTTGGATTAGGGGGTATTAAAAATATCGGTAGTGATATTGTTAAATCTATTGTAGATGAAAGAAAAGACAATGGAGATTTTCTTTCACTTGATGATTTTGTGAGTAGAATGTACAGAAGAGGTATTCAAAAGAGAGTGATTGAATATTTAATTATGTCAGGCACAATGGATGAATTTGGTGAAAGAAATGGTTTATTAAATATCTTTCCAAATATTTTTGATAGAGAAAAGAAGAGCAGATCCTCAATAGATATTGGCCAAATAGATATATTTTCATTAGGGGATAATATATCAGGGGTTGGAACAAATTCACAATCCACTCCCCTTCCTAATATTGAGAAAGCTCCAAAATATCAAGTTTTACAATGGGAAAAAGATCTTTTGGGTATATATTTTTCTAGTCATCCTTTAGATAATTTAGAGCTATTTTTTGAATCTAAGAAAGTAAAACCCATTAAAGAAGCTTTGGAAATGAAAAATAATCAGTTAGTTGTATTAGGTGTAATGGTAAACAAAATTAGAAAAATTACTACACGTAAAGGTGAAATGATGGCTTTTTTAAATATTGAAGACAAATCTGGTTTACATGATGTAATAGTGTTTCCAAGAACCTACCAAGTCATTAAAGATCAATTAGAAGAGGGCAAACCAATGCTAATAGCTACTAAAATTTCATTAAAAAATGATGATAAGGTTTAATTATGGAAAAAGGTCAATATGTAGATGAATCTAAATATGGAGATGATTTTGAGGGTGTTACTTTCAGAATTAGAGCTAAACATAGTGAAAATGATATTAAAGATTTAAAACAGTATATAAATTCTTCTCAAGGAGATACTCAAGTAAGAATTATCGTTAATAACGGAGATGAAAGTAAAAGTGTACTGTTAGAAAAGAAAATAGAGATGAATGGTGAAACAAAGGGTGGTTGAGGCGTTTCTAGGGTATAATATACTATGAATTCTAATATTCAGAAAAAAATTGATGTACTACCTGATGTCCCAGGTATTTATAAATTCCTAAACAGTAAAGGAGAAATCTTGTACATTGGTAAGGCAATATCTCTTAAAAAAGGGTCTCTTCGTATTTTCATTTAGATTTGCGTGATAGACCAAGAATTATCCAAATGATTCCTTTAATTTTTGATATTCAGATTATTGAAACCAATAATGAGATAGAAGCCCTTATACTAGAATCTGCACTTGTAAAGAAATATCAACCGACATTTAATACGGATTTAAAAGATGATAAATCTTATGCTTGGATATATATTGATACTAAGAGTGAATTTCCTACTGTTAAAATCGTAAGAACCATTAAGAAAGGTGAATATAGCAGAGGGAAACTGTTTGGACCATTTCCAAGTGGTTTTACAGTTAAAAGAGTATATTCATATTTAAGGAAACTATATCCATTTTGTACATGTAAAAATAAAGATTGTAAAACCTCATTATACTTCCATATCGGTTTATGTCCAGTCCCTACGCAGGGGCAATCTCCAAGGATGATTACAGAAAAATATAAATAATATAATTAGATTCCTATCGGGTAAACAACAGAATCATATTAAAAGATTAGAAAAGGAAATGATTAAGTACTCTAAAGAGGAAGAGTTTGAAAAGGCATCTCAATTGAGAGATAGAATCAATGATTTAAAGTATATTGGACAAGATATTGATTTTACATACTACGATAATATTGAAAGTTACGAAAGTAGAAAGAGAAAGCAAGAAAAACAAGTTTCAATTACCTAGCTATGGAATTAGGTATTCCTAAATTACATAGAATAGAGTGTTACGATATATCAAATATTCAAGGTAAACACGCTTACGGCTCCATGGTAGTTGCATTAGATGGTAATTTAGATAGATCAGAGTATAGGATTTTTAAAATAAGAGAATCAGATTTACCAAATGACTATTTAATGTTAAAAGAGGTTTTAAGTAGAAGATTTAAAGATAAAAGTACGATTCCAGATATTATTCTCATTGATGGTGGAAAGGGACAACTATCATCTGTTTTTGAATTGATTCCCCCAAATACTCTTCTTATGGGTATCTCTAAGGGTAAGTATTTAAAAAAAGAAAGGTAGAAATATTAAAGATGAGTTTTGGGTAGTTAAGAATAATGAGATATTAAGAATAAATATTGATAATCCGGAGATACTGATAGATCTAAGAAATGAAGCACATAGATTTGCAATATTACATTACAGAAAAAAGTATTAAAGAACAGAAACAATCTGTCTTAGATCAGATAGATGGCGTTGGTGTAAAGAGAAAGAAAGAGTTATTAAAATTATTTGGTAGTATTGAAGATATTAAAAAAGCAAATTATGAAGAGATATATTCAGTAATTAGAAACAAACGAGTAAGTAAAAACATTATAGATAAAGTTGCTAATCTTTAGCATCCAGTGGCTTAATATTTTCTATTAAATATTTTAACAGCGGGGAATCACTTTGAGTTGAAGTAATTACATAAACAATAGAATTATATGTATTAGCAATTGTATATGCATCTATAACATCTGAGTTTCTCTGCAAGGTTGATTGAAGACCCAGTGTATCTCTAAAGGATATTGGAACACTATTTATTACACCATATATTAATTCTTCTGTACTTTTAAGATTACAGTAATCTGTTAAAAAGAAGTCTAATTCTTTAGATTTCCATTTACCTACAGGATATATCTCAACTGCTTCTGTACTTCCTATCTTTTGAAATGATACAGCTCTTAAATCCTTCATATTTGTAGGAGAGTATTTAATTAAGTACTCCTTTGGAATATCAATTTTCCAAGGGTAATCTGGTAAAAGGGTTTGTTTCTCACTACTAGCCATTAACATCTCTCTTTCGATTTCTTCTTTAATTAAGTTCGCTAATGCACTTTTTGCATCTTCTTGAGTAATACTTTCATACCATACATCATTGAATTTAGAATATATTCTTAATCCCTTACCATCTTTAATCCAATACTGTCCATATTTTTTGTCCGGTGTACCTATTGGAACTGTTTGAATAAATTCCCAGTTTAGTTTCTTAAGTTCAACGAAATAGTACTCTTCTATTTGAGTAGAGGTTGTATTAGAAGGTAATCTGTAAGCAGAATTTCCTTTTGAAATGAATTCTTTAACTACAGAATCATCCATATTATTTTCAAAAAGAAATACAGAGCCACCATAGGTAGGGACATTATCTAATCCAACAACATCTGTAATTATGTAATCTTTATCTGAAGATACTCCTTCTCTAATAAATAGAACATATCTAATTGCTAAGTATATAAACCCAAATATAATGAGAACAATAAGTGGGAGGATTAGGTACTTGAGATTAGTTTTTTTTCTTCTAATAGATTTAGTTGTTTTTTTATTTTTAAATATATTAAAAATACTTTTCTTACTTTTCCGTCTTACAATATGCTCTTTAACTGGGGCTTTTGGCATTTTAATCGGATTGTGAACTTTTTATTTTTCTTAAATTTCATATCTATAAGATTATTATGAATGTGTTAATATTTCAATTGATATATTTAGTATAGTATAATAGTTGTTCTTTGCGGGATCGTCTAATGGTAGGACACCGGCCTTTGAAGCCGAGAATCATAGTTCGAATCTATGTCCCGCAATGCAGCTAACTTATAGTGAGTTCTTCTGTATTAAATGTAGAGTGGCAATGTGTGACAAAGGAGTTAAACTATTTTACTCTTTTGTCTTTGTTAACAATGTATTTTATATACATAATTGACATTATATCTTAAATGTATGGTATAATGTTTTGTCTATGTTAAGAAAGGTGTTAAGTTATTAATGCCCTGTGTAGGTTACCTTCAAAAGTGTGCTTATCCGTAGCGTATTTATTTTTTATTTATATAAAAATGCAGAACAAACTTTTTGTTGGGAACCTTTCATGGGAGACCACAGATGAGTCTTTGTCTGAGTTATTCTCCACAGTTGGAGAGGTAACAGAGGCAAAGGTTATTGTAGACAAGTTCAAGGGCAGATCTAAAGGATTTGGCTTTGTTACTATGGCTACAGAAGAGTTGGCTACACAAGCAATTGACCAATTAAATGGTAAAGAGCTTGATGGAAGAGCTATCAATGTATCTGTTGCTAGACCTCCTCGTGAGGATGGCGATAGAGGAGATAGAGGTGCTAACAGAAGAGATAGCTTCTATAGGTAATCCTATACCAAATATCGAAATATTAAGAGCTGAGCTAAACCCTCAGCTCTTTTATTTTATCTCTTAACTCTGCAGCTTTTTCAAATTGTAAGTTGTCAGCAGCTAGTAACATCTTAGCCCTAAGATCTTTAATAATCATTTGTTTCTGTTTTTCACTAAGTTTCTCTACTTCAAAATCTAAATCTCTCTTCTGCTTATCTTCCTGTTCTACTAAAGAATCTCTAATATCTTTTTGGATACTAGTTGGTGTAATATTATGCTCCATATTATACTTCTCCTGATACTCTCTCCTTCTGTTTGTTTCATCAATAGCGTATTTCATACTCTCTGTCTGTTTATCTGCATACATAATTACTCTTCCATTAACATGCCTTGCAGCTCTTCCAATCGTTTGTACTAAGCTAGTTTTAGATCTCAGGAAACCCTCTTTATCAGCATCTAAGATAATTACTAAAGATACCTCTGGTAAATCTATTCCCTCTCTTAAAAGATTAATACCTACTAAAACATCAAACTCCCCAAGTCTAAGATTCCTTAATATTTCAACTCTTTCAACAGTATCAATATCAGAGTGAAGATATGCAACTTTAATACCAAAATCTTGAAGATATGAGGTTAAATCTTCTGCCATTCTTTTAGTTAAAGTCGTAATTAACACTCTCTGACCTTTTTCTGTATTCTTTTTAACCTCATTAATTACATCATCTATTTGATTTTCTGTTTTTCTTACATCAATACTAGGATCTAGTAGACCTGTAGGCCTTGTAAGAAGCTCAACAATAGTGTTTCTACTATCTTTTATCTCCCATTGGTCAGGTGTAGCAGAGTAATATATTGTTTCTTTCTGTTTTTTTCTAAACTCATTAAAATTAAGAGGCCTATTATCAAATGCTGAAGGTAATCTAAAACCATGTTCAATTAAATTTGTTTTTCTAGCCCTATCCCCGTTATACATCCCCCCTACTTGAGGTATTGTAATATGAGATTCATCTATAAACATCAAATAGTCATCTGGGAAGTAATCAAGAAGTGTAAATGGAGGTTGTCCTGTTTTCCTTCCATCAAAATATATTGAGTAGTTCTCCATACTCTTACAAAAGCCAATCTGTGTCATCATCTCAATATCATATTTAGTCTTTTGCTCTAATCTTTGTGCCTCGACTTCTTTACCAAGATTTCTTAAAAAAGAAGTTCTTTGAATTAAGTCTTTTTCAATATTAGTAATTGCCTTACTCATTGTATCAGCATCATATACAAGTGGTGTAGCTGGAAATATATCCAAGTTATCTACACTGTTAATTTTTCTTTTAGAAATAGGTTCAATATATGTAATACTCTCTATCTCATTTCCAAAGAACTCCACTTTTACAGGAAACTCTTCGTAAGGCATAAAGAGCTCAACCGTGTCCCCCCTAACTAGAAAAGTTCCTGATATTAGATCGGTTGATTCTCTTTCATATCGCAAGAATGTTAATTCACTAGATA
>JAXGRK010000002.1:0-104083 GCA_040765985.1 Candidatus Dojkabacteria bacterium | reverse complement strand
CTCTCCTGCAGTTGTCATATTAAGAAGAGTATATCAAACCTAGTACTCTTGCGATACATCCTCTGAAGGAGACCCTAGGATTTCATCTGGGGAAGTGACAAGTACCTCTCTTGGTTTTACTCCATCTTGTTTGCCAATAGCGCCAGCTTTTTCGAGTTGTTCCATTAGTCGAGCTGCTTTGTTGTATCCAATGCTTAATCGTCTTTGAAGTAGTGAAGCAGAGGCCTTTTTCTCGCCTATTACAATTTGAAGTGCATTCGGGAATTCAGGATCCCTTTCATCTGATACCCCATTTGAACTGGTTGTAATATTAATATTTTCGGTAATATTAAATCTACTACCTTCTTCTTCTTCAACGGTTTGTGTTTTGATTTGTCCTATTATATCCATTGTATCTTCTGTAGATATGTAGCATCCTTGAATCCTTATTGGCTTAGAGAATGTTTGGTCTTTGTAGAGCATATCTCCGTTACCTAAAAGATTCTCTGCACCAGTCTGATCAAGAATGACCCTTGAGTCCATAGCGGAGGGTACTGCGTAAGCGATTCTTCCGGAAATATTTGATTTGATTAGCCCAGTTATTACTGTTACAACGGGCTTTTGCGTGGCTAGTATTAAATGGATTCCAACTGCTCTACCCATTTGTGCAATTCTTTGGACTTTCGTTTCAATTTCAGGTCCTGCTACAAGCATTAAATCAGCCATCTCGTCAATTACGATTATTAAATATGGCATTGCTGAATATCCCATTTTCTGATTGTATTGAACAATATTTTTAGAGAGGACTTGTTTAAGCATTCGATATCTCTTCATCATTTCTGTAATTGCCCACTGAAGTGCATTAACAACTAATTCCATATCATTTATTACTGGTGTCAAAAGGTGAGGGATTCCATTGTAAGCTTCCATTTCAACCATTTTGGGGTCCACGAGAATCAACCTTAATTCGTCCGGAGTCTTTGTAAGAAGTAGTCCACCTAAGATAGAGTTTATACCGATAGATTTACCCGCTCTTGTCATACCAGCAACTAAAAGGTGTGGCATATTAACTAGATCTCTTATTTCTGGTTTACCAGCGATATCTCTACCAAGTATAAGGGGCAATTCATATTTATCTGCTTCTGAGAGTAATTTTTTAGCCATCTCTTTCATGTATACATAGTTTGGACTCTTGTTAGGAATCTCTATACCTATATATGAAGTTCCTGGGATAGGGGCTTCGATTCTCATCATCCCTTTTGATACTCTTAAGGCAACCTCAATATCATTGCTCTGCCTTTTTACTCTATTTACTGCAACTCCTGCAGGGATAGCTAGTGCATATCTTACTACAGTAGGTCCTATTGTTATTTCAACAACTTTGGCTGGTATTTTAAAACTCTTAAGTACGCTCTCTATGGCTTTCGCTTCATTCTTGTATGCTTCTTTTGGCTGATCTGTTTTTACTGGCTCTTGTAAATTCTCAATACTAGGATATTTCCAAGTTAAATATTTTGGCTTTGAAGGGGCTATATCCGTATCAGGAACTTTGTTGTTATCAACTATATCCGGTTGTTGGTTGATAGGGGAAAGGGGCGAAGAGGTTTGAGGTATAGAATGGGATGGATCTTCAATTTGTAGTTGTTGACTATCATCTATTCTTAAATCATCACTGTTATCCTGACTTTCTGAGTCGCTGATAATTAACTTTCCTTCGCTTACAGTATCTCCAATTCTAGTTTTAAGATCATCGACACTAATTTTAGAGAACAATGACTTAGGGTTTCTGTAATCTGTTTTATCTGTATTCCAGTTATAAAAGAGAAAGCAACAATTAAAAGAACAAGAATAACTATGAGTTCTAATATGTCACCCATTGGCCAACAGCTATGAATTACTTTTCCTAAAAGTCCTCCTGCTTTTTGAAGTGTAGCAGTATCATCAAGTACATTTGGTGCAGAATGTTAGGTGTATTTAGGCATAAGTAAGAATCCAAAAATTTGTAACTTTTTATTAAAATTCTTCCCTTGTGTAAGAAGATTTATTGATAGAGCTGTTATTGCGATTCCCCAAACCATAGAAGGCCATCCTAGTTGGGTAGATATAAAGACAAAAATTTCTGCCTCCTCTTTTACAAAAGGAGTTAGAATCAATGCTATTCCAAGTATTAGAAGTACTAATCCCAAAAATATTTTGGTTTTCAGAGCTTTTAATATTTATTTTTTATCTTTCTTTTTCGTGACATAGTAGTTTTAGTATATATATAATAGAGAATATACATCTTTTGACAAAGATTCCCCACTCATATATTATCGTGTATATTTATGGATTGCAAAATCTTAAAAAACCTTTGACTATGCTTACAATAAATATATGATAAACTCGCCAGAGATCATAATTTTTGCTTTAATTAAAAGCGGTTGTTACAATCTTCCTAGGTCATTTTGAATAATGGTCTAGGGATTATCGCTGTTGGATGTAATTTATAGCCTATAAATCACTGTTCTATGATTGAACCCAAGCGAAATAGAATGAGACTAAATTTGGGGAAGGGATTCTCCTCTTCTTTTGAAATACCAAGTCTAATTGAAGCTCAAATCCTCATTTAAAGATTTCTACGAAGGAGGTTTTCAACGACTCTTTGAAGAGATCAATCCAGTAAAAGACACTATGGGCAGAATGTGGACACTGGAATTTAAATCATTTAGATATGGAGAACCGTATAGAAGTATTGAAGATTCCCTTGCTAAAGGACTTTCTTACGAAATTCCTGTTTATGCAACTGTACAACTTCTTAATAATAAAACTGGAGAAATAAAGGAGCAAGAAATTTTTTGTTGCTGACTTACCAATGATGATAATGAAGATGGTGCTTTTGTTGTAAACGGTGTTCGAAGAGTTGTAACACATCAGATTGTAAGGGCTGAGGGTGTTCTTTTTGAGGAATCAGAATCACTTCCTTACAGATCTTTGTACAAAGCAAGATTGATGCCAGGAAGAGGTCCATGGTATGAGATTGAAACTAACAAATACAATGTAATATCAATGAGGATGTACCTAAAAGACCAGAGTATTAATTACGGAATTTTTAAGATTACTTGGTTATGAATCAGATCAAGAAATTCTTAAACTTTTCAAGATGTAGATACTCACGAAAGGGTACAAATATATATAGAGCAAACCTTAGCTCGTGATTTTAAGAGTAAAGAGGGATGCCATCATCAGTATTTACAACAAATTGAGACCTGATGAATCTGTCACTAATGAAAGTGCTGAAAAATATATTAAAATTAACTTCTTTAGTAAAGAAAATTTGATTTAGGAAAGATTGGGAGATATCAATTGAATAGGAAGTTGGGTACTTCGTATGATGTTAATAATCCAGAGAAGCAGTTTGTATCTGAAGACTTAATCCTTATTGTTAAAAAGCTTATCAAAATCAATAATGGGGTCGAACCAGCTGATGATATATACCATCTCTTCAATAGAAGAATTAGAAGTGTTGAAGTGATGAAGGCAACTACTTGCAGGTATTAGAAGATTAGAAAAAAATATTAAAGATAAGATGAGTTTGTATGGACAAGATGCAAAGGTTACACCTTCAATGTTAGTTGAGTACTAAGCCAATTGCTGCCTCTATACAATCATTTTTTGGTGCCTAACCAGTTATACGTATATGGATCAGACAAATTTTGGCTGAATTAGAAAACAAAAGGAAAGTTACGGCAGCAGGTCCAGGGTATTGTTAAAAAGAGCAACTTTCTCAATTAGAGGAAACCTGCTGCTCTCCAGTACACTAAAGTTTGACCCTGTAACTAGTCCAGAGAGTGCTAATATTGGTGTTACATTTACTCCGCCTATCAATTTTAGCAAGGGTAAATGAGTATGGATTCTTAGAGTCTCCATATAGGAAGGTTAAGAAAGAGGTAAAAAATTCTAATACAGAATTAATCAATAGGATCTTGGATGAGGATATTAAAGGTGTTGCGAAAAAAGGTACATCCATAGATTCAGATATAGCAAAGAAGATTTCTACTAAAAAAGAGATAAAAACAGTAAAGGTAAAACCATTCATATCTGAAGAGGTTGATTACCTCGATGCTTTGGATGAAGAAGATAAATATATAAGTATCCCATCTGTAGATACAGATGAGTACAATAATATATTAGAGCTTTTAGTTCCTGTTAGACACGCTGGAGATTTCATACTTGAAGATGTAAATATTGTTGACCATGTTGATGTTTTAACATATCAGCAAGCGGGTCTAGGGATGGCACTAATTCCATTTGTGTCTCATGATGATGCTATGAGGGCTTTAGCTGGTGCAAATATGCAGAGACAGGCAGTACCTTTAGTCAAGCAAGAGGCACCATTGATTGGAACAGGTGTAGAGGAAATTGTTGCTAGACAATCAAACTGGACAGTATTTGCTCAAGATGATGGAGAGGTAGTATACGTCGATGCAGATAGGGTAACTGTAAAGTACAAAAAGGATGGAATAAGAGATTACAATTTAATAAGTTTCTACAGAACCAATGACAATACATCATTCTCTCAGAAACCAGCTGTTGAAAAGCTTCAGAAATTTAAAAAGGGAGATGTATTAGTAGATGGGCCAACATGTGTAGATGGTGAATTAGCAATAGGTATAAATCTTAGAGCTGCTTTGATGTTTTATGAAGGATATAACTATGAGGATGCTGTTGTAGTATCTGAAAAAGTCGTTAGAGACGACCTTCTTACATCTGTTCATATTAGAGAACATAAGGTAGAAGTAAGAGATACCGAACTAGGTCCCGAAGTTATTACCGCAGATATTCCACATGTTAGTGATAGGATATTACAGAAATTAGATATGGCTGGGATAGTAAGAGAAGGAATGAAAGTTAAGGCAGGAGACATTCTTGTTGGTGTAATTGCACCTAGAGGAGAGAAAGAACTTACTGCAGAAGAGAGATTACTTAGGGCTATATTTGGAGAATCCGCAAGCGATGTAAGAGATAACTCATTAAGATTACCTCACGGAGAAGAAGGTATCGTTATACATAGTCAACGCTTATCCGTTGAGAAGGGAGATAAACTACCTCCTGGGGTATTAGAAGAGGTAAAGATTTGGGTCGCTAATACAAAGAAATTAGGATATGGAGATAAGATATCTGGAAGACATGGAGATAAAAACACAGTTTCAGCAATTAGACCTGTTGAAGATATGCCATTTACAGAAGATGGTCAACCGGTTGATATTGTATTGACTCCTACATTCCTAAAAAGAATGAATATGGGTCAGGCAGAAGAGGTTCACTTTGGATTGTATGCGAAACTTCTAAAAGAGAAATTCTCATTCCCTCTCTTTGAAGAAGTGAATATGGAGTGGTTAGAAAGAGAGATGAAGAAACAGGGGTATAAAATTGAACAGAAGGTAGATCTATATGATGGAAGAACAGGTAAAAATTCCCAAAGTTACTGTCGGAATAAAGTATATACTTAAGCTTCACCATAGCTGATGAAAAAGTACATGCTAGGTCAACTGGACCATACACTGCTGTTACTCAGCAACCTCTAAGTGGTAAAGCACAGCTTGAGGTGGTCAGAGATTTGGAGAAATGGAAGTCTGGGCATTAGAAGCATGGTGCACCATATGCACTTCAAGAAATGCTAACAATTAAATCCGATGATATAAAGGGGAGATCAAGTGCTTACAAAGCCATTATTCATGGAGAGAAGATAGAGTGTAAATATACCTGAATCATTTAAGGTGTTGATGAAAGAGCTAAATGCACTTTGCTTGAACATGGAATTAATTTCTAAAAGAAATAGGGAGGTTGTAGAGAATGAATAATAATCATAATCATAGTAAAGTCTTTTGAGGATTTTGAAGCTTTAAGACTCACATTTGGCATCTAGTAGACAAATCCTAGATTGGTCATATGGACAAGTTACAAAAGCAGAAACTATCAACTACAGAACTTTTAAGGCAGAACCAGATAGTCTATTCTGTGAAAAGATATTTGGTCCAACTAAGAACTACGAATGCTACTGTGGTAAGTATAAAAAGATTAGATATAAAGAGGATTGTATGTGATAAGTGTGGTGTAGAAGTCACAACTAAAGATGTTAGGAAGAAAAGGATGGGACATATCAAACTTGCAGTACCTGTTACTCATGTTTGGTTTGCGTATGGTATTCCTAATAAGATGTCCATTGTGGATATCATAAGAGTGCTCTCACACATAGTAATATATTACACAAAGTCTATATGGTTGTAGAGACAGAGAACAGAAAAGAGATGTTGGAGAAGTTGGATGCACTTGAAAGATGATGTTACAAGCTCTGAAGAATGAATTAGAAGAAGAGCTTAAGTTACAGAGGCAATGTATGATGGGGATATAAAGGTTGCAAAGAAAGAAAAAGAGAGGGATCAGATTTTAAAATAAGTCAATTAGATCATAAGAAGAAACGGGGTATTGCAAAGGTAAGAAAAGGAATATGCTGAAGAGAAGAAGAGATAGATATTAATTTCTATTCAAGCACAACAGTTCTTGAAAAAGTAGAGATAGGTTCTGTATTAGCCTTTAAGAAGATGAGTATATAGATTTAGAAGATAGAGGATTGCTTTTCTTTGAGGCATTAATGGGCGCAAGAACGTTAAAAAGCTTTAGGAATTTAGATATTGATAGCGAATTAGAGAAATTAAGAAGAGCTATTAAGAAGGAAAAAGGAGATAGAGAAAAGTTGCCTCTATAAGAAGGACTCAATATTTAGAGGGATTTAGGCAGAATAAAATAGATCCAAGTTGGATGGTAATAGAGATACTACCTGTACTTCCACCAGAATTAAGACCAATTATTCCTCTATCAGGTGGTAAATTTGCTACCTCAGATCTTAATGATTTGTATAGAAGAATCATTAACAGAAATAATAGATTAGCAAGATTGATAGAGATTGGTGCACCAGATGTAATTCTTAGAAATGAGAAACGAATGCTTCAGGAGTCTGTAGATGCAGTTATTGATAACTCTCATAGACCATCTAAGCCAATGATGAATAGTAAGAGATTACCATACCAATCATTGACAGATGATTTAAGAGGTAAAAAAGGTATATTTAGAAAAAATCTTTTAGGAAAGAGTCTCATTACTCTGGTCGTGCTGTAATTATTGGGGCAAGTTTAAAAGATTAGATCAGTGTGGTATTCCTAAGTCTGTTGCGTTGGAAATGTTTAAACCATTTGTCATACATGAGTTGTTAGACAAGAGAGTTCGCACTAAAATGTAAGAGTTGCTAAAGACATGATAGAAGAAGAGGATGATGTTATATGGGATATTCTAGAAAAGATAATTTGATGGAAAACCAGTATTACTTAATCGTGCGCCTACTTTCTTCATAAAGTACATTATACAGGCCTTCTATCCTAAACTAGTAGAGAGTGAAGCAATCAGATTACCCATTGGTATGTAAAGCATTTAATGCTGACTTTGATGTTGACCAGATGTCTATTTTCATGTTCTTTTGACACAAGAAGCACTTGAGGAAGCAAAAGAATATTCTAGCATCTAGAAACATTGTAAATATCTCTAATGGTGAAGTGTTAGCAAACCTGCAAAAGATATGTTGATAGGTTCTACCTTATGACTGATATGAATGGGACTGAGAGACTAAAATGTTGCATCCTCTGATTTAGCAATTAAAGCTTACGAAAGAGACACAATTAATATTAATGAAGAAATTCTTGTAAAGATAGATGACAAGGTGATAAAAACATCTGTCGGAAGATGTATATTTAATAGAATATTCCATTGGATTGCCCATTTATCAATGAGAGGGTTAGTGAGTGGAACCGTATCTGATATCGTTGAAGATATTAAAGACAAGTATCATTAGAGGTAGTTGTAGAACTTTTAGACAATCTTAAAGATTTAGGATTTAATTTTGCCACACAGACCTTGGGTTCTCCTTTATAGACAAGAAGATTGTAAACTCGATTTTGATGTTAAAACTCGTATTAAAGCCATGGAAGAGAAAGATATTCAACTTCAAGATAACTACCTACAACAAGGGTTAATTACCGAAAAAGAAGATAAATCTATCTACTGAAATGTGGAATAGTTCTCTACTGATTTAGCAGATGAAGCATGGGAAAAATTAGATAAAAATAATCCTGTATATGAAATGGTTGAATCCAAAGCAGAAATGGAGGAAAGATACAGGCAAGACAGGTATTAACAATTAAGGGTGTTGTTAGAGATTCTAGAGGTAATTGGGTACCTCTTCCAATTAAAGGTAACTATAGGGATGGTCTTAATGCATTTGAGTATTTTGTTGCAGCTAATGGTGGAAGAAAAGGTATTGCAGATAGATCTCTAAGAACTTCATCTTCAGGGTATCTTACTAGAAAACTTGTAGATGTAGCACACGATGTAATAGTTAGAGCAGATGATTGTGGGTATGAAGGTGAGGGTCTTTTAATTAAAAGAAATGATGATAGAAGAATGTCTTTTGATAAGAGAATTTTTGGTAGAGTAGCTGCTAAAGATATTGTTGATTCAAAGGGTAATATAATTCTTGAAAAGAATAATCATATTACTAGAGAAATTGCTGAAAGAATAGATAATGATGGAATAAATGAAATTCCTGTTAGAAGTCCAATACTTTGTAAATCTCCATTAGGAATTTGTAAAAAGTGTTACGGTTTAAATCTAGAAAATGGAAATGAAATAGAAATGGGTAAAGCAGTTGGAGTAATTGCAGCTCAATCTATTGGAGAACCAGGAACACAGATGACTATGCAGACATTCCATAAGGGAGGTGTTCAAACCACAGATATCACCCAGGGCTTACCAAGAGTAGAAGAACTATTCGAAGCAAGATCACCAAAGGCAGAGGCAGATATATCTACAATTGATGGTAAGGTACATATAGATAAGGCAGAAGATGACTCTGCAACGATAACAATTATAGGTACAAGGAAGATGGTAAAAGAGGTAGTTGTATCTGATGCGAAAAATGTATTAGTTTCAGATGGTGCAACTGTTAAAACAGGTCAGGTAATATATATAGATTCTGAAGGCAGTGAGAAACAATCCCCATATGAAGGTATAGTTAGAATTGAGGGAGGGGTTTTAACTTTGACAGGAGAGGTAAAAGCAGAGGAGAGTATATCAGTATTACCAAACATTGACATATTAGTAAATGAGGGAGATATAGTCGAACAGGGAACCCAGTTGGTTGCTGGAGCTGTAGACCCAAAGAAATTAGCGGATGTTGCAGGTATACAGGTTGCACAGAAGTACATTTTAGATCAGGTCCAAAAAGTATTTAATGAGCAGGCAGTTTCAATTGACGATTTACATATAGAGGTAGTAATAAGACAGATGGCTAGGTTAGGTAAAGTAATGGATTCTGGTGACTCTGAGTATCTTGTTGGTTCTATGGTAAATAGATTCGTTTCAAATGTAAAGAATAATATGCTACTTGAAGAAGGTAAGAGGAAGGCATTGATTATACCTAAATTACTTGGTATAAAGGCATCAGCCCTATTCACAGAAAGCTTCCTTTCAGCTATGTCATTCCAAGAGCAGGTAAGGGTATTGACTAATAGCGCTATTCTTGGAAAGTCAGACTTCTTAAGAGGTATGAAAGAGAATGTAATCATTGGTAGAAGAATACCATCTGGAGAGAGCGCATCTCTAAAGGATTTAAATAATCTAGAAGAGATTAAATTTTAATTGATTTTGTTGTATAATACGAACCATGCCGACTATTAATCAGTTAGTAAGAAAACCTAGAGAAGCTAAAAGAGAAAAAGTAAAACATATCGCTTTGGCTACAAACTTTAATCCCTTGAAAAATAGGTATAAAAAAGTTAATAACCCATTTAAGAGGGCTGTATGTATACAGGTTAAAACAATGACACCTAAAAAGCCAAACTCAGCACTTCGTAAGGTAGCAAGAGTAAGGTTATCCAACGGTATGGAGGTTACAGCATATATACCAGGAGAGGGTCATAATCTACAAGAGCACTCAGTTGTAATGGTAAAAGCAGGTAGAAAGAGAGACTTACCAGGTGTTAAATATATTGTAGTAAGGGGTAAGTATGATACTGCTGGAGTAAAGGGTAGAATGAAAGCAAGATCAAAATATGGTGCTAAGAGACCAGAAAAAGAATAATATTTTAATATACAGTAATGAGAGGTAAGAGATCTAAAAGAAGAGTAATAGCAAAAGATAGGAGATATAACGATGAAATAATCGGTAGACTTATTAATAAAGTAATGCAGGGTGGTAGAAAGAGTATAGCAGAGGATTTGGTCTATCAAGCTATTGAATCAGGAGCTAAGAAAAGTAATACCCCTGTAATAGAGTTTGTACATGGTGCAATAGATAATATTAGACCTGCCTTAGAGATTAAATCTAGAAGAGTTGGTGGTGCAAACTACTCGGTACCTGTTCCTGTAAGTCCAAGGCGACAAGAGACTTTAGCAGTAAGATGGTTAGTAGATGTATCTAGATCTAAAACAGGAAAACCTTTTCAACAGCTTTTAGAGATCGAATTAGTAAATGCATTTAATGGAGAAGGAGATGTTTTAAAGAAGAAGGCAGATGTTGAAAGAATGGCAGAAGCAAATAAAGCGTTTGCACATTTTAAATGGTAATAGGAATTGTAAGAATTTGATAATGAAAAGGAAGGGTAACCTCCCTTTTTTATTTAGTACTCTCTATTCTCTCCCATCCAGATTTAGGCATATCTTTTTTAAGTATTACTCTTTGCCAATATATCTTTATCCATGTAATTACTCTTACTGGAAATAGAGATAAAGACCATAATAATTCCTTAAAGTTTTTTGGATATTTTAATACAAATAGAGCATATTTCATTTCAATACCTAAACTTCTACTCTGTTTATCTCTTTTAAATATCCCTAATCTCTTTAACTGTATATATCCACCCAAAGATCTGACCTTCTGTTTGTAGTAATCATTTAGTGTAGTAGGATATTTAACATAACATAGGGCTTTAGGTGAGTAAGCAATTTCTTTACCTAGATTACGGATAAAGTAAGAGATATATGCATCATCTGAAAGTACATTAGAAGGTATTTTAAAATCATAGTTTCTTGTAGCCATAATATACCCACTCATTGGAAAGAATCTTTTATCACTAAGATAGTAGCTATCTTCCTTTACATTCATAACAGTAACTCTTCTATCATGTGCAGCATCAGCGAGTAGGTGTCCCCAGTATCCCATCATATTTGTTTTACTATCCATAGAGAGTGTCCTGCCAGTAACTCCTCCTACGTTTTCATTTTTAAATGGTTCTAAGAGGTATTTAACAGTATTCTTTTCAAAGTAAGAATCTCCATCTGTGAAAAGTAATATTTCACCCTTAGCTTTCTTAAGTGCTAATCCCAATGCATACGGTTTACCCCTCATAGGGTCATTTATCTGTATATACTCATTTGAGGAAAGTTTTAACTCTTTTGCCATATTCATACCAGCATCTAATGTCTCTTTATCTGGTGAAACCTGTATTACTTCAAATGGCTCACTTAAACCTGAATATCTCTTATCAACAATACATTTGATACATTTACCAATAGTGAGGGGCTCTTGTCTAGATGCAATTATTATCGATACCATGTTCGATTATATACAGTAAAAAGAAAAATGAATAGAGATATTACTCTTCTGGTTGTGTAGATGGCTCTTCTGTTCCCTCTGCTGGCTCTGCACCTTCCTCTCCCTCTACAACTTCTTCAACAGGAGCTATTACTTCTTCTATCTTTTGAATATCTGTAATAGTTACAATTGTAGCTTTAGCTTGTTCATCATTGATTAATGACATCCCCTCAGGAAATTTAATATCATCAACATTTATAGTTTGACCTACTGTATCAAGTTTAGAAATATCTATCTCAATATATGGTTTAAGGTCTGAAAGTTTACATCTAACCTCAATACTATCTAATACATTAACAAGTACACCCAAATTGTTCTTTACTGCTGGTGATACACCAATTATGTTGAATGGAACGGTAAATACCATAGGGGCACTCTCATCTATTTGGAAAAGGGATACATGATATATATCTTCTGTAACCGGATTGATACTAAACTCTTTTACTAATGTTTTAAAAGAATCTTTATCTATTTGGGTATCTATGATGGAAGTAGAAGTAGTGTTTCTGTATAACCAATCAGCATCTGAACTATTCATTGATGTATTTGTACTATCTCCTTTAGAATTGTATACAACAGCTGGGGTTAAACCATCTTTTCTAAGGTTTTTTACTTTCTTTCCGAGAACCTCTCTTTTTTGTAATTTAAGCTTTTCCATAGCAGGTGAGAGTATAACAGAGTTACTGTTAATAATCAATAATCCAGGATAAATTAGATCTGCTTATGACTTAGTCATCATCATTATCATCATCATCATCCTGATCATCATCATCATCGTCGTCATCGTGATCATGACTTTCGTGATTATCATCGTTATCATCTTCTATTTCATTCTGTTTAGTATATGGATCTTCCTCTATAGGGGTTTCTATCTGTTGTATATCTGGTTCAGAGGGTTTAGATTTCTTAAAAAATTCTAACAACTTACTAATTCCACTCTTATGCACCTTTTCCTCTGGGATTGCAGTTATATCAAGGGAATCTGTGTTATCCAATGAATTATTCATACATTGTTTAGTTAAAACTTATATATATATTGTATATATTAAAAAATATTTTTACAAATTATTGACACATTTCAAATTTCACAATATACTCTTAGCAGGTAAACTGTCAGAGTGCTAATATGCAAAGTATTACAGAAAGACAAAGAGAGATATTGATGGCGATAATTCGAGAATTTATGGAGAGTGCAGATGAAGTTGGTTCTTTATCATTACTTGAGAAATACAACCTAGGTGTTAGCTCTGCAACTATTAGAAATGAAATGGCTAGATTAATGGAATTGGGATTACTAGAAAAGAGTCATATATCTTCTGGTAGGTTTCCTACAGACCAAGCATTAAGAATGTATGTTAGTAATATATTAGGAAGTAGCTCTTTAAATCCAATGATTACTGTTGAAATTAGACAGGGGATATTTAGAGATAGATTCTCAAAGGAATTGGTAATAGATTCTATATTAAAAATTGTATCTAATGAAACTGAATCTGTTGCATTCGTTGTTATAAATGATATGCCAAGATATTGGGGCATATCTAATCTTTTTAAATATGATGAGTTAAGAGATTGGGAGAAGTTACAAAGAGTAATTAATATATTGGAAGATACTGATTTCTTAAATAATATGATGAAGAAGTATAGTGGATCAGGAGTCTCTTTAGTTATTGGAGAGGAATCTGGTATTAAAGGATTGGGTGAATGTTCTATGGTTTTCACACAATTACCTTTCTGGGATACAAATAGTGCACATATTGGAGTAATTGGTTCAAAGAGAATGGATTATGCTAAGTGTGTACCAGCTCTTAGAGAGGTACAAAGCTCTATGCGTAATGCTATGAAAGGATGGAATTAAAATATATATCAAGTTTTATGAAAAATATTAAAAACACAAAAGGTGTTACAGAGGAAAATACGCTTAAAAAGGTTACAGAACTAGAAAGTAAGATACACGAGTTGGTTGTAGCTATTGATAAGGGGGAAGATGAGAAATTAGTAATAACTAATCAATTAAAGAAAGCTTTGGCTGATTACCAAAACCTTGAGCAGAATACAAACAGAAGATTACATCTACTGTATATGCAATCAAGAAAGTCCTTGGCTGAAAAGTTAATACCTGTTGTTGATGATTTGACTATGGCTATTAAAAGTAAAGAAGAAATTAATTTTGATGAAAAATCTTTAGCTTGGGCAGATGGGGTAATTGGAATACTGAATAACTTAGAAAGAAGTATGGATGAGATTGGATTAAAGAAATTTATACCTCAAAAAGGTATTAAATTTGATCCTTCTATACATGAAGCTCTGAGTGTAATTGAGGAAAAAGTTCCTGGAGTGATATTTGATGTAATACAACCAGGATACATATTAGATGATACTGTCATACGACCATCGTGTGGTCGTAACTAAAGTAAATAATTAAATTTTTATTAATACTAAAATGAGTAAAATTATAGGGATAGACTTGGGTACTACCAACAGTGCTATGGCATATATGTCTGGTGGTAAACCAAATATCATTGCAAATGCACAGGGAGGGAGATTAACTCCATCCATTGTTGCAGTAGATAAGGGAAACACTGAATTTGGTTCTCCTGCAAAAAATCAAGCAGTAACCAATCCTAGAGGACTGTCTACTCTGTTAAGAGATTAATAGGTAGATCATGGGATGATCCTGAGGTTCAAAGGGATAGGGAGCTGCTTCCTTTTAAATGAGGAAATCAAGAAATGATATGGTGTAGAGGTTAAGATAGATAACTGGTACACACCACAAGAGATATCTGCAAAGATTTTGAGTAAGATGAAAAAAAGATGCAGAGGTTTTTAGGTGAGAAGTTACAGAAGCAGTAATAACCGTACCGGCCTACTTTGATGATTCTCAAAGACAAGCAACAAAAGATGCTGGTAAGATTGCAGGATTAGATGTTAAAAGAATTGTAAACGAACCAACAGCAGCAGCATTGGCTTGCAGCTTGGATAATCATAGAGTGAGAAGATTGCTATCTTTGACTTAGGTGGTATTTGATATCTCAATGCTTGAGATTGGGGATAAGTGTTGAAATTACTTTCTACAAATGGTGACACACATCTTGGTGGTGACGACTTTGATCAAAGATTATCGATAAATTGGCAAAAGATTTTAAAGATAGTGAGGGAGTCGATTTAAAAGATGATAGAACTGCACTTCAGAGATTAAAGGAAGCAGGTGAAAAGGCAAAGATAGAGCTATCTACATCAGAAGAAACTGAGATAAATATCCCATATATTACAGCTACATCTAGTGGTCCAACATCTTAAAGTAAAAATGAGTAGAGCTGATTTAGAGAAACTAACAGCTGATTTAATAGAGAAAACTGTTAAACATGAAAGCATTAAAAGATGCAAGTTAAGTACCTCTGATATAGATCAGGTATTACTAGTAGGTGGTATGACAAGTACAGCTGTAATTAAAAAGGTTAAAGAGATATTTAATAAAGAACCAAATAAAGGAGTTAATCCTGATGAAGTAGTAGCAGTTGGTGCTGCAGTTCAAGGTGGAGTGCTTGGTGGTGATGTTAAAGATATTACACTTTTAGATGTAACACCTTTATCTTTGGGCTTAGAAACTCTAGGTGGAGTTATGACTAAATTAATAGAGAGAAATACTACTATACCTGTTGAAAGAAGCAGATGTTAGTACAGCAGCAGATAATCAACCTGGTGGCAAGATACATATTCTGCAAGGAGAAAGAGAAATGGCAGAGGATAACAAAACCTTAGGTAGATTTATACTAGATGGTATTCCTCCTGCACCAAGAGGTATTCCTCAGATAGAGGTTATATTTACAATAGATGCTAACGGTATTTTAAACGTAAATGCAAAGGATTTAGCTACAAACAAAAAATTAAAAAATTACCATTACCGCATCTGCTGGTCTTAAAGATGAAGAGATTGAAAAAATGGTTGGGGAAGCTGCAAAGCATGCAGATGAGGATAAGAAAGGAGAGAGTGGAGAAAAAAATAATACGAATTCTTTGTGTTTTAGTATTGAAAGATTACTCAAAGAGAATGGAGATAAAATAGATGAAGAAGATAAAAAAGGTTTAGAAGAGGGAGTAAAAGAGGTAAAGGAGCTTATCAGAAAAAGATGACTTTGATGAAGAAGAGGTAGAAAGAAAGTAGAAATTGACTGAAAAAATGCAAGAGGTGAGTAAGAAGATGTATGAAAAGGCCTCCAAAAGAATCTGAAAGAAGAGAAAAGACGACAAGAAAGGGGATGATAAGAAGGAAGATGAAAAAGAAGAAGAGGAACAAAAGAGGGAGAGGTTGTAGATGATTAAAAATGAAGGGGGGCTTTAAGCTGCTTTGTTTTCTGCTAACATATACTCTAAGATAAATTTAACACACTGTCCACCGATGTCTGAAGAAAAATATGTATCTGCTTCGTCTGTTTTTGATATGGTATCGAAGTTACAGAGGGTCCTGTTTTGTATGCAATACTGTTTGTCATACCTTGGTTTGTAATTCCCCTACCTTATGATTCTACGAAGTTAAAAAGTATAGCTTTCATTTCTCTTTCATCCTTAATCATATTGTTGGAAATTATTAAATGGATTTGGGATGGGAAGATTTCAATTATTAAATCATCGTTGGATAAGATATTCCTTTTGTTATTTGTATCAGTTGTTCTATCTGCAGTGTTTGCCAGATACGTGGATATGGCTTTTGGGGTATGATGATGGGAGATTAGAGACTGGTTTATTCGTAATGATTTTTCTTTTCTTGTTCTTCTTTCTTTCTAGAAGTTTCTTACAGAAAAAGAATGAGATAGTGAATTCTAATACCTCCTTGTCCAATAGGAGTATTGTAATGATTGTTTAAGTATACTATCTGTTTTGAAAGTAGATATATTCGGATGGCTTCCTTATGTAAATAATTTCTTTGTAGTGGGCTTACCATTAACATTCTCTTTCCAAGAGATTATGTTATTATCAAGGATATCAGTATTGTTTAATCTTTTCTTGTTAGTTAGTTATCTTCAGGACAAAAAGTATCAGGGAGTTATATTTCCCATTATCGGATTGTTAGTATCTTCTTTCTTTGCATTAACACTTTTTTCAGTTAATCAAAGGGCATTAGTACCTGTGTTGTTTTGTCGTATTAATACCAGTATGTACATATTTATGGGTTTAAACGAAGAAAGGCTTGAGGCCAATTCCAATTCTTTTATTCTTCTTTGCATTACTCTCAGCCGGTCTAAGTGTTGGATTCCAATATGAATCATTTATTAAATCTATTTTGGGAGATACTTTTTCTACGATAAATCCTATTAGACTCGGCTCTGACATATCTTGGGCAGTTGCAAGCTCATCCATAGTCAACGATTTTTTTAGAGGATTAGTAGGACTTGGTAACGATTCTTTTTGGTATTGCATATAACCTGTTCAAACCATCAACAGCTGCAATAATTACTTTAAGGCAATACTACTTTTGTTTCTGGTTCAAATGAGATATTTACAATTTTAGCAAACAAGGGATTGATTGGAGTTACTGTATGGGTAATATTGGGAATTTCCTATCTTAGATTAGTAATAAAACAGATTACCTTGTTTAGAAAAGAAGGGAATTCATTATCCTTTATCCTTACACTTACTAGCTTACTCATATTTTTGGGTTCAATATTCTTACCATTCTCATTTTTAACCTACTTCCTTCTATTTATAGTAACTCTACTTTCAACAGTATTTGATAACAAAGATGATAATAACGAAGAGTTTTTAGTCAAATTCTGGGCTGTTAATGTAGGGAAAGTAACAAAAGATATAAATAAGACAATAGAGAGTATAAATTGGGTTCTTACAGTATTTGTAACAATACTTACAACAGCTGGTATTATTTTCCTCTTTGTGAAAACAATGAGTACTGCATATGTTGTGAGGGCTGAATCTTATAATATTGAAATGAGTAATAAATATCAAAATGAACCAGATGTAGATTTAGATATTAAGGAAGATTACCTCGAAAGAATGGTTGATTATTATAGTAAAGCTTTGAAATATGACTCTTCAGATCCCTATGTTAATAGAAAATCTGCTTTGGTATCAACAGAAATAATTAAACTGTTAAGTGAGAGATATAATAAAGCTGAAGAGGAAGAGAAAGATGCAATTTTATCAAGTATAACTTCATGGAAAAATACATCATTAGATTTATCTAGAGAGGCGGTTAATATATCACCACTTACTTACGCAAACTGGAACGCAAGGGCTTCGGTATATATTGGATTAATTTCCGTTGGGCTCTCGGATTACAGTGAAGATGCACTAAATGCATTGCAAAGTTGTATAGATCTTAACCCTCTTGATTATGATTCATATTATAAAGCAGGACAAATATATATGGTTAAAGAGAATTATGAAAAGGCACTATCTGCTTTTAGTGCAGTATTAAATATCAATGGACAACATGTACCATCTTTGGTTCTATCAGCAAGTATATTAAACGAGAATGGAGACAAAGAGAGTTCAATTGCATATTTAGAAGCTGCAAAGAAAGTTTTAGAAAATAACAAACTAGATTCTGGCGAGATATATGACAATATAATCGAATCATTAAAAGAGCTAGGTGCTGGGTCCGAAGTCGAGCAAATAGAAGATTTAGAACAAAGTGTTGTTGAGGAGGATACTACGCAACTCTCTGAGTAGTTTTAAAAAGAGTTAAAAATTTTATATTTGCATCTTCTCTAAAAGGGCATCTCTTTATACTCTCAATAATTTGATTCTTATCTCTAAGTATATATCCAATAAATAAGACACCTTTGTTTGAGTGGTTATTAGAATTCAGATGATTTGCCAAGGAGGTGTTTAATTTAAAATCTTCTTTAATATTAGAGTAAAGAGGTAGTATTTTCGATTCTTTTATAAGTTCTGTAATATCAAGATATTCAATTAAGTTGTTAAGTAAATATATATATGGAGAAATTATATTTAACTGATTTTTGTTATAGAGTATGTTCTCTAAATTCCCTCTTAAATACCATCCCGTAAAGAACTGTGTTCTGAAACTTAAACATTTGTTATGTGTTTGATACCCATTATTTAATTTGTCACAGATAGGGCATGTAGGTAATGTTCTTGGTAGAGTTTTGATACATTTATTGCAAAACGATTCTCCTATTTTTGAACAGAGTAGGCATTGAGTAGGAAAGAAAAAATCTAAAAGTGGCATAAATTAAATTATAGTATTATAGTATTAAAAATATTTGAATATTCTTACTATTTCTATTATTATATTATTCGCTAGATATATATTGAAAAGATTATCCTAACTAATGAAAAAAAACAGTGTATTTGCAGTAATGTTGATACTATTTCTAACCAAGATATTGGGATTTTGGAAATTAAGAGTATTTGCTCAATTATTTGGTGCTTCCCATGAGTTGGATATATTCTGGGCCAGCTTTACAATTCCAGATATCATATTTATGGTTGTTGTTGCGGGTTCTATTAATGCTGCTATTATACCAATTCTAACCGATGAACTGTATGAGGAAGGAGATAGACAGTTTAATAAATTATTTAGGCAACTTACAACTATATTCTTCTTTCTTTGTGCTCTACTAGTCCTAGTTGTATTTATATTTGCACCTCAGATAACTAATTGGGTGGTGAGTAATCAGTATGCTAGTAATGTATTAAATATTGGGTATAGGATAGATGAATCAGATTACACCTTGTTTATAAGCTTGTTTAGGATTGGCTTGCTCTCTCCTTTGTTCTTAAGCTTAAGTGCCTTTATTACTGCGTATTTACAAATCAAGAAACAATTCTTTATAACTACACTTGCCCCACTATTCTACAATCTTGCAATGATAATAGGAACATATTTACTAGTCAGATTTTTCAAATTAGATGTAGTAGGAATAGGTATATCTGCAGTAATTGGTTCTATTATTCACTTACTTATACAAATTCCGACCTGGGTAAAGTATTACAAAGAAAATAATGGAATAGATTTGTCAATAAAGGAGGTAGTTGGAAATAGTAGTATAATTAAAGCATTCAAATTAGCTCTACCAAGGATGTTTAGTGTACTTGGGGAGCAATTCAATACAGTAGTAAACACATTTATAAGTTTTACACTTACTGCAGGTGCTTTAAGTGCATATAAATTCGCATTTAGTTTACATCTCTTTCCAATAAATATAATTGGAAGTGCTGTTGCACAAGTGGCTCTACCTGATTTAGCAAAACATTCGTGTAAAAATGAGGCGAAAGAGTTTAAAAAAGTTTTAAATGACTCTATTCAGTTATCCCTGTACTTAATTTTCCCAATAGTTGCAATGTTGTTGGTACTTAGATTACCAATAGTACGTTTGATATATGGTACTGGAGCTTTTGATTGGCAAGATACTCTTTTAACAGCGTGGTGTCTTGCACTATTAAGTATTTCGATAATTGGACAAACAGTAATGCAGATACTCCTAAGAGCTTTCTATGCCTTAAAGAATACATGGAGGCCCTTAATTGCTGTACTTTTAGGAATAGGTATAAATCTGCTAGGTGCATACTACATTACAAATTTCTTTAGCCATTACTATGACTGGAGACCAATATTAGAACAGGTATGGGTACAGATTTCTACTGCAGATGGAAATGGGGTACTTCCAGTTCTGAAATCTTTCTTAGAGGATATGACTATTTGGGTAACTACGAGGGGAGATTCTACATTAGCAGTAGGTGGCTTGGCTTTAAGTTTTAGTTTGTCATATTTTTTCCAGACGATTGTATCTGTATATATGTTAAATAAGGTCAAAAAAGTATTATCTTGGAAAGTAACTATGTATCCTGTATTACTTAAGCTTGTAAATATGTTGCTAATGATATTGGGTATGTATATATTTTTTAAACTCTTTGATTTCAAATTAGATACCAGTAGGACAGTTTATGTCTTGATTCTTACAATAGTGACATCTGTATACGGTTTACTCTCCTACTTACTCGGTTCAAAAGTATTCTCCCCCAATGAGTACGACATGGCATTAAGTATAGTAAAAAAAATAAAAGGGAGATTTAGATTCGGAACTAACTTAACGAATTAGTTTATGAAAAGATTTTTTATTTCTTTGTTAATATTCTTCGGTTTTGTTGTTCTTTTCTTTTTACTTTTTCTAGGATATATATTTCTGAAATATCGAACTTGGGAAAAAGACTTTAATTCAAATATTAAACAGGAGTATGTAATAGAGAAAGAAGGAATTAAGAGTAAAGAGTTTAATGAAAAGATTTCTAAATTCTCCCTATCATTAGAAGAAACAGCGTACTTAGAGCTTGATGTACAAGATATCGGAGGTATCATCTTTTCAGTATTAGATTCCTATGTAAATGAAAATCTAAAGATTGAGGATATGTATATCTTACCCTCAAACTCTAAATGGTTGGTTTATGTCAAAATTAAATACCAAGATTTTTCTGGTTGGATATCAACAGATATTAACAAAGATGAGGTAATGAGTGCACAAGTATATATTTCAGATATTTGGGTAGGCCCTTTTCAGATATCAAATATTAACAGTAATCTCGTTAATACAATAAACAACGGTATAGGCGATTCAATAGTGACTTTGAATGAGAATGGTCTGGTTGGTAGATATATTGAGAATATAGAATTGACAGATGACTCGGTTGTGTTAAAAGGTTCTAGATATTGACATTTCTCCGATATGTTTCTAAAATACTTGGCAGTCACTTTTTAGTATTGCTAATTAATTTGTTTAAATACAACAATGGCAAAAGAATTAAAAATACAACCTTTAGGTAGTAGAGTTTTAGTTAAACCAGAAGAAGTTCAGAAAACAACTCCTGGTGGTCTCGTAATTCCTCCAAATGCTTCTGATGAAAAGAAACCATCTTACGGGAAAGTTGTTAAGCTTGGTAAAGGTAAAGATAAAGATGGAAAGATTCTTAAATTCGATGTTAAAATCGGAGATATGGTGTATTTTAAGAAGTATGCACCAGAGGAGATAGAGATTAATGGCGAAGATCTCTACATTCTTGATACTGATGATATATTAGCAGTTGCTAAATAACTAGAATTAAATTTTTACTAAATATATTACTATGGCAAAATCAATAATATATGATGAAGAGGCAAGAAAAGCATTAAAAGCAGGTGTAGATACAATAGCGGATGCTGTTAAAACAACTTTAGGACCTAAGGGTAGAAATGTCGCTATTGCTAAATCTTTTGGTTCACAGGTTGTAACTAAAGATGGTGTAACAGTAGCTAAGGAGATAGAAGAGAAAGATCCATTTAAAAATGTTGGTGTAGAAATGCTTAAAGAAGCGGCAAGAGAGGTTAATGATTTAGCAGGAGATGGAACTACCACAGTTACTGTACTTGCTCAGGCAATTGCTCATGCTGGTTTTAGAAATGTTACAGCTGGCTCTAACCCAATATCTTTAAAGAGAGGGTTGGATAAGGCGGTAAGTATCGTTGTAGAGGAGTTGGTAAGATCATCTAAAAAGATTAAAAAACAGGAAGAGATATCTCAGGTAGCTACGATATCTTCTAACAATGATAAGGAGCTAGGAGAGATGATTGGTAAGGTATTTGAGAAGGTTGGTAAGGATGGAGTAATTACAGTCGAAGAAGCAAAGGGTTTTGATGATGAGGTTGAGTATACAGAGGGTATGCAGTTTGATCAGGGCTATGTTAGTGCATACTTTGTTACAGATGCAGAGACTTTAGAAACAGTTATGGATAATCCATATATATTTGTAACAGACAAAAAGCTTTCTAATTTACAAGATATCCAAGCTATTGCAGAGAAAGTACTTTCTTCAGCAGATAGACCATTAGTAATAATTGCTGATGATATCGAGAACCAGGCATTAGCTACATTGGTTGTTAATAAATTAAGAGGTACTCTTAATGTAGTAGCTATTAAAGCACCTGGTTTTGGTGATAGGAAGAAAGAGATGTTAAGAGATATTGCAGTAGTTACAGGTGCAGAGTTTATTTCAGAAGAGGTAGGTAAAACATTAGACTCTGTTGGGCTTACAGATTTAGGTGGAGCAAAAAAGATAATTGTAAGTAAAGAAGAGACTGTAATAGTTGAGGGTTCTGGTAAAACATCTGATATTAAAAAGAGAGTAAGTGAGATTAAAACACAGATAGAAAAAACAACCTCAGACTATGATAAAGAGAAGTTACAGGAGAGATTAGCAAAGCTATCTGGTGGTGTTGCTGTAGTTAAAGTAGGTGCTGCATCAGAGGTAGAAGCAAAGGAGAAAAAACAGAGAGTAGAAGATGCTATCAATGCTACTCGTGCAGCTATTGAAGAGGGTGTTGTTGCTGGTGGTGGATTAGCATATCACAATGCAAAGGCAGTATTAGAGAGTGTTAAGTTTGAGGATGCTGATGAACAGCTAGGTTTAGAGATTTTGAAAAATACCCTTAGTGAGCCACTAAAACAGATTGCTGCAAATGCAGGTCAAGATGGAGCAGTTGTTGCCTCACAGTGTCATGGTAATATTGGGTATAACGCAAAAACAGATAAATATGTAGATATGCTAAAAGAAGGGATTATAGATCCTGTTAAAGTAACAAGATTAGCATTAGTAAATGCAGCATCAGTAGCAACTATGTTAATTACTACAGAAGCAGTTGTAGCAGAGATACCAGAAGAGCATAAACATGATAACCCTATGGCTGGTGGCATGGATGGAATGATGTAATATTTTATGTGTAAACGAAGAGGGGGTTCACCCCCTCTTTAGTACCTAATCTCTTGTGCTAATATCTTTCCCAATATATTTGTATTTCTATTAGAGTATTTTTCTGTTACTAAGTGATTATTACTCTTAACTAATACCAAATCATTTAATTTTGGTTTAACCTGGGTAGAAATGTATACTACACCATTTTTATTAAATCCTTCATAGCAACTTTCTATTAAAGAAGTATCAATTGCAATACACTCTTTATCTCTCTTTAATAACCACTCTGGACACAGATAAAAATAGTTAGTTTGATTCGCAATAAATCTATTTGATGGAGGAATATTTAGAAATAAAGGGATCTTAAATTCAAAAGAGCTATATTTCTCTGGAATGTGTCTCTCTACTAATTGAGACTTAGGTACATCTAACGCTTTTGATATACCATCTAGTTTTCTAAAAGGTAAGCTCTCATTTCTTTCATATCTTGATATCATTTCCCATGTTATCCCCACCTTATCTGCTAACTGTTGCTGAGTTAAATTTGCTCTCTCTCTGTATATACGAATATTTTCTCCTATGTAGTTTTGTTCCATGTTTAAGAATTGTACTGGGCAGAGAAATGAAAATGTATAGAATGGAAGTTCTTGTTTAAGAAATCACAGAAAGCCAATTATCCTTTAACCACTTTTTAGAATTGCGGTATTCTTCTTTTAGGCCTCTTTTCTCCAACTCTTTTTTGATAATGCCCCCCTGATGAGGATATCTGAACTTCTTTTCTAAAGGAGAACTAAAACCATGTGTATAGTGGCATAGCTCATGAGCTATGGTTGCCTTAATTACATACTCAGGAACATTATCATATGAAAAGTATCTTGTAATATTTATTAGAGATACTGTTTTGTTATCAAATACTTGCTCATCTAATTTGTATCTCTTAATATATCTTCTAAAGGTATCCATATCTTTAATTAATCTAATACTCCCTAACTGTCTTTTAGAGTGTTTGCCATATTTGATTGTAACTAAATTAGGTCTTGCTACATCACAGAAGTTATTCTCCCAAAGGTCGTATAGTAAATTTTCTAAATATTTGTTATCTCTAACCATTTCTTCATGATATTATAGATATAGAATGAACAGTATTATACAAGAAAAAGTAGTAACCTTGTGGCAAGTAATTAAGTTCTTTTATACTCGATATACAAAGGATGTAGTTATCAGAGATCTCCTCTTTGTAATGGTTACTATATCAGAGATGTTGGGAATTACAGTTGCAGGGAAATTTTTAGATGCGACCATAATTGTAATACAGAATTTTGATAAATTAGACATACAAAGATATTTAGCTTCTGATTCGTTCTTCTATCTATGTATATCGCTCTTACTTCTAATACTAGTAAATATTGGTAATAGGGTAAGGATTAATTTAAAAAATAACATTGCAGATAGGGTATGGAGGGATACTAATGTAGAGATGATTAGTAAAATATCTAGTTCTAATCTGCAAGATATTGAAAAACCTAAATTACAAAATCTAATAGAATATATTCCTAACTATTCAATTAACAACCTCATATCATCGTACGACTCCTTCTCTACGATTATATACCAGCTATCAAGAGGGATTACTGCATATGTAATACTCTCTTCTCATTTAGGATGGTCTGTACTTCTACTTACTCTTTTTGTATTACCTGAGGTGCTACTTACAATGTTTAATAGAAAAATTATTCAGTTGTATGATGATAGGAATATGCCAATACTAAAACTCACCAACTATATCTACTACACAATTAGTATGGATATACAAAACTTTAATGAATTAAGAGTAAATAATACATATGATTTTTTGAGAAACAAATTTGAAAAAAACAAAGATGGGTATTTAAAAGGTCTTTTTTATAGAAGAAAACATTTCACAATAGATGAGGTATTTGGAAGTGTAGTTGGTCAGCTTTTTAAATATATTTATGTTGTATATTTAGTTGGATACGCTATTGTTAAAAAGATATCCATTGGTAGTTTTAGTGCACTCTTTAACTATGTAGATGTAGTTCATAGTAGTGCTTTCCAAGTATTTAATACCTTTGCACTTCTAGATAACTATCTAGCGTATACATCTAAATATTTTGAATTTGTTAACAATGAGGGTTTTGGGGATATTAGACATGGGTTTGCTAAGTTACCAAAGGGTACTCCAGATATTGAATTTTTGAAATTAGATTTTGCTTATCCTGATGAACCTGAGAAAAAGGTTTTAGAAAATATATCTTTTAAGATTAATGCAGGAGATAAGGTAGCATTCTTTGGAGGAGATGGTTCTGGCAAAACAAGCATTATTAAAATGCTTACAGGTTTGTATCAAGTTACGGCAGGTGATTACCTTATGGGAGGATACTCTGTTAAGGAGTTAGATAGGGGGGAGGTTAAGAGTAAATTAGCTGTTACATTCCAAGGTTTTGTTAATTACAGTTTTAGTATTAGGGAAAATATTACATTGGCTAGTGACAAAAAAAAGATTAACAAAGATTTGTATAACAGGGTAATAAAGGTTTGTGAAATAGACAAGTTTATGAAACAAGAGGGGATAAACGATAGGCTGAAACTAGGTAAATATCTAGATGGCAAAGAGCTCTCTCCTGGATATTGGCAGAGATTAGCAATAGCTAGAATGTTGTATAGAAATAGGAAGATATTTGTTTTAGATGAACCTTTTACTTTCATAGATGCTCCTTCTAGGGACAAATTAATTAAGGGTATACTCCAGTTCGCTGGTCCTGATAGAACAGTAATTCTAATTACTAGGGATATGGATTTGTTAGATCTGTTTGACAAGATATATGTATTAGATAAAGGGCATATTTCTGAAAGTGGTAATTGGAAAGAGTTAATTAAGAAGAGGGGTAAGCTGTATAAAGAGGTTAAATACAATCGTTAGTTATTTTTTCAAAGAGATTATTAGATTTTAGGGTATACTAGGGTATACCGAAAATTCATTGACTTTGATAGAGTGTAATTATATAATAGCAGAATATATTGTGGCTTTGAGTTTTTATAAATATTTTTGCACTAACTTTTTTGTTTGGCCACAGAACCGACATTAGTTATTAGAGGGTTATGTTGGTTTGAAGGTCTGCCCGTCTAACAACATTTCTCTTTGATTTAAATAAATTTATTATATTTATTTTAATGAAGAGATTAATTAAGAAATCTTTATACAAGATTTTTGTTTCTTTGTTTGTTATTTTTTATTCATTAGTACCTCAATCTATAGCTATTGGACAGGTTATAGATGAATATTCACAGGATAATGCTGCACCTACTGAAGAAGCAATAATTCCCGAAGAGTCTTTACCCCAAGAAGAGGTTGTTTTACCAGAGGAGATACCTCCTGTTGTTGAAGAACCCCTTGTTGAAGAGATATCAATAGAGGAACCTGTTGTTGGGGAACCAGTTGTTGAACCAAAAGAGGTTATTAAAGAGGTTATGTCCTATCCTGTTTGGGTTCTTAATGGAAATACATCTACTACATATGATGTAGTTAAGTTAGGGGAAACATATATTGCACCTCAGAATAGTAAAGTAAGAGTATTTTTTACTAAGTTACCAGAGAATCCATCTACATTAACAATAGAAGAGATTACCTTAACACAAGAAGAGATAAAGGCAACAGGAGTAATTAGTGACAAGGCATATGATATTAAAACAGATATGATAGATGGGACATTTGAATATGATTTAACATTACCATCTACTCAGGAAGATACTAAGGTTGTATATGCTGAACATAGAGAAGATATATTTACAGATTTAAAAGAAGTTACTAATACAATAGTTAATGAAGGGGATACTCTTAAGATTGAAGATCTAGAGCATTTTACTATATTTATTGTTAAAAGTCCTGATGAAAAAATTAGTGATAGTGGTGTTGGTAATGAAAACAACGCTTGGGTTTCAGATAATAATTATGCGACATTTGACAACAGGGATGATTATGCCGTATACGGTTTTCCTGATTTAGGAATCCCTTCTGGGGCTAACATAGAGGGTATTGAGGTTTTAGTTGAAGGTAAAACAACGGGAAGAGATTTAGATATCTCAATTTGGAATCAATCAAATAGTAGTCCAGATGCATATACAAGCACTAAGACTGCAGATTTATCAAGTTCCGAAAGTACAGTCATTATCGGAGGTTCTGCAGACAAATGGGGGAAGAGCTGGATTGATACTGATTTCAATACAGATTTTAAAATAAGAGTTGATGCAAATTCGAGCATAGGTGGCGGAACAGCATCTTTAGATCAAATCCGGGTAAAAGTTTCCTATTCTATGCCACTTACTCCACCTACATTAACCAATGATCCTTCAGATCCAGTTGCTTTAACCTCAGTTGGTGGAGTCTGGACAAGTATTGATGGTGGTAGTGGTCATACAGGAATTAATACAAGTGAAATCAGATGGGGTACTCCTGCTGGTTCTCAAAAAAGTGGACTAAGATTTACAAATAGTGGATTACAATCTTTTGATACTGGAGAAACATTCTATTTAGGAATGCTTACTCATATGAATTGGGGGACAAATTCAGGAACAGCAGCAAGTGGTGCTACTTTACAACTTACCTTAAATTTTGACAGACCTAATATCCCTGATGTAGTTCTTGATTACGATTTTGATATTGAAGAGACTCTTAATTCAGCAGGCAATTGCATGCTATATCAGATATCAAATACTCCTTGTGATGATAAGATAACATTTCCAAGTAGTTATGGTACTCAAGTATTTACCATTGGAGATATACAATATACACTAGTAATAGACGGCTTTGTGAATGCTTACCCAAGTGGTAATGCGGTGTCAGCTTTCATCACAGAAGAGGAAAAAGAAAACTCTGCTTTTCTAGTAGGGCACCTCTCTTCAGTATTAGTTGAAAAACCAGAAATTAGATTAACAAAAAAGACTAATGATCAAGATATAGCCTCTGCACCAGGACAAAATCTTTATGTAGGAGATACTGTTGAATGGAAATACATAATCCAAAACTCTGGTAATGTTGATTTAACAAATGTATCTATAACAGATAGCCCATCTGCAAACATTGATTGTGACAGTGTAACATCAGGTTCACAAAACAGTGGTTTAACACTAGCTTCAGGAGAAACAGTAACATGTACAGCAAGTGGTACAGTAGGTGCTGGTTCGTATTCCAATACAGCAACCGCTAAAGGTACACATAGTTCAGGGACTGTCACTGCAAGTGATACAAGTTGGTACACAGGTATAAATAAAAGTCATTTGATAGTTCAGAAGACAACAGTACCTGCTTCAGACCCTACTACTTTTGGTATCTCTATTTCTACCACAAACGGGACTGTATTTGAAGATGTAAATGGTTCTATCTCTGATTCAACAGATTATGATTATACAGTTTCTGCTGGTACATACTCTATTACTGAAACTGTTCCTACAGGTTGGCAAAAGACAGGTGATACATGTCAAAATGTCACAGTAGGTATTGGAGAAACAAAAACATGTACTATTACAAACACAAAAGATACTGGAACCCTTATTGTTAAAAAAGTTGTTAACAATAATTATGGAGGTACATTATCTTTTTCAGATTTCTCATTTAAGATTAATGGTGGGAACGATATCTCATTTGAATCTGATGGCCAAAATGACATAGAAGTTAATACTGGAAAATATTCAGTTGTTGAGAATAGCAAAACAGGTTACCAAACTACATATGATAATTGTAGTGATATCCAAATAGATCCAGGAGAGACAGAAACTTGTACTATTACAAATAGTGATATTCAACCTAAGCTTACAGTTACAAAAATAGTAAGTGGTGGTACAAAAGTTGTAAGAGATTTTGAGCTATTAGTTAATTCAACATCAGTAGTAAGTGGAGTACAAAACGGATTTAATGCTGGAACATATACAGTTAATGAAACTCCTGATAGTGATTATACAGCTGTAATAAGTGGAGATTGTGCATCAAATGGTTTAATAACATTAAATGTTGGAGATGAAAAAGAATGTACCATAACAAATACTCGTGATACAGGTAATCTGAAAGTAGTCAAAACAGTTGACTACGGTAATGCTTCTGATTGGTATTTTTCTCTAAATGGAGGTAATCCAATACAGGCGATTCTAATGGAGTTGTTGATTTTGGACAGGTTGATACAAACCAGAACCATACAATAGTTGAATCTGGACCACTCGGAATTTTTTACTTGGGATCTATTACTGGAACAAATTGTACTCCTAACATTGGTAATAAGAGTGCTACTGCAACAGTAACTAAAGATGCTACAACAACATGTACTTTTAGTAATTTGGTTAATAGAGTTCAATATCAATTATTAAAGACTCTATACCAAATGACTCTCAAGATTTCTCCTTTATCACAACTGGAGCTGGATTGTCCTCTTTCTCGCTAGATGATGATCAGGATTCAACACTTAGTAATACAAAAACATTTACTTCTTTACTACCTGGTACATACACGATAACAGAAGTAGGAGCAGAGGGTGGGATTTTACAAAGGTTCAATGTGTATCAAATAAATCAATAGATACACGGTCATTTGATAATATCGTATCTCTTAATTTACAAGCAGGGGAGAATGTAACATGTACATTTACAAATACTAAAAAAGGTAAAATTATACTAGAAAAACAAGTTTTACCAGATGGAAATTCTCAAACATTCTCTTTCACAGGAGAACTTGCTGGAACAATTGGAGATGGACAACAACTAAGTAAGCAGGTAGTACCTGGAACATATACTGTATCTGAGAGTCCATTCTCTACATCAGGATATAGATTAACAGATATTGCTTGTGATGATATCGACTCAACATATGACATATCTACAGGAACTACAACATTCAATGTTGAAGCTGGTGAGACAGTAAAATGTATATATACAAATGAAATATTTGGATCAGTTACTGCACATAAATATCATGATTTAGATGAAGATAAAGAACAAATTCCAGCAGAACCAAATCTAAGTGGTTGGGAAATGTCTTTGTACAATGGTAATGATTGTCAAGGAGATCCTTACATGCAAGGAGTTACTAATAGCTCAGGAGATATTACTTTTAATTCAATAATACCTGGTGATTACTCTGTAATGGAAACCTTACAAAGTGGTTGGGAAAATGTCTCTGATATATGTCAGAACTTTACAGTGACACCTGCAGAGAAAGAGATTGTTAATTTCGCAAACATTGAACTTAAACCAATTACAATTAATGCACATAAGATTGAGTGTACTAATGAATTAGAATTACCTAATTGGGGTAATGGAGGTGACAACATAGATGAGAATACTGCACTAAATTGGGTTAAGAATCATTCAAGTTGTAGCTTTAAGCAAGGGCACTCTTTCCAATGGGGAAATGAAGGCCCTTCTAGTATGAATCCAGGAGATAACACAGGAGAGACAACAGATACTAGATGGCATACATTTGGAGCTACTGATACTAACGGTTTAGCTACAATAGAAATAGCAAATAAAGATATTGAAGGATTTAATTCTATATGGATGAGAGAAGTATGGAATTCTGATTACATTCCATTTACTTACAATATAGAGGGCGGAAATAACAGTAATAATGTAACAGCTGAAATATACTGTCATACTGATGTATTAAATTACGATAATTTAGATAGAATAGATGGAATAGAAAATGGAGAAACATATTACTGTGTAGCTTGGAATGTAGAAGCTAATCCTGAAATAGAAGTAGAAAAGAGTGGTCCTGATTATGCAATAAATGGAGAAAATATAACATATGAATATGAAGTTACAAACAAAGGTAATGTCCCATTATCAAATATCTCTGTAGTTGATGACAAGTGCAATCCTGTAGTTTACCAATCTGGTGATGATGGAGATAATATTTTGGAAAATGGAGAAGAATGGAAATATCAATGTACTACAAACATATTATGGACATTCCCAGATTCTTTCACAAACGAAGCTGCTGCAACAGGTTCTTTCTATGATGAAGAAACAACAGATAGTGATGAGTTTACCCTATATCCATTTACATTAAGAAAGGATGTATTACTATACTGGGATGGAGATAAAATTGATTACTCTGATCCTGAGACTGAGTTTACAGTAGATATTAAAAAAGGAGATGAGGTTCTCGGAACAGAAACAATTACAGAATCCTTACCAATTAACCTATGGTTAAGTGAGGGAAGTTATAAATTCTGTGAGAAAGATTTACCTGAGGGATATATTCAAGGGTATGAATGTATTGATTATACAACGGGACAAAGATATCCAGATTGGTCTCAAATAAATGTAATAACATTTGATTTAGCTATAGATAAGATAGCACCTAGTGTAGCATATAAAGGAGAGACAATAACTTACGAATATGAAGTTAAAAATGGGGGACCTGCAAATGTAACACCTATGGTTAAAGATGACCTATGTACTCCAGTTGAATATGACTCAGGGGATATAAATATGGATGGTAAAATAGATTCAAATGAAACATGGAAATTTACATGTGATTACAAAGTAACAGAATCAGGTGGATCTGAAGTTACTAATATCGCAGAGGTATATGATATAGAGGGTGAATCTTGGAACTACGATGAATGGTATTTAGGTGGAGATAGAGATATTGAAAACAATACAGATACTGAAACTGTCAAAGTCAAGGCTGGATCAATTAGAGTATGTAAAGTAGCTCTTACACCTGATGGAAAGATAACGGACGGTTCTGAACTACCAGGCTATGAATTCTCTGTAAAAGGGTTAGATGTTACAACCTCTCAAGGTGCTCCAGTAGGAGTACTTCCAGAAACAAGTTATAGTACACCTTTAGACTTAAATACAGATGTATATTCTTCAAGTGAAGGTAACGATCTTTACTGTAAAACATATTCTGATTTACCAATAGGGCACTTCTATTACAGTCAAGAAACATATTCAAGTCCATGGAATATT
Source organism: Candidatus Dojkabacteria bacterium (assembly GCA_040765985.1). Lineage (GTDB taxonomy): Bacteria > Patescibacteriota > Dojkabacteria > SC72 > SC72 > UBA2259. The sequence continues at coordinate 71,739 of JAXGRK010000002.1, read as the reverse complement.
CCAAGGTATAATGATTCAAATCTTAATTTAAACCAAGCTATTGATTACTCTGGACAACTCTTTGATGAAGACCCTTCAAACGATGGACAGAGAAATACAATAGGAGATGGAGATATCCTTTTAACTACATCAAGAGCTGATAGAACTCTTCTAGTAGTTAATCAATATCCATACAGCTCTATACAGGGTAGAAAATATTACGATGTAAATATTAATGGAAATTTTGATAAGGAGGAAAAAATTAATAAGAATAAATTAGATAACTGGACAATCAATCTCTACAATCAAGAATGGGATGTATTAGGTACAATGAAAACAGGAGATGATACTACTGATGTTGGTAATGTAGAAAAAGGTCAATACAGATTTGAAAATCTCTTACCTGGTACATACTATGTATGTGAACAACCTCAAGAGGGTTGGTATCAAACAGAACCATATTCAGGAGTACAAAATCCACAAGATAATTCCTTCTGTCATACAGTAGTATTAGGAGCCTCAGAGGACAAAGTAGGAGTACAGTTTGGAAACTACCAAGGCTCAGATGTAAAGATATGTAAAAAGAACCATAACAATAAATCCCTTTCTGGTTGGGATATGGTATTAGCATCTGACAAAGTAGATGGCCCAACAGCTCTAAATGTAAGTAATAACAGTGGATCAAACAGTTCTAATTTACCAGCAGGTACATACTTAATCAAAGTAAGTGGTACATATAGATATGGAAATTCTCAAATGATTGCAGATGCGGGATACTCCTTTAGGCCAATAGGTATTCCATACGGAACTGGTGGTTGGGTAAGTGGATTAGATTTACCAAGTAAAGGTTTAATGGCTTTGATAAATGGTTCTTCTGTTAACTGGGGAGCATACAATAGCTCACACGAATATACATATGTATATGACCATTTAGGCGGTCCTATTAATGTCTCAATATATGATGACTACTATGCTGATAATGTAAACAAAGATTTTAGATTTGAAGTTTACAAAGTTAATGAATGGGCAAAAGGTTCTACTGAAAGGAATGGATGTACTACTCTAGAAGCTATCCCATATGGAGAGTACATATTAGATGAATATCTAAAGGAAGGATGGATTGATATTAGTGGTAAAGGAACTCCTGTTGTAGTAGATGAGATGGAAGAGAATTTCACTATTAAAAATAGAGTGAACCAGCCTGTAACGATAGAGGCAATGAAAGTAGTTTGTGATAATGAGTCTTACTTACCAAATTGGGGAAGAAAAGGACCAGCTAAGATTACATCTAATACAGCACAGAACTGGGTTGATGAAAGTGAAGGACACTGTAGGTTAGAACCAACCTGGGAATTTGAATGGGGATATCAAGGAGCAGGAAACCCCGGTGATGAATATATAGGATATGGAGGTGAGGATTGGAATACATTTAGTGCAGTTGGTGAAGAAGGAATAGCAATAGCTAAGATTAATAATCTTAAGGGAAGTAGAATTGAATTAAGAGAAGTACTCCAAGAAAACTACATACCATTTACATATAACAACAATAATAACTCAGATGATTTCTCTGCAGAATTTTACTGTGACAAAGATGTTGCAAACTATGACAACTGGGAATGGTTAAATAGACCAGAATATGGTCAAACATATTACTGTGTTGCATTTAACACTCAATCTACAGGAGATATACATGGGTATAAATGGAGCGATATAAATGGAGATGGAGAGAGAAACTGTATAGGAGAAGAAATGTATGATGATGTCCGATCTTTAGCTCAAAACAGAGCAATGGAACAGTGTGAATTAGAACCTTTGTTGGGTAATTGGAAGATATTCATTGATGAAAATGAAAATAGTCAATTTGATGAAGGTGAGAGATATATGTTAACTGACAATGAAGATCATCTAGGATGGTATTGGTTTGAAGATTTAAAACTTGGTGAATATACCGTTTGTGAGGAATTACAAGATGGTTGGGTTCAGACATACCCTATAAATGAGGGAAATAATTGTCATACTATAACTTTGCCAGATGAAAATCCTAAAGGTTTTCTTGACCAAGTAAATGCAGTTGAGGGACCAACATACAAGTTTGGAAATCTTCAAAAAGGTAGTATTACTGTTTACAAGTTTAATGACCTAAATGCTAATGGTGTACTTGATGAAGGAGAATCTTTCCTATCCGATTGGGAAATAAATATATCCAAGATTGAAGAAGAGGGATATAGTCAGATTACAGATATTGACGGAAGTACGAAGTTCAGTTTACTTCCTGATTCATATGTTCTAAGTGAGAGTATGAAAGATGGTTGGGATCAAACTGGAATATATTGTGAGGATGACAGAGAAGGAGTCTTGATAACCTCTCCTAGAGAAGCATATGGGCATCATGGTGCTTGTTCTGGATGGAATGGTTGTGGTGATGCTCAAACATGTGCTCAATGGGCATGTGAAGTTAATGGGTATAGTAATCTAGTATCATTTGGAGAACAGAAAACATGTCCAGAGTTTAGTGACTGTAACTTATTTAACTCGAGAGGGAGTATCGATATGAATTGGGATAATAGGCCAGGATGTCCAGTTATGGGTGTTACCGACATATACTGTTCTAATGGAGCTGAAGTTGATAGAGCAATATCATCACCTATTTTAGAAAATGGTATTTACAATAATAATGCATATAACTTAGAAGTTTCTTCTGGAGATAATAGGTCCTGTTACATAGGTAATGTTCAAAAATCAGAATTGTATATAAGTAAAACAAATGATAGTTGGCCAAATACTCTAGCAATTGGTGATACAGTAACATATACAATAAAAGTTAGAGCAGAAAAGAGTTCAGTAAACAATGTAATCCTCATAGATCTCCCTCCTGAAGGCTTCATACCCCAATCAGGTACATTTAGAGCAATATCAAATGTAAGAGGAATTTTAGATATCTCTGCAGTGAAGTATTCCTCACCTGGAAAGTGGGAATTAGGAAAGATACTTGTGGGTGAAATAGTTACAATAACGTATAAAGCTTTGGTAACAGATCTTGTTGATGCAGGTAAATATCCTGACCTTGCCTATGCAAAAGGAATAGGAATAATGGGATCAAACCTACTTGCGATATCTGAAGGTTCGGGCTTTGAGATAAACGATGGTATTGTGGGTAAATACTTCGTAGGTACTCAAGTTAAAGTAGAGAACGATCCTGAAATAGAAGAAGGAGAAGTGTTAGGTGCAGCGATTACTCTACCTAGAACAGGTGCAGATACATATATAACATTAGGAGCATTAATATCGATGATATTAGGATTCATTCTATTAGTATTTAATCCAAAGAAAAGAATTAAAAACCTATTTATTGCAGGAGTAGTCCTATTTAGTATGTTCTTTATACTAAAACCCCTACCTACATATGCATCGGTAGCAGATATTGATGTAAGAATTGAGCAACCAGTAACTCCTACTAATAAGAATACTTTCAAGATAGGATTTGTAGCATTGGATTTACAAAATAGAACAGTAACAGTAGAGTGTTATAAAGACGGTATTCTCTTTGGTACATATGCTACTAACAGTGGTAACTGTGAAGTTACCCCAGCATTAGTTACTACAAGTGGTACCTATGATTTCTATGTAAAAGCAAAGGCTGGTGGTGATGAAAACATATCTAGTACTGTTTCAGTGGAGGTCGTACTTGAGAAACCACTACCAGTAATAAACTATGCAAAAACAGAAGGTACATGTAAATATACACTTTCATTTAAAACAGCAAATGATGGTAGAACATCTAAAGTAGAAATATTTAGATCAAGCACACAACCATTTACAGCTAACGCTTCTACATTAATTGATACATTAACAGTTGGGCCAAACACAGCTGTAACATATGCAGATGATGACCCATTAGACTGTACTAAAGAGTACTACTATGCAATTAGAGCATTAGATGATTTAGGAAACTTCTCTAGCTTTGTTACAGATAATATTGTAACAGTAATACAAGGAACAACTGCAACAACAGTTACTGTTAATGGAGAAACAGGAGAGGTAGCAGGAGAGGAGACTACTGCGGGCGAGGAAGGTGAAGAGAATCCTGACCAAGAGGAAGAAGACAACGGAGAGGTAAAAGGAGATGAAGATGAAGAGAATGGAGAGGATAAAGATGGAGAAGAAGATGATACAGACGAAACTTTCTGGAATAAATATAAGTATGTAATAATTGCAGCAGCAGTGGTAGTATTAGGAAGTGCAGGATACTCATATGTCAGAAGAAAAAAGTAAATCAAAAGTAGGATACTCAAAATATCTGGGTATCCTACTACTTCTTGTAGGATTAGTTATTCTTTTTTTTACATATCAACCATTAATATGGTCATACTTTGATTACAAATTCTCTCCTAAACCAGTAGAAGAAATTAAAGTAGAAGTAACCCCTAAAGGTGAAGAGATTACTACTGAGATTGAAAAAGATACAGAGATAGTGTTTGTAAACAGTGATTTTGGACTCTACATACCTAAAATACAAGCTAATGCCAAAGTATTAAAAAATGTAGATCCATACAATGAGGAAAGGTATAGCACAGCACTAATATACGGTGTAGCACACGCTAAAGGAAGTGCACTACCAAATGAAGAAGGAAATGTATTTCTGTTTGCACACTCTGCTGTAAACTTCTATGAAAGAAGGAAGTACAATGTATACTTCTACTACTAAATGAATTAGAAAAAGATGATTATATGTAAGCTACCAAGGAGATATATATACTTACAAAGTACTAGAAGTTAAGATTGTAGACCCAAAAGATATACAGTATTTAGGTGAATATCTAGACCAAGACACTCTTACCTTAATGACATGTTGGCCTGCTGGTGCAAATATTAAAAGAACTGTTGTAGTAGCAATTAGGGATACAGAGTAAAAAAATATTCAAATATCCTGTAAAATACATAAATATATTTTTACATATTAAAAGATATGACAATATTAGATGGTAAACAAACAGCATTAAAAATATCTGAAAAGATACAAAAGGATATACAGGAGTATCTTAATTTAGATAAAAGAGTTCCTCAACTAGATATATTGCTTGTAGGTAATGATTTCGGTAGTCAAAAATATGTACAAATGAAATCTAAAAAAGCACAAGAGTTAGGAATACAGTGTAATGTACATACCTTTGAAGAAAGTGTACAAGAAAGTGAGTTAATACAGTTGGTAGAAGATTTAAATAAAGATACTAATGTAGATGGAGTAATGGTTCAATTACCACTACCAAAGCAAATTAACGAGAGTAATATTTTAGAAAAAATATCTCCATTAAAAGATGTAGATGGTTTAACATCTGTTAATTTAGGTAAACTTTTTAAAAATGATCCATCAGCTATAGCTCCAGCCACAGCAAAAGGAATATTAGAGTTACTAAGAAGAGTACAGAATAGAAATAGATGGGAAAAGAGCAGTTGTAATTGGAAAGGATATTGTTGGATTACCAGTAGCAGCACTACTACAAAATGAAAATGCTACAGTAACAGTATGTCACTCTCATACCCCAAATCTTAAAGCAGTTGTAATATGGCTGATATATTAATTGTAGGTATAGGAAACCAGAATATATAGATAGGGAATATATAAAAGAGGGTGCTGTTGTAATAGATGTAGGGACGAATAAAAATGAGGAAGGGAAATTGGTAGGAGATGTTAATTTTGAAAGTGTTAAAGATACTGTTTCATACATTACTCCTGTTCCAGGTGGTGTTGGACCAATGACAATTGTATGTTTACTTAGTAATTTAATTGATGCTTACAAAAAGAATGTATAAAGAGGATATTGTTTTTAAATATATAAAGGATGAAGCTAAAAGACAAAAAGAGGGTATAGAGTTAATTGCCTCTGAAAACTATGTAAGTGAAAATGTCCTTAGAGCAATGGGAAGTATTCTTACAAATAAATACTCTGAGGGATATCCAGATAAAAGATACTATGGTGGTAATGAATATATTGATGAGATTGAAAAGGAGTGTATATCTAGGGCTAAAGAGGTATTTAAAGCAGAGCATGTAAATGTACAACCATATTCTGGTTCGCCTGCTAACTTAGCAGTACATTTAGCATTTTTAAATCAGTGACAGAACAATGGGTATGGGTCTATCAGCTGGTGGCCATCTTACTCATGGTTTTAAGTATCAATTAGTGGTAAATATTTTAACTCAGTAAGTTACGGGTAAATAAAGATGATATATTGATTATGATGAAGTGCGAAAGATCAGAAACACAGACCTAAATTAATATGGAGTGGATTTAGTGCCTATTCAAGAATAATTGATTGAAAGAGTTCAGAAAGATAGCTGATGAAGTTGCAGCTATATTTGTTGCAGACATTGCACATGTAGCAGGGTTAATTGTAGCAGATCAGTATCTCTTCCTGTGGGTATTGCAGATGTAGTGACTACTACTACACACAAAACCTTAAGAGGGCCAAGAGGGGCAATGATTCTTTGTAAGAGAGTATGGTGAAGTAATAGATAAAGCGGTATTTCTCTGGTCAAGGGGGTCCACATAACCATACAACTGCTGGTATAGCGGTTGCGCTACGGAAGCAAAGAGTAATGAGTTTAAAGATATTAAACAGATTATATTAAATGCGAAGGCGTTGGCTAATTCTTTAATTCAAAAAGGATATACCATTGTATCTGGGGTACAGATAACCATCTATTTTTAGTAGATACTGTTAAAAGTATAAATATGAGTGGTAAGGAGGTATCTGATATTTTAGAGAGTGTTAATATTACTTTGAACAAAAACAGTATACCCTTTGATGAAAGAAAACCTTGGGACCCATCGGGAGTTAGAATTGGTACACCCGCTATTACAACAAGAGGTATGAAAGAGAGTGATATGGAAAGAGTAGCTGAGTATATAGATAGAGCATTAAAGAGTAAATCAGAAAAAGATATTAAATTAATTAAAGAGGAAGTAAAAGAGTTTACTAAAGATTTCCCTATACCAGGAATAGATAAATTGTAATCAATACTTAATGAAAGGAACCTTTAGAAAGGATTTACAGATAGCTAGTTTAATATCTGAATCAGAATGGAATAGTTTTAAAGCACATACTCTTTTACAAAACCCTAAACAGAAACAACCCTCAATTAATGCATACTTAGGTGCTAGGTATAGTAGGTCTGCAGATTCAATTACTGATATTGCAAAGGAAATTATAGATAACAATACTGATGCTGCACAAAGATTAGAATCAATATTTCATGGATACGGTCATAAATCTGTAGGTGATATGGCAGACCTTTTTGTTTGTATTGAGAATATACCCATGTTTACTGCTATGAAGATCTTTTATACAAACTCTGTAATATCTGGTCAAGAGAGATCTACTAGATATCAGAATTTTGAGAATCCTCAGTACATAAAAATATCAAAAGAGATATGTTTGGATGAAGGAATTAGAAAAGAGTATGACAGTATTGTATTAAAACAGATGGGAGATTACAGGAGATTACTTAAAGAAACAAAGGAGGTATTAAAAGAGTATTTTGATATTAATGAAGATATTAAAGAAGAGAAATCTGTTTTACAAGCTAGAAGCTTTGATACAGCTAGATATCTACTTCCTTACGGATTACAAACCAGTATGGCAGCAGTAATGTCTGCTAGAAACTGGTCTGAGTTAATATCATACTTTAATGCAAGTAGTAGTGTAGTAGAAAAAGAGGTGGGTAAACTTCTTTACAATCTTTTAGGAGAGTCAGATATTAAGATGGCAGAGTATATTAAAGAAGCAGATGGATTAATTAGACATACAGATGCAAACTGTTGTAGAAAAAATTCAACTAAAGGGATATTAGAGGAAGTAAGTAATATGGTATCTAACCAAAGAGAGTATGAAAATATGGGATGTGAATGTGATTCATGTACTGTAGATTACAATACTAATGCGGTAGAAGATTTAATTACTCATTACGAACTGCTAGTTAATCCCTTGGGTAGTGAATATGAATTGGAGTTTGACCAAGAGGATGAGCAGAGATTAGGCGAGATACTTTTTGAAAATCATAACCATCACAACCTATTGGGTAACTTAGGTCAATCAGGAGCAATTAAGATAGAGGGTATGGCTACACTGGGTACTCTTAAAGATTTAAATAGGCATAGGAGTTTAGAGAGGTTCATTCCACTATTCCATGATGAAATAGATATTGATAATGAATTGAATAGAGAGAGTAGAGATTGTTTCTTCCTATGCAACTATCTTGAAATACCTAAATTACAGGATTTAAGAGATGAGTATGAAAAGTGTTTAACCGAAACATATGAGATGATTAAAAAGTGGAGAGTTGTATCTACCCAATTTATGTCAGATGAGATGTCTAAAGAGTATACTAGGTACTTACTACCTCATGCACATAGTACAAGGTACTCTTTCTATGGCTCTTTTGATGATTTGCAATATACAATTAATTTGAGGGTTAGAAGGGGAGGACATATTTCATATCGTAGTTTAGTGTATAAATGGTTAGAGCTATTAAATTCCTTAGATGGTATATGGTATCCTTTATTGATTAATACTGAGAAACCAGATCCTACATCTAGAGATCAGTTTATAGATAGAAGTTAATTTAAATATATTTTTAATATGATTCTTTCAGATAGAAGTATTAAAGAGAAACTTTCTAATGGAGAGATTAGTATAGAGCCATTCTCCGATGAGTTTGTACAACCTGCTTCATATGATTTACATTTAGATAAAACGGTACTGATATTTAATACAGAGAAACATGACATCATAGATGTTAAAAAACCTGTTGATGATTTAATGCTTAAGATTGAAATAGATGACAAAGAGGGGTATGTATTAAAACCAGGACAGTTTGTACTTGCTAATGTAACAGAAATTACAGGTGTAGATGATAAACACGTAGGAAGATTAGAGGGTAAAAGTTCTCTTGCTAGAATGGGCCTTATCATTCATGCTACTGCAGGATTTTTAGATCCAGGTAATAAGTTGAGATTAACATTAGAGATTGCTAATCTTTCTCCATTACCAATTAGGATATATGCAGGTATGAAGATAGCGCAGTTAGCGTTTGAAGAGTTAGATAGAAGCTGTCAAAGACCATACGGTAGCCCAGGTTTGAATAGTAAGTATAAGGGGGATATGACTGTACAGGGTAGTAGAATGTGGAAGAATTTTTAAGTTAAATTCCTATTAATATGTTTGATGATATTAGAAAAGAGTTCCCTATTTTAAAAAGTAATATATTAAGTAGAGGGCTTGTGTATTTAGATAGTGCAGCTACTACACAAAAACCACAGATAGTAATAGATAGATTAAATCAGTATTACACTAAAGAAAACGCTAATATACATAGAGGACCGTATTCTCTTTCAAAAGATGCTACTAAGCTATGGGAAGAGGCTCATCAAATAGTTGCTCAATTTATAAATGCATCTTCTTTTAAAGAGATATTCTTTGTTAGGAATACAACAGAGGGATTAAATTTCTTAGTGAATACTGTAGGAAGAGATATTCTTAAAGATGGAGATAGCGTAGTAATTACTGAAATGGAACATCATAGTAATATTGTTCCTTGGATGTTACTTCAAAAAGATATTAATTTTAATATTGAGTATATACCTATTAAAGAGGATTACACCCTAGATTTAGATTGGTTTAAGGATTTGCTAAAGAGAAAGGGTAAAAAGATTAAGATAGTGTCTGTTGTACATATATCTAATGTTTTAGGTGTTAAAAATGATATTAAAGAGATATTTAATATTGCAAAAAAGGTTGATAGCTTTACAATCTTAGATGCAGCTCAAAGTATTGCAAGATGTAAGGTAGATGTTAAGGAGTTAGGTTGTGACTCTTTGGTATTCTCGGGACATAAGGTATACGGTCCAACTGGTAGTGGAGCTGTATATTGTAAATTAAAATATCTAGAGAAACTTACTCCATGGATGGGAGGAGGAGAGATGATATCTACTGTAACTAAAAAGGGTTTTGAATACAACGAACTACCTTGGAGATTTGAAGCAGGTACACCTGATATCGGGGGAGGTATAGCACTGGGTAATGCTATCAGTTGGTTAAATGATACAGTTGAAAAGGTAGGTGGTTGGGATATGGTAATTAATCATGAGCAGGGGTTAATAGGGTACTTTCTGAATGAGTTTAATGGTATAGATTGGTTTGTTCATTTTGGTTCTGATGATATATCTTTAAAATATGGTGTGATAGCTTTTAATATTAAAGGTTTTAAGTTTAGAGGTTGTAAAGATATATTGGGTATGGAAACAAAAAGAGATGGGGAGAGTATTTCTGAGTTTTTGGATAAAAAGGGTATTGCTTTTAGAGAGGGGTTTCATTGTGCAGAGCCATTACATGATAGGTTTTGTACAGGTCCTACATTAAGGTTTAGTTTGGGTATATACAGTAATGAGGATGATTTGAAGTACGCGGCTAATTCTCTTAAAGAGGCAGTTTTACAGGGTCTTTCCTAAATATCTATGTTATAGGTCGAGAAAGTAATATCTCTATATGATATATTTTGATATGGATTTTAATAATAATACACAACAAACGAACACCTCTAATGATATGATTTCTGAAATTATTGAACTACAGAATAAATTATCTGGTTCTAATGTACCTGTAGGATTAAAAGAGGATAGTATGAAGGTAATTCAAAGATTAGAGAGAATGGCTAAATGGGGAAACTATAGCTCTGAATTTGAAGGTGTAGATAAATATATTGATTGGATAACAAGAATTCCGTGGGGTGTAGTATCTGAGGATAATTTAGATATTCAAAATGCCAAAAGTATCATGGATGGTACCCATTACGGTATGGAAACAGTAAAGGAGATGATATTGGACTATCTTGCAACGATGCAATTAAAAAAGATTACTAAAGTAAGAGGAGAGGTTAATCAAGATTATAATATTCCAACTTTTCCTACACTTCTTTTTGTTGGTTTACAGGGTATAGGTAAAACATCTATAGCGCAATCTATTGCAAGATCTATGGGACGAAAATTTGCAAGAATTTCTCTTGGTGCTGTTGGTGATGTAAGAACTCTAAGAGGTGTACCAAGGCACGAGATGGATTCAGAACCGGGTCAAATAATTAAGGCACTGGTTCGAACTGGTACAATGAATCCTGTTATTTTGGTAGATGAAATAGAGAAGTCTAGTCAAAATCAAGGGTTACATAATGATATGATGGCAGCTCTATTAGAGATATTAGATCCTGAACAGAATTCAACCTTTGTAGACCACTATATTGATCATCCTGTTGATTTATCACAAGTTCTTTTTATCTGTACAGCAAATAATCTTGGAGGACTTTCTGCTGCGCTACTAGATAGATTGGAAGTTATTCGTTTTATGAGTTATTCAGATAAAGAGAAAGAGGTGATCGCTAAGTCATATATTTTACCAAGAGTTTTTGCAGGTATGGGATTATCCCCAGAGTATATCAAATTACAGAAGAGGTATGGCCACTTCTTATTAGACCTGTTGGATTTGATGCTGGTATTCGTCAATTAGAAAGAAACATTGCAACCTTAGCTAGAAGTGCTGCTAGAGAGATTATCAATGGTAAACAAGTTCCTATTGTTATTACTGCAGAGAATCTAAAGCAGTATGTACTTCCAGATCAGGGTCCTTTAAGCTAAACTCCTTTAAATGGGTTTACCAATTTCAATGCTTTCATAGCTCTTGCTAAGGCAGGTCCATGAGGACTTTTAGATATACTTGGTCTAATAATTTTTGATGATATATTCTGTTTTTGTGTATTTTGGATATTATCGTAATTGACACTAGAATTAGTAGTGACATTATACTGATAAACCGTATTACTAATATTGTTTTGGTTGTTGCTCATTGTCATCTCCTATTATACCTTGTGGAGTAATATGTCTAACTCCTTCTTGAATATCTCTTCTTTCCCGAACAATCTTTCCAGGAATGGTATTCTCTTCAATTATCTCATTAAAGCTTTTCTGGGATTCATATTTTTTAGGATTTAATTCTCTCTCTTGTTCCTCTAATCTCTTCTTTAATTCTTCTTGATATCTAGTAGTTTCTTGTTGTATTACACCAATATCTTCTTTTCTTCTTCCAACGGCTCTTTCAATCAAAGTTTTGTTTCTTGTGGTCTCAGTTGTCACAGCTTGTTGTGTTGCTGGGGGGTCAAATATCGCTGCTAATTCATCAATAGTTCTTGTTTCATCTCTGTCTCCTTGTAATTTTCTTTGCTCTAACTCTCTTGGGTCAGAAGTGATTAACTCATGTTCTTGTACACTCGATAGCACTTGAATGGCCACATGATTTGCTCCTGCAAAGAAAAGTCCTTGACCTTTTTCACAGTTAAGAAGGAAAGTTTTTTCTCCATCAGAAAGATTAAAGACTTCCTGTAATTTGTCTAAAGTGGTTGGGCTTTGCATCATGAGCATTTGAAGAGAGGAGTTTGATATTATTGCTCTTCCCATATCGTTAGTTAAGAAATCTGCAACATCTTGAGTTATTGTTGTTAAACCTAAGTAGTACTTTCTTGCTCTTTTCGCTATCGAGTACATAAATCTAGCAGAGTCTTCTCTTTGCATCATATACCAGGCCTCATCAACAAGTAGAAGTCGTCTTTTTTTGTTCTTACGAATTACTGTCCAGATGAAATCCAACATCAAATACATTGATAAGGGTTTTAGTTCTTCCTGCAAATCTCTAACACTAAATACGGTAAATGGATTTTTAATTTCGAAATTAGTTGCTTCGTTAAACACACCCGCACCACTACCTATGATATATTTCTCCATCCTTCGAGCCAACTCATGGGCTTCGTTCTCAGCCATACCCTTTAGCACCTTGTATAGATCTTCAAGCATAGGGGGGGTATTTGTTTGTGTATCAGGATCAAAGGTAATACCTTTCTCTCTGTATGTTAATATTAGGGCTCTGTCAAGGATAGAGGATTCTATACTACTCAAGCCATCAAACATTACTTTAAAGAATCCTTGTAGTGATAAAAGTTTCATTCTTAATTCATCATCACCCTCTTCAGATACTCCTGATAGTTCGAATGGGTTCATCTTGTGACCTTTATCCTGTGAGAATGATATATATGACCCACCTACGGCCTTAGAAAGATCTTCATATTCTCTTTCAGGATCTATGATAATGACATCTGTGCCAAGCATTAAACTTCTAATTGCCTCTAGTTTAACAAAGTAGCTTTTACCTGCACCTGATTTAGCGAAGACAACGGTGTTAGCATTTTCAAGCTCGAATCTATCAAATATCACCAAACTATTATTATGCATATTTATTCCATACATAATTCCATGGTCCATAGTTAGCTCTGAAGTTACAAAAGGAAAGGTAGTAGCTAAGGATGTAGTATCCATATTCCTTGTAATATATAGCTTGTCTAGACCGATAGGTTGAGTACTAATAAAGGCCTGTTCCTGTTGTAAGGTTGTTGATTTTGCAGTTACACTAATTGCTGCAAGAGTAGATGTAACATTCCTACTGTATTTTTCTAATAGCTCTTTTGTTGGTGCGTATATAGTAATGTACATTGTGAAATGAAAGAATTTTTCAGTACCCTCTGCAATAGAATCTTGCAACTGTTGAGCATCGAAAGTGCTACTTTCACAGATGGATCTACAACTTTTCTTTTCTTCCATTTGACCATATATTGTTGCTTCCATCTCTCCAATCTTTTTTCTAAGTTTGTCTAGAATAACTTTTGAATCAACAGGATAGTAAAAAGTACTTATTCGAAGAGAATGTTCGAAGTTAATAATAGGGGATAACCAGTTAGGACCAACAAATCTTGATATCCACTTATAAAAAAAGATCTAAAGTAATAGTTACCCATCTGTAAGGTGTTAAAATCAACTTCTAAATCAATTGGGGCTATTATATCTTGTGTAGTTAAACCATCATATCTAGCTTCGTTTGGTTCTTTAGAGATTGCAGAAGGTGTTGTTTTTTGAGGGATAAAGTTATCAAGGAATTTAAAAAATATATTCTTTTCTTCTTCTTTCTTCTCTGGCTCATTATATCTTTCTTTGTTATTTACTTTTAAACCATCATCTTTATTTTTTATTGTTTCTAATTCTTTATTTAAGTCCTCCCTAAAAGATACATACTTGTTCTCGGTAAGAGAGCTACTCTTATTCTCTAACATCTCCATAGTTTTTGATTTGTATTTACTATCTTCCATATTATTGTTAAGTAATCTCTCCTTCTGGATTATATATAGTGTATAGTTCTGACATTAGCTCCTTATTAGATAGCTGATGTCCCATTATTCCCATTCCTACAAGTTGTTTTAATATGTGATCTCTTTTAGGAGCTAAAAATATTTTTGCTTTCTCAATGAGTTGTTCTTGTTTGAGTTGTTTATTTTCCTCTATTTGTTCTTTAGTTTTTTTAGATCTTAAAAGACTCATACCCGGTAATTCACCTGCAGGATTGAAGGGGATTACTATAAAAAAGTTCTTATCTAAGACATCATTTTGAACTATTAGATTCTGAATAAATTTAGTATATATATGGAGCTGTTTTTTGAGACCCTCAGTCATAGTACTGTTTTCTTGATTAACAAGATACTCAACATAGTTAGAGATATCTACCCTTCGAGTTCTAATTAGAATCTGAATATGAAAATTTAAAGAATTAAGTAATCTAGAAAAAGCAGTAATCTTACTATCTTGTTCATATTCAGCAAGTAAATCGAAATTGATTGCTGAAGTTTGTATTACCATTGCAGCACTTCCACTTTTTGTTATCACTAAATCATCAATAATCTCTTTTATTTCAAGATGCTCCTGTGTAGATGAAATTGTTCTTGCTCTTGCGTTTGTATCCATTAAAGTATTTTTATTTTATAAGGTAATTTGCCCATATTCTTTGATAAAACTATATTTATATTTGGCATACTATCAGTTACTCCTTCAAATTCTAGTTTATATATGCCTTCAGGAAAAATTCTGTTAGAAATAAAATAGCCGTTCTTGTCTGTTTTGTTAGCATAAAGTATTTTGTTAGTAGAATCTTTGAGATATGTATTTATATTTGGAATCGGTTGATTATCTTTATTTATTAACCATATATTTATATTTCCGGGTAACCTATCAACACTTTTAATAGGGAATTGATATTTATGAATATTTTCTTCATTGATTGTAATAATATTCTCTTGAGTTTCATTCTCTAAAATATCATCACCTGGGTTTTCTTTAAAAAGCTGTTTCTTAATTTTTCCTATATCAAACGCTCCTATTATATTAGATTTTTTCTGTTGAGTTTGTAAAATGGGCTTCATTTTTTGATTTTTTAACTCTGTGTTCAGCCATACTCTTTGAGTAGGTTGATTAATAGCGTTAAAGAAATTAGATACAAACCTATCAGCTGGTTGATCGTTAATAGGGACTAATGCAAAGAAAGCTCCTAAAGATGAAAATATTACAAATATGGGTATTCCTATAATACCGGGGACATGCCCTTTACTTGTAAAATAGAGAAATATCCCCCCTATACTTATCCCAATGGCAAGGTATACGAACTCTTTTAAAGTAAACTTTGTAAAGAGTTTAAACTCCACATCAAGGACATTTTGTGGTATAGGATGTTGTCTCATATATCATCTAGTTTACCAGAATTTTATCTAATAGTAGAGGTGTATAGTATTTATAAACCATTTAGGTGTATTAGTTGTGCATTGTTGAGAATATTTTTTGGGAGAGATTTGTAATCGATGACAGTAATAAATGTTTGTTGTTTATTAAGTAATTTTTTATCAAAAATTTTTTTAGTATTAAAGATATCTAACTCAGAGGCAATATCATCTAGAAGTAGTACAGGGTAATTACTTGTTTTATTAAAAATAATTTGTTGAGTTTCAAATATAAGTTTACCTATCGCTAATCTTTTTCTCCCCTTGAACCGAATTTCTTATGTCTCTATCGTTTAATATATCCCAATCATCTCTATGTGGTCCAACATTAGTATACCCAGTAGCTATATCTCTTCTTTTGTTTTTTTCTAACTCTTTCTCAAAACACTTCTTCAGATATTCAATATTATTTAACTTTCTTTATCAAAATCGATATCTGTTTTATATTTAATTTCATATTCATTGTTAGATAACTCTTTTATCAATTTAATTCTGTTTTGTAATATATATGCAGAAGTTAATGAAAAATGATTACTCCAGAAATTTAATTGAGGATCGTTAATTGCAATTACACCTTTATCATAGAAGAGTTTGGCTAGTTTTTTTAAATATGCATTTCTTTGTCTTAAAATCTTTTTAAAATCTTTGATTAGTGTTTGATATTCATAATCATATTTAAGTATAGTGTCATCAAGAAACTCCCTTCTTTGAGAAGGAGATATCATTAGTAGCTCTATTTTTTCGGGATTAAATATATTTGCAGATCTGTTTTCAAAAAATTTAGATGGTATTGTATTTTTACCATCTATTTTAAAAATTCTCTTCTCTTCGTCTTTGTAATATACAAAACTTTTATCATCTTCTAAAGATTCAATTCTTGTAAATATTTGATTGCTCTGATTGATATTTACGAATTCATTCATTGAAGCCCATGGAGATATCCCTGTGTTTATTAAATATATTGCCTCTAGTATTGAGCTTTTCCCTTGTGCATTATGACCGTAAAAAATAACGATATTTTTATCAAACTCAAGGGTTTTAGTTTCAAATTTCCTAAAATTTGTAAGAGTAAGCTTTTTAATCATTATGTTTTTAATATACTTAAGAACGCTTCTTGAGGGATGTTTACTTGCCCTATCATTTTCAATCTTTTTTTTACCTTTCTTCTGTTTCTCTAATAATTTTAATCTTCTAGTGTAGTCTCCACCGTATAGTTTAGCAGTAACATCTTTTCTAAAGCCCTTAACGTCTTCTCTTGCAATTATTTTAGCCCCTATAGATGCCTGTAATGGAATAGGGAATTGCTGTCTAGGAATCTCTTCTTTCATTACCTCAAGTAATTTATTCGCTTTACTTTGTGCTAACTTTTTGTTTCAAGAAAACTTAGTGCTGGTATTTCCTGATGATTTACAAGAACCGATACTTTTACCAAATCTACTGGAAAGAAATCAATAAATTCATACTCCATTGATGCGTATCCACTAGATCTGTTTTTGAGTAAATCAAAAAAATTAGATACTAAAGATGCTAGTGGTATATCATACTCTAATGTAATATATTGATCTTTAAGTTGAATGTCACCTGATGTGTTTGGTAGATATTGTGTATTTACATATACTCCTCTTTTATGTTGACATAGCTCCATTAGGGGTCCCATGTATCTATCTGGAGTCATAATTTTTAATCTTACCCATGGTTCTTGAATTTCAGATATTTCTGATGGGTCGGGTATCTCTTGAGGAGTTTGAACCTCAAGTTTAGTACCATCTGTTTTAGTAACCTTGTACTCTACTGTGGGCGCTGTAATTATCAAATCAACATCATACTCCCTTTCTAATCTTTCTTGGATAATTTCCATATGTAAAAGCCCAAGGAAGCCACATCTGAAACCAGAGCCGAGTAGGTTTGATCTTTGATCAGAAAAAGAGAGGGATGCATCATTTAAGCTCAATTTGTTTAAGCCAATTTTTAAGGGCTCATACTGATCTGTAGTAACTGGAAAGAATGTAGCGTATACATTTGGTTTTGGTGTTTTGTACCCATCTAATGGTAATGTGTCTTTTGTATTAGATACTGTGTCTCCAACAGTAAACATACTAATATCTTTAAAGCCAGTAGCTATATATCCAACTTCTCCTGCAGATAGTTGGGTAGTTTCTTCTAAATCTGGTGTAAATATCCCTATCTCTGTTGGTTTAAAGGGTTGTTGCCTTTGTAATATGTAAAGATCATCTGATTTTCCAGGTACATATTTTATATTTCCATCAAACACTCTTACTGCTATTACTACACCTCGATGTTCGTCATAGTAAGAATCAAATATTAAAGCTCTAAGAGGTTTGTTAATATCTCCAATTGGGGGAGGGCATTTCTCAATGATTGTATCTAGAAGTTTCTCTATACCTTCCCCTGTTTTACCAGATACTTTAAGAATCTCTTCTCGCTTAAACCCAAGTAATTGAATTAATTCATCTTCTTTCTCTTTGATGTTTATATTTGGTAAATCAATTTTGTTTATTACTGGTATTAAGGTTAATCCAAGCTCTAGGGCTTTTTGTGTATTAGATATGGTTTGTGCTTGTACACCTTGTGAGGCATCTATGAGAAGAAGTGCTCCCTCACAAGCAGCAAGAGATCGAGATACTTCATAGGAGAAATCTACATGACCAGGAGTGTCTATGAGATTTAGCTCTATATTTTTCCATATCAATCTGCATGCTTGTAGTTTTATCGTTATCCCTTTCTCTTGTTCTAAATCTAATCTATCTAATATTCGAGACTCTCTTTTATCTCTTGAGATATCGATATGTGCTTGCTCAAGTATTCTATCTGCCAATGTAGATTTACCGTGATCTATATGTGCAATTATTGAGAAATTGCGTATTGTATTTAAATTCGTATTAACCATAGAATATGGGTAATTATATTATATTTACAGTGAAAAAGGGTGTTTAATTACTTAATCTCTTTAATCTTTAATTCGAAATCTTCGTTAAATTGTACATTGGAGAAACTTTCGACAACAAGATACACAATATATTTCTGATTTGGAGATAAAAGTATTTTTTGTGTTTCTACATCTCCATTAGCACTTTGTAATTTATATACCTGATCATTTATTATCATGGAGATATTAGAGTAGGTTGGTAGGTGAGTGTTTCCATAGATTTCGAGCTTAACATCAATATTTTTATTATTCTTAATCTCAAGTATTGGTTTTGAATATCTATCTGCATCTCTTCTTGTAAGAGTTGTTGTGTAGGTAAAGATACTATTCTCATCTTCTAGTAGTTTCTCTCTTCCGAATATTTGGTGTGTTCCACCAATGACATTTATTTCAACTCTTGTTCTTCTGATACACCTAAAACATCTAAATTTTTTAATACTTTAGTAATAGGTTCTAAGTTAACAACTGTTATCGTTGGAATTATAAATATCAATGCAAGTATACCAAATGCGAATGGCTCTAAAAAAGTGTAAAGAATTTTTTTAAGTTTCTGATTTTTCATTAGTAATATTTCTTACTATCAGGATATACCCTATTGATTTCAATTTCAAATGTTTTTAAAGCTCCAAAACCAGAAAGTAAAGAGAGAGATCCTGCAAGTATGGCTATCCATGTAAAAGTATCTCCTTCGAGAGCATTCTTTACTATTACACCTGTACATAACCACAGAAATGCACACCATACAAATATTTTAAGAAATGTTGTATCGTTTCTGGTTATCCATTGAATCATATTGAATTTCGCTATTTTAACGATAGTTTTAGGGTTACTAAAAGTAGATTGAAATATTGCAGTCTTAATTATTTGGTAAGCAGTGGGTACCGATATTACTATTAGCATTATTAAATCTGATACTGAGTTAACAAAGTAGGTGGTTTGTATGTCATTAAAGTATATTTGTGTTGAGAAAATACCATTAAGATCATTCCCAATTTCTAATGGGAAACCATATTTTGCACTTACTATAAAAATTCCTAAAGCTTTTCCAGCAATCATAAGGATTGCGGGTACTAAAGAATTTTTAAGAGCTCTTTTGAGTAGTTTTGACATTATCTTTGGACAGTTTGTTGTTGAACTGCAAGTCGTGATTTTTTTCGACTTGCCTTTACCTTTGTTTATAACATTTTTCTTAGCTGCTTTGTCAAGAACTTTGTAAACATTTTTTAATACTTTCTCGGCTTTACTTCTTTTCTCCGATATTTAATGCGTTAGTAAAATTCTTAACAGATTTCTTTAACTCTTTTTCTTAATCTGTCATTGTAAACGGTTTTTCTTTGAACTTCTTAAATCTTTAATAGATGTTTTTAAATTTGGCATTTTCTTAATTAATAAAATGATTGATAACTGTGTTGTATTATATATATTGAAATGGAGTTTGTAAACAGAAAATTTTATTGATACACTATTTTATATATGATTAATACAAAGAGAGTACTTTATACTGTGCTTTATTCTAATTCCATCTGTAGCAATAGTCTCTTCAATCTATTTAATCAAGAAGAGTAACGAAGAGTGTTAAAGGTGTAAATATTCAAGAGACCGGTTGTAAACCGTATATTAGTAATGTAATTCCTAATATCGCCTATGTTGGAAAAGAGTATTACTTTGTTCCAAATATTGTAGGATGTAATATAGAGGAAGTAGAAATAGTTATTAGTGGTGTAGAGTGGATCGAATTAAGGGATCGAAGGTATTTATATGGTATTCCAACTATTTCAGATATTGGGGATCATAAATTAGAGATTACAATATATGGGAGATCTAATGTTTATAATTTAATTGATTATATTATTGTTAAAGCAAATGAAGAGTAGTTGGCATATTACATTGGGTGCATTAAGTTTACTACTTGTTGTAGTAGGTATATTCTTTTTTAAAGTGTCTGGTTCTGAAGGATCGGCATATGTTGAGGGCTGTACTCCATTTAATGTTGATATTAGAAAGGGTGTTCAAGAGAATTCTGTAGATATACTTTGGAGGAGTAAAGAGAAGTGTTCAGGTTATATCCTTTATGGTAAAGAGATGAAAGTATTAGAGCTGGTAGGGGTTGATTTAGTGAATGATACTTTAAGTAAGGAACATATTGTTACTTTAAAACAGTTAGTTAGTACAAAGGAGTATTACTTTTCAATATTGTCTAATGGGAATAGTTATGGAAAAGATGGTTTACCTCTTCAATTCTCTATCGATTCTCTTTAGATTTACTTCTTACAATCTTTTCTTCAAAATATTTCTTTGGATTAAACACCCTGTATTTTGCTAGTTCGAAATCATCATACATACTCGATTTCACTATTCTTTCGGCAATGAAATTACCTTGAGGTCTAGAGTATATAATCCAACCAATCAGGAGTATAAATATCCCTACTAAGATTCTTCCTATGAAAGTATCAAATATACCAGTAGATGGAGTTACAGGGATATTACTACAGTCTTGGGCAACAGTAACTGATACTTGGGCTCTTAAGGTTGCAGGATCTGCTGGTATTTCAATTGGTGTAACAATTACTTCATTTAGATTATCCCCAATTATTGAATTAGCTCCTGCTAGTGCTTCAAAATTTATTATCAGAGTACCATTCGCTGGTACAACCCATGGAGATGCTGGTTCCCAGACAACTTCCTGAGAATCTCCTACAGGTGTAACAAAAACTAAGTTTGTATCCGAGGTAGATGTGTTATTTAGAACTGAACTATTTACAATATATGTGAATCCAAGTGGAAGTTTATCCTTAATGGATGCGATACTATCTTGTACATCTTTTAAGTTTGTAACAGAGATTGTATATTGAACTCTATTACTGTTCTCTACTTTTTCTAAACAGCTTTCTGAGGCAACTTTTGTTACAGTGAAATTAGATTTATCATCCTCTGTAATTGGTGTTTCTGGCTCAGTTCCTCCTGAAGTATCTTTAAATTGTACTGTAGTACTTGCTGATCCTATACTAACATCATCGACAAAAACCTCTGCAGATATATCTAAATCCCCAAGATGATTATTAAGAATGTTAAATGAATCACTTGCGAAATTAGATGTGTCATATAGGTCTAGTTTTGCCATACTTAATACTCCTTTTTCCTGTTCAACTGTTACTCCATCTGTTGCTGTTAGTGCAGAGAACCCCCCACTAAAGGAGAATCTTATTTTTATATTATTACTAGTTATCTGTCCAACAGATATTGTTATTTGAGATATTTTTGTTTTACCATCGTCTTGTTGCTCGGTAATTGCAACGAGATTTGTAACGGAGCTTTGCCCTGTAGATTCTATATCTACAATTCTTCTACATACCAATGAATTGATTTGATCTTCCTGCGAATCTTTAGCTGTAGCAAATATCTCAACAGAGGTTACATTGTTAAAATCAGATAGCTTCTTTGTTATTTTATTTCCATCAACTTTATCTGGGGCTTGGTCTTCTGAGTTAACTTTAAACATGTAATCTGTATATGTAGATTTCTCAAATGTAGCTTCAATATTTATTTCATCAGTTGGTTTTATTCTTCCAGTTATGATTTTACCATCTTGATCTTTAAGAATCATATTCTCACACCTAGTGTCAGAGATACTTCGTATCGTACAAATTTTGTATGATTCCCTTGGAGTACTGCTATTAAGTAAATTATCGGCAACTTCGTTAATATCACACTGTGCATTACATGTTTCCTCCGAAGATACAGTATTAAGATTAAAGAGGAATGCTCTTTTGGGATCTCCACATTCACTAGAGACATTTGGATCTATTATATAGCAGCCACAGCTTTTACTTTGTTCCTCTTCTGATGGTGTACCGCTTTTTTCAATGAGGAAAAAATATATGACAGCACCTATTAGTGTTAAGAGAAGAATGGCTCCTACAACGATAAGGGCTCGTAATGTTTTTTTAGTTCCTTTATCCTGTCTATCCATTAAAATAACTTATATGTATATTATTAGGTCGACTATATATATAGAGTTTATGAGAACAAGGATAGTAATGTCAACAACAATTTTTACATTGTTGTACAAAAGAGTGTTAAGCCAAGTTTTGAATCTATTTTACCTATCTTGATTTCATAATCAAGATTAGATAATTTCTCATATTTGCTCTTTATTTGTTCCCAATCATATTTATTACTTGCTTCTACTAGAGGTCTAACTGTAAATGGTGGTATTTTTAATAATGAGGCAATTTCAGAAAATGAAGAGCTATTTGTTGTTAAATATTTTGTTAAAGTTATTAAACGAAGGTTTCGGGCAATCATAGGGAGTATATATTTTGAATCTATTCCCTGTTTCAATATTCTTTCCAGTACAAGTAATGGTTTTCCTTGAGAGGAGTTCATCTCGTCTAAAAGTATCCATATATCTTGTTCTAAAGTATCTACTACTATACTGTCTATATCATTTTTAGTTACTGTTTGTGAATCTGAAAGTAGTTTGATTTTCTTTATACTGTTCTCTAATCTCTCTACACTGTAATTTGAGTAATTCGAGAGAGTATTTATTAACTGGTTATCAATAGATAGGTTGTATTCTAGACATAACTCTCTAGCATATTTATTAAAGGATGGTTTAGTTAGTTTGTTATACTCTTCTAAGAGTTTTTTTGATTTAAAAAACTTAACGTATTTTGTAATAGAGCTAACTTTCTGATCTTCCCAAAGTATTACATTGTCGGTTGAATCTTTTTCTAAATATTCAAAAAGGGAGGGGATTAAAGTTTCTTTATCTTTGTTTTTGTATAATCTTTTGATAAAAAGAACCCTGGGTTTATTAAATAGGGATTGAGAAGATAGAAGTTCAATAATTTTAGAGCTATCGATTTTTTCAGCATCTATTGAAATATATTCACTATCTGTATTTTCTATTAACTCTTTTAAAGCAATTCGAGCATTTTTAAAAGATAGATAAGTTTCATTTCCAATATATAGTTTGTACATTTTTATTCTACTTCTTCTTGGATAATTTGTTGATCTAAAATCTCTTTACCAAAGAGGATAGATATATCTCCACCTGTATTTGTTGTTAAGTATTCTGGTTTACTCTTGTTTTCAATTTTAAGATATTGTGATATGAAGTCAACGGATTTGACGAATTCATCGGTAATATTTGAATATATATATGTTCCTTCTTTATCTTTAAATTTTGTACCTTGGAATCGTATATTAAGATATTTAAACTGGTCTTTTAATTCTTGGGTTTCTGTATTACTTTCTTTGTATCCTAATCCAACATCGTAAGTGTATATGGATGGATTCTCAGAGTAAAGTAGAGGATTTTTAATTACAAGTTGGACATATTCATTAATTTTTGTGTATTTCCCAAGCCCTCTTTTGGGCCAATTGCGTAACCTTCACTAGGTACATTTGTAGTAATTAGTGAGTAATTTCCTACTGTAGGATCTAAGACAAAGGAGTAGGTTGAAGCTTTTTGTTCTTCAGAATTTAATGATTTAAGAATATTTACACCTGCTTGAACATCTTCTAAAGAGAATTCAGAAATTTGAAGATTATCTTGTACAGAACTTAATAGAGACATGACTTTTGTAGGGTTGAGAAGAGTTTCTGTACTTAGTAGGGCTTCTTTAAATGAATCCATTACCTTTTGTTGTCTTCTAGCTCTTGCATAATCTGAGCCTCTCCATTTTGTTGAGAGTGTCTGGATCTGGCATATTTCAAAGCAGTTTCTCCATCCATCAATTGCGGTCCTTCTTTGAATGATACTGTCTGATATTTAGTTCCAAGTGGGTATCTGTAATCAGTGAAACTGTTCTCAACATTAACATACACACCTCCTACTGCATCAATCAATTCAATAAAGCCCTCGAAATTTATCATTGCATGGTATTGAATTTCCATACCAGTTATATCTTCTACGATATCTTGAAGTACTTCCAAACCGTAATCACTCTTTTTAGCTTCATTTATTGAATATGCAGAATTAATTTTACTAAAACCAACCCTATCTGGATTAACCTGAGCATAGAAATCTCTTGGTACAGAGATCATTACAATATCTTTGGTTAGATGATTATACGATGCTAAGATAATGACATCTGTATTTAGTAATTTAGAATTTTCTCTTGTATCTATACCAACAAGTAATATATTCGTATATGTTTGTGTACTATCTTTTTTTAATTCTGGATCCTTCTTAATATCAATTAAATTACCGGGAGAGAAATTAAAGCCGATTCCTTCTCCAACTTTGTACCCTTTGTAAAGAAAATATATTCCGATACCAAGAATAGTGATGAGTAAAATTGAAAGAGGGATAAATATCCAATGTTTTCTTTTTTTGGTTTTTAGATTATTTGAATCTAAGATAATGGGACCTTTTGGTAAAATCTCCTTGTCTGTCATGTCAATAGATACTGTCATTGGGGCTTACAGGTCAATTTAAATTATCTAAGATATGTTTCAATATTTCTATTATGTTCGTCTAGAGTTTTTCCATAGTGTATATTTCCATCATCATCGTGTATGTAGTAGTAGTAGGGATTGGATTCAGGGTTTCTTACTGCATCAATAGCTGCTAGACCAGGATTGCAAATTGGGGTAGGAGGTAATCCAGGAGTTTTGTAAGTGTTATACGGATTCTCTTCTGCCATATCTTGTTTTGTAATAACATGTTCCCAATCTTTCTTTAGATAGAGTATGGTTGCACATATTTGCAGAAGCCATCCTTCTTCATATCTCTTATTTATTATATCTGCAATCATTGGTCGATCTTCAGATGTTCTTCCTTCTCTTTCTACCATGGAAGCGATAATAAGATCTTCGTAAGAGTCATTTTCACCAACTTTGTTTATGAAATTTCTAATCATTTTAGTTAAAACATCTTGAGTAGTTTCATCTACGGAGAAAGCATACTTGTCAGGAAAGAGATATCCCTCTAAATCGGTTGGTGTATATTTAGAAAATCCCAATGTTGAAATAAAGGAGGTATTTGTAGTTAATTGTAAGAATTCTTCTTTACTAAACACCTGATTGCTACTTTTTGAAAGTTCAGTGTACAGTATTTCTGCTATTTCATCTTTTCTTAATCCTTCTGGTATTGTTACCCAAATATCTAATCCTCTAGCTCTTTGAATTGTTTCTGCTATTTCTTTTATACTTAAATTCTTAGGTAATTCATATGTTCCAGCTTGTATCTTTTCTGCTAGGTTATTTATTTTTAAATATATTCTTAAGTAATTAGCCCACTTCTCTTTCAATACTCCTAAATCTACTAATTTTTGGATTATTGAATCTACTGACTCTCCTGTTACTATCTGAAAGGTTATTTTTTCAGTACTTTCACTATTGGGTTGATCTATTACTGTGTCGTAATTTTTCTTTGCGAGGAAAACAATCAATGCAACAGTAAGTAGTGCTAAGAGAAATATTTTAATTAAAGATTTCATTTCTGTTTATTATTAGAATTTAGAAATTCTTGAAGGAACAAGGTTGCTGATATCATATCAATTTTTCCCCTTGATGACCTAGTACTTTGTCCTAGAGATAGTAACATATTCTGGGCTTGAGTAGTAGAATAGCTTTCATCTTGAAATATTACAGGTATCTCTGTTAGGTCTGTTAATTTTTTTGCAAACGATTTAATCTTGTTTATAGATTTAGAATATGAAGTTTCAAACTCTTGGGGCATACCTATCAGTATACTTTTTACTCTGTATTCATCTACTATGAGTAGTAGTTCTTCTAATATGTTATTTATATTTCTATTTTTTGTAATTTTAAGTACATCAAGCGGGGATGCAATTATTCCCTTAGTATCTGAGATTGCTAATCCGATTCTTTTTTCTCCGTAATCAATTGCTAATATGGGTTTTTCTGTTTGCATATCTATTCTAGTATTGCTTTTATTCTTTTAATTCCTGTACCTACACTTTCTTGTTTTACTATTTTGAATTTACCTAATACAGAAATATTTGAAACATGAGGACCGTTACATATCTCAACGGAGAAGGGGTTTTGAGAATCTCCAATTGTGTAAAGTTTAACTTTACTTCCATACTTCTCTTCGAAAGCTGCAAAGGGAACAAGTTTTAATGCTTCATCTTTTGATACTTCTTTAAAGGTAACCGATAATTGATTTCCTATTGCTTTGTTAATTAAATTCTCTACTTCTTGAATTTGTTCATTTGTTAATTTCTCAGAATTGGGGAAATCCAATCTCAATCTTTCGGGTGTAATGTTACTTCCTTTCTGATATATATGATCTCCAAGTACTTTACGTAGAGCAGAAAGAAGCAAATGAGAAGCCGTATGATATTTTGTAGACATTTCTGATGTGTCTGCTAAACCACCTTTGAAAATTCCAGAGGATGAGGTCTGAGATTTCTTCTTATGTTCTAACTTGGCTTTTTCAAAAGTACTTGTATCTATTATCTCTATATTTTTCTCTTGTAATATCTCTTCAGTTACCTCTTTAGGAAGACCATATGTTTCATACATTCTAAATATGTCTTCTCCTGATATGTTCTTTTTTCTTTCTATTAAATGGTCTAGTTCCTTTAAACCCTTCTCTAATGTCTTATTAAATTTCTCCTCTTCTTGGCTTAGAGTATTTAATATCTCATCTCTGTTTTGTTCTAATTTAATCCATTCGCCTTTAAATTGGTTTATAGATATTTCGGCAATTTCTTTAATAAAAGGGGAATTGATATTTAGTATTCTAGCGTGTCTCATTGCTCTTCTGATTAATCTTCTTAGTATGTAGCCCTGCATTGTATTAGATGGTTTTACTCCATCAGCGATTATCCATGTAGCTGCTTTAATATGGTCAGTAACTATTCTTTGTGATTGAATGTTTTCAGATTTAGATATTTCCTTAACTTTTTCAAATATTGGTTTGTATATATCAATTTCATAGAAAGATTCTACTCCTTGGGTAATCATGACTAATCTTTCAAGTCCTCCACCAAAATCAACGTTATGTTTACCAAGGGGTAGATACATTCCATTCTCTAGAAGGTATTCCATAAATACATTATTTCCTATCTCTATATATTTCCCACAATTGCAGTTAATATGGCAGTTCTTACCACACGGTTTTTTACCTGTATCGTAGAATATTTCAGAATCTGGACCACAAGGACCTCCGTTGGGTAATCCCCAC
The DNA here is from genome assembly GCA_040765985.1 of Candidatus Dojkabacteria bacterium. Lineage (GTDB taxonomy): Bacteria > Patescibacteriota > Dojkabacteria > SC72 > SC72 > UBA2259. The sequence continues at coordinate 43,959 of JAXGRK010000002.1, read as the reverse complement.
CAATTATGCTCTTTTCCATATTCTTGTATTCTTTCTCCCTTTCCTACCTTTGCATTTATGTTGTATCTAGAGAATATCTCTTTCCATACCTCTATAGAAACATTATCTTTGGGTATTGCATCTTCTCCTGCAAATACAGATGCATATATTCTTTTTATATCCATACCTAATACATCAACAAAGAATTCAATAGACATCTCAATGGCTTCTTTTTTGAAGTAATCATTTAATGACCAGTTACCCAACATCTCAAATGTAGTAGAGTGATAGTTGTCTCCAACGTCATCAATATCCCCAGTTCTTAGGCATCTTTGAGAATTTGCTAATCTATTTCCTAAAGGGTGTTTTTCTCCTTTAAGAAAAGGTACTAACGGAAACATTCCTGCATTAACAAAAAGCACAGAGGGATCATCCTCTGGTACTAATGGGGCACTTGGTATCTCTATATGATTTTTACTTTTAAAAAATTCTAGATACTCGTTCTTTAATTCAGAATATGTAAGATTTCTCATCGTATGATTATATCAAAATGGGAGTGAGAGGAGAACTTCCTATGCCTCTTTGTTTTCTTTCTCTTCGATTTCTTTAATCTGTTGGTACATATTAGTGAAACCATCTTCTGGTAGAGGTGCATCAAATACTGTATCAATATCTGGCTCTGGAATATCATCTTCTTGGATATCTGGCTCTGGTGGTGTAGGACTTTCTTTCACAAGATTCTCAACAGTCTTTTGTGATTGAGGTACGAAGACATCTTCTGTAGAAGGTAAAGATTTAGGTAGAACAACACTCCCTGTTGATATTTCTTTCGAATTGTCTTTCCATACGGCCATTATTACTAAAGGAATTAAAATGGCGAGAGCTATTAAACCAATTCCTCCTCCTATTATGTATCCAGTTCGTTTTGGAATTTCAAAACCAAATATGTTGAATACATCTGAATCTTGTGTAGAGCCGGAGATATTGAAAGTCCACTCTTTATCAATCTCACCCCCGTTTGAATCTTTGAAGTAGATAGATATTTTATGAAGACCAATATCTAATGCGTTTTCGGGTATGTATATTACAGTGTATTCAGAATCAGATATCTTATTTATTTTTATATCTTTCGTGATATCTTTTCCATCAATCTTAACCAGGATGCTGGATTCTTCGATAGTACCGTTCTCTGTTGCTATTAGAGAAGCTTTAATTGTTGGTGTGAGATTACTTATTTCATCACTTCCAGTTGGTGATATATTTATAATTTGGGGTTGTGGAAGTACAACTTTATCATCTGGTTCGTCTGGCTCTTCTATCTCTTTTGCAATTATTATCTCTTCAGAAACATCAATCCCTACGGCTGCTGGATCTTGATTATCAATTGCTCTAACAATTACTCGGTATGCACCATCCGCAATGGTACTAATATCTAAATCGTATGAGGTTTGTGTTGGAGGAATTTCTAGGTTTATGGGGTCCCAGGCCAGTTCGTTTACAGGATTAGAGGATATATATATTTCATATCTGATTATTCCATTGTTATCTACCGCTTCCCAGCTTATTTTTATTGGTTTGCCATCTTTAATTGTAATACTTTGTTCTGGCTCTATTATTGTTACAATTGGGTTATCATTACCTTCTGGACTTACACTGATTACCCAGGATTGGGAAGATAAATGTTTACTATACCCATCATGTATGAATACATTTGCTAAGTAACTACCTGGTTTATCTGTTGTGCCCCTGAATTTAATAGTTAGCTTACCATCTCCTCCATCATCAATGATTGATGGTTTCAACCAATCTTGTCCTTTAGTGAAGGAGTAGGAATAATTGATTGTATCTCCATCAATGTCTTGTGCTTCTAATGTGTATTCGTAAGTAGTATTAGTTTGAATACTTTGTGATGGTTTTGATTCTTTTGGTGAGGTTAAAAATTCCGGTTTGGTATTTGTTAGTATGGCTTTTACGCCTTTTACATCGTAGGGACTGCTTATCGCACATCCGAAAGTCCTATCACTTTTATCAACCATTGTACCCATTAAATTGTAGGATCTAGCAATAGTAGGTGTGTATAAAAAGGATTCAGTTACTTTAGATACGGTATCTTTATAGGTTTGTGAAAAGATTGTATTACCTATACCATCGGATACAATGATACTTTTGATACCATACTGTTCTGAAAGTGCATCAATCTGAAGTCTGACTGTATTGTTTACTTCTAATGTATAGGGGTTTACATTTGGGAATGTTATTATACAGGGATTAAGTTCACTTAATTCTATTTCTTCAAATGCTCTATTTCTGGTATCAAAACTTTGATTCTCAAGTAAACTGAACACAAAAACAGGTAGCGAAAGCAGAAGTAGGAATGTAAGTAAAATACTTCTTTGTCTTTTTTTTATTGGGGCAATTTTCAAGCTCATTTGTATATATTAGCTTTTATTTATTACTTTCTGCAAGTTTAATATTAATATCTTCTTGTGCGTTCTTTAACTCAGAGTAACTATCAGAATCTTTCTCTAATACATTAGTTATCGCGCCATTTAAGAATGCCTCTACAACGGGTTGATCTCCAAGTTGCCAGGATTTCATAAAAGGTGCCATATATGAAAGGGCTTCTGTATATTCAATGTCTTTCATTTCTGAATTCATAGATACTCTCGAGTATGGCTCTCCAAACGTCCTTATCTTAGCGGAATTTTGATTTAATCTTCTTAATTGTTCAGGTTGGCTTAGAAATTCAACAAATTTCCATGCCTCGTAGGAGTTTTTACTTGATTTGCTAACGGTCGTTCCCCAATATGTTGAGTAGTAGACCTCTTCGTTATTGGGTAATCGTGGTAAAGGAGCCAATCCGAATTCAATATCTTCTGTTTGAGAAAGTATGTCTAGGGCTCTCCAACTAGTTCCAAACATCATAGCTAATTCTCCGTTAACAAAAGAAGTTAAATCACTTGGGAGATATGTTGCCCAAGTTGCATCTTCTTCCATTACAAACGATGTGTATGTATTAAATGCTCTGATTGCCCTGTCTGAAGTAAGTTGTATTTGAGTTCTATCTTCATTCATTAACTGTACTAAGTTCTGTAAAAAGAAATATGAAAGAATATCAAAAGAGTGCGTTATATTATTAGCGGTTCCTATGGCCAATCCAGATCTAGTAATTTTCCCTTCGCTATCTCTAATGGTTAAATCTTTGGCTAGTTCCATAAAGGAATCCCAATCCGCAGGTGGTGTTGAATATCCCTCTTCTTGGAGAATATCTTTGTTGTATATGACCATCAGGCCATCAATCTGTAATGGTATGGCATAGATATTATTATCACCTCCTTTAAAATCCAATATAGCCGGTTAATTGAACTCTTGCAGTATGTATCCTCACTCATAATGTCGTTTGAGTAGAGGAGATAAATATTTTGAAATTTGGGTAACCAATTATTATGTATCATCGCAATATCTGGTGCAGGTAAACTCGAAGTATCAGATTGTTGTAATCTTCCATAGAGGATGGATTCATGTGTCTTTTAATGGTTGTATTGCATACTTAATTGTTATACCTGGATTCTCTTGCTGGTATTTTTCGATTAATGGATGCGTGCCTCTTCTTCTTTAAGAACCCCCAAAATACTATCTCAACAGATTTGACTACTTGGAAGCATACTAATACATAATATATTTTATCATTAGCAATATCATAAATTATTGAGAGTATTACTATTTTCTTTTTATTATTTCCTTATATACATTGTACAAAAAATTAAATCCTTTCAGCTACTACTATTAATCTCTTAGTTCAAACCCAAGTAGCCAACAAGTCATTAAGGTTACAGTTTCATATCTTGAGTTTTCAAAATGGAAAAATCATCTGGAGAAACAATTTTTACTTCCTAACAATATATGAAAGAGTAGTATCCTCTCTCTCTATCTCTACACTATCTCAATATCCACATTCTCAAGTTTGGTAAATATTGTTTCTGGGAGATTAGAGTGTCTATTAAAAAAACTTATCACTGCACTGTCCGTATATAAAGGGAGTTTCTCCATCTCAGGGATAGGGGTGCCTTAAAATGTGCTAATCAGATTTAGAGTATCTATCTTATACTTCTTCATTTTCTTTCTACATTAGGAGTTGTTACTAGTATATTGAGTATAACTATTGAAGGTATATTGATGTACATGTTTAGCCCTTTTTCTCTTTTGTCTACAAGTACTTCTCTAGTTGTTTTAGTTGTTGGGTCATATGTAAATAGACCATCGTATTTAAGGTTTTCAACACTATTTGAGAAGATTCGCAAAGTAACTTACTCCAGGATCATGGTATACAGGTGGTCTTCAATATACTGCCTATATGATTCTGGCAAAGGATCTTTCATTAGTTTCTGTTTTAAGATGTTAACCTCTCCTTGGATATATGAAGAGAGTAAGGGTATAGATTGGGCAAATAATGATAACCCAACAAAACAAAAACAGAAAGTTTCTTTTGTATTAGATATTTTCCTTTCATTTTCTCTTTGTATTTGTATATCATTTTCCATGTTAAATATATTATCAGTTAAAGATTTTGATGTCATCTGTAGGCATAATGCGTTTGTCTGCTAGAATATCACCTATATGAACAAAGAGATTACTATGAAGTTCTTGGTATAGACAAGAATTCGAAAAGAAGAAAATTAAAAAGGCATGCCAGCTTGTTATGAAGTTTCATCCGGATGTAAACTGAGGGAAGATGGTGCTGAGGATAAATTTAAAGAGGTTCGGGAGGCATGCGAAGTCCTTTCTGATGACACGAAAAGCAGCTTACGATCAGTATGGTCATGCCAGTACTCAGGGTTTTGACCAAGAAGTGGCAATGGTAGTGGGTATGAATATGTAAGCTGCAGTGGCACCTTTTGATAGGTGATATTTTCAATACATTTTTGGAGGAAATGGAAATAATTTTAGTTGATTTGTAGTTGGGAATCAGAATGAAGCTCGGGAATATTTGGTGGCGAGAATATGAGTACAAGATGAGATTTGGGTTTGATGAAGCAATGGAAAGTGCTGGGGAGTTTAAGGTTGGTCAAAGGAAATATAAAGTGTGAAGAGTGTAAGGGTAGGAAGTAGTACAGTGAAGGAAAAAACATGTGATGTATATAGGGAACTGGTAGAGAAGAGTTCAAAACAGTTTCTTGAGTCAGATATCCGTAATGGCCCAGTGTTCTAAATGTAGTGGTAGAGACATCCCAGAAAAAGTTTGTATGAATTGTGCAGGTAAAAATTTAACCATGAATCAAAGACAGAGAATATGAAGATACATATACCAGCAGGAGCATGTGATGGAATGGTTTTAAGGTTTAGAGATGGAGGAAACGCAGGTATTAATACAGAGTATGAGACCTATTTATTGAAGTTGAGGTCGAGCCATCTGAGAAATTTGATAGAAGAGGAATGATTTGTACTCTGTAAGTATACCTGTTCATACTGCAATTGCAGTGGAAAGATAGATATTGAAACTATTAAAAAGGTGATGTTAAGTTAAAAATACCAAGTAGTACACAACCAGGCACCATATTTAGAGTAAAGGGAGAAGGTACCAGTATTAGGTAAAGATGGTACAAGGAAATTTGTATGTGAGAGTGGATGTAGATATTCCTAAGAGATTAATGAGAAGAAAAGAAGCTTTGGGAGGAGTTAAAGGCAAAGCTAAAATATCTTTTGGTATTTGGATTTTAATACACACTTGTAGTATACTTCGTTGGAAGATGTATTAAAGATATGGTGAGATGTTTTTCTCACCTTTTTTAGTATGTATGTAATGATAATTTTTTATTAATATTTTATATATATAGCAATGACATCAGAGTTAGTAGCTGCCATAAATCAGATAGCAACAGAAAAGAGAATAGATAAAGGAGATCTTTAAGGCCTTGGAATAAATATTAAGTACATTAAGAAAGAGAAACATGGAAGGTTGAATATGAGGAGATTGATGAAAAGTTAGGTAGTAATTTAGCAGTAGGAGTTGATAGAGAGACTGGTGAGTTTTAAACTTTGCAATGAAAGTTGTTAAAAAGGTAAACGATGACTGAGACTGATTGCATTAAGTGAAGGCAGAGTTAATTTCTCCAAGTGTTGAGATAGGGGATTCTGTTCAGATTGAGATGCATCTGATGATTTAGGAAGGATAGCTACACAAACCGCTAAACAGGTTTTACTACCAAAAGATAGAGAATCTGAAAAGGAGATGCAGTAATAGGTAATTTAGTGATAAGGTAGGAGAGGTATATACAGCTTTGGTACAAGAATGCAAAAGGTATGGCAGTAATGGAGATAGGCAAGGGCAACTGCATTTATGCCACAAGAGGAGCAGATTGCTAATGAATTACTATAGAGTTGGAGAGAGGTACAAAGTATTACTTAAGAGTATTGAAGACTCTGAAATATTAGTATCTAGGCAGATCTAATTTCTTAATAGAGCTTTTTAAATTGGAAGTTCCTGAGATTGAATCTGGTGTGAATTTGAAATTAAGGCAGTTGCAAAGCTAGTTCTAGAAGATGAAAAAAATTACCCATGTGTCACATCAAGATGGTATTGATCCAATTAGTTCATGTGTAGGTCAGAGAGGTATTCGTATAGCAAACATTATGAATGAACTTGCTTGAGAAAAGATTGATATAATTGATAAGGATGAAGATTTAGAGAGAGATTTGTTGCTAATGCATTAAGTCCTGCAAAGGTTGATTCTGCTTGGAAATATCTGATGATACAGCAACAGGTATCTCCTTCTGATCAGCTATCATAGCTATCAGTAGAGAGGAGTCAAAATGTAAGATTAGCTTGGAAATTGACAGGTATTTAAGATTGATATTGTTGGAGCCCAGGGTGAGATACCAGAAGAAATACAGGAAGAGAATGAAGAAGTTAGAGAAGGGAGATAAGAAGAAAAGAAAAGAAAGAGAAAAAGGAAGATGCTGTTGAGGGGAGTATGCTGAGCAAACAAGAAGAGGTTGCAGGAAAAGAAGAAGAGAAAAAGAGGAAGTAATATTAAGATGAAAGTATTATAGTTTAAAATGGTTAAAAGTTGAGAAACAAAAATATATGTGCTCAAGCCAGAGTCCCAATTGTTGCAATATTGAGTCATGTATGTGGAAAAGCTACAATACTTGATTACATTAGAAAGAGTCATGTTCAAAGTTGTGAAGCCAGGTGGTAACTCAAAGATATCTGTGTATTTACAATTGCTCCAGGCAAAAATGCTTCTAAAAAAATTACATAGATACACCTGGTCATGAAGCATTCAGTTGATGAGATCTAGAGGAGTAGTATTGCAGATATTGTTCTTTTAATAGTTGCTGCTAATGATAGTGTTAAGCCACAAACTGTTGAATCTATAGAAATAATAAAAATCCTCCATAAAACCCATTGTTGTAATAAACAAGATTGATCTGCCTGAAATGTAAATATTTGCTAAGATTAAAAGAGATATTACAAACAGAAGGGGTACAAGTAGAGGGTATGGGAGGAAATATACCTGTAATTGAGGTTTCTGGAAAAACTGGGAAAGGAATCTCCGAACTTTTAGATTTAATCAATCTCGTTGCTGATGTTGAGGGTTTAGAGGATAGAGGGGTTTTACCTGAAGGAGTTGCTGCAAGGGCCTATGTATTAGAATCAGTAAAGGATAAGACTAGAGGAAATATATCTTCATTGGTGTTAATAAGTGGGGACCTATGTAAGGGCTCTTGGTTAGGGTATAAAAAAGGAGAAAGTTTTGAAATTGAGAAAGTAAAAGGAATAATATCAGAGGAGGGAGAGAATATTTGTGATTTATCTTGTGGTTGTGGTGGTAAAGTAATAGGGATATCGAATTTAATACCTTTAGGTACAGAAGTTTTCATTTTAGAAAAAAATAATCTTAAATTACTCTCTACTTTGTACAAAGTAGAACCCACATTAGAGGATTTGAGTATTGTTGAAGATGACATATTCGGTTCAATATTTGATGAAGAACAGAAAGACGGAGATACGATTCTTAATGTAATTGTAAAGAGCTCTTCTCAAGGTTCTCTAGAAGCATTAAAACAATCATTAGTGAAAGTTAAGAAAGATGAGTATTCAGTTAATATTGTATCTGATGGAGTTGGAGATATAACAAATAAAGATATTGAGATGGCTAAACTATCAAAAGCGATTCTTTTGGGTTTCGAAGTAGGTATAGAAAAGGGTTCTGAGGATGTAGCAAAAAAGAGTGGAGTTTTGGTTAGAACTTACTCCATCATTTATAAATTGGTTGAAGAGGTTGAAGATGCGTTGGAGATGTTGTCTACTCCTGCACATGTCGAAGAAGAGATTGGAAGTGCTGTAATAAAAATGATGTTTGTACTTTCAGATGGTTCTAAGGTACTCGGTTCTAGGGTTAAGGATGGAATATTAAAAAGAGATTGTAAATGTTATGTTGTTCGCAATGATGAAATATTGGCAGAAGGTAAAATAAAATCATTACGAAAAGGAAAAGAAACTGTACATGAGGTAAAACAGGGAGAAGATTGTGGTGTGATTCTTGATATTGATGTAGAAAGCAACGAAGGTGATGAACTGTACTGTTATAAGGTTTCTCGATAAAGAAATGTTTGACACAAATCCTATAATAATATAAAATAGGGTTTGTACGATGTTGTGCTATTGTAAAAACAGATATATGATGTTAATCTAGAATATATGGCATTATCTAAAGATGAAAAACAAAAGATTGTGAACTCCTTTGCCCTCCATGAGGGTGATACTGGTTCTCCCGAAGTTCAAGTAGCTATTCTTACGCAAGAGATATTAAAGTTAAGTGAACATCTTAAGGATCACAAAAAAGATAATCACTCAAGAAGAGGTTTACTTCAGAAAGTTGGTAAAAGGAGAAGGTTATTACAGTACCTTTCACAAAGCGAACCAGAGAGGTATGAAACATTTACAAAGAAAATAAAGATATAATACTGTTTTTCAGGTCTTTCTTTTTTCCCTCTATATTGATATAACTACTAAGTTATTTAGTTTGATATTTAATATTTTTTAATATAATTATTTATGTTGTTTAATCAAAAAATTTATGAGTTTGAAATAGATGGTAGGAAGTGTTCATTTGAAACAGGAAAACTTGCTTTAAAGTCAGAAAGTGCAGTTATTGCAAGAATGGGGGATACCGTTGTTGAGGTTAATGTTAATACTGCTAAAGCAAAACAGGAAAATGATTACTTCCCAATGTCTGTTGAATATATAGAGAGATTCTATGCATCGGGTAAGATTAATGGATCTAGATTTGTAAAAATTGAGAGGTTCCCAAGTGATGATGCAGTTTTAAAAGCAAGAATGATAGATAGAGCACTACGATCTAGATTTCCAGACGATTACAGGGATGAGTTAAGCTTGATTGTTACTGTAATGTCATATGATGAGGAGAATGATCCTGTAATTTTAGCAATAAATGCTGCGTCAGTTGCCCTTATGAACTCACATGCACCATTTGATGGCCCTATTGCAGGTGTCCGAATGGGTATGGAGGGAGATAGTATTAAGGCAATCTATAGAAGTATGGAAGATGTAGATGAGGAGAATAAAATGAACTATGTATTAGGGGGTGATGGAAAGGTATTTACAATGATTGATGCAGGTTGTTATGAAATCCCTGAATCAGATGTAATTAAGGCAATGGAAATGAGCTTATCTGAAATGCAAAAATGGGTAGATGTCCAAAAATGAATTCTTAAAGAAATTAGATAAGGTTGAAAAAGAGTATGTTTCATTTAGTATAGATGAAGCAATGATAGAAGAGATATCCAAATTTTTAGGTGATAGACTTTTAGAAAACCTCTTAAAAGGAGATAAAGAGTTACATGAGTCTACTAAAGAAGAGGTATTTAAAAACTTTGAAGGTAAATACTCTAAATCTCAAATGAGTGAGGGATATGAAAAGCTTCTTAAGAAGACCATGAGAAAGTATGTTGCAGAAAAGAGTAAAAGAGCTGATAACAGGGACTTTGATGAAATACGAGAAATGGATGCAGAGGTAGACTTGCTACCAAGAGTTCATGGTTCTGCCCTATTTACCAGAGGTGTAACACAGGTGCTCTCTATTGCTACATTGGGTACACTTAAAGATGCAAAGTTAGTTGATGATATGTTAGGTGAGAAAGAGAAAAGATATATGCATTACTACAACGATTTACCTTTTGCTTATGGAGATGCTGATAGAGCACGTCTATCTCCAAGTAGAAGAGCAATAGGACATGGTATGTTAGCAGAGAAAGCACTAATTCCTGTCATTCCATCTGTAGATGAATTCCCATATACAATTTTGGTAATGTCTGAAGTTCAGGGAGAGAATGGTTCAAGTTCAATGGCATCAGCTTGTGGTTCAACATTAGCACTAATGGCTGCAGGTGTTCCAATTAAGAAGATGGTTGGGGGAATAGCTTGTGGTTTAGTAAATGAAGAGAATGGTACATTCCATATTCTTACAGATATGCAGGGTGTAGAAGATTTCTATGGAGATATGGATTTCAAAGTAACAGGTACAAAAGATGGTATTACAGCAGTACAAATGGATAACAAGATGAAGGGTTTAACCATAGAGATTGTTAAAGAAACCTTTGAGAAATCAAAAATTGCTAGATTAAAAGTATTAGAGGTAATGGAGAAAGCAATCTCTCAGCCAAAAGCAGAACTATCCAAGTTTGCTCCAAAGGTTGCTAGAGCAGAAATTCCAGTAGATCAGATTGGAGAGTTAATAGGTCCAGGAGGAAAAAATATTAGAGAGTTAACTGAAAGAACAGGGGCAGAAATTACCGTAGAGGAAAGTGGTGCTGTAAATATATATGCAATGAATCAAGAATCAATAGATATGGCTTTAGCTTATGTTAAAAAACTTGGCTTAGTACCAGTTGTAGGAGAAATATATGACGGTAAAGTTGCAAGTATAATGGAGTATGGTGCATTTGTAGATATAGCTCCAGGTCTATCTGGCTTAGTCCATGTGTCCGAAATTACAGACGAGTTTGTTAAAGATGTAAGAAAGTATCTTAAAGAGGGAGATGATGTAAAAGTAAAGCTTGTTTCTAAGGAAAGAGATGGTAAGTTAAAGCTAAGTATTAAACAGGTAAACGAGAAGAAGGAAGAAGTTACTAAGGAATAATAGAAGTAGGGGGTAACTCCCCTATTTTTTTACTATCTTTGCTATAAAGAAGCCCATCATTTCAGACGATGGGAGTATCCTTATACTATTTTTAACAGATGGGTGGTATTGATTTCCACTCCAGTGAGTAATACCTCTTGTAATATGTTTTTTGTAGTCCTTAAACGCTTGAGTATTTACAATATCAATATCAACTATCTGAGCATTTTTATGATTGTTTAACAATGTCGTTAATACACCTTCGTTCTCATCTGGCTCTAGTGTACATGTTGAATATACCAAAGTGCCATTAGTTTTAAGAGTTCTAAAAGCAGATTCAAGTAATTCTCTTTGAATCATAACTGAGGATTTTACTTTTTTTACACTCCAAAATCTTAAAGGTTTCTGTCCTCTCATGTATATTCTCCCCTCTCCACTACATGGGGCGTCTAAAAGTACTTTGTCGAAATAGTCAGGATACTTCTTCCCAAACTCTCTTCCATCACTTAGAGTAATCTTTGCACTAGTTGCCCCAAATTGTTCTATTACATTGCGAAGGGAGTTAGTTCTTCCTACCTCTATATCATTAGCAATTATAATTGCTTTATTCTTTGTTAAATCTGCAATATGTGTTGTTTTACTGCCTGGTGCAGAACAAACATCTACTATTTTTTCCTTGGGTTTTGGATCTAGTACTAATGTTGCTAAGATACTAGATAAATCCTGTATGTAAAAAGTCCCCTCTCTATATTCATCTATTTGAGAAATCTCTCCTTTGTCTCGATTAGTCACAACATATGTATTTGGAGACCATCGAATACTTTTAAGTTCATAGCCCCTAGATTTTAATCTTCTTAATGTATCTCTAGGATTACCCATCAAAGAATTTAATCTAATTGTTGTAAGCGCTCTTTGGTTGAATGTTTCTAAAACAGCATTCTTTGGAATTCTTAGAATACTAGCCATTCTGGAAATAAAGATATCATCTTTTGTAAAGTATTTTGATTCTGAATCTTTGTTAAAACTTCTTGGTTTCTTGTAATTGTTTCTTGTTCTCTTTCTTCCCATTAGATTTCCCCTTTTAAGTATTTAATTATGCTCCCTATTACCAATCCAGTACTTTCAGTTCTTAATATATTACCTTTAAGTTTAATAAAGGTGAAATTTAAATTTTTAAATATTTCAATATCATTACTACTCCAACCCTTTTCTGGTCCGATAGCAATTATGGTTGGTTCTTTAATATTAGCTTTTTCAAAATATTTATCTAGATTTATAGAGGATGTATTTTCAGTTGAGAGACATATTCTATTAGGTATATCTTTAATCGAGAGATCTTTTAATTTAATTGGTTTTTCCAATATTGTAGGAGTGATGTTTCTAGATTGTTCTGTTGCATCTTTAATTATTTTTTTCCAAAGTCCAAACTTTTTTAATGCTTTATTTCTATTTATTGTGGAATAAGAAGATTCTATTGGAATAATTCGGTCAATACCTATTTCAATAGATTTCTCCAAGAAAAAGTTAAATTTATTATCTCCGATAAGGGATTGTAATATTGTTAAATCATGGGAATTTTCTTCTTCTTTTTTTTCAATCTCTTCTAATATCTCAACCTCAACGGATTTATTAGATATGTCCGTAATTACAGCTAAATATACAGCATCATATGTTTCTACTTCAATGAAATTTTCTACTTTTAATTTGATGCTATTTATAACTAATTCACTGTCCGAATCTGAGAGATGGACAGTGTCATCAATATTTAATTTGTGTTTAATAAAGAATCTATTCATACTTAATTATACCATTTAGCTTGACATTAGTATGTAAATACAAGCATAATTATATATATTAAATTTACACTATGATCAAAATGGAGAGTATACCAAGTTTGTACTGGATGATTATTATTGGTGTTTTTACATTCTTTGTTTGTTTTGTTCTATATCAATTAGCAATGTTACTTAAAGAATCTGGGAATACAATTAAGGAAGCTAAGAAAATTGTTATTGATGCACAGGAAACTTTAAGAGTGGCAAATGGAATTATCAGTGATGTAGAAGGGATGGTTAGTACTGTAAAAGGTACTGTATATCAAGTGAATAGTGCTGTTTTGGTACCAATAAAAAAGATTACTTCTATTATGGCAATTGGTTCTGGAATTTTAGAGGGCATTTCCTCTAAGAGATCTAATAGCTAATCGTTGATATTGATATAGGTACCTTGTATCATAGAAAGATGAATTTAACTCCACATCAGAAGAGACAGTTAGGGTTAGTTTTACTACTACTGTTTGGGACTCCTGCAGTAGTTTTTCTTGTTTACAAGGGTGTTCAATTTATTGCGAATGCGGGTTCAGATTCTACACCTCAGGGTGTATTGATATCGAATATAACTACAAATTCTCTAACAGTAAGTTGGGTCACAGAGAAAAAGACCAGTGGATATGTTGTCCCTATTCTTAATGGGGTTGAACAAAGTCCCATTCAGGATAGTCGGAGTAGCTCCAACAAGGTTTCCCATTATGTTGTTTTGGATAGCTTGGAGCCATCTACTGAGTATACTTTTATAATACTTTCAGATGGTAAAAAGTTTAAGAATAAGGAGGGGGTTGAATATAAGTTCTCAACTGCCCCAATTAGTGATACTACTCCAATTCCCAATCCTGTGTATGGTTCGGTTACAGGGAGTAATTTAGAGGATGTAATACTTTATGTCTTTTTTAGTGATAAAAGTACATATCCTGTTTCTACTCAAGTTCCTACTACTGGGAATTGGACTTTAGACTTGTCATCAATTAGAAGTGTATCGGATAAAAGTATTCTCCAGGTAACGGAAAGTACGAATCTTACAGTTCTTGCACGAAGTGGTGTTGATAGAGGAGGAGTACTGGAGGGTGCGTATTCATCTCTTTTTGATAGTAAGGGAAAACTACTTCAATCAATTCAGTTAGAAGAGGTTCTTGGTAGTAGTTTGTTAGAGTATTTCCCTGATATTGCAGATTTAGGTACTTCTCAGGAAGTTATTATTCCTGAAGAACCACAAGAGCCAGAAGAACCAGAGCAACCTGTTAAACCAGTTGTTCCTGTTCAACCACAAGCTTACACGAGAAGACAGGATGTTCAATGGGAGGATTTAGTTGCAAGTGCAGGAAGTATAGAGATGGAATCGGGAGAGGATACTGTAACAGTAACAAATTTAACAGATACTTATGCTGTAATCTCTTGGAGATCATCTCAAAAAGAGGAGGGATATGTTAAATATGGTACTAGTAAGACAGAGTTAACTGAGGAGATTGTCGATTCAAGAGATACCTATACTGAAAAAGGAGAGTACTACTCTCATTACATAGAGAGTGGTAGATTACAACCAGATACTACATACTACTTTGAAATATATTCAGGTGATGATGTGTATGATTACGATGGGCAGAAATATACGTTTAAAACTTTCTCTACACTCTCCTCTTCTCCTCCATTAGAAACTAGGGTAGGAGAAGTTGTAAATTCTAACGATCTATCTGATTTAGTATTAGTTGGAAAGATTATTGATAATGATGAATTAGGTACGGTTGGTAGTTCTGGTTATGTTTCTGTTTTACCTGATACGAATGGTACATGGGAGTTAGTTATTGGGGATGTAAGAAGCGAGGATGGTTCTTCGTATTTCTCTTTCTCTGATGCTGATATATTACAGATTTATATTCTTGGTGCTATAGGTAATAAATATGATTTTAATCTATCATTAAATGAGATAGAATTGGATGTAAGTAAGTTAGGAGAGGTAGGTGGAGGAAAGGTTGATTTGTTAACGGATTATGGGTTATTACTTAATTAAATATTTGAGAATATGTAAATGTATAGAAGGGTTTCAAACAAATTAAAACCTATATTGTTTTTACTTTCAATGGTATTTGTTTCCATGTTTATAATATTTGTTGTTAACTTTTCAAAGTCAGACAAAGAAACTATTGATCTCAAATCTCTTTCTTCAAAAAATCAAGAATTTGATGAAATTATATCTTTAGAAGAGTTATTTCCCGATGAAGAGATATTAAAAACCTCGGAGATAAAAGAATTGGAGAATACCATTATGAAAATTGCAGAGGAGACTTCTAAAAATAATTCTGAAGTATTATCAGCAACGAATTCTTCTGTGCAATGTGAAAATGATAGCATTATGGAGATAAAGACAGAATCTATTTGTTTTAGGGAAGGTGAGATTGATGTTCCTTTCTATCAAGAGTATGGTGCCAAAGATAAGGGAGGGTTTCAAATATCTAAAGATGCAGATTTATTCTTGATTAAAGTAACTATTCCATTAGAACTCTATTCAGGTGTTGAAGTTAAAGATTCCAACAGATTGATAAAAAAAGATTCTTATACTCTTAAACCAGCAGGAGAGCAAATTGATGAGGAATTGGCTAACTCTATGCTTCCTCCAAATAACAATATTTATGAATATAAGGGTATTAAAGAAGATGTACCTTTTAAGACTGATTATTTTCTCAAGTTCGGTGATACTGAAGCAAAATCTGAAGATGGCAATATAGCTCTTGAGAAGGAATTAGGTAATAAGTGCGAAGAAGAAAAATATAATAATATATCAAATGTAAATCCTCAAAAGTCTAATGTTATTTCTGAATTTCTGCAAGATTCCTTTTATAGAGCACCCAATGAGAAGGAAGAAACTCTTGAACCAATAGATGAGTGTGAAGATGCTGAATTTATATTATGGGATAACAATCAGTATAATGCATGTAAAACGGATATCGTTACTAGATCGGTAGAAAGACTAAAATATATATTAGGTTGGGGAACAACAGGATCTACAGTGTATGACAAAATTAAAGGGATAATGGACCTTATTAAATGTTATTTTTACGGGGATGGTGATCCAGAATGTATTTCTACTGACGATATTGTTATTATGATGTCCTCTCCGTTTGGTTCGGATGAAGACTGTGCAAGTGGATCTGCATGTACTAATACATTTATGGATACAAGGAATATGGTTGTATCTATACCATCAACAGATTTAGGTAAAAAGAAGTATTATTTAACAGATTGTCTAGTTGAAATTGCGGGAACACCAATTCAAGCAACTGTTAAGTGTGCTTGGGATATGTCTCATCTTTATAAGGAGAGAAAAGTTAATGAGTACGATGATATTCCTACAGTAGATGATACTCCAACAGATGTAGAGTATAATAAATTTTTACTTGAAAAAGTAAAAGGAACTAGAGGAATTGATCGAGATATTGGTCCTTAGATAAATTATTATTTTATATACGATGTCCTTTGTCAAAAAAACATATCATTTAATTAATCAAAGAAAAGACAATATCAATTGGAATTTCTTTCAAATGTTGATTATTAGTTTTGGAATTTCTTTTCTTTTCTTTTTTTCCTTCAACGCATATGCAGCGAATGAAGAATATCCAATTAAGATTAAACCTGCGTGGGAGGAGACAAAAACTTTTCAGAATATTATTAATATGGTAGCTAATCTTTTTGAAGATAATATGGGTAGCCGAGGTGGCTTAGAAGATTACAATGTCGCAACAAGATTTCTTTCATATCTGTTCCCTGAAATTCTTGAAGGAGGGGATGCTCTTGCAATGGCAAATAATAATATTCCGAAAGATTTACAAAGAGGTTTGTTAGGTATGACATTTGATATGAATGAAGGGTTATATGCTAATTACCCGACCTTTGATGTGCCAGAACACCTGGCTCAGCAATGGGTACCTGGTTATAGTGATCAAACAAATAAATTATACGCAGATTCTGGATATAATGAATTATCAAAAACAGGTATAGATGTTATATGGACACGTGTATTAAATATCTCTTATGTAGTTTTTGTTCTTATCATGATAGCTGCCGGATTTATGATAATGTTTAGGAATAAATTAGGAGGACAAACAATTGTAACGTTAGGAAATGTTTTACCAAGAGTAATTATATCTTTGATAATTGCAACTTTTAGTTTTGCTATAGCAGGTCTTATTATAGATTTAGGAGGTGTAATGAATGGGATTGTTTTATGGATTCTAGATGTCGAGGATCCTACTCCCATATCTACTTTAGGAAATCTTATTAAGGCAACATTTAATAGTGGTTCGGGATTAGCTGGTACATTATCAGACTTTTTACAAGGAATCGGGTTGGATTCATTTACAAAAGTTGCTACTGCAAGTACTGTTGCAGGCGTAGTTGCATTAGTTGCTATTTTTAGTAATCCTGTGACTGGAGCTATAGGATTTGTTGGTATTATATTAGTAATATCAGCGATAGGTATTATCTTATTTGGTGCAATTAAAGTTCTAATAACTTTATTTAAAGCATACTTCTCTTTATTGTTTGCTGTTATTTCGGGACCAATACAAATAACATTGGGTGCGATTCCAGGTAATAACAAATTCCTTACTAACTGGTTTCTTTCAATAGTTAGGAATGTTTTAGTCTTCCCAATGGTTCTTTTTATTATCTATCTTCCAAATGTGTTAAATTCAGTACAAACAGGGGATATGAGTTTATCATTTCCCGCGAAATTAGTTGGAGACCCTAATGGTATGCCAGTAAATCTTTCTGCGGGTATTTTCATTGCAGTATTAAAAGTTTTGTCTCTATACTTTGCAGCACAAGCCCCAAAATATCTTGAGGCATGGCTTCCCGCAGATTCATCTCGTGCTATGGGAGAGGCATCAAAGAATGTAAAAGACAGTTTATCGAAAATACCACTTGTAGGTGGATTATTTAAAGGTTAAGTTATAGTTTTTTATGGCTCAAAAAAATAAAAGTGAAAACTATGATGCATTAGGTTCTATATTTGACTTCATCTTCAAGGAATCTAAAAAAAGTCCTGATAAAAGAAGACCTATTAAACCAACTGGTATCTCTGGAGAGAGTATGTTAACTGATGCATTAGTGGCATCGTTAGAAATGCCTGGTGTGTTTCTATCTAACACAATGATTAAAGAATACAATCGTATGCTCGATATTAAACTTGGAGAAGTTAAATTTGATGAGTATGGTGGTTTATCAATAAGTACTGGAAAAATCATAGATTTGTTAAAAGATCCTGCGGGTTATGTTCAAAAATCTATTGATGATATTAACTTAGCCAGAAAGCAAAATAAGGTAAGATTCTTAGGAGAGGTAATGGATGATTTCCTTACTACTGCGTGGGCTCATCAATATGGCGATCAGGAAGCAAAAGAAATTGCCCTAGCTCGTGCGGGTGCAAATGAAAAAGCCGAAGCATACAAGGTACAAAGAGCAATAGGACAAAATATTAGAACAGATTCTCTTTCCAATTCAGATTTTATGAGAGATAGGAGTATTGAACTAATTGGAAGAAGAACATTTGGAAATAAATGGGATTCAATGGGAGAGCAAGAAAAGTATGAATTTATTGAAAAATTTGCAAATGAGAAAGATCTTTCAGGGGGAGTTCAGAAGGAATTTATTCAAAGATATTTGGCTCAAAGATATGGGAGAGAAGCAGCTGAGGGTTTTGGAAGAGCAACACATACCAAAACAGAGGATATAGATATTTCAAGTCCAGAACTATACAGACAATTAGAAAAAGACCACTTAATGAGTAAGATTGGTCCTTTAAAGAATGCTTCTGCTGGATCACCAGAAGAGAAACAGAGAAAAATGTATGAAAAAAGTCTCTTGCTCATAAATATGAGAAATGAATCGCAAATGCAGGATTTAAAACTGGCCTTGAAAGATGAAAAGGATCCTGCTAGAAGACAAGAAATAGAGGGCGCTATTAGAGATGGAGAAATTGCAAGAAAACTATTAGGTAATAGAAATAATTTTATCGGTGGTTTGGGAAGGATTGAAGGATATGTAAATTCAATAAATGATGTTTGGGGGGGACTTTCGATGAAGAATTTGGTACCTAGTATTATTAATGGAGATTTTTTTAACGAAGGAAGAAACTCTGTCCTTTGTCCCACAACTACAAAACAAGCTTTTGGAGTTAGAATTCTTAGGGCAGAAGAAACTACAGGAAAGGGATCTTCAATAAAGAACGCATATAACGAAATGGGAGAATCTCTTTACTACATGACTCCTAAATCTTTAATCAATACTTTTTTGTTCAATGGGGAGGGATTTGTTTTTCTTCTCAGTAAACAACTTGAATCCCTTGATGATATAGAGGGTTTATCTCAAAAAGAGTTGTTTGCAAATTTTGAAAAACTTTCTGGTAAAAAAATGGATGAATACATGCGGACAACCTTACTTAAATTAAAAACTTCTGGAATATCAGAAAAGAATCTTAGAAGAATAGAATATGTATTTAAGAGGTCAAAAACACTGAAGGCGGTAGCAAATATATTTGGTACAGGAAATAGAATAAAAGGGAAAATTGAAAGTTTTTTCAAAAACAAAATAACGAAAAAAGCTAGGGTAAACTTTGCGAGAATGCTTCTTAAAAATGCAACTCTTAAAAAATGGATGATTAAATCGGGTGCTGGAAAACTTCTTGGAACATGGATTACTCAGGGTGGATTAAAAACTTTAGTCCGATCTTTAGTTACAGCAATAGCTGGTGCTGCTGGTTTGGTATTAACACCCTTAGGAAGTGCTTTTGTTACTGCTGTCACATGGGTTCTTACTGATATGCTTATGAAACTAACGAAGGTTTTTATGTCTTTAGGTGTTTTGATAGCTTTTGGTATAGTTGGAGTTTTTATTTTACTTTCAGGAATAGCCAATAAGGCAGTAGCAGATTACAATGTATGGACATACTCCTATAGAAGTGTAATACCTGGTAAAGTTGAAATATGTCCTGATTATGAATTCACAGAACCTACACCAGAAAACCCCGAAGATGACTATGAAGAAGAAGATGTTGTCATGCCACCACTTACAGGGGAAAAATGTATACTTGGGACTTCTTCGGGTGTTAGTTGTACTCAAGGTTGGGTTGATGATGGTACCTGTTTTAGTCATGCAAATATTTCAGGTGCAAAACCTGTTGATTTGGGCTTTAGTGGTGGTCTTTACGCTCCTCAATTCTGTGGAAAACCAGGTACTTCATGTAAAGTGACAAGTTCTGCAAACTATCCTTGTAAATCTCCTGCTGGCGATTATGTAAAATTTGAGGCATTTGATGGAACAAATACTTATACCTTTCTTTTCGTTCATGTTAAGTTAAAATGAAGAGTTAGCCATAGGAAGCGAGTTGGGAGGAGATTTTATATCCGAAGATAGAAAACCTATTGCTGCAGTTCTTACTAAGTTACCAACAGGAGCTTGTTGGACTGGTCCCCACTTACATCTTGAGATAAAAATGAATGGCTCTGCCGTTGATCCTTTGGCTGTATTACAAAGTTTCGGTTGTGATGTCCCAGGTCTTTCGGGGTGTAATCAATGTAATTAATACAATATATTATGAAAACAAATAAATATATAAAAATATTATTTACTATCTCAATCATTTTATTATTAATATTTATTGTTATTTATCTTGTAGAAAAATCAACGAAGAAAAATTATCCTTCTGAACCAATAAAATCCGTACAATTGGGAAAAACAGATTTAAAACTCGATATCTCAGGTTTAAAAAATTTCTCTAACCGAGATTTTAATATATATGAAATTAACCAAGAAGATAACACCTCAATTGTAGAATCAATGATTCAAAAAGTATCTTTATCTCTAGATAAAAATAATAATAAAGAGGTAATATACTGGGAAGATAATAGTAATTCATTTTCCTATGAAATGAGTACAGGAATTCTGTCATTTGATTTATCAAAACCACTTGATATATCAGAGGGCGAAGATGCATTTGCACTCTTTTTTCAATCATATTTACAAAAGGATTATAATTTTATCTTTTCTAAAACAGAAATATCTGAGAATGGTGATATCTGGTATTATGCAAGCAGGGTATTGAATGAAGTTCCTATTCAACTCGGACGTAGTAAAGAGTATTCTGATATTTTAATATTCAATTCAAATGGAAAATTAAAAGGGGGAGAAGTTATTTTGACAGAATTTATAAAAGAAAAATTTGTGGTGCCTTTAATCTCTAAAGATTTACTATTAACATATATTAAACTGGAAGAGTATCCAAAAGAAAGTTATGTTAATTTTGCAGTTTTAAATTCTGTAATTGATGATACCCCCTATAGTTTTTCCTCGTGGATAGATGATGTCCTTGATAAAGTATCTAATTGCAAATCTGGAGATCTTGACATCATCTACTTATATCAAGGTATGGAACAGAGTAATATCTTGCCAATATATAAAGTGGATGCTACCTGTGAGGTTGAATACGAAGAGGAAGTTTATTCTGTACCAGCAGTTTATTATATCAATGCTATAGACCCTGATTATCTTTCTTCTCAAGATTAGTTATGTGATACAATGGACAGTATGAAACTAATAAAAGTTTTTTTTATATCTGTAATTGCTTTGAATATATTTTCCTTCTTTCCTAAGGATATTTATGCAATAGATATCGTTAAAAGAGAAGATATGGGATTTGATGAAACTCTCTCTGAAGAATCTGATATTTACTCTTTTCCTCAAAAAATATATATATCCCAATTAAATGGTTTCAGTAATGATTTGACTGATGATCCACAGCTATGGATTAAACTCTTGTATTACTACAGTATCACAAGATTAAAATTAAACGATATACCATATAACTATCTAATTGATAGAAGTGGGAATATATATGAAGGTGCGAGAGGTGGTATAGGTATAAATCCTGGATTACAGGCAGGTGAAGGCGTTGTTTTAATTGGAATAATGGATAATAGTACAACCCTATCTCCAAGAGCGAGTTCTTCACTTACCTCTTTTGTTCAAGAGCTATCATATAAATACGGTGTAAAAGAGGGAAGTTGGGATTTTGTAGATTTAAAAATAAAGAAAGATGATAAATCCATATCATATCTCACATACTCTTCATCTCAGAAATCTATGAGAAATTCTATTCTAAGTTCTATTGAAAATGTTCAATGGAGTGAGGAAGGAGATCTCGAATACAAGGGAAGTATTATTTCTGTCGATTATTCCAAAGAGGTAGAGATAGGGAAAAAGTTGTTAGTTAAAGTAGATATTAAAAATGAAAATGATTTTACTTGGTTTGGTGGTTCTACATACATATATATCTCTACAAAAGATTCGATAGAAAGTCCTCATGCAATTAATGGTGTATGGGAGAGTTTCAGTAAACCAACATATATTAAAAGCAGCTATGTTAAGCCAGGAGACTCAACAGAAGTCACATTCGAATTAAATGCTAAAAGTAGACCAGGTACATACAAAGAGAGTTACTACTTTATGAAATCTTCGGAAAACAGCGTAGAGGGTAGTGAGTTTGATATTGAGTTTACAATTGTCAAAGGAGACAACAAACTAATAGAGATAGTATCCCCTGAATATGGATTTGTTAATATTCGAGAGTGCAGATGGTATAGCTGTGCAAAGGTTGAAGTCGCAAATGAAGGTGATGTATTTATTGTTACTAAGAAAGAAGAAGGATGGTATGAAATACTCTTTAATGATGGTAACAAGGGATGGGTATATCAGAAATACGCTAAAGAGATTTAGTTCATATATTTTTCGCCTTATAACTGTTCATCTATATATCTTAATTTCAACTTAGAATATAATCTGTACTGTGGTATCCCAAGACATTATTTTTGGAAAATTGAATAGTCAGCAAAAGATTGCTGTCGAGACAACAGATGGCCCACTGCTGGTTTTCGCTGGTGCTGGTTCTGGTAAAACGAGAGTAATAACAAATCGTATTGCTCATCTCATTACAAATAAAGATGTATCTCCTGGTAATATTATGGCTGTAACATTTACTAAAAAAGCAGCAGGAGAGATGCAAGAGAGAGTAATGGGGATACTTAAAGATTTAGAGGTAAGTAATAAAGAGATACCACTAATAGGAACTTTTCACTCTATCGGAGCGCTATTTCTTAGACATAATGCAAAAGAAGTTGGTTTACTACCTAATTTCTCAATATTCGATTCTGATGATTCTGATAACCTGATTAAAGATATTCTCATTGAACAAGATATTGATATTAAACAGATTAAACCTAAATCTATATCATACTTTATTTCCGCAGCAAAAAACGAATTGATTGGTCCTGATAAATTCTCTCAACACTACGGTGGGTATATCGAGGATATTGTTACGGATATATACCCCTTATACAAAAAACAGTTACAAGCACAAAATGATGAAGATTTCGGTGATTTAATATATCTTACTGTTAAGCTTTTAGCAGATAACAAGAAAGTACTTGAATCATATCAAGAGATATATAGATACATCCTCATAGACGAATACCAAGACACTAATACTGCTCAGTATATGTTTGCCAAACTAATGTCTCAGAAATATCAAAATATTTGTGTAGTAGGAGATGATGATCAGGGTATATATGGGTGGAGAGGTGCTGATATTAAAAATATACAATCATTTGAAAAAGATTTTAAAAGTGTAAAAGTTATTAAATTAGAACAGAACTACAGATCTACAGGTAATGTAATATCAGCAGCTATGTCTGTAATTAAGCAAAATGCATTACGAGTAGACAAAAAACTTTGGACTGAAAAAGATTCGGGTAAGAGTATAACCGTATACCAGGCACAAGATCAAGAAAACGAAGCTGAATATGTTGTTGATGAAATAAATAGATTAAGACGAAATGGGGAGCAATTAACTGAAATAGCGGTACTGTATAGAACGAACTATCAATCAAGAGCAATTGAGGAAGCAATGCTTAAGGGTGGTTTGCCGTATAAACTCGTTGGAGGTTTTAGATTCTATGAGAGAAAAGAAATTAAAGATATTCTCAGTTATATGAGATTCCTTTTTAATCTCAAGGATGATTTAAGTGTATCAAGAATTTTAAATGTTCCAAATAGAAAGATGGGTCCTAAATCTGTTGCTCAACTACATTCTATTGCTCATCAATGTACATGCTCTGTAGGCGAACTACTTGTTGGGAGCTATGAATTAGAAAACTCTTTAAATCATAGTTTAGATATTTCAAATAAGGTGTATGAATGTATACTTTCAAAAAAAGAAGAGGTTATGAAATTTCAATCTCTTGTTTCGCTCTTTGGTGGTATTTATATAGAGACACAAGGTCTTAATGTTTTATCCGTGATAGATCATATTTTAAGAAAAACAAGATATGTAGAATGGATGGATGATGGTTCTGAAGAGGCGGAGTACAAAAAGGAAAATATTGAAGAGTTAAAGAATGTTTCGAATAGTTATGTACTTAAGTATAAAGAGAAATCACTAGATATGTTTCTTCAGGAAATAAATCTGATTGAACAAGAACAGAGTAAAAACCAAGATGGGAGTGGTAATTATGTTAATCTTATGACATTGCACTCTTCTAAGGGTTTAGAGTTTGATAATGTATTTATTATCGGTGTAGAAGAGGGAATTCTTCCACACTCTAGATCTTTCACAGATGAAGATGAACTAGAGGAGGAAAGACGATTGTGTTATGTAGGCATTACTAGAGCAAAGGAAAAATTGTATCTTACTTTCACAGAACAAAGATTGACTAGGGAAGGGTATAGTACTCAAATACCTTCCAGATTTCTTGGTGAGATACCTCAGGATATATGTGACTATTACAGTTGGCAGAATTAATTGTTTTCAAGATATCTAGAATGACATGCTGGCCACTGATTTCTTCTAGTAGATTCCCCAGCCCTATATTTTTCGATAGTATGTTTAATCTGTGCATATCCATCAAAAATATTTTCTGGAAACTGTTTCTTCCACCAATATGGACTCCATTGAAATAGACCTTTGTATGTTCCTTTATCAGATTCTGCATTACATCCAGATTCGCAGTACATAATAAACTTTAGCCATTTTTTTTCTTCCTCACTGTATGGTCCAGAATCAACCACGGAGTACCAGAAAGGACAGTCATAATCTCTTTTTTCAATATCTTTTAAGAGAAAATCGGATGTTCCTAATTCAATTATTTCATTTACAGGTTGTATATCAATCTCTTCAGATATTAATATACTTTCAACTAGATACCCATTCTCATAAGTATTAAGTAATTTCTGTTTCATTACTCCATTTATTCCTTTCTGTTTAATATTTTTTTGACCCTTAAGATATGCACTATTTTCTACAGTTTGGGTTTTATACGCTACATCTATAAATTTAAAAACTATTATCTTATCTGTTCTCACAACAGTAATAATAGTTCCATTTTGAATATACTGTGTACTTAAAGTAACAACATCTTTCTCGTCAAGTAATATGTCGTTTTCTCTGAATATTTGGAATATATCTGATGATTTAGTAATTATTTTGTAAACGGTATCATCCTTTACTATGGTAATTAGTTTTAGGCCACTCGAAGGGTTCGTAGTATTCAAGCTTGGTATAAAGGAAATATTTTTAAATTCGGAATCAGAAAGATATTTTTCCTGTTGAGCAAATACGACCATATCTATATTGGAAAGGAAAAAAATAAAAAGAAATCCAAATATGAGGGAAAATAGGATCGGGATTAGTGTGCTCCTTTTCTTTTGTTTGTAGTATATGTTAGCGTCCATACTGACTCCATATATTATGGGAGTAGTCAAAGTATAGCATGATTGTAAAAACTTATGTACAATAGGAAATATGAAAAATATATTAAAAAATTTATCTCTATTTACAATAGTTGTTGTATGTGGATTCCTTCTGTCTGGTTGTACTGTGTCTGAAGAAAAGATGAATGAATACGACATACTTATCTCAGATGCCAATATTTTAATTGATGGCAAGGAGTATACTCCAGCTATTGAGAAATTAAGCACAGCTGTTGATTTAATCCCTTCAAGACCAGAGGCACTTCAAGGTATTGTAGACATCTTTATCTTAAAGAATAGATTGGAAGATGCTACTAAGTTAATAGATGAATCTGGTGTTGAGTTAGATGATAAAGATAGGTCCATACTTTACTCTTCCGTTGGTGAGCAACAATATCTAGTAGGTAACTACGAGAGAGCTCTATACAACTATCAATTAGCGAAGAGTATGGATTCTGGTAATAAAGAAGCTTTACTTGGTCTTGGAAAAAGCTATATTCAAAAAGGAAAGATTGAAGAAGCTAAATCTATGTTACAAGAAAATTTTGATGGGGATATGCAAATAGAAGCAAAACTATTACTTTCGTATATTGAAGCATTGGGTAACTTTGAGAAAGCTAAATCTTCAATTAAAGATATTGAACCCGGAGATGAATGGAGGGAGGAGTATTCAGATTGGATATCAGTTTTAGATACACTTAACGAAGATGTCCTATTCAATGGCACAAAACTAGGTAAGTACTATATTGATGCTCAGTATCCTTACTTAACAATCGCTTTGTTGGAACCACATTTAAATGATATGGGTGAATATATTGATGGTTTGTATATATTAGGGAAGGGATATTTTGAGTATGGGCAATATGAGAAAAGTATTGAGGTATTAGAAAATTTATCTACACTTAGTGATCTTAATCAGTATATATACTGGATTCTTGCAAGAAGCTACTACTTAAAAGATGATTTGAATAATGCCACAGCATATTATGATAGTGCTATCTCCTATGGGGGTAATAAGGCAGAGGTAGAATTGTTTAGAGAGTATCTCAATATTCTTGTTGATGAGAATCTTACTGAAAAGGGCCTAGAAGTTACTAAAATTGCTGGAAATATATTCAACGAATTTTGGATACAGATATATTACATGAATATATATTCTCTAAGAAATGATAGTGAAAAATTCGAATACTACATGAACTCTATTGATTATGAAGAATTAGATAAAACACAGAAACTCGAGTATCTATACCTCAAAGGGGAGTATCTTATTGATAACTCGGAGCTTGATGAAGCACAAAAAACCTTAGATATATTTTGGGAGTTAGATAAATATAACCCTGGTTACAATCTACTATCTGCCAGACTTTTCTTTGAGAAAGGACAATTAGATGAGGCCAGAGATTTTGCTAAAAAGGCAATAGAGTATGATTTGGATGGAGAAATATCAATAGAAGCACAAAAGCTATTGGCTCAAATCGATTAGTCTGTTATAATCCATACCGCGTGTAATCCTAAGTTCTCATATTAGGTTTTAATTTAATGATTTTTGGATATGCAAACCTATGATATAAAAATGCCATTAGAGCAGATAAGAAATATTGGAATTATTGCTCATATTGATGCTGGTAAGACTACTACAACTGAACGGCTTCTATTCTATACTGGTCAAATCCATAAGATGGGTGAAGTACATGAGGGTGCAGCAACTACCGACTTTATGGAACAAGAGCAAGAAAGAGGTATTACAATTCAATCTGCCGCTGTTACATGTTTCTGGGACTATGATTCTAAAAGATACAGAATCAATATCATAGATACCCCAGGGCACGTAGACTTTACTGCTGAAGTAGAAAGATCATTAAGAGTATTAGATGGTGCGGTAGTAATCTTTGATGGAAGAAAGGGTGTTGAGCCACAATCTGAAACTGTATGGAGGCAAGCAAATAAATATCATGTTCCAAGAATATGTTTCTTAAATAAGATTAATTTAATAGGTGGAGATTTTGATAAGAGTTTTGATACTATTAAAAAAAGACTTAGTAACAAAGCCGTTGCACTAAATATCCCAATAGGAAGAGAGAGTGAACTACATGGATATGTTGATTTACTTCTAAATAAAGCATTCGAATATGACTCAGCAGATTCTCAAGAGATAAAAGAAATCCCCATACCTGAAGATTTAAAGAGTAAGGCCCAGGAACAAAGGGCTACATTGATAGAGGCATTGGTTGAAATGGATGATAAGTTAATGGAGAAGTTTTTTGCGGGAGAAGAGATTTCGGTTGACGAATTGAAAGTCGCCTTAAGAAAAGGTACTTTGGAAAGTAAAATATTCCCAGTATTGGGTGGGGATTCAAGAACTATTATGGCAAGAACAATCCTAGATTACATCTCTTTGTGCTTACCATCTCCTTTAGATGTTCCTCCTGTGCAAGGAGACCATCCAAAAAGTGGTGCAGAAATCGAAAGAAAACCCGAAGAGGGTGAGCCATTCTCTGGATTAGTTTTCAAGATTGTCAATGATTCACATATAGGGAACCTTTCATATTTTAGAGTGTACTCTGGAACAGTAAATTCGGGTTCATATGTATACAATTCGACTAAAAATATTCGAGAGAGAATTAGTAGGTTAGTCCTTATGCATGCAGATGATAGAGAAGAGGTTGACACATTAAGAGCTGGAGATATCGGAGCAATAGTTGGACTTAAAGCTTCTGTTACAGGAGATACTCTTTGTGATGAGAGTAATCCAATAATATTGGAACAGATTGTATTTGCAGAGCCAGTCGTATCTCAGGCCATAGAACCTGCTACGAAGTCAGATGAAGAGAAGATGTCTGAGGCTTTAATTAGATTAGTTAAAGAAGATCCAACATTTAGAGTTGAGAGTAATATTGAAACAGGTCAAACCATTATCTCAGGTATGGGTGAGTTACATCTTGAAATTATGGTAGATAGAATGAAAAGAGAGTTTAATGTTGTTGCTAATGTCGGTAAACCACAGGTAGCATATAGAGAAACGGTTAAATCTGTTTGTGAACAGGCAGAGGGTAAATATATTAAACAATCTGGAGGTAAGGGACAGTACGGACACTGTTGGTTAAAGATTGAGCCTAACGAAATGGGTAAAGGTTTCGAATTTATAAACGCTATCAAGGGAGGAGCTATTCCAAGAGAGTATATAGCTCCAATACAAAAGGGTGTTGAAGAAACTATGAAGGCCGGAGTAGTTGCAGGTTTCCCTGTTGTAGATGTTAAAGTTACCCTTTTTGATGGATCCTATCATGAGGTCGACTCTTCTGAAGCAGCTTTCAAGGTTGCTGCATCTATGGCATTTAAAGAGGGATGTAGAAGGGCAACCCCTATTCTTTTAGAACCAATTATGGATGTAGCAGTAGAAGTACCTCAGCAATACATGGGAGATGTTACGGGATCATTAAGTAGTAAGAGAGGTCAAATTCAAGGTACAGAAGATATTGGAAATGGTATTACAGTAATAAATGCGCTAGTCCCACTTTCAGAACTCTTTGGATATACAAGTGAATTAAGGTCTTTAACTAGCGGTAGAGGTAGTGCAAGTATGGAGCCATCACACTATGCAGAAGTGCCAAAAAATGTAGCAGAGGAGGTAGCTGGAGTTAAAAAGTAAAAGATTTGTATTAAGAGTATCCCATATATATCAAAATACACCTTAAACACTTGCATATATCGGGGCTTTTTGATAATATTCAACGCAAGCTCGCGGAATGGTGTTCGGTGAGTATTGCGTTGTTAATAAATATATATAAATTAATTAAATATTTAAATGGCAGACTTTACAAGAACAAAGCCACATATGAATATCGGAACCTTAGGTCATATCGATCACGGTAAGACAACTTTGGTTAGAGGTATTCTTAATGCTTTCTCTGGAGAGAAAGATAAAATGATCGATAAATTAGATAAAGACCCAGAGTCAAGAGCAAAATCTATTACTGTTGCAGTAGCTCATGTCGAGTTTGAAACAGACACTAGACACTACGCATTAGTAGATTGCCCAGGACACAAAGACTACATCAAAAATATGATTACAGGTGCAGCTCAAATGGATGGTGCAATATTAGTTGTATCATCTGATGATGGTGCTATGCCTCAAACAAAAGAGCATATCTTACTTGCAAAGCAGGTAGGTGTTCCAAAGATGGTTGTATTTATTAATAAATTCGGAGATGCAGACGAGGAAATATTAGAATTGATCAAAGCAGATGTATCAGATCTTTTAGCAAAATACGGATATGATGCAAACGCTCCAGTAATAATTGGTAATGCACTAAAAGCAGAGAAAGGTGAAGAGGAAGGATTGGCATCTGCGAGAGAATTGATGAAAGCTGTTGACGAATTTATCCCAATACCAGAGAGGGATATTGAGAAACCATTCTTAATGCCAATTGAAGATGTATTCTCTATCGAAGGAAGAGGAACAGTTGTAACAGGAAGAATTGAAAGAGGAGTTCTCAAACTTAACGATGATGTAGAGATATTAGGAATGGGAAGAAAGCCACAGAAAACAGCTGCAACAGGAATTGAAATGTTCAACAAATCAATGAAAGATTGTCAGGCAGGAGATAACGTTGGAATATTGTTAAGAGGTTTAAAGAGAACTGATGTAGAAAGAGGTCAAACACTTTCTTTACCAGGTTCTGTACAAACTCATACTGATTTCAAGGCAGAGGTATATATCTTAAGTAAAGATGAAGGTGGAAGACATACTCCATTTATAACTGGATACAAACCACAGTTCTATGTCAGAACAGCAGACGTAACTGGTGAAGTTACATTGGCTGAGGGAATTGAAATGGTAGCTCCAGGAGATAATACAGAATTTACAGTAAAGCTTATGGCTCCAGTTGTAATAGAAAAGGGACAAGGTTTCGCAATTAGAGAGGGTGGTCAAACAGTAGGAAAGGGTATTGTAACTGAGGTTATCAAGTAATTACAAAGATTATTTACAGGGAGCGTTAGCTCCCTGTATATATAAAAAAAATTAATTTAGCTCTTTAAGATAGAATGAGTGAAAGAGGTTCAAAAATCAGAGTAAAGTTAAAAGGATATGATGCAGTAGTATTGGATAAATCCTCTAAAAGCATTATAGAGACTGCTATTAGTACAGGTGCTAAGGTAGCTGGTCCTATTCCTTTACCAACAAGAAAGAGGAAATTGGCTGTTAACAGGTCACCATTTATCTATAAGAGTTCAATTGAACACTTTGAGATAGCTACTCACAAGAGAGTAATAGATATCATTGATCCAACACCTAAGACAATAGATGCATTACAGCATCTACAAATGCCAGCTGGTGTGGGACTTGAGATTCAATAATTAAAAAAAATATGAAAGCAATATTAGGAATTAAAAAAGGAATGACAAGGATATTCGAGAAAGACAGGGCAATACCTGTTACTTTTATTGATGTTGCTGGATGTAAGATAGCCAATGTTAAAGGTGACAAGATTGAACTTACTTTAGGTAGTAAAAGAAAGGTACAAAAGCACAACTAGGCCAATACAAAGAACTTGGATATGTCCCTATGCACAAATGGCTTGTTGAGGGAGAGTTACCAGAGGGCTTAGCTTTAGGAAGTGACTTAGTAGCAGAGACATTTAATGAGGGTGATATTGTTACAGTAAGTGGTGTGTCTAAGGGTAAGGGTTTTGCAGGTGTAGTAAAAAGGCATGGATTTAAAGGAGGGCCTAGAACACACGGACAATCAGATAGGTTGAGAGCTCCTGGTTCTATTGGCGCAGGTACAGATCCAGGTAGAGTATTTAAAGGAACTAGAATGGGTGGAAGAATGGGTTCAGACAAGGTGACAATTAAAAATAAGAGAATAGTTGGTATTAAAGATAACCACATTTTAATTAGTGGACCAATACCTGGTTCAAATGGAGATTTAGTAAAAATATATATTGAAAAATAGAAATGGCAGAGAAAGTAAAAAAGACCAAAACTGAAGAGATTAAGTTAAATCCAAAGGTCTGGAATGTTCCTTACAATGCAGATTTGGTTTCTCAAGTACTTTCTGTATTCTCAAGTAATGAAAGAAAAGGGACATCAGCTGTTAAAGGAAAGGGTGATGTATCTGGAGGTGGTAGGAAACCATGGAAACAGAAAGGTACAGGAAGAGCAAGATCTGGGTCTATAAGGTCCCCTCTATGGGTAGGTGGTGGTGTTGCATTTGGTCCTAATGAAAGAAATTGGAAAAGAAATATTAACAAAGGAATGGTTAAGAAAGCTATGTGTGTAGTTCTTTCAGATAGAAATAGAAATGATGCTGTTAAGTTTGTAAATACAGATAAAGATAAGGAGTTAAAAGATATTAGAAAGTTAATGACTAAGGATATATCTGTTAAAACATTGATAATATCTGATGATGATAAAGTTAGGTTAGCATTAAGAAATAGTGAAAAAATAAATGTCATAACTCCAATGAGAGTAAATGTTAAACATATTGTAGGTAACAGAGAGATAGTAATGGATAAAAAAGCAGTAGATAAATTAGAAAGTCGTCTTTTAAATGGAAAGTAAAGAGATAATGTTAAAACCAGTAGTTTCAGAGAAAAGCTATGCTCTTGCAAATGAGAGTAATAAGTATGTTTTCTTTGTTGATAATGGTATTAACAAAATTGAAATAAAGAAAGCTGTAGAGAAGAAATACAAAGTTAAGGTGTTAAGTGTAAACATTACAATAAAACCAGGAAAAGGATTTAAGGAATGGAAAACTAATAAGGCATTTAGAAAAGAAGATAAAAGAAAAGCAGTAGTTACTCTAAAAAAAGGAGATAAAATTGATGAATTCTTAAATATAAAATAATGAAAGTTAGAACATTTAAAGCTACAACTTCTACATTAAGAGGAACAAAGTTAGAGGATAGGTCAATGTTAGAGAAGACAGGTGGCCCAAGAGCGTTATCTATTGCTAAAAAACAGAAATCAGGAAGAAATAATCAAGGCAAAATCACTATTAGACATAGAGGAGGAGGTTTTAAGAGAAGAGTAAGAAAGATAGACTTTAAGAGAGATAAGTTTGGTATAGAGGCCAAGGTTTTAGGATTTTATTTTGATCCAAATAGAAGTGCTAATTTGGCTCTTTTACAGTATGCAGATGGAGATAAAAGATATATAATTGCACCTCGAGATATTAATATAGGAAGTGTAATAATATCTGGGGAAAAGGTAGATGTACTACCTGGTAACGCAATGATGATTAAAAACATTCCATCTGGAACCATTGTTCATTGTGTAGAGAATAAGGTTGGTATGGGTGCTACCTTTGGTAGATCTGCAGGTCAGGCAATTGTTGTACAGGGTATAGATCCTACAGGAAAGTATGTACAGATTAAAATGTCTTCTGGGGAAATTAGACTTGTTCCTGCAAACGCTATGGCCACTATTGGTCAAGTAGGTAATGAAGAGAGAGTAAATGTAAAATTGGGGAAAGCAGGAAGAAAAAGAAACTTGGGCTGGAGACCAGTTGTCAGAGGTATGGCAATGCATGCAGTTGAACATCCACATGGTGGTGGTGAAGGAAAGGGAGTAATTGGTACGGCTAAAGATATTTGGGGTAACAGAATTGGAACTAGAACAAGAAAGAATAGAAGAACAGAAAAGATGATTATCAAAAGGAGAAGAAGTATTCAGAGACCTTTTGCTAAGAAATAATTTAGAAGTAAACAAATATGTCTAGATCGCTAAAAAAAGGAGCATATATAGATGAAAAATTACAGAAGAAAGTAGAGCTTGCTTTAAGTAGTGGTAATAGAAAGCCAATTAAAACATGGGCAAGGGCCTCCACTATTACACCACAGATGGTTGGCTTAACATTTGGTGTCCATAACGGTAAGAAGCATGAAGAGGTATTAATAGAAGAATCAATGATAGGGCATAGATTAGGAGAATTTTCTCAGACAAGGAAGTTTAGAGGCCATGCCAAAAAGGGTAAGTTAGCTAAGGTATATGGTAGTAGCGGTAGATTCGAAGAGGGTTCAAGTAAAGAATAGAAAATATGGAAACTAAAAGAACAAAAATAAAAGTAAAAAATTTAGCTCAGTCACCACAGAAATTACGATTAGTGGCTGATTTGATAAGAGGAAAAAATGTTGTTGAAGCATTGGATATATTACAGCTAACAAATAAGAAGGGTACACTTGCTCTAAAAAAGGCCCTACTTTCAGCCATAGCAAGTGCAAGAGAGTTGTTTAGTGTTGATAAAGAGGAGTTAAAGATTAGTCATATTTCTGTTGATGGAGCACAAACACTTAAAAGAGGAAGATTTGCATCTAGAGGTAGATCCTCAAGAATATTAAAAAGAAGATCACATATTAATTTAGAAGTAGAGGTTAAATAATGGGAAGAAAAGTAAATGCTAATGCAATTAGAATGGGTATAAACAAAACATGGAGTTCTGTTTGGTACTCTTCTAAAATACAGTTTCCTGCTGTATTGGCACAGGATTTAAAGATTAAGCAGTATGTTAAAGAGAAGATGAAAGATGCTGGGATAGATTCTGTACTAATCAATAGAGCTATGAACAAAATTGAGATTGAGGTATTTGTTGCAAGACCTGGTGTTGCAATAGGAAGAGGTGGGGAGGGAATAGATCTATTACAGAAAGATTTGAAAAGGATTACTAAAAAAGATGTTGAGATAAAGATAAGAGAGGTTAAGAAAGTAGATATATCGGCAAGTATAATAGCTAGAAATATTGCAGATGGTATTGAAAGAAGACAACCATCTAAACTACTTGTTGCAAGTGCAAAAGAGAAAGCAATGATGGCAGGTGCAAAAGGTATTAGGATATGGGTAGGAGGGAGAATTAACAATGCAAGTCAAGCAAGAACAGTTAAGGTAAATGCGGGATCTGTCCCAGCT
Source organism: Candidatus Dojkabacteria bacterium (assembly GCA_040765985.1). Taxonomy (GTDB): domain Bacteria; phylum Patescibacteriota; class Dojkabacteria; order SC72; family SC72; genus UBA2259. The sequence goes on along the minus strand of JAXGRK010000002.1, from coordinate 9,305 downwards.
CAAACATTAAGGGCAGATATCGACTATGCGCAGGAAGTTGCTAAAAACATCGGATGCTGGACTTATGGGTATTAAGGTATGGGTATACAAAGGGGAAAAAAATAATATTGGAGATGAAGAATAAATATGTTACAGCCAAAAATTAGAAAACATAGAAAAGAATTTAGAGGAAAGATGGGGGGTGTTGCTCTACTAATAACTCCATTACTTTTGGTGAATACGGTTTGAAATCAATGGAAAACGGTTGGATTAAGGCAAGAGAAATTGAGGCTGGGAGAAGGGCTATTACAAATTACATGAAAAGAAAAGGTAAGGTCTGGGTAAAAATATTCCCCCATAAACCTTACACTCAAAAGGGTACAAATAGTAAGATGATTGCTGGTAAGGGAGAGGTTGAAGGATATGTAGCAGTTGTAAGACCAGGTAATATGCTTTTCGAATTAAGTGGAGTTACAGCGGATATTGCAAAAGAAGCAATGAGATTAGGGGCTCAAAAACTTTCAGTAGATACAAAGTTTGTATCTAAAAAAAGATATTTAGCATTGAGAAATATTGATAATATTGATAAAATACAGACCGTTTTAGATTTTAAACAGTAAATAAGAATGATAGAGAAAATAAACAAGAAAAGAGAATTAGAAGGATTGGTTGTAAGCAGTAGTATGCAAAATACTATTAGAGTAAGGGTTGATACTGTTCAAGCACATCCTGTATATAGAAAGGTCGTAAACAAAAGGAAAATATTCTTTGCCCATACGAATGAGGAGTTAAATGTTGGAGATAAGGTTGTAATTCGAGAATCTCGACCTTACTCAAAAAATGTAAGATGGATAGTAATTCGTAAAAAATAAAAATGTTACAAACAGAATCATGTTTAACAATAGCAGATAATAGTGGAGCAAAGATCGGTAAGATTATAGGTATACCTGGCTATTCCAAAATAAAGTTTGCTGGTTTAGGAAATGTAATAAAAGTTGCGATCCAAAAAGCCCTACCAAATAGTGGAGTTAAGAGACATGAAGTCTTAACTGCAGTAATTGTTAGAGTACATAAAGAACAGAAAAGAAAGGATGGTTCATATATTAGGTTTGATGATAATGCGGCAGTGATAATTGATAACAAAAAGAACCCTGTAGGAACAAGAATATTTGGTCCAGTTGCAAGAGAGTTAAAAGAGAAGGGGTTTGATAAAATAGTTTCTCTTGCACCAGAAGTATTGTAAATTTTTGAATATAACTATGAAGATTAAAAAAGGAGATACAGTAAAAGTACTATACGGAAAGGACACTGGAAAACAGGGTGCTGTTGTTGCTGTAGATATTAAAAACAGAAGAGTAGTAGTAGAGGGTGTAAACATATACAAAAAGCATGTAAAAGGAGATGGTAAGAAGAAAACATCTGAGATACTTAACATAACAAAATCAATGGATGTATCTAAGGTTATGCTAGTATGTCCTTCATGTGGTAAAACAACAAGAGTAAGTATTAAAAGAGAAAACGACAAAGTAGAGAGAGTATGTAAGAAATGTAAAAAGGTAATTGAAATTATTGAAAAGAAAGAGGTAGTAAAAGAGGAGAAGAAAACTACTAAAAAGAAAGAAACAAAAATTGAAAAAAAGAGTACTACTAAAAAGAGTACAGTTAAAAAAACAGAATCTAAATCAAAAACTAAGAAAGAGTAATGGCAAGACTAAGAGAAGAATACAACAAAACAATTAGGAAAGAGTTAGCTAAAGAGTTAGGATACTCTAATATTATGCAAGCACCTACTCTAAAAAAGATAGTAATTAATGTTGGTGCAGGTGCAGCTATAAGTGAACCAGATGCACTAGAGGAAATTATTGATCTTGTAACAAAAATCTCAGGTCAGAAACCTGTGGTAAATAAGGCAAGAAAAGCGGTATCAGCATTTAAGGTAAGAGAGGGGATGGATATCGGGGTGTCTGTAATTTTGAGAGGTAATAGAATGTGGGAGTTCTTTGATAAATTAGTAAATATTGTGTTTCCTAGGGTTAAAGACTTTAGAGGATTAGGGGTATCTGCATTTGATGGTTCTGGTAACTACTCAATAGGTATTGAGGATCATACAGTATTTCCTGAAATAGATGCTAACAATATTAGAAAGATTAGAAGTTTAGAAGTTACACTAGTTACTAGTTCAAAAGATGATAAGAGTGGTAAAGCATTTTTAGATAAATTTGGTTTTCCTTTTAAGAAAGATGTCAACAGAAGCTAAGGAGTACAAAGCAAAACAATTAAAGATAAAGAGTAAGTATAAGTCAAGAGTCTATAACAGATGTTCAATTTGTGGTAGATCTAGAGCATATTTGAGACACTACGGTATATGTAGAATTTGTTTTAGAAAGTTGGCAAGCTCAGGTGAGATACCTGGAGTTAAGAAAGCTATTTGGTAATTTAATATATATAACTATGAACGATTTAACAGCTGATTTACTAGCAAGAATAAAAAATGGAATAGAAAGAAAGAAAGAGATTGTATCAGTACCTAATACTAAGATGAATGTTGAAGTACTCAAAGTTTTAGAAATGGAGAAAATGATAGTTGGATTTAAGAATGTAGAGAATGGGATTGATGTTGAATTACTCTACGATGGTAAGGAACCAGCAATTACTGTATTAAAAAGAGTTAGTAAGCCAGGTCAAAGAATATATATCGCTAGTAAGGATATTACACCAGTAATGAATGGGAGAGGTATTGCAATTATCTCTACATCCCAGGGTTTAATGTCTGGTGCTATGGCAAAGAGTAAGAAGTTGGGTGGTGAATTAATATGTAAAATTTGGTAATTAAAATGTCTAGAATCGGCTTAGAGCCAATAACAATTGAAGAGGGAATACAGGTAACAGTAGATAAAGGTACTGTAGTTGTATCTGGTAATGATAAAGAGATTAAGATTGATTTACCAGAGGTCTTAACAGTTAATATAGATGGTAATCAGTTAACTCTGAGTAGATCAAATGAGGAAAAACAGAGTAAATCAATACATGGCACTATCAGAATGTTAATAAATAACGCAATATATGGTATAAAGCATGGGTACGAAAAGAAATTAGAACTAGTAGGTGTTGGATACAGAGCAAGAATGGAGGGGAACACATTGGTAATGAGCTTGGGTTGGAATCATCCAATTAAGGTTGAGAGTCCAGATGGAATTACAGTAGAGGTGCCAGAGGAAACAAAGATTACAATAAAGGGATATGACAAACAGAAGTTGGGTGAGTTTACTGCTAAGATAAGAGCAATTAGACAACCAGAGCCATATAAGGGTAAAGGTATTAGGTATGAGGGTGAGTATGTTAGAAGAAAGAGTTCTAAATCAGGTGTTACAGCTTAATAAATATGAATAAGAAAGATAATAGACAAAAAAGAAAATTACATATTAGAAAGAGAGTAAGTGGGTCCGCTATTAAACCACGTATATTTGTATTTAAAAGTAACAAATATTTCTATAGTGGTGTTGCAGATGATGATAAACAGGTAGTTTTAATGAGTAAGATGTGCAAAAAGAACAGTGATGATATTAAGGGTATGGCTAAGAAATTTGCTACTGATTTTAAGAAAAAGAAACTTGATACTGCAGTCTTTGATAGAAGTGGATATAGATATCATGGATTGATAGCAGCATTTGCTGATGAATTAAGAAATAATGGAATTAAGATTTAGTTAAATATATATAAATGGCAGAACACTATACAGAGAAAAAAGAAAGAATGTATGACAAAAAGACAGTCTCTATTAGAAGAGTAGCTAAGGTTACTAAAGGTGGTAAGAGATTGAGATTTAGCGCAATGGTTGTTGTAGGAGATCATAATGGCTCTGTAGGTGTTGGCTTGGGTAGAGGTGTAGATACTAAGAGTGCAGTAGAGAAAGGCGAGAGGATTGCAACCAAGAAATTAACTAGAATACAATTAGCAGGAGATACAATACCTCATGAAGTATTCTTCAAACAGGGTGCTGCTAGAGTTATGCTTAGACCTGCAAGACCAGGTACTGGTGTAATTGCTGGTTCCTCTGTAAGAACGGTATTAGAGCTATGTGGTATTGATAATGTATACGGTAAGTTAATGGGTACTAGTGACGCTATTGCTTCTGCATATGCAACATTTGAAGCTTTGAAGAGTTTAAGAAACAAGAGAGTATTAGAAAGAATGAAGAATATGAGAGAAAGAGTTGAATTAAAGAAAGAAACAGATAAAGAGAGAAAGATTAAAGAAGAGAAGAGAAGAGCTAAAAAAAGAGCAGAAGAGAAAGAGGGTAATAAGTTTGCGAAAAACAAAAGAGAGTATAGAGGTAGAGATAATAAAAGATCTAAAGTAAGTAAATAGATATATGTATTTAGAAAATATTCCAGAAAGAAAAAATAGAACAAAAGGGGGTAAGAGACTTGGAAGAGGGTATGGGTCTGGTGTTGGAGGTCATACTTCTACAAGGGGCTCTAAAGGACAGAAGTCTAGAGCTGGTCATAAGTCCTTAATATTTTTTGAGGGTGGAAACGTTCCTTTCTTTAGAAGAATGCCTAAGTTTGCAGGTTTTAATAGGGCCAAAAAGGTTGAGGCAACAGCAATTAACCTAGATATAATTGAAAAGAATTTCAAAGATGGTGATACTGTATCTTTAGAAACACTTAAGAAGAAAGCTTTAATAGCAGAGAGAACTGTATCTGTTAAGATACTAGGAGATGGAGAAATAACAAAAAAGATTGAATTAAGTGGGCTTCCTGCATCTGAGAATGCAAAAACAAAGATTCAAAAAGCAGGGGGTTCTATAAAGTAACCTCTACAACAATGAACAAATATATTGATATAGCGAAGAGAATCTTAAGTACAGTTGAGATTAGAAAAAAGATAATATTTTCCATAATAATACTTCTGGCATATAGATTTTTGGCAGCAATACCTGTTACAGGTATTCCAGCAGATGCAATCACTAAGCTTTTTGAAGGTAGTAACTTTGGTGATTTGCTTTCTACTGTATCTGGTGGTGTATTAGAAACTGCCTCCATTGCAGCTATTGGTCTTAGTCCATATATCAATGCATCTATTACCTTACAGCTACTTGGTACTGTTATCCCTAAACTAGAAGAATTAAGGAAAGAGGGCCCGGAGGGGAGAAAAACAATTAGTATGTATACAAGATTACTAACTGTTCCATTAGCAATTATGCAATCTTTTGTAATATATTCAACTTTAAGAGGTTTTGGGTTGGTTAATCAGTTAGAGGTAGTTCAGTTAATTACTATGATTGCTACTCTTACAGCTGGATCTATCATAGTTATGTGGTTTGCAGAGTTAATATCTGAAAGTGGTGTTGGAGGTGGTTCTTCATATTTAATTTTTCTAGGCATTATCGCTGGTATTCCAGGTACTTTAAGTAATAACTTTAGATTTATGGATCCATTCCAAAGAGGCGTACTTATAGTTGTTACAATTCTGCTCATTGCCTCTGTTGTATATATCTCTGAAGCACAAAGAAGGATTCGTGTTCAGTACTCAAGAAGGGTTAGAACGGGAGGTGCTATGGATAGTTACATTCCTGTTAAATTAACTCAGTTCGGAGTTATGCCAGTAATCTTTGCGGTTTCTTTACTTTCCTTCCCTCAGTTAATTGGTAAATTTATTTTAAGTAGAGATGTGAGTGATACTATCTTAAATATTACCACTAAGGTTATGAACTTTTTAGATAATCCTTTGTATAGTAATTTACTTACATTTGTGTTGATAGTTGGTTTTTCATTTTTCTACTTAACAGTTGTATTTAAAACTGATGAGTTAGCAGAAAATCTCCAAAAACAGGGTGGTTTTATACCTGGTATAAGACCTGGTAAAAACACATCTTCATATTTAAGAAGTGTTGCATTTCGACTAGCAGCGATAGGGGCTACATTCTTAGCGTTTATATCAATACTTCCAAATATATTAATAGAGTTCAATCTTATGACAGTTACCATTATTACAGGTACAGGTCTTTTAATTATGGTCGGTGTCGTATTAGATATTAGAAGACAGGTTTCCTCTATGATTGTTGTAAGGGATTATTCTAAATATCTGTAATTTTTTGTGATATCATATTTCCATAAAGAAATATTTAATACATACTAAATACTTATGAAAACAATACTTTTTCATGGTCCTTCAGGTAGTGGTAAAGATACACAGGTAGACTTACTTGTTCAGAAATATGAGTTTGAGAATATCGGAACAGGTGAGATGTTTAGAAGAATGTACAAAGAGGGTGATGTAGAGGCCTTTAAAGCATATCAATACTGGTCTAAGGGTCAGTTTGTTCCTAACGATTTAACATACAGTATGTTGAATAAATGGTTGAAGAATTTCGATTCTGCAAAAAACTGGGCTTTTGTATCAGTTGTTAGAGATCCTGGACAGGTAGATATGTTTGATGAGCTTCTTAAACAAAATGGAAGACAGTTAGATGTGTTTGTACACTTCCTACTCTCTGAAGAGATTGCATTGGAGAGAATGTCATTGAGATCGGTTTGTCCTTACTGTGAAGCTACATATCATCAAATATCTAAACCAGAGAGTGTTAAGGGGTATTGTGATAAATGTGGTACTAAGTTAATACAAAGAGAAGATGATCAACCCGATAAGATCAGATTAAGATTGCAAGAGTATAAAAGAACTGTTGAGCCCATAGTCGAAAGATATAGAACAAGGGGGATTTTAATTGAGATAGATGCTTCTCCTAGTATAGAGCAGATACATAGCGATTTAATAAAGAAATTGGGGTTGTAAAAGCTTCTCTTTTTGATATGCTTAATCCGTCTTTGTAAAGCGTAGTGATTTCCAAAGAAAAACGCTATAAACCTTTGAAAAAAGTCTAAAGCTTTGATATAATCACATCGACTCTATTTATTTACAAATCCTTTACTTATGTCTGTTGATACTAAGAAAGTTTATGAGTTTGAGGGAGTGGTCAAAGAGTGCTTACCTAATACAAAGTTTGTAGTAGAGATTGATGTTAATGGTAGTAAGAAAGAGGTCTTAGGATATCTTTCTGGAAAGATGAGAATGCACTACATTCGAATATTAGAGGGAGATAAGGTGAAGATAGAGATAACCCCATATGACAAGACACAGGGGAGAATAACATATAGAAATAAATAAAATGAAGGTTAAGGCATCAGTAAAAAAAAGATGTGATGGTTGTTACACTGTAACTCGTAAGGGTCGTGTATATGTATATTGTAAAAAGAATCCTAAGCATAAGCAGAGACAGGGTTAGTTAATATTTATAAATATTTTTTAAATGGCAAGAGTAGCTGGATTAGAAATACCAAATGATAAGAGATTATGGGTCTCTTTAATGAATGTGTATGGTATTGGGGAGCAATCTGCTAAAAAGATATGTTCTGAAACAAAGATAGATGAAAATACATTGGTTAAAGATTTGGCTGAATCCGATTTAGATGTTATCAGAGGATATTTAGATAAAAATTTCGAAGTAGAGGGAGAGCTAAGACAAAAGATATTTAGAAATATTAAAAGGTTAAAAGATATTAAAAGTTACAGAGGTATTCGACACAAGATAGGACTTCCAGTTAGGGGTCAAAGAACAAGACATAATGCTCATACTAGAAAGGGAAGAAGTAGAGCAGTTGGTGGATTAAAACGTAAATTAGAAAAGACATAGCATATATATGGCAACTAGTAAGAAAGCTAAAAAAACTGTTACAACAGGTGTAGTTACTGTACAGGCAACTTTTAATAATACAGTAATATCTATTACAGATCAGAATGGAGAGGTATTAGTACAGGGTAGTCCAGCAGTTGTTGGTTTTAAAGGGGCTAGAAGAAGTACTGCCTTTGCTGCAACAAAAGCATCTTTGGATGCTGCTGAAAAAGCTATTAAGAAGTATGGATTGAAAGAGGTCAAAGTAATAGTAAGTGGTCCGGGTGCTGGAAGAAATGCAGCTGTTAAGGGTTTAGATTCTGCTGGTTTAAAGATTACTACATTGGTTGATAGAACCCCTATTCCACATAATGGATGTAGGCCAAGAAAGAGTCCTAGAAAATAACATAATATAAATAATATATAGATGGGTAGATACACAGGTCCAAAAGAGAGATTAAGTAGAAGAGAGGGAGTAAACCTTAATCTAAAGGGTGCGAGATCTTTCTCCGATAAGGCAGGGATTAAAAGAAAACCTTTTCCTCCTGGCCAACACGGTAATGCGAGAAGGGCTCGACTTTCAAACTACGGTTTACAATTAAGAGAAAAGCAAAAGGTAAAAAGAACATATGGATTAAGAGAGAAACAGTTTAAGAATATATATGTAGAAGCAAATAGAAGGGCTAAGGTTAGTAACCTTGATAAGGGATTGGAATTTTTAAGAATACTTGAGTTAAGAATGGATAATGTATTGTATCTTGGTGGATTGGCTCCTTCAAGAGCTGCTTCGAGACAGTATATTGTTCATGGTCATGTTTTACTTAATGGTAAAAAGTTTACGGTTCCATCTTTAGAGCTTAAAGATGGTGATACAGTTGAACTTAAATATGCGAAACTTGCTCCTGCGGAGAAATTTTTTGCTGTACCAGAGTGGTTGGAAGCAAAGGATACGAAGGTAAAAGTTTCTAGATTACCAATTAGGGATGAAATTGACGAAGGTATTCGTGAGAATCTAATAATCGAGTACTACTCAAGATAATAATTTGTTTTTAAAAATATAATGGAAGCATTTAAAGATATAAAAGTAATAATTAGAGAAGAAGAGGGAAACTCTGGTTTGTATGAGATAGCTCCTTTGCCAAGAGGGTATGGTCATACATTGGGTAACGCTTTAAGAAGAATTCTTTACTCTAGTTTGAAGGGTTCAGGTATCACCGCTATCAAAGTAAAAGGTGCTAAGCATGAATACTCTACAATAGAGGGGGTCAAAGAGGATGTTGTAAGTATAATTTTAAATCTTAAGCAGGTTAAGTTTAAGGTTGATTCTGAGGGTGAAAAGAAATGTAAGATTGATGTTAAAGGAAAGAAAGTAGTAAAGGCATCTGACATTATTGTTGATGCAGGTGTGACAGTTACAACTCCTGATATGGTTATCGCAAACCTAACAGATGAATCTGCATCCCTTTATATTGATTTGATTGTTGAATCTGGTGTTGGATTTAAAGACGCAACTAATACTGATAGAAATGCTGAGGGAATGATTCCTTTGGATTGTGATTTCGCTCCAATAGAAAAGATTAGCTTAAGTGTAGAGAAAGCACGTAAGGGTCAGGAAACGGATTTAGACTCAGTTGTAATAGGAGTAGTTACTGAT
>JAXGRK010000012.1:0-29672 GCA_040765985.1 Candidatus Dojkabacteria bacterium | reverse complement strand
ATTTATTAAGGGATATATTAGAGAAAAAAAGGACGGAGATCCGCAATCGGTCGAAACCTTAAGCGACTTAACTCCGTCATCGTGATTAGGAGTATTTTAGAATATTATTAAGATAGAGTCAAGAAGAAATATATTAACAAAATAGTAATCCACAGTTGATTGAAGTCTTAGGAAATTTAGCTCCCTAATGGTAATTGGGATATTCTAAAAGATCCTTTGCTAAGATTCTGGGAATCTTAAACCCGTCGAATTTCACGGGTTTAGAGTTTTGTTTGTCGATATCTAAGTATGAAGATATTAAATATGTTTGAACTGGTCGAAATCGACCAGTTTAGAATTAGTGAAATTTATCCAAAGGGGGTCGAATTCGACCCCCCTTAAACTTTATTTGTTTATATATGGAATTATGTATTAGTTCGGGAGATTAGAGTAAGAATTAAACTTACTATTCGGTAATTCCGAATAGTTCAAGTTGAAAAATCGGAAATTCCGACTATTTAGTAATTAAAAAGTAAGCATCATTATTTATATATCAAATTATGTATAATACTTAATATATGAGAGGAGCCATTATAGGAGACATAATAGGTAGTACACATGAGTTTGCTAATAGGGTTAGTAGTAAAGAGTTTGAACTTTTTCCATATGGTAATACATTTACAGATGACACTGTCTTAACTATTGCTGTATATGATAGTTTAAAAAACAGTATCCCATTAGAAAAATCTTTTATGAAATGGATAGAGAAATATCCAGATAGAGGATATGGGGGTATGTTTTTTAATTGGATACTAAGTAAAAAGAAAGAACCATATGGAAGTAAAGGTAATGGATCTGCTATGAGAGTCTCCGCTATAGGTTGGCTGCATGATACAGAGGAAGATGTATTAAGAGAAGCTAAGAGGGTATCAGAGATTACACATAACCATATAGAGGGAATAGAGACAGCACAGGCAGTAGCTATGTGTATATATTTAAGTAGAATGAAAAAGAGTAAGGAAGAGATAAAGGAGTATATTGAAAAGAAATTTAAATATGATTTAAGTAAAACAGTAGAAGCAGTTAGAAAGGATTATAAATATTCTGAATTGGGTATAGATACTGTTCCTCCTAGTATTATATGTTTTTTAGATAGTAATAGTTTTGAGGATAGTATTAGGAATGCAGTAAATTTAAATGGTGATAGTGATACTTTAGCTGCTATTACTGGTAGTATATCTGAAGCATATTATGGTTTAGATGAAGAGATATGGGGAGAGGAAGAAAGTATTACCTAGGTAAAGACAAATCTTTAATATACGAGTATAAGGCAGCTAGTTCTGAGGACTTCTCTGTTAATCCCGGTCTCCTATTTACTTCTAATACATAGTTTCTATTTGTATGATTATCTGTAACTATATCAACTCCTGCCCAGTTTAATTTAAGAGCCCTTGAAGCACTTACAGCCATATCTAAAACATCTTTAGGAGTATTTTCTATACTTACAAACTCTTCTGTAGCACCTAGTGCTACATTATTCCTATACTTATCTTCAACCCTTGTTCTTTTACATACAGAAGAAGCTTTATTATTTGCTACTACAACCCTGTAATCAAAATCATTGGATATATACTCTTGAAATATATACCTATTGTATTTCCCATTCTTTCTAATTGTACTACCTATCTCTTCTTTACTATCTATTAAATGAACATTAGAACCCAAAGAGCCAAGTAGAGTTTTATATATACATGGTAACTGGCATATCTCTTCAATATTTAAAATCTTTTTTTTGTTTATCTTCAACCCATTTTGAAAGAAAGTATTAGGAACAGATATACCCTTAGAAGCCAGAAAGAAAATATCCGAAAGTTTTGTATTATGTATATTAGGTTTGTTATGTGGTATTTTTTCAAACTTAAGGTAAAGATGAAGTAAGTAAGCAATATGAGTTACTCCATCCAGATTGTATTAGTATGTAATTATATTTTTAAAATCCTTACCGGCTATTGAACTGGAAATTTTTCCATCTATTATTCTAAAAAGACATCTTTAATTGAAGCAAGGTCTAAATCTATGTTATCTAATTTAAGCATTTTTTGAATTTTAAGCTTCTTCTTTAGTACTATTTATACCTACTGCAAGGACCGAATATTTCATCATTAAAGTGATGGGGAAATTATATTGTCATTATACTACTAATTTGACATATAGGTATTAAAGTATATGTATTGGCTTTTAATCTTACTTTCTGTTAGAATGCAGTGTAGTTATCTGAGTATTTTAGAATTCCTTAAAAAATTTCTTAGTAGTCTTTTAGCTTTAATTTATTTAATCCTTACATTTATCATGGAACAAGGAACAGTAAAAACTGTAACAGATAAAGGTTTTGGTTTTATCGCTAGAGAGGGATCCGATAAAGATGTTTTCTATCACGAAAATTCTTTAGAAGGTGATTTAGCTACTAGAAAACTAAAGGTTGGCGATGTTGTTACCTTTGATGTTGAAGAAACACCAAAAGGAATAAACGCTATCAATATCAAACTATTAGAAGAGTAATTCTAATATAATTGTTACAAACTAAAGAGAAGGTACTTGTATCTTCTCTTTTTTGTTTATATATATCTAACTCTGTAAAAGGTATTTAATTTCTTCGCTATTTTCCCACAGTAACATCTTTTTAAGTTTCCTTTTTGCCTTTTCCTCTAAAGATTCCACTATATCAGCACTTATTCCTAATCTCTCTCCAACTGCTTGGTAAGTTCTACAATCTCTTGATTTAGCTCTATTATTATTCGGTATGATTCCAAATCTTAATTTAAGCACTACTATTTCAGCTTCACTTAGGTTTGATAACTTGAAGATTTTATCAATATATTCTTCTCTGTTTTTTTCATCTACAACTTCTTCTAAAGTAAGTGATCTCTCAAATACAGAGTTATTTGAGTATGGGTTTTCATAATAATCTTCAACATCGTTATCAATAGATAAAACGTTTCTTTGTGATAGCATTTCAATTAAAAACCGTTTTTCTGGAATATCAATATTTTCTTTTTTACAATACTCAATTGTTTCATCAATTTTTACTTTCCTAGATAATTTACTTTCCAATTCTTTCTTTGTATTTAAATATCGATTAACACTTTTAAATTCTTTCTCTGGATGCTTAATAATATTTGGTTTCTGTTGAATATATTTATAAATCTTCTGTTTTACCCACCAAGTTGCATATGTCGCAAATTTCATTCCTCTGTCAATATCAAAACTACCTAATGCACGTAAGAGACCATCATAGCCCTCTTGCAGAAGATCTTCAAAATCAACATCTTTGTAAAATTTTGATGCTTCTTTTGCAACTAATCCTATATTGAAATTGCATATTACTGCATCTGTATCTGAAATCAATTTAGATACTGTTTCGCTTTCAGATATCTTATTCAATTCTGTTAAAAGGGTTCTAGCTGTAAAGAAGACAATCTCTTCCTCATTAGTAAAAAGTAAGTAAGGGATCTTGTAATGGACAGTATCTAAGAATGAATCATCTCTATATATATTCTCTTTCCTTTTTTCTACATTCCAGAGATAGTTGTGTGTTAATAGTGTGGCAGCAGCTAAGAGGGTATTTGGTTTATCGATTATGACTGTTTCTAATTCATGATATTTTATACATTTCCGTGGATTTATAAATTCAATTAAAGACTCCCTATCTATACTTGAATCTAATGGTATCGTATTTAGTTTCTCTATATTCCATTTAAAAGAGTTTTTACGAGTACCATTCGGTTTAAAATCTAGTAAGGTATATTGTCTTAAATCAAGACAGAGATTCTCGTTTAGTTGGTCTGTATATCCAGCTATCATCTCTCTTCTGTGTGCTTTCTTTTCGTCTAGATCCTGCTCTTTCAAACCTGTTTTTATGCAGTACTCTTCTTTAAATATTTCCATCGGGGTTAGTATATATGACTATGGGGCTAAATTCAACACTGTTTAATATTGTTAAAACAATTCTAAATGTAGTAAATATAGCTATATGTCTGTAACCTATACAAAGGAGAATGAGACAGAAGAGGGAGTATAAAAAAAAGGAAACATATTCCTGATATAATTGAAGTATGAAAATAGTAGAAAACAAAATCAGTATTAAACAATTAAAAGATATGTCTTCTAAGATGTTTGGGAATTTGGTTAAAGCCGTTGTAGATATAGAAAAGAATATTCTCATTGTTGATGCAGAATTACATTCAGATCAAGAAGCATATTTACTTCAATCAGGTTCTAAGCAAGAAAACCTTTGGGGAATAAATATATATCCCGAATTAAATATCGATGAAAGAGTAGAATTTGATTCTATGATTAATTTAAGACCTTCACAAGGTAATAACTCTAGAAGTGTAGAGAGTGAAGATATACAGAGAAAGATATTAGAGATTGTTAACTCAAAGATAGGAGATGAATAATATACAACACAAAAATCAAGCAGAGGGAGAGTGGATAAAGAAACCATTTCTTGAACAGATGGCTAATATTGGTAGTGAGGTGTATAGGGCTATTAATTGGAGAAACAAGGGTAATGAAGAGTATGCACAAATGGCATTTATTAAATCTTTAGAGCTATTTGATTTATCAAAGAATTCTAAATTTACATATCCTCAATACAAAGAATTGCTAAGAATGAGAGATATGGGTAGATTTTTAAAATATGATAACCAGTATAACTCAACACAAGAGAGTATAAATGAAATTCATTTTTTAGAGTCAAAATTACTCAATCCCCATAAGGGTTTTAAAACATAGTGGACGGGTCTTGTTGGAACATGTTGAAATTGGCGGGACATACATGTCTGGAACCTAAAATGAGACAAATAATAAAGTCTTATAATGATAGAGCAATGTTTCATAATCCATAACTATATAAATATCAATCTATTTATATTAAAATACCAATATATAAATTTTTTATAACTGTACTATGTCTAAAAGGAATTTGATTCTGCTCTTGTTTGGTATTATAGTTCTTTCTTTCGTAGGATTCTTTTTTCTAAGAAATAGTGATAAAACAGAACAAATTGTATATGAGGACACATTAAAGATATCTAAGGAGTATTTGGGATTAAGATATAAAACAGAGAATGTGTTAGTTAATGCGAAAGATTATGAAAGCTATGATGCTTGGAATACAGATGTTTTGTCAATTATTCAAGAATGGGAAGAGTTAGAAATCAAGGTATTAAAACTAGAAGAAAATGCTGAAAAAATATCTCAGGAAACAACGGCATTTAATTTTTCTTCAAAAGCATATGCATATGATACTAAAGAGGTTCAGGCAGTAATAGAGAGTGCTCCAGCAGGTAGAACGATAAGAACTTTAGCCAAACATTTTGGAGTAGATGTTAAAAAAGCTCAATTAATACTAAATCAATCCCAAGATATGGCAACTAGGGAGGCGTGGGGAGAAGCAGGGGATACTTTTGAGAAGTTAGAAAATCAAGCAATAGTAATAAAAGATTCGTGTAAAGTTGCTGTCTACGTAGGAGGTGTTGTAGCAACAGGTGGTGCTGCAGGGTTTGCTACTGCAGGTACCTTAGCACAGGTGACGGTAGTTGCTACTGGTGTAGATTTGGCATTGGAGGTAACCGATGATGCAGCTCAAATTGCTCTTGGAGATAAAAATAAAGTGTCCTCTTTTGTAAAAGATGTAAGAACTGTAACTGAACCTATTGCTACTGTATTAACAATAACGAATATTCCAAGTAATTTAGGAAAGGCAGTTGGTAAGTTTGAAGCTGTTAATGTAGGACTCGAACAGTTAAGGGCAAGTGCTCAAGAAGGCAAGGTAATAGGGATAGATCTTAAGAATTTCGAATATCATCCTCCTTTCCAGGTTATTAAAAATACCAAGTATTCTGGAGAGGTAACAGGAGCAGCGTTAGAAAAAACAGAGGTAGAGGATTGGATAAAGAGTATTAACAAAGATTACAAACCAATGACAAGTGAAGAAGTAAAGGAGTATATTTCAAATGTATCTGAGGTTAGTGAAACAAAGGAGGAGGTTGTAAATGAAGAAGAGGAGGAATTTACAGAAGAGAGTACACCTAAAGGAGAGATTAGCTATTCTGAATGGGATAATTGGGGGGATGAGGATAGTAGGTATAAGGGGGATTTAATAGAAAAATTTGGAGATCCAGATGTGGTAACAACTAATAGTAGTGGGAAAGAGGTATGGATATATTTAGATCTTGTCTATAATAGCTCGGGTAATACCTGTTCTCCTGTTTATACCTTTTATAGTACGGATCAAACGGCTACAAGGAAGTGTGAATCTAAGGTAAATGTTGATAGTATTATTAATAATAACTAATACAGTTATTGAAGAGCTCTTAAAAACATCTCATTTATTGACGGGTCATATAGAGGAAAGAGATATAAATAAGAAAATTGTTTCTATAACATACATAAAAACGTATCCTTTGGAAACAAAACTACTTTAGAATATAAAAGCTATTCTTAGTACTTCCTTGTTTTTCTAAATAACCCTTTGAAACAAGACCATCTAAAAGATTAAAAGCTTGTTGTCTAGATATATCTAGATCCTTAGAAACATCAGAAGAAGTAATCTCTTTGTATTTCTTTATTAATTCCAAAACATCTTTCTCTCTGTTTGTAGGTCGCATATCAAAAGAGATGTTCTTTAGTCCTTCCTCTATCTTAGCTAATGCAGATTGTAAAGAATATTTAACACCATCAGTAAAATACTCTAACCATTCTGTTTTATCACCACTATCAGCAGAATGTAAGGAGTCTGAGTATTGAATTCTATCTATTTCATAGTAGTCATCAAGGATAAAATACTTATTTATCTTGTATCCTAACTTATTCAAAAGGAGTGTAGTAGTTAACCTACAAGTTCGACCATTACCATCTACAAAGGGATGGATATATACAAACTCATGATGGTATATTCCTGCTTTAAGTATAGGTAACTCTTCTGAAGCATTTGTCCATACTATTAACTCCTCTAGAAGTTTTGTAATTTCTTCCTTGGTATGTTTTGGTGGTTCATGTTTGATAACAATATTTCCATCCTGAGCAGGATTGCCTACAACAACCTTACTATTTCTAATTTCACCCCCTCTCTGATTATCAACACCCCGCAAAAGTTGTTTTTGAATCTTTAGTATCGTGTCTATATCTAAAGTATCATATTCCTTTCCTATCTGTTTAAGGATCTCAAAATAGTTTTTAACTTCTTTCTCATCCCTATTTGCAGGTATTCTACCTCCTAGTATCAAGTTTGTAACTTCCTCTTGAGAGAGTGGGTTACCTTCAATACTGTTTGAAGAGAAAGATGATTTAACAAGATTATGTTTTTCTAGGTTAAGAAGTAATTCTTTCGGAACTACTTGTGATTCTAATTGACCGTAGAGTCTTTCAATAGAGGAGATATTTTCTAAGAGTTTTTGGCTTAGTTTGTACTTAGTATTTATCATAATCCATTATATGGATATGTAAAATAATTGTCAAGCTAATTGACAATATAACTGGTATGACCTAATTATGCTTCCTTTTTGACATAAAAGATTAACCAGTTATCTTTTTCTGTATCCCTCCTTCCAACTTCTAATACGGAGAAACCCGTTGATTCCAGAACATCTCTAAACTCCTCTTCCTTATAATATGTAAATAACCTACCCGTTTTCTCATCAACTCTCTCATCCTCACCTTCTTTCATTGTAATAAAGCCAACACCATCGTTTTTTATTACTGAAGATATTGCTAATAGTGAATCTCTCATTTCATCTCTTGGTATATGCAATAAAACAGCAGATGCCCAAAATCCATCAAATTCACCTAAAGAGTGATCTATCTCATGAGCATATCTTTGAATAAATGTTGCAGAAGGATTTCTTTTTCTTGCTAATTCAAGTAACCCATTAGAAGCATCTGTACCAGTATAATCATAACCAAGTCTAATTAAAGCTTCAGCATCTTTTCCAACACCAGATCCTATTTCAAGAATTCTACCACTTGGAAGATATTCATTGAATCTTGTCATTTCATCTTTCCACCAAGACTCTTTATCATCTCCCCCGTGAGATGCAGACCAAGAATTTGCTGCTTGATCATAGTATTTAACTGTTTCTACTTTCTTGTCATCCATTGAAAAATTATACCAAAATTATTCACATAATATAGTAAATAGAAACAGGGCTGGAACGGAAGAAGTATTATTAAGGATACAACGATTATTGTGTTAAACCAACATTTTTCCTTCGAACCGAGCAGTGTTTTTCTAGGTCTCTTTTTGAGGTTTTTCATCCACCAGGCCTTACTTTTGAGAACTTCTCTTTTTAGGGTCAAAATAATTCAATCCCCATAAGGGTTTTAAAAGAGAGCGGACGGGTCTTGTTGGAACATGTTGAAAATGGCGGGGTGGACGGGACTCGAACCCGCAACCTTTGCAGTGACAGTGCAAAGCTCTAACCAGTTGAGCTACCACCCCAAATAATCAAAAAAGTATATCAAACATATACTAAAATATCAATTATGAATGCTTCTCAATAGCCATTAAGAAAGCATCTTTAGCTTGTAAACCAATCATAGTTTCTACAATTTCTCCATCTTTAAAAAGAAGAATAGTAGGTATACTCATAATCCCATACTTTTGAGGAAACTCCATATTCTCATCTACATTCATCTTACATACCTTAACCTTGTCCTTCTGTTCCTCAGCTATCTCCTCTATTACTGGTCCTACCATTCTACAAGGTCCACACCATGGTGCCCAGAAATCTACTAGTACTAACCCTTTGTAATCTAATACTTCTGTTTGAAAATCTTTGTCTGTTACATGTACTTCCATAATATATAAATACTTAAGTTATATCGTAAATATGAAATATATTCATATTCAGGGTATAATTGTATCATGAAAAGAGTGAAATTGACTAACAATAACGAGGGAGAGGTTATAAAAGATTGTATTAAAGTACTAAATGATGGAGGGCTTCTAGTATATCCTACAGAAACATGCTACGGAGTAGCAGCTGATGCAACAAACAGTAAAGCATTAGCTAAACTTCTCGCATACAAAACATTTAGAAGCTCTAAACCAATATCTATTGCAGTTAGCGATATTGATATGGCTAAAAGATATGTTTTACTCAATGAAATGGCATTAAATATTTACAAAAACTATTTACCAGGACCAATTACAGTAGTTTCTAAAAGCAAGGGTATCCTTGAGCCTCCAGTAGTGTCTAAGCAGGGTAGTACAGGGGTAAGAATACCTGACTACAAATTTGTTGTTAAACTCATCAAAGAATTTGCTAGACCAATTACAGCTACATCTGCAAATGTATCATACAGACCCCATCCTTACAGTATAGATCAATTAATAAAGGATTTACCTAAAAAAAGTGAATCCTTAATATCAATGTATATAGATGATGGAGTGTTACCTAAGAACTCCCCATCTACGATACTTGATACAACATTAAATACTTTAACCATTTTAAGGGAGGGAAAGATAAGATTTGAAGATGCTGTATTAAAAAGTACTTTGCTTGAAGAAAGAGTTACAAAAACTCCAGAAGAAACATCTGATTTTGGTAAATGGTTTACAAAAGAGTATCTTAAATACTTAGAAGGGAGTGTAGTAGTAGCATTAAGTGGAGAGTTAGGTGCAGGTAAAACACAGTTTACAAAGGGTATTGGTAAAGAGTTAGGAAGTAAGGATATTATCAACTCTCCTACATATACCATTATCAATGAATACAAATATGATGGTAATACACTTGCTCATATGGATACATGGAGATTAAATGATGAGCAAGAGTTTAATAGGTCGGGCTTGGTGGAGCATTTAGATGAAGGTAGGATTGTAGTAATAGAGTGGGCCGATAAATTCTATCAAGAGATTGAAAGTATTTGCTCTAAAAAAAATATCCCTATGTATAAGATATCTTTTGAATATATTTCATTAGAGGAAAGAAAGATTACAATATATGGTACTAACTAAAGAAAAATTAAAACTAAAACCATTAATACTAGGTATAGATACTAGTTGTGATGACACTTCGGTTGCCTTACTTGGAGGTAGAGAGGTTATTTCTAGTGAGCTATCATCTCAAACAGAACTACATGCGCAGTTTGGTGGAGTAGTTCCAGATTTAGCAAAGAGATTACATGAACAAAATATTGATGAGGTTTACAATAGAGCATTGCAGAATAATCCAGGAATGATTAATAATGTAGATTACATTGCAGTAACAACTGGACCAGGTTTAGCAATTGACCTTGAAGTAGGTATTAAATATGCAAAAGAGTTAGCTTTAAGATACAACAAACCATTTGTTGCGGTTAACCATATGGAAGGACATATGTTCTCATCTCTACTTCTTAATTCAAAAGGTAATGGTTTAGTTAGCAACGAGCAATTAATTGATTCTTTCCCTGCCTTAGCACTTTTAATGTCAGGAAAGCATACAGAGATAATATATATTAAAGAGATTGGTAAGTACAAAAAATTAGGACAAACATTAGATGATGCAGCAGGGGAGGCATTTGATAAGGTGGGAAGAATATTAAACTTTGGTTATCCAGGAGGACCTGTTGTTTCAGAGTTTGCAAAAAGGGGTAAATCAGGAAATATTGTATTTACTACTCCAATGAAAAATTCTAAAGATTTGAATTTTAGTTACTCTGGTATTAAAACAGCAGCACTTTACAAAGCTAAAGAGTTAAGAGAGAAGGGTATACCTGAAAGAGAATGGATATATGATTTTACAAGAGGATTTGTAGATGCAATTATTGATTCTGTAATTATTAAACTTAAACTTGCTATTGAGAAAAATCCTGAGGTTAAATCCATATTTGTAGGAGGAGGGGTATTTAATAGTGAGGAGATACTTAGAAGTGTAGGAAGGTTAGCAAAGGAGTATAGTTTAAACTTTTACTATCCTGCGATAGAGTATAGGAGTGATAATGCAGCTATGATAGGTATAGCTGGGCATATAAATATATTACAGAAGAAATATTTAACTAAAAAAGAAGATATTGAGAAGGTTGACAGGGACCCAAGAAAGTCACTCTAAAAAGAGGGTTCTAGTACATTAAGTTTCTCTTGAATTTCTATACGTAGAACAAGCCCTATGAATAATTAAATGCAAGGTCAACCTTAAGTGAAACGAATTCGTAAAAATATTGTGCCGCTATATACAATATGCTAATATAATTGGTATATGGATGCCCCAACTCATAAGACTAAAAAGAATCTTATTGTATCATCAAAAAATCTTTGGAAAAGTTTTCCAACTGGAGATCATTTTACTACAGTTTTAAAGGATGTAAGCTTAAATATCAATAGAGGAGAGTTTGTAATACTGTTTGGTCCATCTGGATGTGGTAAATCGACTTTCTTAAATACCATTATGGGATTGGAACACCCTGATGATGGAAATGTCCAATTTATGGGGATGAATCTTTGGGAATTAAATTCAGATGATAGAGCAGTAATTCGTAAGGGCAATCTAGGAATAGTATATCAACAACAAAACTGGATAAAATCACTTTCTGTTATTGATAATGTCTCACTAGTGGGGACGCTACTTGGAATGAGTAAAGAAGAAGCAACAAAAAAAGCTAGAAAGAAACTTCAAATAGTAGGAATGTCACATAGGACAAGTTATCGTCCCTATGAATTGTCTGCTGGAGAACAACAAAGAATAAGTCTAGCAAGAGCATTGATGGGAGAGCCGTCATTAATAGTTGCTGATGAACCTACAGGGAGTCTCGATGTAAAAAGTGGGCTTAGGACAATGAGGATATTAAGAGAATTAGCAAATGGTGGGAAAACTATTCTAATGGTTACGCATAATCCAGAGTATTTTGAATTTGCTGACAGGGTCCTGTTTATGCTTGACGGAGAAATCCGGAAGGATCTAACTATTGAAAAAGATAATGTTAAAGAAATTAAAAGGAGAGTAGTTCAAGACTTGGAGGCATTTATTGATGAGGTTAAATCTGGAGCATATGTTCACACAACGGGGAAAGCTCCTAATCCATTAAAATACAAGGAAAAGAAAATTATAAAAAGGAATAAGTTTGTTGAGTTTCTTGATTCAGCAAGGTTTGTTCTTGCATTCACATTTTCTATGTCTCTTTTATTGATTCTATTTACACCATTTTTATTCCTAGAGAAATTCTTTTTTAGAAAATCAAAAATTTCTACTAAAATAAGCGACTTTATTATTAAACTTTTTAACAAATTTGAGGGTAAGAAAACGGAAATCCAAAAAAGTATGAGTAATTGGGATATCGGAGAGATTTCGTTGAGCTATCTGATGGTAAAAAGATCTAGAACCTTAATTACAGTTCTGGGTGTAGGTGTTGGTATTGGTTTTATTACATTCCTTTTGTCAATAGGATATGGTTTAGAAAACCTTGTTGTTAATGAGATTGCAGAAATTGAAGAAATGAGACAAGTTGTAATAAATCCTGTTGTGGGTGGAGAAGTTGAGATAGATAGCGAGAAGTACCAACTTATATCCAACAAAGAAGGTGTTAAAGAAATATATCCAGTAATTAATGTTGCAACAACAGTTTACTATGAAGACTCCCAGACAGATTTAGTATCCTACGGCGTAGAAAGTGAGTATCTTGAAGTAAGCAGAAAGTCATATGAAGAGGGAATCCCTTTCGATCCTACTCAAAAGCAAGTCGTAATAAGTGAAGATGTTTTAACGATATTAGGTATTGAGAAAAATGAAATAGTCGGTAACAAATTAGAGATTGAATTTATTCCCGTAAATGAAGAGAGGGAAAAAACAATTTTAAAAGAAGATGTCGGAGGGGTTTACGATGATCGTGTAGAATACACAGTTAGTGGAATTGTTAGTGGGGATTCAATCCCTGTAATCTACTTTCCAATAGCTGAGGCTAAAGATTTGAATATAGAGATTTATTCAGAATTACTGATAATCCTAGCAGATGGTGTTGATATGGCAGAGATTAGAAGAGAGATAGAGGCATTAGGGATGAAAACCAGTTCCGTAATGGATACTGTAAATCAAATAGAGACATTCTTCAATTATTTAAGAATAGGTTTGGCTGTTATTGGTGGAATAGCCTTTATAATAGCAATTCTTGGTATGATTAATACCTTGACTGTATCTTTAATGGAACGAACTAGAGAGGTTGGTTTGTTAAAATCTCTTGGTATGCGCTCAGTTGAAGTGAAAAAGTTATTTATTACCGAATCAATGCTAATATCCTTTTTCGGTGGGGTCTCAGGAATTATTATTGGGGTTTTAATGGGAGGTGGTATGTCAATAATTTTATCTATAATAGCAATGACGAGAGGTGGCGAATCTCTTATGGTAAGTAAAACTCCTTTGTTATTGATTTTAGGGGTAATATTTGTTTCCGTACTTATTGGTTATTTGACAGGCCTATATCCTTCTAAGAGGGCAGTTAAGATGTCACCTTTAGATGCATTAAGGTATGAATAGAAAATGAATAATGTTAAATTCGAAATCTGTATTAAATAAGATATCCCTGATTACATTTTCTTTTATTTCTTTAAAATTATTAACTACTCTCTATTTGGCCAGGTCAGGGGAAGTTGTTGAGAGGTTACTAGGTAGTATAGGCAGAATATTTAATTTCTTCTAAAAAAGATGAAGAAAGGAAAGAGGTTAAACAAAAAAAGATTAATTATGATACTTAGTGTTGTAGCCCTGACAACTTTATTGTCAATACTGCTTTACCAAACTATTACAAAAGTAAAAGCTGAGGAGAGGAGCTGGACTCAGACTGATTGGAGAGGTGGACTTAGCTCTGATGTTGTGATTACTGATGTCACAACATTTTCCCAGGAGTATAATACACAATATTCAAATGCAGGATACCTTGCTGCAAGAGAAAAGGAAAATTGGGACCTATCTGCTTGGAGTTATAGAAGAAAAATCTTTTTTGATAATACATTAACTAATCTTGGGGTCGAACCTGAGAACCTTATAGACTTTCCTGTTTTGGTTAAGTTAGAAGATGGTGTAAATATTGATTATAATAAAACTAACATTGATGGTAGTGATATTAGATTTGTTGATACAGATGGAACAGAATTAAGCTATGAGATAGAGCAGTGGGACGAAACAGGAGATTCATTTGTGTGGGTTAAAGTCCCACAAATAGATGTTGGGGATCAAGATTATATCTTTATCTATTACGGTAATGGGCTTGCGATAGACAATCAGAATGGCTCTGATGTATGGAGCAATGGATACAAAGCGGTTTTCCATAATAATGATGTTACATCAAGTACAATTCATGATAGTGTCTCTGATATCCAAGGATTTAAAAAGGGTAGTGGAGAACCTCTCGAATTGGAAGGTATGATTAACAAAGCTCAAAAATATGATGGTTCAAACGATTATTCAATTGTTAATACAAACTTTATCTCTAACCCAACATCTTTGACAATTGCTTCTTGGTTTAGGAAAACCGGAGAAGGAAATACGTATGAATGTGTTTTACACAGGGGAGTATCAAATACTATTGGATCAAGTGAATACTGGATGGGTGTAGATCTTTCAGACAATCTTACAGCAACAATAGGAGCTACTACGGGTGTTGGTTGGAATGCAGGATTAACAACTGTAAAGGCAACTCTTAACGAATGGTACTACCTTGTTGCAAGTTGGGACGGATCTGTAGTCAGGGTATATATAAATGGGCAATATAACAAGCAATATAATCTTGCATCCTCCGGGAATTTATCAACACCTACTAGGATGGGATCGTCAGATAATGGTTTACAGTACCAATTTAACGGTGATATTGATGAGCTATCTATATCTAATATTGGACGTTCTTCGGCTTGGGTATCTTCTGAATACAAATCAGGTTTGAATGATTTCAATATATTTCATTCGGAAGAATCAAAATATGAGCCATTCGCTTTCCTAATTTCTAATGTATATGATACTGGATATCCTTCTGATTGGGGGATTTTAAGATACTCTGCAGATGAGGGTATTACAATAAAGGTAAGGTCAGCAATTAACTCTGACATGTCAGACGCTACCGATTGGGACTCCTGCATGAACATAACAAATGAGTCAAGTGTAAGTTCGGGAGGTTGTGTCCAAGATGAGGAGAATTATCTTCAATATCGTGTTTTCATAGATATGACAGGGAAATCAGACCTGATTACTTTAGAGGAGATATCGATTTCTTTCTCTGCGTCAGACCAGACTCCTCCAGATGTAAATGCTACTAACATATATTTAGGAAATTCTATAGAAAATAATGATTGGTTAAACTTTGCTCCTACTATAATCTGGGATGCTGGAGTGGACGATATTGTAGAGAATGAGGTCTCATACTGTATATCATTAAATGAAGTCGGAATTAATGAGGGTTCTCAGCTATTGAACCCTGCCCAGAACTCTGGAGTTTTGCCTTCAGATGATGAGGCGGTTTGTCCACATATTGTTAATGATTCGAGTGTAGACCTATCAGAGGTAGAGGGGCTTAGTTTAACTACCAATAAGAAATATTTTTTTAGTATCAAGGCAATAGATCCCTCAGGTAATATATGGGAAGGAGTATCTCAAGAGTATCAAGATTTAATACAATTCAGATACGATAACTCTCCACCCAGCAATGTGATGTATATATCAACACCGAGCACAGACTTTGGTAATGTTAACGATATGTTCTTTAATTGGCCAATAACAGGGGCATCGCAGGCAACAGATGATCAATCAGCAATACTGGGTTGGCAGTATGCCATAAATTCATCAGCAAGTGAGAATTGGAAAGGAACAGATACCCACTCTAAACTAGGGATACAGTATATACCTCTTGAAGGTGTTACAGAAGGTTTGCTTAATTTGACAGGGGAAAGAGATGGTTCTTCAGTAGTAATAGGTAATAACACAATATACTTTAGAGCAATAGATAATGCAGGGAATGTAAGTACATATGTAACAGGAGGAATAAACTACGGTGGAGCTGCACCAGAGTTTCCTGCAGAATCAGTAGTAACAATTAACCCTACAACTAGCATATCTAATAGTTTCTCCTTAAGTTGGCCAGAAGCCATACCAGGAGATGGAGATGAGATAGAGTCATATTACTACATGATAAATACACAACCTCCCAGCAGTCTCTCTACTCTTAGGGCAAATAGTAACATATATATCCCTACTACACAGTTAAATGTGCCAGCAGGTAAGCTAGTAGGAGCTGTAAAGGGTACTAACAATGTATATGTAGTAGCAGTAGATAATCAGGAAAACTACTCACCAACAAAAGCAATACACGGGACATTTCAATTAAACTCTACATATCCAGATGCCCCATTAAATCTTTCAGCAGCAGATCTGTCAATAAAGGATAGTGAACTGTGGAGAGTAGCATTAACATGGAAGAGCCAGGATATAAAGGGAATGGTAACTTGACATACATAATAGAGAGGAGTGAAAACAAGATATCATGGGTGGAGGTAAATAGGACATCAGGATTGTCATACACAGATATAGTGCCACAGAGTAAAACATATTACTACAAGGTAGCTAGTATAGACACGAGTAATGAGTCAATATTAAATCCTACATATTCAACATATGTAGATATATGGCCTAAGGGCAGATTTCAAGAGCCACCAGAAATAATTTCTGAACCTGTTGTTACAGATATAACTACTCGCAATTCAAAGATTAATTGGGTAACAGATAGAGTGTCTGACTCTAAGGTTCAGTTGGGTGTTGCTCCAAGTGAGTATTTCCAGGATGAGATGTATAGATCCGAATTTGTGACATCACATGAAATTGAGTTGACTAATCTGTTACCAGGAACGCAGTATCACTATAGAGTAAAATGGACGGACGAGGATGGTAATACGGGTATAGGGAAGGAATCAGTATTTCAAACAAAACCTGCCCCAGTTGTAGAGGATGTTTTAGTAGATACAGTAGGGTTAAATTATGCAATCTTTAAACTAACAACAACAGGAGCAACTAAGGCTAGAATAGTATTTGGGAAATCTAAGACGTATGGAGGTAGTCAGGAGATAAACACATCAACAGTAGAAAGTGAATACTCAGTAATGTTAACAGAGCTAGAAGATGGAACACAATATCACTATAAAATTGTGCTTACAGATGAAGAGGGATTTGAGTATGAGTCATTTGAAGACCATGTATTTACCACCCCTCCTAGACCCCAAGTAAGCAATGTACAGATTCAGGAGAAGAAGGGAGTAGCTACCCCAACGATAGAGGTATTCTGGGAGAGTAATATAGCCGTAAATAGTATAGTAAAGTACAGTACAAATGCTAAGAGTATGGATAAGGTAGATATGGAGCTAATAGAGGGAGAACATATAATGGAAATAGAAGGGTTAGATGCAGATAGTGAATACCAACTAACAGTAGAAGGAGTAGATGCAATGGGAAACAGAGCAGTATCAGATGTGTATGCATTCACAACAGCAACAGATACAAGACCCCCAGTGATTAGTAGTATAAAAAGTGAGGGAGATATACAAAGTAGTGATATACAAAGTGACAGAAGTAGGAGTGCACAGTTAATAATAAGTTGGAAGACAGATGAGCCAAGTACAAGTCAGGTATTGTATGGAGAGGGAGCAACCAATGATGGGTTCCCATACAGTACACAGACGGATAGTCAGATGAGATATGAGCATGTAATGATAGTAAGTAACTTAAGTGCGTCTAAGGTATATCATTTTAAAGTAGTTAGTAAAGACAGTGCAGGTAATGTAGGAGAAAGTGGTAGTGTAACATCAATAACACCCAAGAGTACAGACACAGTAATGGAGAGTGTATTGGGTAGTTTAGGTAGAATATTTAATTTCTTCTAAAAGAGATGAAGAGGAAAAAGATAGCAAACAAAAGAAGATTGGTAATGATAGTTAGTGTTGTAGTGCTAACAACACTCTTGTCATTAGTCCTTTACCAAACTATTACAAAAGTAAGAGCAGAGGATAGGAG
Organism: Candidatus Dojkabacteria bacterium; assembly: GCA_040765985.1. Classification (GTDB taxonomy): domain Bacteria; phylum Patescibacteriota; class Dojkabacteria; order SC72; family SC72; genus UBA2259. The sequence continues at coordinate 11,673 of JAXGRK010000012.1, read as the reverse complement.
TTGGACTCAGACTGATTGGAGAGGGGGATCGGCTCCAGGTGTAATCACTCAAAACGATACTACTTTTAACGATCAAGAAAATATGGATTACTCTAATGAGGGATACCTTACAATGCTAGAGGAACAAGAATGGCAAAAAAGTAGTTGGTTATATCGAAAAAAGATTTCCTTTGATAATACATCGTCCAATCTAGGAGTCGAACCAGAAGTCCTCACAGATTTCCCAGTATTAATTAAACTAGAAGATGGTGTAAACATAGATTATAGTAAAACTAACAATGATGGTAGTGATATTAGATTTGTTGATACAGATGGAACAGAATTAAGCTATGAGATAGAGCAGTGGGGCGAAACAGGAGATTCATTTGTATGGGTAAAGATACCACAGATTGATATAGGAGATGAAGATTACATATACATGTATTATGGAAACACATCTGCTAGTGATGGGCAAAATGCAACTAATGTCTGGGATGATGGTTTTCTTGGAGTATGGCATTTAAATGAAAGTGTTGGGAATTTAGGTGTTTTGAGAAATTCAACAGGTACAAATGATGGGATATGGGAAGATTCGGATTCTAGTGGTAACACAGGGCAACTAGGCTTGATAGGGAGAAGTGCGAGGTTTAATCTAAATGATAAAGTATCTACTTCTATTACAAACCAACTAGGTGATTTTACCGTTGAGGTTTGGTTTAAAGATGATGGTGTAACTACTACCCATGAGAGATTAGCAGATAAGAGTTATACAGCCTGTTTTTGGCTTGGACGGAATGCTTCAACAGTCAACTCATGGGGGGGAGGAATACAACAACCAGCATCTCCATATGGGATCTATGTTAATTTGGCAGATGGACAATGGAATCAGATAGCAAGTATACGAGACGGTAATCAACACTATTTGTATGGGAATGGGAGCTCTCAAATGACATCAATGACTGTCCCTACAACTCTTTGTGATTCAACAAATTTCGGTATAGGTGCTTGGGGAGCAGCTGCTTCTACTCAACAAAGATTAGGAGGGAATATAGATGAGGTAAGACTATCTTCTATACCACGTTCTAGATCTTGGATATCTGCGTCATATAAGTCAGGGAGAAATGAATTTAATGTCTATGACAACGAGGTCTCTAAATTACCTTCCTCCAGTAATTTGGTATCAAATGTATTTGATACTGGTTACCCGAGTGATTGGGGAGAATTAATATATACAAAATCAGGAAATGGTTATGTAGAGGTGAGAGTAAGAACCGACATTAACGAAGATATGAATTCAGCCTTAGATTGGTCCATATGCAATCCAATAGATAATGGTAATTTAATATCCTTAAATAATTGTGTAGAAGATGGAGAAAGATATGTTCAGTATCAGATAGTATTTGAACCTGATGGGGCAAATAGTCCAGTATTTGAATTTATTTCAATAAGCTTTTCTGCATCAGATCAAACAGCGCCAACCCAAAATGCTACAGGTGTTATTTTGGCAAATTCAGTAGCAAACGACCAATGGATAAATTTTAAGCCCACAATCAATTGGACAGCAGGAATAGATAATGATGGAGGAAATGGAGTTGAAGGTTACTGTATATCATTAGATGAAGTTAACCCCAATGACCCATCACAGACTTTAGATCCAATCAGTTCCTCAGGGATATTGACGGGCATAGATGATGGGGTTGGTAATAGTGCATGTCCATATATAGTTTCAAACACGTCAATTAATCTATCAGAGATAGAAGATTTGGTTTTAACATCAAACAAGAAATACTACTTTAGTATAAAAGCAGTAGATTATGCAGGTAATGTATGGGATGGTTTAGCAGGAAACTATCAAGATCTGGTCTTCTTTAGATACGACGCAACTGTCCCGCAAAATGTTATGTATATATCTACACCCAGTAGCAATTTCGGCAATATTAATGAGATGTTCTTTAGTTGGCCAATCACTGGAAGTTCTCAAGCCCTAGATAATGAGTCAGGGATATTAGGTTGGCAGTATTCAATTAATAGTAGCTCAGCAGGAGCATGGAAGGGTTCAACTTTAAGCCAAGAATTAGGAGTAGAATATATTTCTATATCTGAATCAGAGGGAGTATATTACCTAGATATATTAAAAGATGGGGATGATGTAATTGTGGGTAATAACACTATCTATTTTAGAAGTATTGATATCTCAGGTAATGTGAGTACATATGCAACTGGTGGAATTAACTATGGAGGGCAAGCACCTACCTTCCCAGCCGAATCAGCAGTAACAATTAGTCCAGAAGAAAGTGAATCTAATGAATTTAGTCTAAGTTGGCCCGAAGCAATACCCGGGGAAGGAAGAGAAATTGAGTCATATTACTATATGATAAATACACAACCACCAACTAATATTTCTACTTTAAAAAATAATAGTTCGGTATATATTCCTCTATCGGATACAACTGTATCTGCAGGGATCCTTACGGGAGCGGTGAAAGGCAGTAATACAGTATACGTTGTAGCAGTCGACGATCAGGATAACTATTCCCCAAGCAATAAAATATCTGGAGTTTTTGAATTAAATAGTGAAAACCCAGATCCTCCTCAAAACTTAAGTGTCTCCGATACTTCTGTAAAAGGTAACGAACTTTGGAGGGTAGCTATTACATGGGAAGAACCAGAATACAAAGGAAATGGTGAGGTTAGCTATGTTGTAGAAAAGAGTATAGATGGCTCCCTTTGGTTTGAATTAGATACAATACAAGGACTTGCATACTCTGATGTTTCACTAGTAAGTAGGAGGTATTACTACAGGGTTGGAAGCATAGATACTAGCGATGAATCAAGAAACAATCCAAGCTATACTATATCGGAAAGTATAATACCGGTAGGTAGGTACGAGGAACCACCAGAGCTAGTTTCAGATGTCATAGTCACAAATATTACTTCAAGAAATGCACAAGTAAACTGGATAACAGACAGGCTGTCGGATTCAAAGATACAAATAGGTATAAATACTAATGAGTATTTCGACGATGAGATATATAGATCAGAGAAGGTGATTAATCATGAATTACAACTAACGAATTTAAACCCAGGTACTGCATACTACTATCGCACTAAATGGACAGATGAAGACGGAAATACTGGAATGAGTCGAGAGCTTACTTTAATAACTAAACCCGCTCCACGGGTAGAGGATGTAAAGATATCAACGGTGGGGCTAGACTACGCAATTTTAGATGTAACAACAGTGGGAGCAATTAATGCAGATGTTTTGTATGGTAAAACTAAGTCCTACGGGGGTAGTAAAAAGATAAATACATCAACAGTAGAAAGTGAATACTCCATAATGCTAACAGAACTAGAAGATGGGACACAGTATCACTACACCATAATACTAACAGACGAACAGGGATACGAATATGATGGCTTTGGAGATCTGGTATTTAATACCCCTCCTAGACCCCAAGTAAGCAATGTACAGATTCAGGAGAAGAAGGGAGTAGCTACCCCAACGATAGAGGTATTCTGGGAGAGTAATATAGCCGTAAATAGTATAGTAAAGTACAGTACAAATGCTAAGAGTATGGATAAGGTAGATATGGAGCTAATAGAGGGAGAACATATAATGGAAATAGAAGGGTTAGATGCAGATAGTGAATACCAACTAACAGTAGAAGGAGTAGATGCAATGGGAAACAGAGCAGTATCAGATGTGTATGCATTCACAACAGCAACAGATACAAGATCCCCAGTGATTAGTAGTATAAAAAGTGAGGGAGATATACAAAGTAGTGATATACAAAGTGACAGAAGTAGGAGTGCACAGTTAATAATAAGTTGGAAGACAGATGAGCCAAGTACAAGTCAGGTATTGTATGGAGAGGGAGCAACCAATGATGGGTTCCCATACAGTACACAGACGGATAGTCAGATGAGATATGAGCATGTAATGATAGTAAGTAATCTTTCACCATCAAAGGTATATCATTTTAAGGTAGTTAGTAAAGACAGTGCAGGTAATGTAGGAGAAAGTGGTAGTGTAACATCAATAACACCCAAGAGTACAGACACAGTAATGGAGAGTGTATTGGGTAGTTTAGGTAGAATATTTAATTTCTTCTAAAAGAGATGAAGAGGAAAAAGATAGCAAACAAAAGAAGATTGGTAATGATAGTTAGTGTTGTAGTGCTTTCGACATTGCTATCTTGTGTTCTTTACAGAAGCATCACAGGTGTTAAAGCTGCTGAGAAAATATGGACACAGACAGACTGGAGAGGAGGTGCCAATCCAGTTGTTATAATAGAAAACCAAACCACTTTTGATGAGGCGGTAGATGTTGATTACTTTTCTCAAGAGTCAATATCTATAGAGCAAACAGATGGGTGGCAGATGAGCAATTGGCTATATAGAAGAGAGATTCATTTCAGTGACATTTTAGATGAAGGCTATGAAGATTTAACTAACATTGCAATACCATTAAAGTTAGAAAAAGATATAACTATAAATTACTCACAAGTAAAAAGTAATGGAGAGGATATTAGATTTCTAAAAACCGATGGTACAGAATTAGTTTACGAAATAGATATTTGGAATACAGAAGGAGATTCCTATATCTGGGTATTACTACCAACAATACTCTCTGGAGAAGATGAAAAAATCTTTATGTATTATGGCAACTCTTCCGCTTCAGATCCTGAGTATGGGGTTGAAGTAAAACAATCTTCTTGCACAGGGGGTAATCAAACGACAAGTGGAACTAGCTACTATCATGAATTCAAGGAAGACGGGATATTCTCGTGCGATCAAGATATTAGTATTGATGTTCTTGTAGTAGCAGGTGGAGGTGGCGGTGGGTATCGTCATGGTGGAGGAGGTGGGGGTGGTGGTGTTATTTTTCAAACAGATTACTCTGTGATAGAGGATACGAATCTTACAATCACAGTCGGCAATGGGGGTTTAGGATCCACAGGGACTTCAATAAGGGCTTCTAATGGAGAGAACTCAGTATTTGACACTCTTACTGCAATTGGTGGAGGAGGTGGTGGACAATATGATACTTACAGAAATGGTCAAAATGGTGGATCAGGGGGAGGTTCTACTAGTACTATTAGAGCAACGGGTACTGTAGATCAGGGATATGATGGGGGTATCAATTCAACTAATGGCTCTCCATATAACCATGGGGGAGGTGGTGGTGCTGGAGAAATTGGTCGAGACGGAAGTGCTTCCACATGTGGAGATGGTGGAGATGGTATATATGTTGAAGATTTCTCACAATTTGGGGATGAAGGATATTTTGGAGGAGGAGGTGGTGGTGGATCTCATGATCCTGCTCCAATTGATGGACTCCCAGGAAAGGGTGGTTTGGGAGGTGGAGGAGATAGTGGAACACCAAGTATAAACACACCTGGAGTAGATGGAATAAATTATACAGGAGGAGGTGGTGGTGGTGCGGCAACTAATAGTGGAGGAAATAGTAGAGGAGGAAATGGTGGCTCTGGTGTAGTATTGGTTAGAGTTCCAAGAACTGCAGGGCAGTTTCTTTCACCTGAGCAAGAGGAGAGGAAATTGGCTTCTGAGGGTTCTTTAGTCTCAAATGTCTTCGATTCCGGCTATCCTGCTGATTGGGGAGAATTATCATATACTCAATCAGGCCAAGGGATAATTGAGGTCCGTATAAGAACAGATATCAATCAAGAAATGAATTCAGCATCCCCATGGACTGCTTGTGAGGCAATATCTAGTGGGAGTCCAATTTCCTTAAATAGTTGTGTAAATGATGAGGATAGATATATCCAATATAAAGTGAATTTTGAAGCGGATATTGTTAATACACCTTCTTTGGAAGATATCTCTATAAGTTTCTCGCCCTCAGATCAAACTCCTCCAGTAGCAAATGCTACAGCAGTATATATGTCTGGCTTGGTAGAGAATGATCAATGGGTAAATTTTGAGCCTACAATTAATTGGACTCAGGGGGAAGACAACCAGGGAGGGAATGGTATTGAGGGATACTGCGTATCATTAGATGAAGTAAACTCAAGCAATTCATCTCAAACATTAGATCCATTAACGTCCTCAGGGAAATTTACAGGACTTGACGATGGAATTGATAACCCATCTTCTTGCCCATATATTGTTTTAGGTAATAGCATTGATTTGTCAGAGATAGAGGGCTTAGATTTACTAACCAATAAAAAATATTACTTCAGTATTAGAGCTGTAGACTATGCAGGGAATATTTGGAGTGGTGAGAGCCAATACTATCAGGACCTTGTATGGTTTAAATATGATATAACGGTTCCCAGCAATGTGATGTATATATCAACACCGAGCACAGACTTTGGTAATGTTAACGATATGTTCTTTAATTGGCCAATAACAGGGGCATCGCAGGCAACAGATGATCAATCAGCAATACTGGGTTGGCAGTATGCCATAAATTCATCAGCAAGTGAGAATTGGAAAGGAACAGATACCCACTCTAAACTAGGGATACAGTATATACCTCTTGAAGGTGTTACAGAAGGTTTGCTTAATTTGACAGGGGAAAGAGATGGTACTTCAGTAGTAATAGGTAATAACACAATATACTTTAGAGCAATAGATAATGCAGGGAATGTAAGTACATATGTAACAGGAGGAATAAACTACGGTGGAGCTGCACCAGAGTTTCCTGCAGAATCAGTAGTAACAATTAACCCCACAACTAGCATATCTAATAGTTTCTCCTTAAGTTGGCCAGAAGCCATACCAGGAGATGGAGATGAGATAGAGTCATATTACTACATGATAAATACACAACCTCCCAGCAGTCTCTCTACTCTTAGGGCAAATAGTAACATATATATCCCTACTACACAGTTAAATGTGCCAGCAGGTAAGCTAGTAGGAGCTGTAAAGGGTACTAACAATGTATATGTAGTAGCAGTAGATAATCAGGAAAACTACTCACCAACAAAAGCAATACACGGGACATTTCAATTAAACTCTACATATCCAGATGCCCCATTAAATCTTTCAGCAGCAGATCTGTCAATAAAGGATAGTGAGCTATGGAGGGTAGCATTAACATGGGAAGAGCCAGGATATAAAGGGAATGGTAACTTGACATACATAATAGAGAGGAGTGAAAACAAGATATCATGGGTGGAGGTAAATAGGACATCAGGATTGTCATACACAGATATAGTGCCACAGAGTAAAACATATTACTACAAGGTAGCTAGTATAGACACGAGTAATGAGTCAATATTAAATCCTACATATTCAACATATGTAGATATATGGCCTAAGGGCAGATTTCAAGAGCCACCAGAAATAATTTCTGAACCTGTTGTTACAGATATAACTACTCGCAATTCAAAGATTAATTGGGTAACAGATAGAGTGTCTGACTCTAAGGTTCAGTTGGGTGTTGCTCCAAGTGAGTATTTCCAGGATGAGATGTATAGATCCGAATTTGTGACATCACATGAAATTGAGTTGACCAATCTGTTACCAGGAACGCAGTATCACTATAGAGTAAAATGGACGGACGAGGATGGTAATACGGGTATAGGGAAGGAATCAGTATTTCAAACAAAACCTGCCCCAGTTGTAGAGGATGTTTTAGTAGATACAGTAGGCTTAAATTATGCAATCTTTAAACTAACAACAACAGGAGCAACTAAGGCTAGAATAGTATTTGGGAAATCTAAGACGTATGGAGGTAGTCAGGAGATAAACACATCAACAGTAGAAAGTGAATACTCAGTAATGTTAACAGAGCTAGAAGATGGAACACAATATCACTATAAAATTGTGCTTACAGATGAAGAGGGATTTGAGTATGAGTCATTTGAAGACCATGTATTTACCACCCCTCCTAGACCCCAAGTAAGCAATGTACAGATTCAGGAGAAGAAGGGAGTAGCTACCCCAACGATAGAGGTATTCTGGGAGAGTAATATAGCCGTAAATAGTATAGTAAAGTACAGTACAAATGCTAAGAGTATGGATAAGGTAGATATGGAGCTAATAGAGGGAGAACATATAATGGAAATAGAAGGGTTAGATGCAGATAGTGAATACCAACTAACAGTAGAAGGAGTAGATGCAATGGGAAACAGAGCAGTATCAGATGTGTATGCATTCACAACAGCAACAGATACAAGACCCCCAGTGATTAGTAGTATAAAAAGTGAGGGAGATATACAAAGTAGTGATATACAAAGTGACAGAAGTAGGAGTGCACAGTTAATAATAAGTTGGAAGACAGATGAGCCAAGTACAAGTCAGGTATTGTATGGAGAGGGAGCAACCAATGATGGGTTCCCATACAGTACACAGACGGATAGTCAGATGAGATATGAGCATGTAATGATAGTAAGTAATCTTAAGTGCGTCTAAGGTATATCATTTTAAAGTAGTTAGTAAAGACAGTGCAGGTAATGTAGGAGAAAGTGGTAGTGTAACATCAATAACACCCAAGAGTACAGATACAGTCATAGAGAGTGTATTGGGTAGTTTAGGTAGAATATTTAATTTCTTCTAATAGAGATGAAGAAAGTTCTCAATTTCCAATAACCTATTGTATTTAGCTAATCTCTCTCCTCTTGTAGGACCACCAAATTTAGATTGTTGAGCAGGGGTACCTACTACAAGGTCTGCAATAAAGGAGTCATTTGTTTCTCCACTCCTATGAGATATTACTGCATTCATTCCTCTATCTACTGTTAATCTAATTGCATCTAGGGTTTCAGTTACTGTCCCTATCTGATTTAATTTAATTAAAACTGCATTCATAGCTTTAAGATTAATTCCTTTTAGTATTAGTTTAGTATTTGTAGTTAGTAAATCATCTCCTACAACCTGATATTTATCTCCTAAATTCTCTGTAAATACGGCCCAATCATCCCAAGAATCTTCATGCATAGGATCTTCTATAGAAAACATTGGGTATTGTGAATACCACTCCTGTTGTAGTGCTAACCAATCTTGACCATCTAGAGATTTGTTTTCTCTATGAAGTTCATATTTTTTACTGTCATGATTAAAAAATTCTGAGGCAGCTACATCTAGTGCTAACTTGAATTTGTCTTTGTATCCAGCTTTAAATATGCCTTCTACTATTATATCTAAGGCTTCTTTATTTGATTTTAACTCTCTAGGAGCAAAGGCTCCTTCATATCCAACTCCTACTGAGTAGTTTTTACTGTCTAATATGTCATGTATTGAGTGAAATATTTCACTTGTAGCTCTAAGTGTTTCTTTAAAATTTGAAAATGCTTTATCATTTGGTACTACCATATACTCTTGAATATCAGTAGACCAATTACCATGTTTCCCTCCTTCTAGAAGCAGTATCTGGGGTAGGGGTAACTTAAATTTATCTTTAGAGTATGCTTCATCCCAATATATCATTCCAATATATTCAAAAAGTTCTAATCCTATTCTTTGTGATACTGCTCTACAAAAAGCCATTGAGCATGAGAGTATTGCGTTTCCTCCTAGTTTAGATTTACTCTCTGTTCCATCAAGGGATATTAGAAGTTCGTCAAACTGTTTCTGACTTTCAAACTCTTTATCTATTACTGCATCTCTTATTATTGTATTTACATTTTCAATAGCTTTAAGTACTCCCTTCCCATCGTATCTAGAACTATCCCCATCTCTAAGTTCTAAGACCTCTCTGCTTCCAGTAGAAGCTCCTGAAGGGACTTCTCCTTTAGCTATATCTCCACTTAACAGTTCTATCTCTGTAGAGAGTGTTGGTACTCCTCTAGAATCAAGTATTTCAAAAGCATTGATATTTTTAATTTTCATATTTATATATTAGTAAATTACTTAATTGATTTTTGCATAAACAGGGGTATAGAGCAAGTAGAAGTTTTTAAAAGAGTTAGATATCTGATAGAATATGCATACGCCGAGGTGGTGAAATTGGCAGACACGCTACCTTGAGGTGGTAGTGGGACTTATACTCTCGTGCAGGTTCAACTCCTGTCCTCGGCATATTTAAATATTGAATATCTGGCTAATGAATAGAGAGAGATTGTTTCTACCCGTTACCATTTTATTTATCATTTGTGCATTTGCATTTGGCTTTATATATTTCTATAAAAATATCTACCCTATTAAATCAGTACTTTCTAAAAAGGATATTGTTTGTAATGGTTTACCATTAATAGAGGCAATAGAGTTAGCTAAAAGTAGTAAGTGTATCAATGAGGGAGAGTTAGAGGAAGACAGGTTTGAGTGTGATAGAGAGAATGATAGGATTACTATACCTATGGATGGTAGTAAAAAGAGTAATACCCTATGTCCAATATATTGTCATATTGATACTAATACAAAAGAGATAGAGGTTGAGTGGTTGTGTGGTGAGTTGGAATAACTTCATATTTTTGTTAAAATACATTCTGTTAAGGGCGATTAGCTCAGCTGGCTAGAGCACTTCGTTTACACCGAAGGGGTCATAGGTTCGAATCCTATATCGCCCACCATTTCCAGTTCCTTCTCTGATATAATTGGATATGTGGCAATGTCCTAAATGTAAAAGAGAATTTGGTAAGCAGAATCAATCACACTCTTGTGTAGTATATCCAATAGAAAAACATTTCCAGAATAAAGATTATTCCAAAAAATTATTTAAAAAACTTGTTAATCAAATAGAGAAAAATATTGGGGATGTTAAGATAGAATCTTTACCATGTTGTATACACTTAGTAAGTAGCTATACTTTTAGTGGAGTATGGTTATCAAAAGATAAACTTAAGATGGACTTTAGGGTAGATTATCAAATTGATAGTAAGAGGATAATAAAACAAGAAAAGCTGTCTACTAATAGAGATTTATATTATGTAGAATTAAAAGATGAGAAAGATATAGATAATGAATTGCTCAAATGGATAAAGGACTCATATTTTTTAGATAAGTAGAGTCATAATTATTCTATTTTTAAGTTCCATACCTGAAAGTGTAGCCCACCATTTCATTTTCATATATAATTAACTACTAACTTTATATACTTTGTTGATGGAAACAGAGAGAGATACAGAAGAAAGAAAATTTACTCCTGGAGTATATAGACATTTTAAAGGAGGAATGTACTTAGCACTTATGCTAGCAAAAGATTCAGAGACAGAAGATGATGTTGTAGTATATATCCCTTTGTACTACAAAGAAGAAAGTGAAACAAAAGCATGGGTAAGATCTTTAGATGACTTTATGGGAACAAAAGAGTTAGGAGACGGTACAGTAGTAAATAGGTTTGAATTTGTTAGTGAGAGATAAATAGATACAAAGCAGTCCTGTTTTTAAGTTCCATACCTAAAAGTGTAGCCCACCATTTTCACAGATATGATACAATCTTGTCATGAATTTAAAAAGAAAAGAAATTTTAACACTTCTTTTAATATCTTTTGTCTTTGGAGTTCTTGACTTTCATTATCAAAATACAATATCTCCACTCTTTAGTAGAATATTCGGTAATAGTAATAATCCATTTCTTTTAGTGCCTCTTTTTATATACATGCTGTTACCTTGGTACATACTTAGTACTTATGTACTCTACATTATTAAGATGAAATTTTTATATAATTTTAAAACACTATTATTAGGCACCATCCTTACTTTTTTAATATCCGTAATATCATATTATCTCCATTATGTTTTTCTTCTTTTCTTTATTGGACTTCCTAATTTTGAGAATATAAA
>JAXGRK010000011.1:0-41812 GCA_040765985.1 Candidatus Dojkabacteria bacterium | reverse complement strand
CCAAGTAAAAGCATACTATGAAAGATCTGATAAGAAGTGGGAATTTGATAAAACAGTAAATAAAAGATTTACAACAGAAAAGAGTATATCGAATATCTCTAAAACAAAACTAGGAGAATTGATTTCTTCAATAACAGATCCTCTAAACAAACTAACCAAACCAAAAGAACTTTTTACTAAAATTGATTATACAAAGATCTCTAGAAATATTGTTCTAGCAATTGTATTTCTTCTTTCAGTATATTTTTTAATCGCCCCTATAATTGGTACCCTTATAGGAGGTTCCTTAGTATTAAATGATGGTAATAAACTGAAATCTTCAGTATCCGAGTTAGATTTTGATAATATTGAGAAGAACAGTATTTCACTTTCTAATAATATTTTCAGAGTAGAAAATAGTTTTAAAAGATTGTATTGGATTTTTAAAATTACCAGAACCCAAAATGTGTATTCTGATTTCTATCAAATTATTCAAGGAACAAAATATATCTCTGAAAGTTCAAAAGATCTAATTGTTGGACTCCGCCCATTTGGAGAATATATAAAAGAATTTAATCCAACAACCGGAATGGATAGTAATACATCTGAAAACATCGAGGAGTATAGCGAATACCTCGAAGCAATAGATGATAACAGATATATTCTCCAAGAGGGTATATATAAAATGTCTCTAGCACAAAATACTATCTCTCAAGTAGATATTAGAAATCTACCAGAATTTTTAACAGAATATGTATTACAATACAAGGATTTAATAGAGGAAATTGATAACACGGTTAAACCATTAGAACAAATATCCCAATTCTTGCCTAATATACTTGGCTTAGAAGAAAGAAAAAGATATCTAATCTTACTTCAAGATAACGCTGAAATTAGAAGCACTGGGGGATGGATTTCAAATTACGCAATAGTAGCTATAGAGGATGGTCAAATCAGAGAACTCTTTATCGATGATATTTACAACGCACAAACAATGCTTAAATTACAAGGAAATACATACAGGACACCCCCTTCATTAGCACAAGCAATACCCGAAGCATCATTCTCTTTTCCTCTAGTTAATTGGAATCCCAATATGGATAGGGTACTACTTTCTTCTGAACAGTTTGTATTTGATTTAGATAAAGGAAACTCTTTGGATGGGGTAATAATGGTTGATTTAGTTTTCATTCAAAGATTACTTGATAAATGGGGAGGTATCCAAGTTCCAGGAGAAAGTGACCTTATTACTTCTGAAAACCTTTATACCAACATATTTGAAACTTACTCTGGAGAGAAACCCGAAGATGTTCGGAACTCAACATTTCTTACTGACTTCTTTGATGCAGTTATTACAAGGATCTTCTCATCTAAACTAAGTAACAGCAAAGATATTTATGAATCAATACAAGAATCACTCGAAGATAAGCATATTCTTTTTACTTTTAAGAATTCAATGGCAAGAGCATATGCAGATGAGAATGGTTGGGATGGTAATTTAGATTCTAAATTTCAAAGTGCACCAATAAATATAGATTGGAATTGGAGTAACTTAAAAACAAATCTATATATAAAAAAGAATCACACTCTAGATATTGATATCCAAGATGAGAATACAATAGATTACTCATATCAAATAGCTATACAGAATGATTCAACTAAAGATGAATACCCACAAGGAGAATATAAAAATTATGTTAGAATCTATATCCCATATAATGCTACAGTCACAAGCATAAGAGGTATAGCAAACAATAAATACAATATCTATGAAGAAGACGGATATAAGGTAGTGGGAGGGTGGTTTAATATTCCAATCAAAAGAAACTGTTTAGAACTTAAATATCGATTAGAAAGAGGAGAGAATGATACTGAGTTCTTTCTTAATAAAGGAGACAATCATTACGAAATGAATATTGATATATATAAACAACCAGGAAGTAGAAAAGATGCATATAATTTTTCTCTTAGCTATCCAGAGGGCTGGGTTATAGAAAGTAGCGAAGCTCTTACAAGAATTGAAAACAATGTAAATAGAAGATTTGAACTCTCGTCTGATCAATCTTTCTACATATCTTGGCAAAGATAGTTAAACCATAACCGTTGTTTTCTCTTTAAGGTATAGGTATAAATCCAAAATCTCTTCAACAGAAGTTTCTTTCATAGATGCAAATTTTCCAATTTCTTCTACATCTAAATCCGTATTGATAGGCATTCTCTTACTAATACCAATTGGTTTAAAAAATGTAGCAATGTGATTCGATTTACAATTTGCACAAGAGAAGTGTATAATACTCGAGATGTTTGTATCTTGAATTATTTCTAAATCATTTCTGGAATAAGCGTTACCACATTTATCACAAAATTTAGCAATAGTATCAATAAAGAACTGCTTTTTATCATCTAAACTATTTCTATTTAAGGTTTTTATCATATATTTAATTATACCACATCAAAAATATGAGTGATTCAGCAAAATCAAAACACATTTTAGAATTAGTTAAGAAAGGAAAAGAGCAAGGATTTCTATCCCAAGAGGATATTCTAGAAGTTTTTCCTACTATCGAAGAAGATATTGTACTACTTGATGATATTTTTAAAGAGTTACAAGAAAACGAAATTGAGGTACTAGACCCAGAAGAAGATATCTCTTCAGAAAATGAAGAGTTAACTCTTGAGAAGAAGATTCGAATATTAAAAACTATTCAATCAAGTCTTTCTACCGATGCTATTAGATCATATCTTTACGAAATAGGGAAAATCCCTTTACTTACTGGAGAAGAAGAAGTTATTTTAGCAAAAAGAATAGAAAATGGAGATAAAGAAGCAGGTCAATTACTCATAACTGCAAATCTTAGACTAGTTGTAAGTATAGCGAAAAAGTACAGTAAGAGTGGCCTTGAACTCTTGGATTTAATACAGGAAGGTAATATCGGCTTAATGAGAGCTGTAGAGAAGTTTGATTATCATAAGGGTTTTAAATTCTCAACCTATGCCACTTGGTGGATAAGACAGGCAATTACTAGAGCCATAGCAGATCAAGCAAGAACTATACGTGTACCAGTACACATGATTGAGACAATAAACAAATTTAATAAAGTAAACGGGACCCTTACAACAAGACTAGGTAGACAACCAACAGATGAAGAGATAGCTAAAGAAATGGACATAGAGTTAGAAAAGATAGCAGAGATAAGGAAAATTAAACAAAACCCTTCCTCTCTAGCAACTCCAATTGGAGATGAAAAAGATAGTAAGCTTCAAGATATTCTCCCAGATGAATGGTCACAAAGTCCTGAAGATTTTGCAACTTCAGAGTATCTAAAAAATCAATTAAAAGATATATTAGACTCCTTGCAAGACAGAGAAAGAAGAGTATTAGCACTAAGATTTGGATTAACAGATGGTGTTACAAGAACATTAGAAGAGGTAGGAAGAGAATTTGGAGTAACGAGAGAAAGAATTAGACAGATTGAAGCAAAGGCATTAAAGAAACTTAAAGAGAAATCTGCCGAAAAGAAGCTTGATGATTATATAGATATTTAATCACTCTGAGTATCTTCCATCTCAAAGAAAGAACTTGGCTGTATTGCAAAACCTTTTTCTATTCTCTCTGAAATTTCATCTAGTGTATCCGAATCAAAGCTAGGACTTAGAGGAGTAGCATACATCTGTGCACTAGAGTTTATTGATACAAAAGAATCTTTAGAAAAAACTAATATTCCTGCCCAAACAATAGCTATCGCTACAGTTAAAATTATAATAACAAAATATTTTCTAAAATACTCCATACTATTTATTCATAAAAGTTTACATTCTCTATATGATATACCCTTAAACTAACAGAGAAATCCGTAAATCCCTCTTCGTCAACATCACTACTATAGTTAATACTCTCTACAACTGGATACATTGGTAAACTCTCTAAATCTTTAAGAAAAGATATCAGATTCATTCTGCTTCCCTTCACTGATAATCTAACAGAGAAGGGTGTTAAAGATGAAATACTCAACGAATCCTCATCTTTTGTTGTTTCTTTATACTCTGAAAAACCAATTGAAGTAAGAATAAAGTTGTTTCTTGTAACAATGGCATCGATATTTGCTAGAAACAAACTAAAATTTTGGGAAGTTGGAAATATTAAACTAATATCCTTAAAAGTCTCTTTGTTCTCATTATATTGATTATCCAATTCATTTAAAGCTTTAATCTTTAACTCAAGTGCTTGCGTAATTCCCTCCTTCTCTTTTATCTCTTTATTTATATCTGTAACAGTCGTAATGGTTGGTGAGATTGCAAAGACAATTAACAATACAGCTACAATAAAGGTTAAACCAGTAAAAATCATTTCTGCTTTCTTACTAGGACCTTTTTTTGCTATACCTACATACTCAAGTTGTCTTTCTGTATTTTCCATTGTTCCCATATTACTCTACCTCCTTATTTACTAAGAAACTAACTCCAACTTCATACTCTCCACCTTGTAAAGTAATATTAAACTTTACATCAGAGTAGTAAGTATTGTTTTTAAGAGAATCTTCGTATCCCTTCAAAGCTTGGAAATCAACAGTTTTTAACGAAAGAGATATTCGATTCCCACTTATCGATACGCTCTCTGCGTTAATTGTTACAGGTATTCCACTTATGATTTCTGAAATAAGGTTTGAATTGATATCCTGATTATCTTTAATCTCTTTAATATCACCTAATAAAGATTGAATATTTTCATACTTAATTACATTCTTTTTCCACGTATCATTTTCTAGTACTCCCACCTGCCTATTAATCTCATCTGCCAAATCATTGTTCCTACCATCTCTAACCAACCTAAATCCAAAAGCAGCTAGTACTATTGCCTGAACTACAATTAGCATATACTTGCCAACGGTTGTTAGCCAATAAAAAGAAGTACGACCAACACTGTCAGAACCACCAACTGGGGTTAAGAAATTTATTGATTTTGTTTGATCTTTACTTTTAAACATTAGGCAGTATTTACTTTTATACTTACAGTATACAAAGGTTTTAAGAAAGATTCCATATATTAGTTATGCAATATATATTCTGATATAATTATCACTACAAATATGGACAAAACAACAACAAACAAAATCTTCATTGGAGTATCATGGCCTTACGCCAGTGGTAAAATTCACTTAGGACATCTTGCTGGACAAAATATCGCCTGTGATGTATTCGCTAGATATCATAGGTTAAGAGGAAACAGAGTACTAATGGTCTCTGGAAGTGATAGCCATGGGACACCAATACTGTTTAAAGCTGAAGAATTAGGAATTCCCCCTGAACAACTAGTAGAAGAATCACACAAAAATATCCTAAGTACCTTCGACAAACTCTCCCTCCTATACGAAAATTACACCTCTACAACAACAGAGAATCACAAAAAGGTTGTACAAAATATCTTCTTAGTATTAAAAGAGAGAGGATATCTTTACACTCAGAAATCGAAACAGTATTACGATGAAAAAGTAAACAAATATTTACCTGATAGATATGTTAGAGGGATTTGCCCAAAATGTGGGGCAGTCAATGCAAGAGGGGATGAATGCCCTGAGTGTGGAGAATTCCTTTCCCCAGAAGATCTACTAAGCCCTTTTAGTACGCTCTCTGATACGAAGCCCGTATTGAAAGAAACAGAACATTTTTACCTTGATTTAAAAAAGTTAGAACCCAAGATAAAGGAGTGGGTTGAAGATAGTAGTGGAGTATGGAGAAAATGGGTAAGAGAGTTCTCCAAGGGCTGGATAAAGGAAGGATTACGACCTAGAGAAGTAACAAGAGATATGAAATTTGGAATACCTGTACCAGTAGAGGGATGGGAAGACAAAGTAATCTATGTATGGATAGAAGCTGTTGTTGGCTATCTTTCTGCCTCTATAGAATGGGCAAATATAATTGGAAAACCAAGTGAATGGGAAGAGTTTTGGAAAGATCCTAAATGCAAACATTACTACTTCATAGCAGGTGGTAATACTCCCTTCCATACAATAATTTGGCCAGCCGAACTTCTTGCATACAGTGAAAAATATTCAGACAATACGCTCTGGGAGAAATACAAACTACCAGGAGAAACTCTAAAAGAGAATTTAAATCTCCCATACAATATTCCTTCAAACAAAATGCTTCTTAACAAAGGAAAGAAAATGTCAAAAGGAGATGGAAACAGTATGGATGTAGATTCTCTCTTAGAGAAATATAATAGTGATTTAATAAGATTTTTCTTTGTAAGGTATGCTCCAGAAAACCATGACAGAGAATTTGAGTGGAAAGACTTAATAGATTGTAATAACAATGAACTAGTTGCAAACATAGGTAATTTCATAAATAGAACTCTCTCTTTTCTTAATAGTAAGTTTGAGAATACTGTTCCTAACGGAGTATTAGATAATAATGTTAAAAACGCTATTGATAACACTCTTAAGAATATAGGAGAAAACATTAATAACTGCGAATTTGTGAAATCTACAGACGAGTTACTTAGATTTGGAGATTTTTGTAATAAATATTTTAATGATAAGGCCCCATGGATATCATACAAAGAAGATATTAAAGAGTGTGAAAATACTCTCTACAACTCAATCCAGCTAGTTAATGCGTTAAGAATATTAATTAAACCCTTCCTACCAATTAGTTCTATAGAAATTACAAAACTCCTAAATATTCAAAATGAATATGATCCAAATATTGAACTAAAAGAGATTGGAGAAGTAAAGAACTTTGAAAACAAATGGTCATTTGAAACAGTACAACCTAATACCAAATTAAATCCTCCAGAAATTCTTTTTGAAAAAATACTAGAGAGTTAATATATATTCCAAAAGATTATAGATTCTGATATAAACATCATAGGAGGTGGATATGCCTACTATTCTTGTTGTCTGCAAGCCCAATAATTTAGTTGGGAAACTCTCTTCAAGAGTTTCAAAAAGTGAGGAGAGGAAGGTTCAAAAGCCAACCTGTGGGGTAGCAAGAAAGAAAGGAGGTGATCCGGGCTCCAAGCGACACGGGCATTAGTTTATGTCGCTTGATGGAGAGAATCCGTTCCTCTGACTTATGTCTTAGATTCTCTCCATCGTTTTACCTATTGGAAATTTTTTAGAAATTGCTATCCCTATCTATATCTGTTGACCTCATCAATACCCCTTCTGCAAGTTTGAGCTTTACTAGCTCTTGCCATACAGATTCAGTAACAAAGGGTATAAAAGGATGCATCATTTTAAGATTCTCTTTAAGAATATACAGAAGTTCTGCAAGTTTACTAATTCTTACCTCAGAACCAAAATCTTCTTCTTTAATTTCATTTTTTACCTCTTCAATCCAGACATCACATAGTTCATGCCAGAAAAACTCTCTAATACTCTCTGCTCCAAGATTAAATTGATATCTCTCTATATATTTAGATATCTTTTTAACATGATCTTCTGTTTCTTTAATTCTTAAAGATTTCATATCTACTTTGTATTCTCCAACCCTCTTAATCTCACTATCATCGATATTCATCAAGATAAACCTACTAGCGTTCCATATCTTGTTAACAAAATTCCTGTTACCTTTAATCTTCTCCTCTCTAATTGGCGCATTAGAACCAGGTAGAGCATCAGAGTAATACCAAAGACGCAGTGCATCTGCTCCATACTTTTCAAATACCTCTTGTGGTTCAATACCGTTACCCTTACTCTTTGACATTTTAGAACCATCAGATGCAAGTATCATACCTGTTAGAAATATTATATTGAAAGGAACTTCTTTTGTTTTGTATATACCCATCATTAACATTCTTGCTGACCACCAAAACAGAATATCTCTAGCATGAATCATCATCTGAGTAGGGTAATACTTTTTAAAGTCCTCTCCATCTGGACCACCCAATGTAGAGTATGGCCACTGCCCAGAGCTAAACCATGTATCAAACATATCAGTTTCTGATTCCCATTCGTCAGAGTTAGAAGGTGGATTTTCTCCAACAGAGATACTTCCATCACCATTTACTTTAGTATTAAATTCTTTTTCAAAGTCCTTAATCTCTTTTCCTTTATTTTCTAACATCCAATCGTAGAGTTTTTTCCCCCCGCTATACCATACGGGGATTCTTTGCCCCCACCATAACTGCCGAGAGATACACCAAGGTTTAATATTTTCAAAAAAGAATTCTAATGCCTTCTGTTGTCCTTCTGGAATTACTTTTACCCTTCCACTATGTAGTTCTTCTAATGCTTTTTTAGCTAAATCAGAGACATTAACATACCACTGATTGGATATTACTGGTTCAACAGGTGTTTTACATCTTTCACAAATGGCTACTTCGTGTTTAATATTCTGAATATCCTCGAGTAGTCCTAAATCATCTAAATCTTGGCATAACTGTTTAGAACAAGAGATTGTATCTAGCCCCTTGTATTTTTCTGGTATATCTCCTGTCATAATGCCGTTTTCATCTATAACATCAACAATCTCCAAGTTATGTCTCATACTCATCTCAAAGTCTATTGGTGAATGGGCAGGAGTAACTTTAACAGCACCTGTTCCTAACTCCATATCTACTTCTTCGTCAGCAATAACTGGAATCTCTTTGTTTTGTATAGGGAGTAAAACCTTCTTGCCAATATATTTCTGGTATCTCTCATCTTTGGGATTCACAGCAACAGCACTGTCTCCAAGCATAGTTTCTGGTCTAGTAGTTGCTACCATAATGGATTCATCTTTACTTCCCACTACTGGGTATTTAATATATGCGAATATTCCTCTCCTTTGCTCATGCTCGGTATCTATATCTGCAAGGGCTGTCTTACAGTAAGGACATACATTTACAATCCTCTTATCTCTATACACCATACCTTCTTTAAACATCATCTCAAATGTCTCATATACAATTTTTGTTAGCCGAGGGTCTAACGTAAAAAACTCTCTACTAAAATCTGCACTTAATCCTATCTTTCTCTCTTGATCTCTTGCATTAGACGCATTTTTCATACAGAAGTCGTAGCACTGTTTATAGAATTCATCTCTTCCCATATCCCATTTGTTCTTCCCTTGTTTTTGTAACTCTTTTGTAAAAGAAGTTTCTGTTTGTATTCCTGCATGATCTTTACCAGGAAGTAGTAGGGTAGGATGTCCTGTCATTCTCATATACCTACCAATTGCATCATGAAAAGAGTACCCACACATATGTCCTAAGTGTAAATTCCCATTCGCATTAGGAGGAGGTAGTGTAATTGTAAAAGGTTTTTTTACTTCAAATCCCTTATCTTTCAAATACATCTCCATACTATCTGGATTAAATAGACCAGATTTCTCCCAAAGAGGAAATATCTCTTTTTCTTTCTCTTCAAATGTTTTGGATATTGTATCTTTCATAAAAGCATTATATCAGTAATACTTCTACTCTTACAAAAAATGTATGTGGAAAAACTGTATTTCTTTAATCAAACATTCCTGTAGCATCATTTACAGTTTTGAGAGCTTTATATATATGGCTTTTCTGTGGAACTTTTAAAGTAACAATAATTTCAGCTAAATCTGAGAGCTCCTTATAACTTACCTGAAGGTATCCCTTTTTAGGGTCCCAGGATTCTTTTTTCTTCCCACCGCTAAGGAAACTAGTAGGCATTCTCCTTATACCATTGTGTCCTGATTGGTATGAATGAAAAACAGGAAATTGTAATCTTAGAGCATCAAAATCCCAAGCGACACCTAAGTAAAACTCATCTATTTTATAGCTCCCATCGTAATAACGTTCTTTCTTATCAGCACGTACACGTTCTATATATTTTAAATACGGTTCTTGAGGAGTATCCGGAAAAGTACCATACTTAAGAAGTTGTTCTATGACAAGGAGATTTTCATAATATCCATCTTGTTTATCTTCTCCAAATAGGGATTCAGAAATTTGACAGTATTCCTTCTCAAGATTGTTTAAATAGGTGTCCTTCCAATCATTAAATAATAACGTATCTTTTTCTACCGATAATTCATCTATAGCAGTATCCTTTGCAATTATAATTTTGTCACGAATATCTTCAATTAATGGTGCCATATAAATATTTTCAAAAAATTATTCGCATATTATATACACAAAACTTTAGCGGTATCAACTCATAACACATAACTCTGGGATATCTATTTGTGAACTACTTAAACTTAATCCAGAGTCTTAGTTTTAAAATTAAAAGCAGATAATTCTTGTGCTAATTCACTCTCTGGATTAATTCTAATTGCAACAACAATCTCTTTTACATCCTCTTCAGGATCTGTATATGTTTCCTCTAATATTTGGATATCGCCATCACGAGGGTCCCATGCATCTATCCCTTGAATTTTTACAATATTATTTAAATTATCCCCTAGTATATTTGGAAACAAAGTAGAAAATTGATCATAGGAGTAACCCATGGCTAAGTAATACTCTTCATTTCTAAACAACCTTGAAAAGAATTTAGAGCCATCCCTAACAGACCTTAGAGCTCTTAAACTAGGAACAGAAGGGTTTCTCTCTGATACTTTTGAATAATCTTTAAAAACATTTGAAAGGGTTATACCAACCCTATCAACAAAAGAATCCCTGGGTGACACTTTCTCGGATTTCTTCTGATAGGATTGGGTAAATCTATAAAGAAAACCCTGTTTACATTTTTCAAAACACTCTTTCTCTTGAAGATTTGCAAATATTAGTTCACTAACAACTTTTTGTTTTCTTGATATATCTACTTCGTTAAGATCTTTCATCATGTATAACGTTAAGAATTTAATTGATTAGCGAATATTATACATAAGCACAAACCAGAGAACAACCCTATAGAGTTTCCCTCTAAGCTGGGTGGGTGGGGTTTCTCAATTATCTGATATAATATAGCATTATGAATAAGCCAAAAAAAAGATTTTTTAGAAATGATAACCTAAGAGTATGTACACTCTCAGGAACAAGTGAGATAGGAAGAAATTGTAACTTCATTGAACTGGGAGATGAGATAATAATAGTGGATGCTGGATATTCATTCCCAGGCCAAGAGATGTATGGAATAGATTACCTAATTCCTAATTTAAGCTACCTAAAAAGGAACAAGAAGAAGGTAAAGGCAATATTAATTACTCATGGACATTTAGATCATACAGGTGCTCTAAGATGGATGCTACCTGATCTTGGTTTCCCACCGGTATATGCAGGTGCTTTTGCTAAAGCTTTAATTGAGGCAAGACTAGAAGAGTACAATCTAAAAAGTAAAGCAAAAATATTTGGCGTAACAAGACATACCACTATAAATATTGGGAAGAATTTTAGAACCACCTTTATAGGGATAAACCATAGTATTCCAGACGCTTTCTCTATCTTTGTACAAACCCCTAGGGGTAATGTATTTTTCTCTGGGGATTACAAAATAGATACACAACCAACAAATGAATTAGAAGCAGATTACGAAAAATTAAAATCTCTAAGGGGTAGAGTAGACCTTGCCTTAATGGAGAGTACTAACGCTTCTAAAACAGGAAAAGCCCCATCTGAAACAGAGGTATTTAAAAATTTAGAGGCAGTTATTGCCAAAACAGAGGGGAGAGTAATAGTTGCTGCCTTTGCATCTTTGCTTACTCGGCTCTACGCCCTATTTGAAATAGCTAAAAGAACAGGAAGAAAGATTGTAATATCTGGTAGAAGCTTAGATCAATCCGTATCTATTGCATATAAACAGGGATATATTAAAATTCCAGATAAACTTGTAATTAAGGAAAGGGATATACCTAAATACAAAGATAATGAATTGCTAATACTGTGCACTGGAAGCCAAGGGGAGAGGTTTGCTGCGTTAAATAGGATATCCCTTAATGAACATAAGTATATTAAAGTTAAAAAAGGAGATCTTGTAATAATGTCTTCGTCTGAAATCCCCGAGAATGTATCTAGTATAGAGAGAATGACAGACAGATTAATAGGGATAGGTGCTGATTTACTAAAAGACACAATAGAAACCAAGATTCACTCAACTGGACACGGTAATCAAGAAGATATGAGGATAATGTATGAACTGATTAAACCAAAGTCGGTTTTACCCATACATGGGCCTCTAACATTCAGATATTTTAATAAAAAGAACTATGTATCATGGGGAATGCGAGAGGAGGATATCTATTTAACAGATGATGGACAGATTTGGAACTTTAATGGTAGGTCATGGTCTAAAGGAAAAGCTATAGAGTCTAGACCAATACTAATAGATGGTCTAGGAGTAGGAGATACTGGGGAGATTGTTCTTAAGGATAGGAGACAGTTGGCAGAATACGGTATGTTTATCATTATCCTCAACCTAAGTACTAAAACACATCGGCTAATGGGGAGACCACAGTTTGTTTCCAGGGGTTTCATATACATGAAAAAATCTCAAGAGCTTCTTAAAGAGATTCAAACTATTCTTTACGACGTACACAGAGAGTGGTTAAATACCTCTGAAAGAAGTAAGAAGTTTGAATATGAGGAACTAAAAACATCTATAGAGAAAACAGTAGGAAAATACATATACAAAAAAACAGAAAGAGAACCAATTATTCAAATAGTTGTTGTATAGTGTAGTAGATTAAATGATATAATTTGGAGATATGATAAAACTGCCAAAGATACAAACTAAGAAGAAAACCCTTCTTGATGGAGTAACCTCTGTTGTCGCTCTTGATATAGGTACAGAAACTATTAAAAGTTTACTGTTTACCATGGGAGAATACGGAGTAACCGTTAGCCGGGTATCCCGAATAGCACAACAACAGCATGCAATGAGAAGTGGCATTATCACCAACCTCGATACTGTGTTAGAAAATTGTAGACTCTCAATCAACCAACTCTTAAGTAACCTTAAACCAGAAGAGTACCCCAAAAAAGTAATAATGGGTATTGCTGGAGAATATATACAGGGAGTCTCTATCATTGTTAACTATGAAAGAGAACAACACTTTGAAAAAGAGGTTACAAAAAAGGAACAGGACAAAATATTAAACGAAGTTAAATCTCAGATAGCAATGAGTGGGAAAGATGATTTAGGAGTAAGAACTGGACTTAAGAATGATGATATAGAGATTTTACATATAACACCAATGGGATTAGAAATCGGAGGAATGCCAGTAAGTTCATTAGTTGGATATAAGGGGAGAGATGTGAAATTAAATTTTTACGCATCTTTCGCTCCCAAGACATATACGGAAGCCCTTCGCAAAGTTGCAAACTCTTTAAATTTTGAGGTCTTAGGCATCGTATCCCAACCATTTGCAGTAGCTAGGGCACACTCCGGAGGAAGCAATACGAACTTCTCTGCAATATTCATAGATATTGGAGGAGGTACTACAGATGTAGCGATTGTAAAACAAGGTAATGTAGCTGAGACCCAAATGTTTGCATTTGGAGGGAGAGTATTTACAAAAGAGTTAGCAAATTTAACAGATACCGATTTTAGACATGCTGAACAAAGAAAGATTAAGTACTCAGAAAAGGAACTACCTAAAGATATAATGAGACAGGTTCAAAAAACGATGTACACAACCGCAGGACTCTGGGTAAGAACATTGAAAGTCGCTTTGGAAAATTGCGAAGATATCGGACCATTACCTACACAGATATATCTATGCGGTGGAGGAGCACTCTTACCTGACATTAAGCAGTCTCTGTTAGAATTCCCTTGGAAGAAATATTTACCAGTTGCTGTAATACCAAAGATAGAGATGTTTACCCCAAACTTACTTGGCTCCATAGTGGATAATAGTGGTGAGTTAGAAAATCTCTATGATATAACACCAGCTTCATTAGCGAAATTTCTGTATGATATGGAGATAGATAGAACCACAAAAGATATAAATTGGAAAATATAAGAATGGAAAAGAGAATCTCAACATCAAAAATAGTAGTCGAAGAATCTCAGGAACTAACAGATTTAGTAAGAGAGATCCATAGAGCTAAAACAGATAGAATAGTTCTTACTTTTACAGAACATACAGATATTTTAATAAGTTCCATAAACTTAAGAGTTCTTTTAGAGGCAGCTCAAAGGGAAGACAAACTCTTAATTGCGCAAATAATCCAAAATCCAACAGGTATTCGTAATGCAAAATTAGCAGGTATAAAAACAATTGACACACCCTCTAATCCAACAGAGATTGATTGGGAGGAAGCAGAGGAGTTAATACAACTTAAGAAAAGGGAAGTATCTGAGAAGAAAAGGATTCTAGAAACTACTAAGCTAGAAGACGAGAAAGAAATATTCGAAGATAACGTAGAACAGAATATTGAGCAAGAGAAAAGAAAAGGATATGAAGATAGAAGAGGTACAAAAGTTCAACCTGGCTTCATCTCAATAGATGGTGATATCCCTACAAAAGCAACGGTTCTGACAACTGAGCCATTACAGCAAAACAGCCCTTCCTTTAAAAAATCTATGAGTTCTTTCTCTTTTAAGAAAATGCCTACTTCAAGCTTTTTCCAGAGATTTAAAAACTTAAACAAGAAAAAAATAGGCAAAATACTTCTTCTAACAGTGGTTCCCATCATTTTTCTTACTTTACTTGGAATGTTTCTTTACAATCAATTCGGGACATTTGTTAAAGTAAAGATTTTTGTTGAATCTAAACCAATCGAAGTAGAGAGTATATTAACAGGGGATACAGATATAGAAGAGCTAGATTTTGAGAATCTAAAGATTCCTATTAAAACAGAAGTAGCAAGTAAGAGTCTTTCAAACACTATTACAGCAACAGGGAAAGCGTATAAAGGAGAGAAGGCAACTGGAAAGATCATTATCTTTTACACAGGGAGTTGCGTCGAAGAGACTCCTAAGATATCACTACTTGCTGGACAAACTTTAACTACAAGCAGTAAGACTTACCAGCTTGTTAACGCGGTTGAATTCCCATGTGATGATGTGTCTGTTTCCGATGTATCCATCATTGCAGAGAATATCGGTGATGAGTACAATCTCTCTGCCGGTCAATCCTTCACAATCGTTGGTCATTCAGAAACGCTTTTTGCTAAAAACATTGTAGCCATAACAGGAGGAACTAAAGAAGAGTATTCTGTTCTCTCTCAAGTAGATATAGATGAAGGAGTAGAATCCTTAAGTGCTACTGCCATAGAAGAAGTTAAATCAGAATTAAGAGATACTTCCAATGGATGGGAGATAATCGAAGATACAATATTAAGTGAGGTTGATAAGAGTAGTATTAAAACAGATAAGAAAGTCGGTACAGAAGCAACTGAGGCGAATCTAGACTTGACTATCAAGGGTAGTGCAACCTACTATCAAACAAAAGGTTTAAGTGAAAAACTTGCAGCGTTGATAAGAACTCAGGCAGAAGAAGATAATCTTTTTGAAAGTGATAAAGATTTAGAATTAGTACTAGGAGATGAAATAGAGAAAAAGATAACGGTAGAGGAGAGTAAGAAGGATTCGATTAAAATTAAGATAGTAGCTAAAGCAACTATTAAACCAAAGATAGATAAGGAGAAGTTAGCAGAGGAATTGAAAGGTATGGAGTGGGAAGAGGGGAGAGAGTATATAAATTCTCTGAAATATGCAGAGAGAAAGCCAGAAATTACATTTAACCCTATGAATTACCCAAGCTTCTTAAAGAGATTCCCTGAAAGAAGAGGAGGGTACTAATCTCTATTATAGAGTTAGAAGTAAGTGATTAAACCTTTATTTTGATTCAATTTATTGATAGAATTGTTTGCTCATGTACCCGTAGCTTAATCGGATAGAGCAATTGCCTTCTAAGCAGTAGGTTGCCGGTTCGATTCCGGCCGGGTACACCATGGAGAGATGCCTGAGTGGTCGAAAGGACACGCTTGGAGAGCGTGCGTATGAGAAATCGTACCGTGGGTTCGAATCCCACTCTCTCCGTTCCTTTGCTTCCCTTCGTATTTTTGATATCTTTTAATATGTTAGATATATTAGGAATTCTTTATTTTACGTTTTCTACACTATCTCTCCTTGGAATCTTTCCATTAGGATTATACGAGTTTCTTGACTTAAGAGAGGGCTTTGCAATAAGTGATTATGGAACACTATTTGAAACAAGTACCTTCTTTAGTATCTCTGCAATCATAACTGGATTATTATGTGGCTTAGACTCAATTACAAACAGTATTTACAAGAAAGTTGATAAGCTACTATACAATTACCATGCACTATCCTCCTTTGCACTCTTAGGGATAGGGATATTCCCACTAACAGGACTATCTACCTGGGACACACAAAGAGCACTTCATTGGTTATTCGCTCTTACCTTTCTATTTGTATACCCAACAACAAGACTCCTTATTGTTCGCAAACTAAATAAAAAGTATTTCCCTATGCTTGCACTAGTCACCCTTTCTCTTATCATTGGTGCTCTATTAATTTTGATATTTACGCAGTTTAAAACTGTTGCTTACCCAGAGTATCTTTTATGGATAGCAATCTTAATTTCTATTGTTTTTGGTAAGATTGTATTGTTAGAAAAGAGCTCTAAATAGATATCCTTTCATATCTTTTTGTAACATCTAAAACTTCTTGTTGGGGATATCTTTCAATACAAAACTCAACAAATTCTGTTGAAATGTTTAAATTTGTTATGCAATAAATGAGAATATGAAAACCATGTTTAATATATTTGAACAACTACAGGAATTACTCCTGCTCCTCATCCTTTTCATCACTGTCTTTGGATTTTATGATATCCTTCTCAGACAGAGGAATTATCTGTACTTTTCTGTCCATACCCTCTCCTACACTCTCTGTTTTAATATCATCAAACATCTGAAGAGCAACATGGACAACTCTTCTATCAGAAGCAGTCATTGGTTCTAACTCTATTGGCTCTCCAAGTATCCTCGCATCGTCAGCTTTCTGCATAGCAAGATGCTCTATTTTCTTACTTCTCTCCTCCCTATATCCGCATACATCTAAGATTACTCTGTAATTGGCTCCCTCTTCTAATTTGTTTCTTAGAATCATACTAAATATGTACTGTAGAGAGTCTAAGTGTTTTCCATGGTTGCCAATTAAATATCCGAGATTCTCACCTGAAAAAGAGACCTTAATATATGAAATCTCCTCTATCTTCTCAATATTTAACTCATACTGAGTATCAATATCCAAAAGCGAGAGTAGGGCATCCAATTCTTTTTTAACAATCTTCTCCATGAATATATTATTAAAATTTATCTTTCTTTTTTGATATCAATGTTAAGAGGTTTTGAACACCTTTTTTAGTTTTATCAAAATCTAAAGAGATATACTGTAAGACAAGAAGCAGAGACTGGACCATCCAGTACCAACCTAATGCTGCAGGCATACTAATTGCAAAAAACACTGTCATTATTGGTAAAAGATACATTGTAGATTTCTGCATATTGGCTTGCATACTGCCCATTGGGTCATCCCCTTTCTCTTTCTTTTTATCCTTACTACTCGTAGATACATTCTGCATTTTCTGGGTAAACAGTGTAGCGAAATACTGTACTACACCAACAAGAACAGATAAGAGTATATACGGGAAGCTCTCCATCGAGATCCTACCAAACTCCGAAGATACTTGATTGTATGATTTTGTTAATTCTAAGAAAAAGAACTTTGTATTTACACTAATACCATTTGATATACCTGTAAGATCTCTGACCCATGAGTAGAGCCCTTCTAAATCACTCGCTGTAACATTTCTAATGACCCCAATTAAAACAGAGAGTATGATTAGCTGAGGAATGAATGTTCCAATACAACCTAATGGGTTATATCCTGTCTTTTTGTATAGCTTCATCTGCTCTGAGGCCAATTTCTCTTTGTTGTTGGCATATTTCTTTTGTAATTCGTCTAACTGTGGTTTAAGTGATGCCATTTTTTTTGTCATTCCCGTCTGTTTCTTTACTAAAGGAATCATAAAGATACGAGCGATAATGGCAATTGCCAAAATTGCTAAACCCAAATTATCACCTAAAAAGTGATAAAAGATTATCATTACATTTAACAGAGGATTAAAGAAAACTGTATTCCAAATTGTTGCGAGCATATATTAAAAAAGAAAATATTAAAAATCTAGAGAATTATACACTAAACTTATCTATTTTTCAGGAACTGGATCATACTGTCCCACTTTAGCCCACGGATTACATCTTAAAACTCTTTTCAAGGCCAGAAAGTTCCCCTTAAAGATCCCAAACTTTTCTACTGCTCCGTACCCATACTCAGAACAGGTTGGTATAAATTTACATGCCCTAGTATTCGGATAAATCTTTCCTAAGTACCCATGATCTAAGGAAAGTGTTTTTTGATAGAGCTTAATACCTAGTAACTCAATTCTTCTTGGTAGAAGATATAATTGTCTGAATCTGTTTATCCAGGTCTTTTTGTAATTGTTCATAGTTATTACAATATTTATACGCTACATATACGGCTTCTATATTATTACTCAACTCTGAGAGATTCTTCTTAATAATTTCCCTTAACAATCTAGTCATTCTGTTTCTAGCAACAGCATTTCCTATCTTTTTACTAACGATAAATCCTATCTTAAAACTACTCTCATTACTTCTAAGTACCACTAACATACCATACTCTCCTCGTATTTTCATACCTTGATTAAGAACAGATTTGAACTTGATGGGGTTAAGTTTATTTCTTTGAGGAAGCATATTTAAGTATACACTATCTAGCTCTTGATAAAGGTCTCTTTCTTTTTAGTTTGTACTCCTCACTTGCACTAAGTGATTTTCTACCTTTAGCAATTCTTCTTTTTAAAACAAGTTTTCCTTTAGCATTTTTATTCCTTGCTCTAAATCCGAATTTTCTAATTCTTTTTAAATTTTTTGGCTGATATGTTCTTTTCATATTTCTATTTATTAAAAACGGTCTTATTATATATTACCTAGTGTATTTAAAGCAAATATTATTATTTATTCTATATGAGAGTTCTATTTCCAATGCGTATATCCTATATAGAGTAGGTGCTGGGTAATAATTTTTCTTTATCTATAACTCTTTTTAACTCATTCCAATAAAGATATCCACATTCTGAAAGAAATGAATATAATAGGAGTATTAGTCCCAATCGACCATGACTGCCCCTTTGTAATTTTAATATGTTTAAATACTTTATTAACAGTATGGATAAAATCGACTTTGAAAAATATTCCGAAAGTATTCCTAAAGGGGAATTTACAAATGTTGAGAATGTTTCTGTTAATACCGATGTTAACGATATATGGAAGATTGTTACTGAAAACTTACGTATGGTACTGGATAGGGTAGAGTTCGATTCTTGGTTTGCTGGAACCCATCTAGAGAGGATTCAAAGTGGGGTAGCTACACTCTCTTGTTCTAATGACTTCAAAAGAGAAACCATACTTAAAGATTACAACAAGTTTTTACAAAGTTGTTTAACTAAGGCAACTGGCCAAAATCTTCAAATAGAGATTGTAGTAAAACAAGATGATAATCAAACTCCAAAGGAAAGATATAAATACGCAAGTAATAGTAATAGCCCTGTAATGGACCTATTCACTAAATTAGAGGGTGATAAGAAGAAATACGAAGAGGCCGTAAAGAATGCTCGGTTAAATCCTAGGTATACTTTTAAAAATTTTGTTGTCGGTCCAAATAATCGTTTAGCCGAAGCTGTTGCTCAATCAGTAGTTACAGATATAGAAAATGAAGGGCTCTCTAAATCATACAATCCTGTTTTTTACTATGGAAGTACGGGTGTAGGGAAAACACATTTAATGCAAGCAATCGGAAATGAAGTGTTAAGAGTCAATCCAGAGAGGAAAATCTCTTACATATCTATAGAACAATTCTTAAACGAGATGATAGAGGCAATTAGAACAAAGAGAAACGAAGATTTCAGAACTAAATACAGAGAGGTTGATTTACTAATAATTGATGATATACAGTTCGTTGAGGCATATCCTAAAACCCAAGAGGAGCTATTCCATACCTTTAATACTTTGTATCAAGCAAACAAGCAGATAATACTGGCTTCGGATAGGCCTCCTAGAGAGATTAAAAACATTACTGATAGATTAAGAACTAGATTCGAAGGGGGTATGGTCTGCGATCTTCAGCCACCTGAATATGAAACTAGGTTGGCAATTTTAAAACAGATTCTTTCTGAAAAAGGGGTTTCCGTTCCAGATGCATTCTTAGATTTAATTGCTAAAAATATTCAGAGTAGTGTTAGAGAACTAGAGGGTTCTCTTAACAAGGTTATTACATTAACAAAATTAGGAGAGGTTCCTACATATGAAGAAGTTGCTAAAATTCTTCAAGTTGATATTGAGAGTAAAAGAAAAGAGTAACACCTGAAAGAGTACTTGAAGTTGTATCTGAAGTATTTGATATCTCTATAAAATTTCTTAAAAGTTCGAGAAAGACAGATGGACTTGCTACTGCAAGGCAGATTGCTATGTATATCCTTAGAGTAGAGCTAGAGCTTCCACTTCAAACAGTTGCGAAATCCGTTGGTAGAAAAGACCATACAACCGTTATGTATGCTTGTGAACGTATTCCGGAGAAGTTAAAGAAGGATACCTCTTTAGCAGAGAAATATGAAAAATGTAAGGGAGATTTATTTTACTAAATGTGGACTACTTGTGGAGTACTGTTGATAAGTAGGGTATAACTCCACAACCAGAAATGTTGATTTAATACAAGAGTGGCTTTTTAACAACATATGTGATGCTATGAACAAACCACAATTAAGTGAACTTCTAACTACTTCTTACACAAAAGATGTTCACATTAAATTTTAATATACTGGAACTTAATTTAATAAGGATTTAATTAGAAAATAGTTAAAAAGTTCTCGACATTTAATTAAAAACTAGAAACCCTTATATTGAAATAATTAAAGAGTTGTAAAATCTACGTTATGAACTTATCCATACTCCCTACTACTAAGACAACTATTTATATTTAAAAATTAAAACAGTAGAAAAGAAACTCAATATTAAGTAGAATATATATGTAACTGCCTAATACATAATATAATATTAAACTAAAATGCAATTCTCTTGTAACCAAGATACCTTAGCAAAGTATCTTAATATAATAAGTAGGGTAGTTAGTAGTAAGCCAGGTTTGCCTATTTTAAATAACGTTCAGTTTGAAGCAGATAGAGGAAAATTAATAATGACTGCTACTGATTTAGAAATAGGGATAAATACTTGGATAGGTGCAGATGTTAAATCCGAAGGTAAAACTACAGTACCTGCTAGACAGTTAACTGAGTTTGTTACATCTATTCCTTCTGAAACAATAAATGTTGAATTAGATAATCAGAATTTTAATATTACTACTGTAAATAACTCTGCGAGTTTCAATACTATGTCTGCAGAGGATTTTCCAGCAGTTGCTACGGTTACTGATAAAAGTCCTCTTCTTAAAATCTCTAAAGATGATCTTGTTAAAGCTGTAAATAGAGTTGCATTTGCATCTGCTACTGATGATATAAAGCCAGTTTTAACCGGAGTACTTCTTGAAGTTAATGGTGAGAGTGTATCTTTTGTTGGAACTGATGGTTTAAGACTATCAAGACAGATCCTGAAATTAAATAGTAGTGCCGAAAAAGATGTTAACGTATTGATACCCGTTAAAGCATTGCTTGAATTAGCTCATATAGTGTCAGAAATAGGGGATGAAGAGACTGTTGAGGTTTATCTAATTGAAGAGAAAAATCAAATACTTTTTAGATATAGTGATGTTGATCTTGTTTCTAGACTTATCGATGGACAGTTTCCTGAGTATAGACAGATTATTCCAACAGGATATAAAACAAGATGTAGTTTATCTAAAAATGAGTTTCTAAATTCTCTTAAGGTAACTAACATTATCGCGAAGAGTGTATTAGGGAATAAAATAATATTAGATATTGATTCTGAATCAAATAAAATTATTCTCTCTGCTACTCAAACAGATTTAGGTAGTAACAAAAGTACATTTGAAGGAAAGATAGAAGGTGATAATTTAAAAATAGCTTTTAGCTCTAGATTACTCTCAGATATATTAAATCACCTTGATTCAGATGACATTACATTTGAATGTTCAGAAACTGTTAAACCGGGTGTATTTAAGATTGTCGAGGATCCTGACTTTGTTCATCTTGTAATGCCGATGATGCTTTAATATCCTTTATTCTATATCCCTGGCCGTGTACAGTTTGGATAAATGCTTTGTTAGGCAATTTATCCCTTAATCTTTTGACATGAACATCGATAGTATTAGAACCTGTATAGCTTCTATAATCCCATACATGATCAAGAAGCTCACATCTACTTACTGTTCTGTTTTTGTTTCTTATCAAATACTCTAGTAATTGATACTCCTTTTTTCTTAAAAGAAGATCATTGTTTTTAACAGAAACACTTTTATTGTTAACATCCAAGAGAACATCTCCTATGTAAACTCTACTATCTATGTAGCTATTAGGCCTTCTTAGTAGTGATTGTATTCTTGCAATCAACTCTTGTACCGGAAAAGGGTACGAAAGGACATCATCTCCACCATTATTTAAGAAATTTACCTTATCTTTCCATGTACCAATACTACAAATACCTAAGATCTTACTTTTAGTATTACTATTCTTCTTAACTAGTTTTAAAATACCATTAGTATCGTATTTCCCAGAAAGGTTTGTATCAAGTATTAAGATATCAAAAAGCTCTCTCCTAACAAGATTTTCGGAAGCGAAGTTAGCATTATCTTCTGTAATATTATACCCGTAAGCAAGTAATGTACTTTTTAATATATGGGAAATTGTCTTAGATTTCTCTATAATTAATATATTCATGGATTAAGATATATAAATTTAATTTCAAAAGGATAGTACTAATAGAAGAGAATTCAAAAACTTATAATCTAAAGAATCTTAAATTTGTTTTTATACTTCTAATTTTGTTAGTATTTTCTGTTGCAATTCTGTTATATTTACTCCATATAAAGACATTCTTACCACTTAATGATAGGGGGGGATATGAATGGGTAAATATTTTAACACTGGTTTCTCTATCGTTTTTATCACTTTCTACACTCTTTTCTATCATTTTCTACTTCATACTTTCTGTATTTTTTAAAAAAGAACTTTCGAGGCAATTAGAAATACTATCCTTAAGACAAGGAATAGGGGTAACAATTGGAATATTCTTAGTGGTACTTCTTCACTTCTTTCATGTTTTAGATATCTATTGGGGGTTAGGGGTTCTTCTTATTGTTATAATTGGTTCTTTTATTATATGATATGTATATATGGAAAAACCAATGAACGAAAAGATAAAAAATGAATTCAGTGATATCTTAGATATTCTCTCTGGGGAGATGCAGTTGAGGGAGAAGGAAGAAAAGATTGCGAAGATGAAAGAAGAAGCAAAAACAAGACAGAAGGCGGAGTATAGGAAGAAGGTTGCAGAGAAAGAGATTGTTTTAGAAGAGAGTGATATCCCAGTTAAAAATGTTATACAAAATATTAAACTTTTTGAATGGGATGCTCCGGATAGATATAGGTTTAATTTCAATACGAAAACTTTCTGGTCTATATTAGCCGTTTCTTTACTGTTCGTTCTCTTCTTAGCTATTCTTGAGCAATATTACTTGATGGCTTCGATAATAGCTCTCCTTTTCTTTATCTATGTTTCAGGAACAAATAGACCAATTAGAGTAAAGCATAGAATTACAGCTCGAGGAGTAGACACTGGAGGGAAACTTTATGAATGGTTTATGTTAGATAACTTCTGGTTCTCTATTAAGAATGGTCAGTACTTTTTAATAGTAGAAACAAGACTCCGATATCCAAAAGCTTTAATACTTTTGTTAGATAAGGTAGATAAAGATGCTTTGTTTGTATTACTTCAAGAGAAGGTATTGTATAAAGATATTAGAAAACAGGGTAGAGTAGATATTCTCACATTCGGTAACTATATCCCATTTGAAGAAATTTAAAGTATAATCCTTTTGGAGAGGTGCTAGAGTGGTCGAATAGGACACACTCGAAATGTGTTGTACGCGTTTGCGTACCGTGGGTTCAAATCCCACCCTCTCCGTTTTCTTAGATCCCCACATTTCCCGAACCACTGTGGATAAGCGCGAAATCGTTGCTATAAAAACATTTTTAAATATAAAATTACTATATAATTACACATATCGTTTTATAGGCCTACGGTTATACCTCTATACCAAACATTCTAACTTTTATGTATTATGTATATATGGAAGAATCTAATTTAAACGAAGACACAATCAACTTTATTCCGAACAAATCTTTAAAAAAGGTTGATTCTGAAAAAAGATACAAAGTAACCGAGATACTCTTGATACTCTCTGCTGTTGGTATAGTAGTTTTTCTTGGCTTACTAGCTATAAACCCAAGCAAAGAGGCATCCGAGGCGAGAAATCTTAAAAGAACTGCAGATATTTCGACAGTCTTAACATATATTAGTGGGTATGTAGACAGAAAGAAGGATATTCCTACATCCCTTCCTACATCAGAAACATGCGTTTAATTTACACACGAGATATGTAAAACAGGACCTTACAACTGTACAGATTTAGTAAGTATGGGATTAATGGAAGAAAATACAGACGAGTTAGTTGTAATGCCTAATGATCCCTTGTACGTATCTGTTAATGGTACTGGATATTTTGTATCTCATGATGGAGAGGGCATCGTTACGGTATGTGCCCCCCATGCAGAGAGAAATGAACAGGATATCATTTTCTAAATACATGTATTAAAATATATTGATATGAGTAAGAGATTTACAAAACAACAGATTAGGAAAAAGAATTAGTCATTCTTTCTCAATATTTCTTTTCCTACTTTTTGCTTACATATCTGGGAACTTTAATTGATTACTGGTTCTCAACTCATAGTAGATCTATTTTGCCTTTACTTTCGCTTTTTTTATTGGAATCCTTACTCTTGTAAGATTTTATACAAAGAAAACATATATTAACTACTTACTCTTAGGGCTAGGTTTGTAAGCATATCCTTTTAGATTTGCTTTCTTTTCATGTTTTAGCTAGCTTAGATAGCTTCGCAAGTTTACTTTCATTTAAACCCTCCGAGATGTTTCCAAGTAGCATGGTGCTTTCCAGGGTATTTCTATCGATAATATTCTTTCTGAGTTGGTTATTGATGAAAGAGGAAGACAAAGTCAAAGAGTTTAAGGAGAAGATTGCATTCGGGGCTCTAATTGTTTCGATATGTCTCTTTACAGCATCTATATCTTTTTTCACAAACTTTTTTTCTGGATTCGAGTCATATTCATTTGCAATAGTGATGCAAACTGTTTCCCTTTTTTGTTTACTTGGCAGCACTAATCGGATATACAAGAAGTGATGGTATGTATCACAGGAATTTTGATTTCTGGATAATATTTCTCGTGTTAACATTTTCCATACTTTCTCAGATATTCTTCCTTCCATATTTAAATATTGAGTATGAGTTAATGCTAAATTTCTACATTGGCGAAATTCATTAGCTACCTTGTTCTTTTGATAGGGTTTCTGTATAGCGTATACGAATGTACAAGAGCGAAGAGAAGGTCCAAAGAGAGTTAAAGAGAAAAAACCTTCTACTATCAATGACTAAAAGGAAAGTAGAGGAAGCATATATGATACTTAGAGAAGAGAAATGGAAGATATCTAAAGATCAAAAGAAAAAAGCAACAGACAAGATATTTAAAGATATATTAAAGAAGTAAAATGCATTCACCAAAGATAAAAAGATATCAAAAGAAATTAGTTTATGTTTTTGAGCAACCTGTTTTAGACTTACCAAAATCATTTGATAAAAGATGAAAGTTCTCCTAAAGTAAAGGGGACTTGGCAAGAGGGGGTAGAGGAGTTCAAGTGATTTGTATAAAAAGTATATGCAAGTAGAGTGTTAATGAGTAGATAGATAAGATTTCGGTTAAAGAAAATACATATGTGGTAGGAGTATTTAAAAAGCGCGAAAGCAAATTATTTAAAAATGAAAACCATCTTGTATTAGTTAACCCATCTAATATGGGAAATGTGGGTACCATTATACGAACTATGTTGGGCTTTGGATTTAAGAATTTAGGAATAAAGGTTTCTCTGTAGATATCTTCGATCCTTTTGCAATTAGATCTACAATGGGAGCTCTCTTTTCTATTAACTTTGAGATGTTTAATAGTATAGAAGAGTATATCAAGAAGTTTCCTAATCAAAATCTCTATCCGTTTATGTTAAAAGGAAGTAAGAATATTAAAGAGGTTGGGTTTGTTAAACCGTATACAATATTACAGGGGAATGAATCTAAGGGGTTGGACGATTCGTATTTAAAGATTGGCCAGAGTGTATACATTCCCCATTCTTCTGAAATAGATTCACTCAACCTATCAGTAGCAACTTCAATTAGTTTATGGGAGGCAAGTAAGAATGGAATCTAAATTCCCTAAAGACTTTCTCTGGGGGGCTGCAACGGCTTCTCATCAAATAGAGGGGGGATTAACTAACAACTGGAGTAAATGGGAGGAAGAGAACGCCCAGAGGCTCTCAAAGGACGGACAAAGACCCACCCTATCTAGTCTAGTAGAATCTTTCTCTAATCCAGAAAATTACAGGTCAAATTCAAAATATTCTCCAGAGAGTTTTAAGTACTGGAAAGAAGACTTGAAAGTAATAAAAGAATTGAATCTTAAAGCTTACCGACTGTCTATTGAATGGTCTCGTATACAGCCAAGAAAAGGTTTTTTTGATAAAGATGCTATAAAATATTACAAGGAATATCTTTCTGAAATAAAGCAGAACAATATTAAGATAATATTAACCTGTTGGCATTGGACGATACCATTATGGATAGAAGAAGAGGGAGGGCTTCTATCCAAAGAGATTCATATATACTTTAAAGAGTATGTACAATACCTTGTTGATGAGTTATCAGATTTTGTAGACTATTGGATAACCATTAACGAACCGGAATCTTTTGCTAATTCTTATCTAACCGGGAAGTGGCCTCCACAAAGAAAAAACATTATTCTCTTTTATAAGGTTTATCAAAGAATTTTACCAAAGATGCATATTGATGCTTATAAGATAATTAAGAAAAAGAACAAA
The DNA here is from genome assembly GCA_040765985.1 of Candidatus Dojkabacteria bacterium. Classification (GTDB taxonomy): domain Bacteria; phylum Patescibacteriota; class Dojkabacteria; order SC72; family SC72; genus UBA2259. Next base: position 14,744 of record JAXGRK010000011.1, on the reverse strand, counting down.
GACAATAAAGTATCTCTATCAAAGAGTATCTCATTCTATGAACCGTATAAAGGATTAACATGGAACAGGGCATTGGTATGGTTTACAAGTAAGTTTATCAATACATCGACTCTTGATAAAGTGATTGAATATGTGGATTACTTAGGAATTAATTTCTATTTTTATAACAAGGTAGATATAAGTGGTCTGAAGAATGACAATGATAAAGTGTCTGATCTTGGATGGTGGTTAAAACCAGATAAACTATACAATGTTATCAAATTAGTTAATGATAGATATCATCTACCGATATTAATTACAGAAAATGGGTTAGCAGATAGTAGAGATATTTATAGAAAGTGGTGGATAGGGGAGAGTGTTAAAGCAATGAACAATGCTATTAACGATGGTTGTAACGTTTTTGGGTATTTGCATTGGTCGTTGTTAGACAATTTCGAATGGGACAAAGGCTATTGGCCGAAGTTTGGTTTGGTCTCAATTAACCCTAAGACAAAGGAGAGAATAATTAAGAAAAGTGGAAGATATTACTCCAAAATAATTAAAGAAAATGGTATAATATATACGTTCTTTAAGAATATGGGGAAGTAAGGCTTTCGACAGAAGTATATAAGTGCTGTTGTCACAAATCGTTTTTTAGTTCGTAAAACTAAAACACAGATAAGTGTAGAAAACAAACTTAACGCTTTTGCAAGTAAGCTAAGGAACGCTTTAAGCGTACCTTTATATGCTTACAATTTTGCATAAGTTTGAGTAATTAGTTTTACTCAATGTCTATTTCTCTTATCCCTAGTTAGGGGATATAGACAGTCGTTACTAGGGTATAGTACGTATTCTTTGTCAGTAGAGAATCCGTAGTGAATACAATTACTGAGTAGATTATACTTTTTGATAGATTTTTTAGTTTAATCTAGCTATACAAATCTAAATATATTTGTACATGACATTGTGCTTAGCTTTTGGACGTGGGTTCAAATCCCACCGTCTCCACTTTACATTTTTGGTTAGTTTAATTGTAGTTTCCCTATAGAAAGTATTATAATGTTGAAATAATTTATAGTTGTTGAAAAATGGGAGATTTAAAAGAAAAGACTCAAAGAGTTCCTATTGGTGAGAGCAGGGTAGACCCTGGTAATTATTATTTAGAATTGTTAAAAAAAGAGGAAGAATTTTTGGAAAAGGCTGTTAAAGCAAAGGAAAGGCTTCTGTTTCCTTGCCGTCCTTTTGTTTTTCCTCAATACAATGGGATTAATGTAGAATTGGAAAATGGTGTTGTGGATACCATCCCAATGATTAGAGTCTTTGATATTCTAGAAATACCAAGAGATCAATTGCTTAATATATATGAAACAACAGTTAGTGATGAGGGGAGGGTTGAATTGACAGGTTTTTTTAGACCAGATGGTAAACAAGCCCTCGCAAATACGCTTGGTACAGAAGTACTATTCCTTAAGCAACTTGGTTCGGATTCAATGCTTGATTATACTTCGGAGGAAATATTTATCCCTGAAGAAAAGGTTTAATTAATTCACATCTGATAATTACATTTTGTCTTTCCTAGTACATAATACTATTGCTATTTCTACCCTAATTAATGGGGAGGCTGCATTTGAAGAATTCATTTATTGAAAACTTAAGTTCTATTCCGTATTATTTATATATATTTGAAATTAAAGCATATCCATATATGGAATATACATTAGAGCAACTTTTGAAACTAGTTGAAGAACTACCAGAATCTTTAAGACAAGAATTCTATTTTATTCTAGAAGAGAATACTTTTACTGAGGCTGAAAAAAAGATACTTGTTCTAGACAGATTAAATAAGATTTCTCCAAAAAGTATACAAGATGAATAATGTACTAGGTTTAGAGAATACAGAGTTTAATACAAAGGAGTCTTCCTTTCTTTTGCCTGAGCAGAGTAGTGGTGTTTCAAACCTTTCTGATCAAGCAGAGAGATATTTAGGTAAGAAAATAGACATAACGGAGGAGAATACAAAAGAGTATTGGAGAAATCGTTGGCAAGAAAATGCAATCCTGTTAAATAGTGAAGCTCCTCACCTTGCAAAGGTATATGAAAATATAGTAACTGAACAGCCTGAGTTACATGTCGTAAAAATTAATAACGAGAATATTCAAAGGAATGCTTATTTTTGTAATGCTGCTCTTAAGGAAGGGCAGTATATTCCAGAGATTGCTTTTAACTTTAGTAATCCAGAAACTTACTTTGATTCTAGTCTTGAATTTCTATTGAGGAGTGTTGCAATTCAACTTGGAGCGAAATATGAAGATATTAAAGATAATAAGAAACTTGTTACAACTTTTATCTTTTTGCATGAATTTGGCCATGCTAAAGATTTTCTTGATAATTATTTGAAACCAAAGGAGAATAAAGGGAAGAAACCCCTTGCTGAAGTATTAAAGATTGCAATAACAGATGCTAATGAACGTCGTCTCAAGGATTTAATGACTGAGCCTGCTCCTTCTCATATCGATTTTAGTAAAGAAGATTTCAAAAAATATACAAAGCGTTTAGAGACTTTTGGAATTAAACCAGATAAGAATGGGAAAATCTCTAAAAAACAATTTGAGATTGTCTCAACCAATGCATATCGAGAAATGTCTTCAGAATCCTTTGCGGATTCTTTTGCAGTAGAATATATAAGAAAGCATCGTAATGAATATTTTCTGTCTTTAGGGGAAAAAGATGATCACTCAGGGCGTATAAAAACTGGTGGAGAAATTATGATGGAAGATGAAGATTTTATACTTTCTGGTATCCGAGATGGTAAAAATATTACTATTAAAAAGGTTGCTCAAAAGGGGAATTCTCAAATACCAATTGGGTATTTGGCAAAAGGTTTTTTAGATGGACAATTAGCACTCGGGGAAGGTATGAGGTTGATTCAGGATATTGATGATCCAAGGTATGTGCAAACATCTCCCATAAAGGAGATGAGTCGTAGATTGTTACCAGATGGAAGAACTTTGTTTGTTGCTAAGACTGATAGTGGAGCGACATATGAAGTAATCAGGAATCTAGAAGTAAAACCGAAGTCCATACCAAAAAGTATTGAAGAAATGAATGAAAAGCTCAGGATTAAGGGGGGCAGCGAAGTTATTCTTATGAAGAGAAATCTAATAAAAGGAAGGGAGTCGGAGGTAGTGATAGGTCAAATAATTGTTGGGAGATTGAAAAAATCTCCTAGGTTGAATGAAGTTATTGAACTTGTTAATGATAAAGGGGGTTTCGCAGGAAACACATCGCCTGTTCTTGAGGTTAGAAGACTTTGGAGATCGTGGCGTTTTCGAACTGAATCGGGATCATTTTACGAGATAATCCCAACCCAATAGAGCGAGTAATCCTTATCTAGATAGGGCAAATGGAAGGATAAGGGCTAGTAAAAAGTTTAATAGTGATAGACATATTCCAATTTTTCCTAGTACTTCGTATTTATTTTGTTTTTCACTTTTTAATAGGTGGAAGTTGTATTTAATAGTAAATACCCCAAAGAAGACTCCAAGGGGAGTATAGAAGAGACCAAAAATTAGGTTTAACCATACTATTTTATTAAACTTGTCTTCTTCGTATTTCCATTTGTTTAGAATTAATTTAGGGAGTGTTAATCCTAAGAGTAATGCAAATGCAAAGATATAGAAGCTTGAACCGAAGTAGTAATAGAGGGTAAAGCCTAAAAGAGAGGATAATAGGTATGTTACTATTTTAGATATCTTTAGGTATTTTTCATTTTTATCTTTTTTAATCACTTTTGAGATAGTTCTAGTTAAAATGTGTATCTTGATTGTATACTATTTGAAATGTGATTAAAACTCATTCCAAAGTAACTGATTTGTTATTTCATGATGGAATATTACCTCTGACCTTTTTACTTTGTTTCCTAAATTCTTAGGGCATCTATCTGCAGATGCCTGTTTTAGAGCAATATATTTATTTTTAGTTTCCTCTCCTAAGATTTCGGACATAAAAGAGCTTCTTTTTAAGAATTTGATTGCATCATATATATTGTCTGGTAACACCTTTGTTCTTGGAGTAATACCTTTGTGTAGTTTCTGTTTTTTACCCTCTAACCCAACTCTTAGAAGAGTGTAGTAAACCATATATGGGTTAGCATCCGGAGCAACAGATCTAACCTCAATTCTTGCTGATTTCTCAGATGCTAGAGGTATTCTAACCATTGCTGTTCTATTTACTGCTGACGCCTTTATCTGATTTGGAGCTTCAAAATTAGGGTCTAATCTTCTGTATGCATTTACACTAGGATTAAGTATTAGACACATGGCAGAGGCTTTAAAAAGTATTCGGTCGATAAAGTCGTTACCTAAGTCTGAAAGATGAACATTACCATTCTTTTGATAGAAAATATTTTTACCATCTTTTTCAATGGACATATTAGTATGCATACCACTTCCATTTATTCCTACAATTGGTTTAGGCAGAAATGTGGCTGTTAGCCCTTGTATTTCTGCAACCTGCCTTGCGACTAACTTGTACAGTTGTACTTGGTCTGACGCTATGTCGGCAATAGAGTGTTTGTAATTTAATTCAAACTGAGAGGGTGCTACTTCTGGATGGTCTTTTTCATTTTCAAAACCTAACGCTCTGTGTGCTTCGGCAGTGGCATCTATAAATTTTCTTAGCCTATCCAAAGGAAGAGAGTGGTAATATCCACCAGAAGAGACTAATTTAAAACCAGTTTCTTCCTTAAAATTCATTTCTGCATCTAATCCCTCAACAAGAATGCCTTCTATTTCGTTAGCACCCATAACTAAATATTTCTCTTTTTTATACAACTCATGTAGATAGGTTCGAAGTCTTGACCTAAAATCAGAAGGGTGGGGCATATCATCTGAAGTATATATTTCAGCAAAGAGTAGGACCTTCCCAGGGCCAAAGATATCACTTGGAAGCCAGTAAAAAGAGCTCCAATCTAATTTTAATTTTAGATCGGACTCGCTAACTTGTGTAAACCCTTTTACCGAGGAGCCATCAAAGGTAAGGTTATCACTAGATTCTAAAAGGTAATCTTTGTTGTAATCAAGCATTTGGAATTTACCCTCTAAATCGGTAAAGCCAACAGTAACAGCTTTTATTCTTGTTTCCTTTTTTAAATACTCTGTATAGTAGGATTCTAATTTGTTATTAGGTTTCCCAAAATTATCAATTCTTCTTTTTTTGGCTTCTTTGTTTAAAACCTCAAGTTCATTGTAGGAAATTGTTAAAAAATCTTTTAAGGGTTCGTCCATAAGGATTAATTGGTAAAAAATAAACCTTAAAATGTAACACTTAATATTTAAGTATGCAATAGGGCTCTCTAAAGTTTAGATTTTAAAGGAAGAGAAGGGTAATAATTATTGATAAAACAATAAAGGGGAGTAGAGGAATTTTTACATTTTTAAATTTTTTCTTCCTTAATCCAATTACAACTCCATATGCAAGTGCACTAAACACAGTTAAATATCCCCATATCATTAGGTTTGTTTTACCCACTAGCAGGCCAGCTATCAAAAGCATTCTAACATCTCCCTGACCTAGGGCTTTTTCTTTAGAGGTTAATACAATTAATTGAGAAATACTTCCTAAGATTAATGCAGCAAAGATATTGTTGTATGCAATATATTGCCACCCATTTGTTAATGTTATATCCCTCTTTATTAAAAAAAGAACAATATTTAACACCGAGAGAAAAAAAAACAAAATTAATGATGTTAAATTGTGAACTTCCATTATTTTTAAATCAATGTATGCGAGAAATACTAAAGAAGAAAATATTATTGTGCCTATTAAAAACACCCCAATATTTAATATGGAAAAATTAGAGTAGAGCAGGACCTTTACATAGAGGGAAAGTATTGAGATTCCAAGAAAGGAGATAAAAATCTTTTCTGTGGTATTACACTTTGTTTTAAGTATTTGAGATTTCAAAGGGATCTACATTTATATTTAATTCTTTAGTGGTACTAAACTTAACACTGTTTGAATCAGATGAATTAATTTCAATTATCTTTATTCCTGGAAAACCTACTTTGTCAGAAACGACTACATCACAAGACCAATTATCCATTGAGAGGGTAAAAGTACCAGTATATGTTCCACCTCTTTTAATTTTGTATACTGCTTCTTCTAAACATGTTTCAGAGTTACTTCTAAGTATTTGATAGTCATAGTTCATTTTCCCAACTATTAATGAGGTGGTGTTATTATATAACGAGTTTATTCCTGTAATTAGGAGTAGGGGTAGTATTACTAAAACGGTTGTTAATGCTATATATCCATGATTCCTCACTGTACTAAGTATAACAGATTAGATGTTTGAGAACGGGAAGAGTCAATCTTGGATTCAATCGTGATTGATATATTTATCCCAATAATAGACCCCGGACTTTTATATATTGGAGTTATATTAAAAACTCTAATTAAAAGATTGTTTGGTGTAATCTGCTCTGCATCAAACATAAGTTTTGAGTTTGTAAGCGAATATTCTTTATTTCCAGTTGAGAACACAATACTTAGTCTCCCCTGATCATTATTAAATATGCTATTAACTTCATCTATTGATTTTACTTTTTTAAAGGAGGAATTTAAGTGTTGAGAGATAAAGGACGAGCTCCTTTGTAAGGATGATTCAATGTCATTTGTTCTTGTTGCTTCTTGGGTAGAAAGCATGAAATTGATAATAATTACGATTATTATTGAAAAGATCCCTATGTACAACATAGTTTCAATTAGCGTTACTCCTTTTAATCTATTTTTCATAATTAATTATTAGTTCTTCAAGTAAAGGAGTTGACACAGTGTCAGACTCAAAAAATACTCTGTATTGTATATATCTTCCAATTAACCCAATCGGCAAATCAAAGGTTGATATCCCATCAAAATATGTTGAAGATGTTCCATCGGGTCCTATCCACACTGCACCACTCATATTAGAACTATTACTAACCCTAAGTTGTACTTTCATACTAGTATTTGGTGGAATATTCCCATTTGTTGCTAATACATAATATTCAGAAGAGGTTGAATTAGTATCATATATAGCAGAAGTATGAACTCCATCTTCATAATATCCATAACCATCAGGACCACCTCCACCCAGTCCACCTCTAATTATTTTAAACTCAGAATCAGTATCTCCAGTGACAATATATGAAAATGCATTAGTTTGAGAATCCCTAATCGAGTCAATATCATATATACCGGTATTAATATTCATACCTCCACAATATTGAGGACTCGCTTCATTGGTAATGTTGTAAACTTTATATTCCTCTCCACCTGTTCCTACGGCTATTAATATTTTACCATCTTCAACAACAGATATTCCTTGAATAGTAGTTCCATCCATCTCAATTGAAGCAATAATCGGTCTACTACCACTCTTTGATGAGGTATTAATTATAAACAACTCTCTTTCACTACTTGATGCAGTTGTACCAAAATAGGCTCTTGTAGCATCTTCCGAGATTTGCATATCATACACCTGTTGGTTATTTACTGATGTTTGAGAGGTAATAACCATATTCGCGGGATTAGAGATATTAACAATTGCGAGTTCATACCAGTCCCAGTTGAGTACGGCATAAAGATATCCATTTTTAGCGTAAATCTGACTTACATTTGCCACCCATCTGAAAAGGATACTACTTAAATCTTTGTACCCAATCTGAGAACGTGATCCTGTATAACTTGATAGGTTGAAGGAACGAACATATCTTCCTTGTCCAAGATATCCTACATTCCCATCAACAAATACAGTAAATCCATCGTCTGAACCCGAGGCATTGAAGTATCCAATCTCAGTATATGGCAAAGATGACATATCCAATATTACAACCTCTTTATTATCATCTGTTGTTGCTAAAAATGCATAATTGTCTTTTACAAAGATATCATTGATATTGTATCCAGAGAAATAACCTTCTACAGTTAAAATTGGAGGGGTTACTCCTTCAATCAAAAGTTTTGTAAAAGGTTGTCCTGTTGGAGAGCCTCTTGTCCCAAGATATGAAGAACCAAGTACTGAGAATACCGATCTTGGTGTTGCCTCTCCCGGGATATCATAATTGTTAATTGAAGACTCAGGTTTACACCAATTACTGTAATATCTTGATTGTAATCTAGTTTCTCCCCCTAGGGTATCAACTGCAACCGTGTAGTTGTGTTCTCCAGCTTGAAAATCCTCCTTCGTAGTATACACAATTGAGTTCGTGTTCCAGTCATTTATATACAATGTGGGGTTTAAGGTATTTGTATGTTTTAATCTATCTGTCCAAGAGATGTGAATAGATATTAATCTGGAGTGTGGGTCAAGAGTACCGCCTTCTTGTACAATCTCTTTTGAAGAATTTCTCATGACACCTCCTACTGTAAAATAGTACTCCATACTATCTACGACCCTTCTTCCATCTACTACCTGAAAAGCACCAGAGACTAGTTCAAGATGTTTCTCACCATCTTCTGTATGTCTTGCTATGTTATACCAAGCATCTTGTTTTAAGATTAGTATAGAGTTGTAGACCTCTTCTACAAGCTGAGTAGCCCTTATTCTTGTATTTGCGTTCTCTATTGTTCTTCTAGTGTCAATTACTAAAAGAACTAAAAATGACGACATAGCCGAAAATATTCCTATTGCCAGTATTAACTCAGCAAGACTAAAACCTTTTAATCCTTTCTTTTGTTTATTCATATCCTACTAACCCCTCTCTATTTATATATACCTCAACAGTATTTGTTCCATCTGTTAAAACTAATGTACCATACACTGTGGGTTTAAATTCTCCAGCAGAAAAAAGTATCTCATTTGACGCAGTCAAGGCAATTGAGGTTATACGAGTATTGGAAGGGAATTGTTTTACTTCTGTATATGTTGCAGTAGAAAGAGAATCTCCATCAAAAAGAATATATGAATTAACACCCAAAGAGACACCAGATGATATGTTTTTATACGAACTTCTCTGCTGTTGATAGTATATGTCTGTTACAAGTTGTGAAGCGTAGCTTTCTAATTTTGTTTTTTGACTTTTATTTACACCAACAGGAAAAACTATTCCAGCAAAAAGCATCATAATACCCAAAGTTACAATTATTTCGAGTAATGAAAAACCTTTTAACTTTTTCTCTTTGATATTATTAACCATTTATTGTTCCCATTAGTTGATAAATTGGAAGAAGGATTGTTACTCCTAAAAGACCAATTACTGCTCCAACTAAAATCAGAAGTAGGGGTTCTATGAAAGTAACTATGTTGTTACTCATCTCAGTTACTTCATCTGAGTAATACTCATGTAAGTACATTAAATTGTCTTCTAGGGTACCACTAATCTCTCCTACATCAATCATTTTTACATAGGAGGAATTAAAAAATTCAGGGTATTCTGATAGAGAAATAGAGAGGTCTTTCCCGTTCTCAATAGTGGCACAAACCTTTTGTAATACTTCAGAGTATCTACTATTACTTGTTGTTGATGTAGAGATTTCTAGAGACTTAGTTAATGGTATTCCACTTGTTAAAAGGACACTTAAGGTTCTTGAGAATGATGCTAGGATATTACTTTTAAAAAGCTTCTTTAAGATCGGGAAATTTAAGGCTAACCATCCAGAAAATCTTTTACCAGATTTTGTTCTTAAGTAAAGCATTATGCCCCCTATCAGTAAGATAATACCTCCAAGTAATACATACCAATATGTTCTAATACTGGTTGCAGTATTGATAATGAATTTGGTAGTAGCGGGGACATTCTCAAAGGCTTCAAAGAGAACTTCTAATTTTGGGAAAACAATAAAGATCATACCTAAAAACATAAAGGCAGTCATACTAATGATAATAATTGGGTATATTATTGCTCCCTTTAATTTCTTTTTTAATTCCCACTCTTTCTTTATTGTCTCCGCTATAAACATAAGGTTTGTTTCTAACGAGCCACCTAACTCTCCAGCTTCAACTACAGCTGAAACGGTTTCTGGAAATACTTTCGGAAAAAGTCTCATAGCTTGTGCCATCGTAAGCCCTTTATCTACCTCTTCTCCTACATATTTGTATATTCTATTTAAATTGGGATCACTAGATTGCTCTGCAATAGTTTTTACTGCTTCAGATAAAGGGATACTTGCCTTAAGTAGGGCAGAAAAGGATTTAATAGATATTAGTAGATTTGAGGTAGACACTTTTATCCTCTTTAATTTCTTGAATTCTTCTTCCCTTGATTGTTTTTTGTCTCCAGTTTTTTTCTCCATTACTCTTTTATTGCAATAACTCTAGCTAATTCTTTAATATCAATATCTCCATTTTTTAATTTCTTAACACCATCTTCGATCATTAATCTAAAGCCTCCTTTTTTAGCAACAGCAAGGATATCGTCTGAGTTTGGGTTGCTGATAATGACATCTCTTACAGCTTTTGTCATTGAAAGGATTTCGTATATTCCAATTCTTCCCGAGTATCCTGTATTGTTACATTCTTTACATCCAACAGCTTTGTACATTTTTGAAATATTTGCTAAATGTTTTTGAATATCAGGTCTTAGTTTAATCATTTCTTTATGAGCTACATCTCTACTTGGAGAGTACTCCTTTTTACAATTGGGACATAACCTTCTAGCTAGTCTTTGGGTAATAACAATATTAAGAGTAGATGCAACTAAAAATGGTTCAATTCCCATATCTATCAATCTTGGTATTGTACTTACTGCATCGTTAGCGTGTACAGTAGAGAGAACTAAGTGACCTGTTAAAGCTGAGTTTACAGTAATTCTTGCAGTTTCTTTATCTCTAATCTCTCCTACCATTATTACATTAGGATCTTGTCTTAAGATTGATCTTAATCCATTTGCAAAAGTTAAATCTCCTTTAGGATTGATTTGAATATGGTTTACTCCATCTATACTATACTCAACAGGGTCTTCAATGGTCGTTATATTTACATCCCTGGTATTTAATATCTTAAGTATGGAGTAGAGTGTAGTTGTTTTTCCACTACCTGTTGGGCCAGTAACAAGAAAAAGGCCAAATGGTTGTTTATATGCTTTTTCGAGCTTAATTAAGTCTTCTTCTTCAAATCCAAGATCTGGTAAACCGTATGCACGATTTGCTTGAGAGAGTAACCTAATTACTATATTTTCCCCATGGGTGACAGGGAGAATAGATATTCTTGCATCAACGTGATAGAAATCTTTTTCTTTCTCACCAGATAGAGAGAGTTTTTCTATCATGTTTTTTATTGGATTTTCTTCTTCGTTGTTTTTGTTCTTCTTCTCCTTCTTCTCCTCTTTCACTTCCTCTGCCTTTTTAACTTCCTCTTTCTTGGATTTCTCTTCATCTCCCTTGCCTTTTTTCTCTTCTTCCTTTTCCTCTTCAACAGGAGTAGGGGTTGGGTCGATAGCTTCTTTCTTAACGGTAAAGAGTATTTTCCCATCCTGTGGGGCAAAGTGGACATCGGTTCTAAGTTTAGACCTAACTTTTATGATGAAAAGAAGACTGTCTTTTATTTCAGGTCCAATGGGGATGATATCTCGTAACACTCCGTCTATTCTGTATCTTACTAGGAGTGTATTACCATCTTTTGCCTCAACGTGAATATCAGAAGCCTTTTTTCTTAAAGCATCCAAAATTAATGCATCTAGAAAGTTAGATACATTTATTCTCCTTTTAATTACATCGTCTGTAAGTTTTAAAAGCTCTACCATGGCAGTACGGATAGCTTCGAGCTATCTGATATTCACTTATATATATTTAAATCAGCAGTTATCTCTTTACACTAATTTCTTTGTCAGCTTCTGCTCCTGGAGCATCTATTTGAACTCTTCCTCCAGCAGTTTGGCAAATTGTATAACCAGTATCTGCATCTGTTCCATCAGAAGGGTCTTGTGGAATTGCTACAAGATACTCATCAACCAATGTCGCTGCCAAGTTTATATTGCCTCCACCATTCCCGATAATCCCTGTTCCAGGACCTGTTTCTGGACATGTTGGAATTGTTCCTAGATCTGCAATAGCATGTCCCTCTTCTGAGGTATACTGTGTTACAGCGTTAAGGATTTGCATAACGTCTGCACTTCTTTGAGCATTTCTTGTGTCTCTAAAGTTCTTTGCAGGGTTAATTGCAACAATTGTGATAGTAGCCAAGATTACGATAAGTGCTACTACTACTAGGATCTCGATAAGAGAGAATCCTTGATACTTTTTTCCTTTCATAAAGAAAAAATATTAAATTTATATACAATATTAAATATACATTTGTACCATGTAGCTGTCAATCAGAATTCCAATTGTGTCTTAAACAACTTTCATATCTGAAAGTATCTGATCTATGACTAGGAGATCAGCTTCGGTAGCCCCTTCTATCACACCATAATCAAAGGTAGTAGTATGTGTATCTCCATCCATGTAGTACTCTAAAACGTTCGGAAATGATACCAAAGTTGGGACACAGGGTGGTTCAAAATATGAATTTCCTAACTCTGTATCGTATACATAACTTGTATTTATCCTTCTAAAGGGAGTATTAAACCAGTTAAATTCTTCATATTTGGTATTTGTGTAATCCGAGAGTGTTAATGTCTGTCCGCTTACTTCATTGTCTTCTAATATTTGTGCGTAGTAATCAGGATTTTCATCTGAGAATTTAGCATACTGAGGGCACCCAGCGAAGCCCAACCCAGATACTGCTTGCATGAAAAAGAGCTCCGTTTCTTCTTTAAATATCTTTAACCCAGTAAGACCAACATAGCCAACGCCTGGCGTTAACATGTCGGAACCATCCCCGTCAGAGTACTCTACAACGGTCCAGCCCTCTGGAAGATTTGTAGAAACAAACTTTCCTTGGAAAAGAGTCAGTTGAGGGGTATCTTGTTGTTGGTTCTCGTCTTCTTGCACATCTTCCTCCTGATTATCTTCTTCCTGTTGAGTATTTACAGTATCGTTGTCAGAGTTGTTGTTTGTAAATCTATCAAGAATATTTAATTCAAAGACAAGGTAGTAGATACCGACTAGAAAAATTAAGAGTAGTAATACAAAGATTAGAGGGAGTAATGTTGGTTTCTTTTTGGTTGTATCTGTAGTTGTTTGTACTGTTTCTGACTTCTCTGATACTGCTGGAGTACTGACTACTTCACTAGGAGCTTGCTCCTTAACTTGCTCAATATTTGGTTTGTCTTCCATTTGTTTATATTAAAAAATTAAAAATTATATAAATTACTCATTAGTTATATCATCTTGTTCTGAAGTATTTTCAATACAATCGTTCTTCGAGCAAATGGTTTCTCCCGAATGGCAAAAACATATATTACATCCATCAGAAGAGTCGAATATCTCTTTGTCTGCATATGCCCATCCACTATATTCACACCTAGAAGGTTCTTTTATTATTACATTATTTGATGTAAAGAAAATATAGCTTATTAAGCCCAATGTGATTGTACCTAAAGTAATGGCTAAACCGTAAGCAAAATTTTTGGCTTTATCCTCTTCCATATTTATACTATTTTACTTCCAATTATATACCCCCAAAAAGTCACAAAGGTGGATACTGATGTACCCCATATTAAATCTATTACAGTCATTTTAATGCTCCATCCCTGTAGAGTAGCTAGGTTGGTTAGATCGTAGGTTGCATAGGTTATAAATCCGAATACAGCTCCTAGTAAAAGAGTTTTTGTTAATGAGTTACTTTGAATCCCTGGAATTAATACTAATACAAGCAGAGCAATGATAAAGAGAGCGTAGAAGAGGAAAGCTGGGAGCAGATTAGGGCTTTTAAGTAAGAGTGTTCCAATTTCTTTTTGGTAAAGATTTTTGGCTATGAAGTTTAACCATATTAAATCAACTATTAGAAAAATACCGAAAGTAATTCCATATAGATATATATATTTAAGCATAGAAATAAATCTTCCAATTTATATATTTATAGTATATATGATATATCCTAGTATTTACCAGAAAGAAGATTTTTAAGATTATCTGAACTGTTAAATACGTGAACTCTAGATAGGGAGTATCTCTTTGATAAGTAATGGTCTATAGATCTTCCACAGCTTCCTCCAATTAGATATCCTGCTTGAGAGACATAGCTGTAAGCTTGTGAATCAGCCACACATCCAGGATACGCGATTGATATTACGGGCTGATTTGTTACACTCTTTAATGTATATCTACTACCTACAATTTCAGAGTATAGACGACTGGAGCTACTTTCTTTTGCTAAATCAGGGTGTGTTGCTGAGTGAGACTCTATAATCATTCCATTATTTGCCATCTCTCTTAGCTGATTATATGTTATTGACGTCCTTTGGGTTATTACATAAAAGATACCAACTAATCCATATTTTTTCAGAAGGGGATATGCGTTGGTATACTGTCCTTTTGTACTATCATCAAAAGTAATCATTACACTCTTTTGAGAAGGGTTTTTGCCACTAGCTAACAGGTTGTAAAGCTCTTGGGAGGTTAAACTTTTGTAATTCTTTTTAACAAGATATGCGAGTTGCTCCTCAAAAATTTCTGGAGTAACATACAGACCAGTTACAAAAGGGGAATTGCTATTGGGCATCTTGACTATATGGTGATACATAAGGATTGGAACTCTAACAGAGTTTCTGCTTTGTACTAAGGGAGGGATATCATACATCTCCTCGAAGTTATTATCATTTATAGAAAACTCTTCAGAAATATACATTGGGTGTATATATGTTTTCCCTGAAATAACAGACATCGACCAATATGTATTCCCTTGT
>JAXGRK010000010.1:0-4779 GCA_040765985.1 Candidatus Dojkabacteria bacterium | reverse complement strand
TATGGCTGATGACTGTTTTAATGTGCTTGAAAAAATTATGGATAAAGGAGATATCCTTACAGAAGAGTTTGATGATTACATTACACACCCAAAACCAAATGGGTACAAAGCACTACAAGGACCAATTGTCTTAGATCAAGTATCTCCAAATATTATTGAAATCCAGATTATGACTAAAGATATGTATTACCACAATACCTACGGTCCTGCCTCACATATTGCATATAAAGAGAGTCAAAGTAGATATGCCAAACCAACAGATAACTATAACTGGGTAGAAGATGTTCATAAGGGAATCAACGAACATATATCACTAAGAGAAACCAACATTTCAAACCCTATACCTGTTGAAATCTTTCCCACCAATATATATGCATTTACTCCTAAAGGAAAAATCATACAGCTTGATAAGGGGGATACTGTTGTAGATTTTGCTTTTAAAGTACACACTGATATTGGTTACGCAATGGTATCTGGCAAAGTAAATGGGAAAGCTGAGAAATTAGATTACGAAGTTAAAACAGGAGATACAATTGAAATTAAAACACAGGTTGGTAAAAAAAGTGTTAAACAGGAATGGTTACAATACGCTAATTCTCCATCTACAAAAACCAAAATACAAAAAACTTGGAAAAATTCTTAGATACTAGTAAAATATCTTTATGAACAAAAAGAAGAAAGATTTACTCACAAAAATAGTCAGTATCTTTATAGCTATCATTATGCTAGGAAGTATGGCTATCCCAATAATACTTTCAGTACTTGACTCAATTTAATAATGAGCTTTACCTCAATAGATGAACCAATTACATCTCTTCATGGGATTGGCTTAGCACAAGAGAAAAAATTTTCAAATCTTAATATATTTACAATTAGAGATTTACTCTTTCATATACCTTTTAGATACAGAGATACATCAGAGATATTAAACATAGAAGATTTTAAATCTATTCAAGAGGGAACATTTCTTGCTCAAATAGTGGAATCAAAAAATATTTACACTAGAACAAGAAAAGTATTAACAAAAGTAAAAGTAGTAGACCAATTTGACGCTACGCTAGATATATCTTTCTTTAACCAAAGCTACCTTACTAAAACATTTAAAATTGGTGAGTGGTATATATTTGATGGAAAGATTTCAGAAAAAGGTAAAACTAAAAATATATACAACCCAAAGTATGAGAAATATACGGGAGATATATCCTTACAAAAACATTTAGGGAAAATAATTGGGATATATCACGAAACAGAGGGTATATCATCTAGATATATTAGAAATACAATACTACCATTAGAAAAAGATGTTACTCAATTAGTAAAAGACCCAATACCAAATACATTCCTTAAAAAAGAGAATCTCCCACTGCTAGGTGAAAGTATTCAACAGATACACTTTCCTAACTCTCAAGATGTTTTACTTAAAGCAAGAGAGCGTCTCGCTTTTGATGAAATGCTAAGAATAGGGATAGATATTGAAAAGGATAAAAAGAAAAGATCAAAATTAAAATCTTTAAAAATAGTTGAAGATAAAAATCTTTCAAAAGAGTTTCTTAATTCACTACCATTTACCCTTACAGATGATCAACTAGCAAGTATTGAAGAGATACTTAAAGATATGTCTAAAAACAAACCAATGAATCGTCTACTTAACGGAGATGTAGGTAGTGGTAAAACAGTAGTAGCGGCTTTAGCAATACTTCAGTGTATTAGAAATGGATTTAGTGCAGTAATACTTGCACCAACAACAGTACTTGCTCAACAACACTTTGAAACATTTAACAAACTACTTAAACCATTTGATATAGATGTTGAGATATGGATATCCAGTAAAAAAACAAAAGCTAAATCTCCAAACACATTAATTGTTGGTACACACGCAATACTTTTTAAAAGTGATATTCCAGATAATTTAAACCTAGTAATAGTTGATGAACAGCATAGATTTGGAGTAGAGCAAAGAGAGAAGTTACTAAAAGGAGGAGCAAAGATACCCCACTACTTAACAATGACAGCTACACCCATACCCAGGAGCTTAACAGAGGTTGTATTTGGTAATGTAGAAGTCTCCACTATAAAACAGAAACCTAGTATGCAAAAAGAGATAATTACAAAATACGTACCATATTCTAAAAGACCTGATTGTTTTGATTGGATAAACAGAAAGATTAAAGAAAGTAAATATACAGCAAGCATTCATTGTATATCCACTCATTGAAGAAAGTGCTACTTTAGATGCTAAGGCAGTTTTAACTGAGTTTGAAAATCTTAAAAATATTCACTTTAAAGATATTAAAATTGAATTAATGCATGGAAAATTAAAAGATAAAGAAAAAACAGAAATACTTGAAAGATTTAAAAACAAAAAGATAAATGTATTAGTATCTACGTCTGTAATAGAGGTAGGCATTGATATGCCTGATGCTACAGTAATGGTAATAGAGGATGCACATAGATTTGGATTAGCTCAACTACATCAATTAAGAGGAAGAGTAGGGCGAGGAGAAAAAGAATCCTACTGTTTTGTAATACCTAGTTTAAATGAACAGGAAAATAGTGATGTAATAGATAGATTAAAATACTTGCATCTCATCCATCTGGATTTGATGTAGCAGAGTATGATCTGCAAAGAAGAGGTCCTGGAGAGGTATACGGTATTAAACAATCAGGTATACCCCAATTTAAAATTGCATCTCTTACAGATATCGATATGTTTAAAGAGCTAAATCTGTTGCAAAAGAGTTAGTAAAAGATGATAATATGGACTTAAATTACATATTAGAGAATATATTCAAGTAATGGAAATACATATCGTCTTAGACAATATTAGATCTGCTTTTAATGTAGGAAGCATATTTAGATCTGCAGATGGAGCAGGGAGTGTTAAAAAAATATACCTATGTGGTATGACAACAGATATAGATAATCCTAAATTAGATAAAACAGCACTAGGTGCAACAGAGATGATTCCCTCTGAACACTACGACAGCACTATGGAGGCAATTGACGAATTAAGAGAGAAGGGTATACCAATTTACTCTGTTGAGTTAACAGAGAATGCTTTAGATTTTCAAAAGGTTAAGTATCCTGAAAAAATTGCAATAGTCCTAGGCCATGAAAAAAGAGGTGTAAGTGATGAAATACTTCGTAAAGTAGACAAAAGTATATATATACCTATGAGGGGTAAGAAAGAATCTTTAAATGTAGCTAACTGCGCATCAATAATTTTGTATGAAATTACAAGAGAATAGTTTATTTATCTATTCTTTTTGCTATCATATATACAAATGAGTGAAAAGAAACTGTCCATTTCAAAAAAAACTGTTTTAATTGCCTCTGCATTAGTTTTAGCAGTAGGTCTACCTATTGCCTACCTACTATGGACAAGTAATCAAGAAGATACTGGTGCCTGGTATAACTCAAGTTGGCTATACAGAAGATCAATATCTGTAGGAAACCCTGGCAGTACACTTACAAATGAAGATGTTTTAATTGAATATGATACAGCAGCTTTGGTTACAGCAGGAAAGCTTCAGTCAGATTGTGATGATTTAAGATTTGTAGATAGTGATGATTCAACAGCATTAGCATACTGGGTAGAGGGAGGTTGTAATACTACTACAACACATATATGGGTAAGAATTCCCTCACTTACTTCTGGTGGTAAAACAATATACATGTACTACGGGAATTCCTCTGCAACTAATGCTGAAGAAACATGGACAGGCAAATTTTATCTTATGAAAGACGCTGCTTGTGATAGTGGATGGACAACAGAGTCTAACTCTGGTGGAGATTTCAATTTAAAATTCCCATATCCTGCATCTACATTTGGAACAACAGGAGGTTCTAGTTCGCATGATCATGGTAGTGCAAGTTTAACTACTGACTCATACTCAACAGGATCTAATACAACAGAAATTGCTGGAAACAATACAACAGACGTTCCACACACTCATTCCGTTTCCGTTCCCATTGAAACTAACTCTTCTGTTCTCCCCCCATATCTTGATATGGTATTTTGTTCTAACAATGATTTAGTAATTAAACAAAACGATGTAGCAATATTTACATCCTCAGTGTCTTCACCATTTACTCAGTTTTCGGCATTAGATAGTGCTTTTCCAAGAGGAAACTCTTCATATACAGGTACACAAGGGGGCGCCACAACACACACACATACAACAACACAAGCTACAACGGGAGGACCAAGTGCAACTACATACTGTGATGTAGGAACAGCAGCATATATACCAACAGATACTCACACACATACATTCGCATCTAGTACAACGACGGCAGGAAATAATGTCCCATCATATATGACTGTAATATTTGGGGAAGCAGGCAGTGATACGATGGCCCCTTCTGCTACAATTGTGATGTCAAATAATACACCTCCACTTGGCTGGACAAGATACTCTGCCTTAGATGGATACTTTACATATGGGGCAACCTCGTATGGTACAACTGGAGGTAATGCCACACACACACATGATGTCTCTCTCACTTCGGGAAATGAATCGGCAACCTACGGATGTGTAATCAAATCGAATCCTAAACTTTTACAACCAAGAACACATTCACACACAGCTAGTGGTACAACAGGGACATATTCAAACAACCCTCCATACATCTCAACCCTATTCATACAAAAGAAAACATCACAATCTGTTACTGTAAATAATGAGGAAGTACCCAATCAAGCACCCAATGCTCCATCTGCCTTAACAACAGAAGGATCTACTAACCCAACAGGTGTTACTGATTTAACTCCTGAGT
>JAXGRK010000001.1:0-200589 GCA_040765985.1 Candidatus Dojkabacteria bacterium | reverse complement strand
TGTTTTCTGTATTATTTATGTATGTACTTTGTTTATGTAATCCAATCAAGAAAGAGTAAGAAACTTTACATTGGAGTAAGTTACAATCTTTTAAGAAGATTGCATGAACATAATTCTCCCTTTAACACGGGGTATACAAAAAACAATCAATGGGAGATTCTTTATGTTGAAGGATATCTTAAAAAAGATATCGCATATCATAGAGAAAAAATGCTCAAACAATATGGCAATGTTTGGCAAGGTGTTAAAAAAAGAATAAATCGAACTATGGGTTAGCTGGGTGACGGCGTGCCTATTGAAGAATGACCCGGTGAGTTAGTTGTGTGCGGCAAGGTTAACCATGTTTATTGGGGAGCCGAAGCGAAAGCGAGTTTGAATAGAGCGTTTTACTAGTCTTCGGACTTGTAAATAGTCGCATGCACTAAACCCGAAACCAGGTGATCTAACCATGAGCAGGGTGAAGGAATGAGAAATCATTTTGAAGGCCCGAACTCTTTAATGTTACAAAATTATGAGACGACTTGTGGTTAGCGGTAACATGCCAAACGAACCTGGTAATAGCTGGTTCTCCCCGAAATAGCTTTTGGGCTAGCGTTGTAAGTTAATCATTGGGGGTAGAGCACTGATTGGATCTGAGGCTCGAAAGAGTACTCAATCCAGTCAAACTCCGAATACCAATGAGAATATTACAGCAGTCAGAACCTGGGATCTAAGTTCCAGCGTTCAAGAGGGAAACAGCCCAGATTGTCAGATAAGGACCCTAAATTACATCTTAGTGGGAAAGGAAGTGGAGTTTCTCAGACAGCTAGGAGGTTGGCTCAGAGGCAGCCATCCTTTAAAAAGTGCGTAAAAGCTTACTAGTCAAGAGATTCTGCGCTTAAGATTCAACGGGGCTGAAGATGTATTCCGAAGCTGCAAATTTATCTATCATTTATGATTTTTAAGTGGTAGGGGAGCGTTCTATACATGATCAAATTAGCATTTGATAATTAGCTGTGAAGGTGGCCCGAAAGGAGCTGCTGGAGCGTATAGAAGTGAGAATGCCGGGATGAGTAACGTAAAGCAGGTGAAAACCCTGCTCGCTGAATGTCTAAGGTTTCCATGGCTATGGCAGTCAACCATGGGTTAGTCGGTCCTAAGGAGAGGCTGAAAAGCGTATCCGATGGACAACAGGTTAATATTCCTGTACTGCTAATATTTGCAATGGAGATTGGGAATTGAGAACGCAAGCCCCTCATTGGTTTGGGGTGCAAGTAACAAGTTAGTCTTCTCAGGTAAATCCGGGAAGATGTTTTTACTTCGGTAAATGAACACGAGTTACGATACAAAGGTGACCTTCGGGAAGCCGATCTGTTGTATTAATTCCCCTGGAAAAACTTCTAGCTGTCTACTTCGGTAGACAAATAATATTAGTAACCGTACTGCAATCCGACACTGGTGGACTGGTGTAAATGCACCAAAGCGTACGAGTGATGCGTTGTTAAGGAATTCGGCAAATTAACCCCGTAAGTTCGCAAGAAGGGGGACCCTCCGTTATAAGATTTATTTCTAGTGGCGATGAGGGTGGCACAGAATAGGGAGGAGCGACTAGTTACCAAAACTACAGGCGCTTGCAAATTCGTAAGAAGATGTATAAGTGCTGACGCCTGCCCAATGCCAGAAGGTTAAGGGAGTTTGTTAGCTATCTGTTAGATGCACCTCGGTGCTCTGACGGTGGCAAAGCGGATAACCGAAGCCCTGGTCAATGGCGGCTGTAACTATAACGGTCCTAAGGTAGCGTAATACCTTGTCACTTAATTAGTGACTTGCATGAAAGGCGTAACGACTCTTCCACTGTCTCGACAGCGCGCTCGGTGAAATTGAAATGGCTGTGAAGATGCGGCCTACCCATACCAGGACAAAAAGACCCCGTGGAGCTTTACTGCAGCTTTGCATTGAGATAAGGCCTTGGATGAAGAGAATAGGTGGGAGACTATGAAGCCGTTTCGTCAGGAATGGTGGAGTCGAAATATGTAATACCACTCTTTCGATGTTTTATTTCTAACTTTTTCCTTAATCAGGAATACGGACAGTGCATGGTAGGCAGTTTGACTGGGGCGGTTGCTTGCTAAAGAGTACCGCAAGCGCACAAAGGTCTCCTCAACCCGGATGGAAATCGGGTGAAGAGTGCATGAGCATAAGGAGGCTTTACTGTGAGGGAGACATCCCGAGCAGTTACGAAAGTAGGTTCAAGTGACCCTTTCGCAGAATGTGGAATCGCGATTGTTTAACGGAGATAAGCTACCCCGGGGATAACAGGCTGGTGGTGCCCGATAGTTCATATTGACGGCACCGTTCGGCACCTCGATGTCGGCTCGTCACATCCTGGGGTTGGAGAAGACCCCAAGGGTTCGACTGTTCGTCGATTAAAGTGGCACGTGAGCTGGGTTCAGACCGTCGTGAGCCAGGTCGGTCTCTATCCGGTATGGGCGTTGTATATTTGAGGAAATTGACCCTTAGTACGAAAGGATCAGGGTGCGGTAACCTCTGGTGTACCAGTTGTTCTACCAAGAGCATTGCTGGGTAGCTAAGTTGCTAAAGGATAAATACTGAAAGCATATAAGTATGAAACCTTTTCCAAGATTAAATATACTTGCATAGCTTGCTATGCTGAAGGTTCGTGGGAGACTACCACGTTGATAGGCTCTAGGTGTAAGTGTAGCAATACATTTAGCCGAGGAGTACTAATAGACCAAAAGCTTCACAATTTTTGCTATATTATTCAGTTTTGAGTGTGTAAAAACACTCTTTTGCTCTTTAGAATTAAGTCCTGATGATTATTGTTAGTAATAATAGTAGTCGTCAGGCGATAGATATTAATGATGTTTATCGCCTGGCGATTGTAGCGGAGCGGAACTACCTGATCTCCATCCCGAACTCAGAAGTAAAACGTTCCAGCGCCGAAAATACTTGAACCTTTGGTTCTGGGAAGATAGGTCATTGCCAGGATTCTTGAATTCGAAACCCCACTTTTAATAGAGTGGGGTTTTTATTTTATAGGGTACTTTAGGTAATTGTTGGCATTATCTTGGTGTTATAATTTACCATTACAAATACAAGAAAATCAACCCAACGAGCATTAGGATAACATTATGTATTTTGAAATATCATTTAATATTGATACGGTTAAATACTAATGGTATTACTGAGTTTATTATTAGATGCAAAATAGAATAAAGCCCATAAACAGACAACTTACGCCCGGGTAAAATATTTGCACAAAAATACCTTTCCTAACTTGTAGTAAGCATTATTTTTCATACAATATGCTCTGTGATATACTAAAAACAATCTATAAATTATAGGTTGCCATATTTTGCAATATAAATGTATTACATTTGAAGGTTTGGATCAAGTTGGAAAGGGTGATGCTGTTGAAAATCTCTCTTTACAAATCTCTAATTCTGGATATACAACATGTGTCATTTCTTTCCCATATTATGCAACCCCTCTTGGTTTTTCTATTCGAAAATTTCTGGTTAAGGGTATTACAAATAAAATCAACATTTCAAAAGATAGAGAGGTAGAGTTAAAAATGGTGTTTTTTGCTTTAAATCGACTTGAAATATTAAGTTGCATTCTATCCAATACTGATAAATATGATGTATTTGTTTTTGATAGAGGGCCTTTTAGCTGCGCTTTGACAATTGCATATCATGTTTTTGAGAATAGTACGGAGCTAAAAAACAGAGAGTTTCTCGTTGAGAAGGGTTTTGAGTTTGACTCGTATTTTAGAGATACTTTAAATATCGATAACTGTGTAATATATATAAAACATAAGGATATTGAATGGAAAAGGAGTAGGGGAAACGAGGGGGAAGATCTTTATGAAAGTGATGGGGTTCAAAAAATTAGTGCTGATATATATAATATTTGTGCAAACAAAATACCAACTGGTTGGCACGAGGTTGTTACTAAAGATAGGGATGGTTGGAGAGAGAGGGATAAGATTAAGCAGGAATGCTTTGATATAGGGGTAAAATGTAATGTGTTAGATAGAAAGGATAGTAAAAGGAACGGTGTTTTAACATATTTAGGTATAGAAGAAATTCAAGAATTTTTATACAAGGGTTCCCTGGTTGATGATAAGTTAAAGGAGGAGTGGATAGCTGCTATCCAGAGAATGACAAAAAAGGGTGTATAGAGTATCAGAATTAATTTCAAGTATGTTGGCGGACTCAGAGCTTTTGAGTTGGAATGATAAGGAGATTGCTAGGTATGTGTAAAGCTTTTAATTGATAAATATCCTGAAGTTTTAGATATTTTAAGTAGTAGTTGGTAAAACTTTTGTAGGTAAATTTAAAAAAGAGTTTGGAATGAAGAAGAAAGGGAAAGGGCTTACATTCTTTTGGGGAAAACTAGAGGAGATGTATCCAAATGCAACGGAATTAATTAATTGGCATACACCTTTTCAATTTTTAATTTGTATAATACTTTCAGCTCAAACAACGGATAAACAGGTTAACAAGGTTACTTCCGGGCTTTTTAATATATACCCCGATGGGTATACGATGTCACTAGCAACTCAACAAGAGATTGAGAAATATATATCATCAATCAATTACTTCCATACTAAAGCGAAGCATATTAAAAAACTTTCAGAGATTGTAATTAGAGAGTATGGTGGGGAAATTCCTACATCCTTAGATACACTTCTAACACTTCCGGGAGTTGGGTATAAAACTGCGAATGTATTTCTTAATGATCTGTATCAAGCAAATCAGGGTATTGCAGTAGATACGCATGTTAAAAAGACTGCTCTTAAATACGGTTTAACTAAGAGTAGTAATCCTGATAGAATATCCAAAGATCTTGAAAAGATATATGATAAAAAAGATTGGTACAAAATCAATAGATATTTTGTATTGTATGGAAGATATGATTTTAAAAAAGATTTAAATTTAAAAGATTAAAAAGATGGGAGATACGGAGCATGATGGTGGTACTGTAGTTAAGTCCTTAAGAACTGAACAGCAAGAACTTAGAACTGCATCGTATATTTTGAATGAAGAATTAATAGCGACACTACTTAATGACAATTTGAACTTCTATAGAGAAAGGTCCTTCATACAACAAAGATATGTATGATAGGCATTATGCAGTAAAAGACGATCCGGATTTCCCAGAAGGCGTAGAGATTCAGATTGGAGATACTGATACTATGCTTGTTAACGAAGCACATTCTTTGTATAAAAGAACTACTCTGCAGATACCTGTTTCAAAGAAACATTTAAGGATCGACTATGTTAAGGTCAATCCTGCATATATTTTCCCAGAGGGAGAGGGCCTAAAATTCTTTACGGCGAAAGAGGTTGAATTGCATAGGTACAACAAGGCATTTGGGGAAGTCAATACAACATTTAGTGCTTTTGATTCTGCAAAGGAAGAATTAAATATGACAGAAATGCTTAAATTAGAATTTGATGGATATAACTATGAATTTAAGAAAATGGTAAATAGAAATCAAGAGTATAAAGTGTTTTTAGAGATTGGGCAATGGAATAAAGAAAGTAAAAGCATGAAGGTATTGAGAAAATCCAACGAAGTATCAAACCTAAAGGGAGAGCATTTTGATGGTATTAGGAATATGTCTTTTAAAGCAATTGATAGAGCGAAAAAGATATCAAATATTGGCAAATAGTAATTTTTACTGATATAATCACCACTGCAGTAACAATATTTTAGTGTATGTATGTAATACTGCTAATTCATACATCGCCATAGGATAATATATATGGTAAATACAAAAAGTAATGATACAGAGATTAAAGACAAATCTATGTATTCAGAGTTAGATAGTTTCCTAGATAATAGTTCAAATAAGATAAAACAGCTCTCAAGAGGTGATATTGTTGAAGGAGAGGTTGTTGATATCAATAACGGTGTCATTATCGTTGATGTCGGATTTAAGTCTGAGGGAGTTATTGCTGGTAGGGAGTTAAAATCAGATACACTAGATTGGACTCAACTTAAGGTAGGCGATAAGGTATTAGTGTATGTTGTTAAACCAGAGGATGATAAGGGTCAGTTGGTTCTTTCAATTAGAAGAACTCAACAGGCAAGTGCATGGTTAAACTTAGAGAACGCTAAGAAAAATAACGATGTAGTAGGAGCAGTTGTTGTTGAATCTAATAATGGTGGATTAATTGTTGAAATTGGTAAGGGTATTAGGGGCTTCATACCTACATCTCAATTAGATGCAACTAGAGTGTATGCTAACGGTGTAAGACAGGTAGGTAAAGATATATCTTCAAAGGTTCAAAAATCTCTAAACTCATTAATAGGGGCTGATATTAAAACTCGAATTATTGAGTTAGATAGGGAAAAAAACAGAATTATACTTTCCGAAAAGATGGTAACTCAGGCAAGAGATTTAGAAAAGAGAGCACAGACATTAAAGAAAGTAAAAGAGGGAGATGTATTAGAGGGTACAGTAAGTGGTATTACACCTTTTGGTATATTTGTTAATGCTCAAGGATTGGAAGGGTTAGTACACCTTTCAGAGCTTTCTTGGGATAAGGTAGAAGATATTGGTGCAATATACTCTGTTGGAGATTCTGTTAAGGTAATAGTTATTGGCCTTTCCGATGGTGGTAAAAGAGTTGCATACAGTGTAAAGAGATTACAGCAAGATCCATGGTCACAAGCTATTTCTAAATTTAAGATTGGTGATGTTGTTGATGGTGTTGTACAAAAAGTTGTCCCTTATGGTGCATTTGTTAGAATTGGAGAGGGCTTAAATGGGTTGATACATATCTCTGAGTTGTCAGACAAATTAGTCAAGAATCCTGAAGATATTGTTAAGGTAGGGCAGGAAGTAAAGGTTAAGATTCTTTCAATTTCATCTACTGAAAGACACTTGGGCTTAAGTATTAAAGCATCTTCAGATGTACAAGCACCTAAGCTTAATGAAGAAGAATTAGCAGAGGCAATTGACGCTGCTATAGATTCGGAGATAAAGTAATCACTTTGAAAAAGAAATTAAAAAGAGGGTTTTTTAGCCCTCTTTTTTGATATAATTGGGTATGGGGGAAATAATTAAAAAAGAAGTTTTTAAGAGAATTTCTAAGAATGCACGTATATCTTTGCGAACTTCTTCGTTAATATCTGGGCATCTTAAAAATTCTGTTATTCAACCAGAACATCTTCTTGTTGGGATATTACTAAATGAAAATTCATTGGCAACAAAGACAGTTTTGGCAATGGGTTTTGATATCAAAGAGATAGTTGGGAAAATATTGGATAATATTGGGATGGATATTACTGCTAATACAGATATCCAAAAAGAGATTAAATTGTCAGATAGTAGTAAAGAGGTTTTAAGAAGGGCATACGATTGGTCTCAAAAGTTCTCTCATGTATATGTTGGTACGGAACATATAATGCTAGGGGTATTGGAATCAAAAGATATTTTCATATTGGATTTGGTAAAAAAAGGGCTTACTTTGAAGAGATTCCAAAAGGTTCTTTTTGAGCACGCAACATATCCTTTAGGAGTTTTAGCAAAACCAGAGATGACCTCTATGGCTTCAGAACAGGGGAGAATTCTTGATGTTATCGGTAAGGATTTGGTTGAATTAGCTAGGGCTGGGAAATTAGATCCTCTTGTTGGGAGAGAGGATGAACTCTCCAGTGTCATTAAAATTCTTAGTAGAAGAAAGAAAAACAACCCCATTATCGTTGGTGATGCAGGGGTTGGGAAAACAGTATTAGTAGAGGGGTTGGCACAAAAAATTGCAGATGGTAGAGTGCCTCCATCTTTGAGAGATATTAGATTGGTATCTTTAGATGTTGCTAGTATTATGGCAGGTAGTAGAATGAGAGGGGATATTGAAGAGAAGGTGCTTGAAATAGTTAACGAGGTAGTAGAATCGAATAATACAATCCTCTTTATCGATGAAATTCATAATATTCTTACTTCTGGAATTCCTGGTGGATCTTCTGAGATTGCATCCATACTTAAGCCAGCTTTGTTGAGAGACGATTTTAGATGTATTGGTGCCACTACTACGGATGAATATTCTGCATATTTCGAAAATGATAATGCTCTTGCTAGAAGATTTCAACCGATATTTTTAAAAGAACCAAGTATAGATGAGAGTATACAGATATTAAGAAATTTAAAACCGATTTTTGAGGCACATCATAATATCAATATTAATGATGAGGCAGTTAAATTGGCTGTGTCCCTTTCAGATAGATATATTAGTGATAGATATCTTCCTGATAAGGCAATAGATCTTTTGGATGAAGCAAGTGCTACAAAAAGATTAAGTGTGGAAGGAGATTTCGAGAGTATCTCCTCTTTGATGTCTCAGCTAAGAGGGATGCAAAGTGCTAAAAAGGAGTACATTTTACAGGGTAAAATGGGAAGGGCAGAAAGGTATAAAAGGAATGAAGAGGTTTTAGAAAAAAAGATTAAGAGATTGGAAAAGAAAAGAGAAGAGAGTAAAAGGGGTAAAAGTAGTGAGGTTAATGTAGAAGATATTCGTAGGGTTGTTTCTAGTTGGACCGGGATTCCACTCAATACTTTAGGTAGCGAAGAGAAAAGTGCTTTGTTAAAGTTAGATTCTAAGATTAACAAATTAGTAATAGGGCAAAAAGAGGCCGTAGATGGGGTAGTTTCAGCAATAAAGAGGGCTAGGACTGGTATCTCAGATATTAGTAGACCATGGGCATCTTTTCTTTTTTTAGGACCTACGGGTGTTGGTAAAACACAATTGGCTAAGGTATTGGCTCGAGAACTTTTTGGTAATGAGGATAGATTAGTACAAATAGATATGAGTGAAATGATGGAAATGCATAGTGTCTCGAAATTGATTGGTTCTCCTCCTGGATATGTTGGATATCAAGAGGGTGGGTGGTTAACTGAAAAGGTTAGAAGAAATCCTCATTGTGTAATTCTTTTTGATGAGATAGAGAAGGCACATCCTGATGTCTTAAATATTCTTTTACAGATTTTAGAGTATGGGCATTTAACAGATGGTAGGGGTAGGAGAGTAAATTTTAAGAATACTATTGTGATTCTTACTTCTAATATTGGTGCTGAAGAGATAGGTAAGGACAAGGTGTTAGGGTTTTCTTCAACAACTAAGAGTGTTAAAAATATTGAAAAAGCCGAACGGGCATACAGTACTATGAAGTCTGACCTTATGTTAGAGTTGGGAAGAACTTTAAGGCCTGAATTGTTAAATAGGTTGGATGACATTGTAATCTTTAGAGCATTAAATACAAGAGATGCAAGAAAGATAGTAGAGCTGCTTTTAGTAGAGTTAAATGAGAGGTTGAAAAATCAAGGTATAAGTATAGTACTAAGCAAATCTTTGCTTACACATATAGTTAAGGAGGGTTTCAGTGAAGAGTATGGGGCTAGACCTTTAAGAAGAGTATTGCAGGACTTAGTAGAGAGTACTGTTGCTGATCGTATTTTAAAGAGTGAAAAGAGTGGTAATATTAAATTGGATCTTGAGCGAGGAAAGGTTGTAATACTAAACTAATATATGAAATATGCATTATGAAATATATATGTAATTCCTGTGGTGGTGAATTTAAATTAGTCTGGAAAAAATAACTGTGGGGAGTGGGGAACACTAGAGGAGTTAAATGATGAACCAAGAGTAGGGAATGAAAAGGTAAGTAGTAAGAAATCTCCCTATAGGGCTATTACAGAATATAGGAAGAGTGCCGATAGTAAGAAGGTTGTTAAAAATCGAATTAGTACAGGGTTTAATGAGTTTGATAGAGTACTTGGTGGTTTGATAGAGGGTGAGGTTGTTCTTATGAGTGGGGAGCCGGGTGTTGGAAAATCAACATTATTGCTGCAGATTGCACTTAAACTTTTCAAAAAGAAAATTCTTTATGTTTGTGGTGAGGAGTCTCCTACTCAACTAATATCAAGATTAGATCGTCTATCCTCCAAACAGGTGGTAAGCCAGAGAATATGAACGATGATTTCGTTGTTGAGAATGTATACAACCTATGTTTGAAGAGGATTTCGGATTGGTAATAGTTGACTTTATACAAAGTGTTTATCTTTACGTCCAGGGGATATCCTGGAAGTATTAGCCAGGTAAGAGCTTCTGGCTCTGTATTAACAAGATTATCCAAAGTAACAGGGGTGCCTTCCATATTGGTAGGGCAAATAAACAAGGGTGGAGATATTGCTGGTCCAAAAATCTTAGAGCATATTGTTGGAGATTAGAAATTGCATATAGAGGGTGTATGAGTTTAACCAGTATAGGTTATTAAGAGGTATGAAAAATAGATTTAGTTCTACAAATGAAATAGGGTTTTTTGAGATGACATCAATGGGCTTGGAAGAGGTAGGAAACCCATCTTTAGTATTTTTAGATTCTAGCTAAGGTATCTGGGAGAAAAAAAAAGAAGTGCAATTGGAAGTATAGTTCAAGGTTCCAGGGTAGTATTTGTTGAGGTGCAGGCCTTGGTTGTAGAAAGAGGTGCCGAGGTAGGCCCTCTAAGAAGGGTTTAACAGCAGGTATAAAAAAGCCCAGGTTAGATAGCAGGTGCAGTACTTTCTAGAAGAGGAGGTGTTTTTGGGTGATAAGGATGTGTTTGTAAATATTGTTGGTGGAGTTACACATCAGATCCCGCTATAGATTTGGCTTTAGTAGCTATAAAGTCTGCTGTAAAAGACAGTGTATTGAATAAAGAGTATATATATTTCGGGTAAAGTTGACTAACGGGAGAGATTAGGGGCACATGGGGGAATGGATTCGGTACTGTCAGAGGCATCTAGGGTCGATAAGTGTATATATTGGTATGTATCTGTTAAGGGGAAGAAAGATATTGATATATCATTAGTTAAGAGCATTAGTAAACTTTAATACTTATTTTTCTACATCTTACGTAACACTCTGTGAATTCTCACATTACTGTAACACACCGTTTTGTTTTTTCTCGTTTCATTTCTTTATTGTCAACTCATCTGTAGAATGAAGTAATGTGGTATTTTTGTTAATAGGGTTGATACAAGTAATAGTTACTATGGTTAGACAGTGTAGTTCATTTAATAATTTGTTGTACATATCTTAGTTTTCTTCCTTGTCTGGGGTGCCACAAACACATCTGGGCAAAAGGAAAAAGCTAAGATAGTAGCTTTCATTATTTTTACATTGTGGTAAACTTAATGAGGAGTGAAGAGGGAAGCACACTGTGCTCTTCGATTTTATCTATATAATCTATATAGATTGATAGATTAAACCGGGGTCGGTTGGGGCAGTACCGATCCCTCTTGTTTTTTTCTGTTGACTTCTTAATTTCAATTAAATATACTTTAAGAGTTAATAGGTTAATTGCCTAAATATTATTTTTTTCCGTGTTTTATATATATGGTAAACAAAACAAAGAGTATTAAAGAGTATGAAGAAATGACTCTAGCAATGCTTCGTGCAGAAGCAAAAAAGATTGGCTTAGACGATTTCATGGAGTTACAAAAAAGAGAACTAATTATCGAGATATTAAAAAAGTCCACTGCAGATGAGGGCTATGTATTTGTTGATGGTATCTTAGAAGTACAAAAGGATGGCTCTCATGGTGTTTTAAGAACAGATGGTCTTCTTCCAGGGGATAATGATGTGTATATATCTGGTTCTCAGATTAAAAAGTTTAGTTTAAGAAATGGAGATGTTGTTTCTGGTCCTGCTAGGTTACCCAAAGAGAAAGAGAAATATTTGAGTTTACTTAGAGTAGATACTGTTTATGGTAAACCAGCTCTGGAGGCGGCAAACAGGCCTCAATTTATGAAAATGACTCCAATATTTCCAAATAGGCAGATTAAATTAGAAACTACATCTGATGTAATTTCTACTAGAATGATTGACCTGTTATCTCCAATTGGGTTTGGTCAGAGATCTATGGTGGTTTCTCCACCTAAGGCAGGTAAAACATGGTTGCTCAAAGATATAGCTAATGGTATAGCTGCTAATAATCCTCAAGCAAAATTGATTGTGGTATTAGTTGGTGAAAGACCTGAAGAGGTGACTGATATGAAAAGATTTGTAAAAGGTGAGGTATACGCTTCTAACTTTGATGAATTACCAGAGCATAACTGTAGAGTAGCCGAAATGGCACTTCAAAAAGCTATGTGTATGGTAGAGTGGGGAGAGGATGTCATTATACTAATGGATAGTATTACTAGATTAGCTCGTGCATACAATATTACAATGCCAACTTCTGGTAAAACACTTTCTGGTGGTTTTGATCCAGTTGCCCTATATCCTCCAAAGAGATTCTTTGGTGCTGCAAGAAATTTTGAAGAGGGTGGTAGTCTTACAATTATTGCTACTGCATTGGTTGAAACTGGTAGTAGAATGGATGATTTAGTGTATGAAGAGTTTAAAGGTACAGGTAATATGGAACTTCATCTAGATAGGAATTTAGCAAACAGAAGGATATATCCATCTATTGATGTAACAGCATCTGGAACTAGAAATGAGGAATTTCTGTTAGGGAAAGAGGTCTTAAATCAATCTTGGAGAATTAGAAGGATGTTAGAAATATTAGACCAAAATGAGAATCCTACTGAAGTTTTAGTAAGTCAACTTAGAAAAACGAAATCAAACGAAGAATTTCTTGCAACATTGCACGAAGCTTAATTCTGATATAATAGTAGAGTAATTTTCTTCTTTTTAATATGGAAGTAAAAGAGCATAAACAAAATATATCGGGGCTTAGCTTTAGAGATTTATCATTAGATGCACAATCTCTTGGTGAGGGTGGGGAATACATTCTTTTGGATAGTGATATATCTAACGATCAAGATTTGAGTAAGTTAAGAAAAATTATCAAATTTTTGGTTGAGAGATTTAATACTAAGAAGGGGTTTATTGCCTTCTTAATAGATTTCGGAGAGTATGCTTTCTCTAGATTAAGGGTTGTATGGGTTCTTCTTTCAATTGTTTTTGAAATGTTCTTTAGGAATTTTGATTCTGTAAAAAACTCTATTATCAAAAGAATGTTCTGGGGTAGAGGGGCTTTTCTGAAGTATGTTGTCCAAATTGGAGTTGTTGTTTTGGCAGTAATTTTAAGTATTTCGTATATCTATAGGACACCTACTATAATAAATGCAAATGAGGAAGATTTAGATTATGTTTCAGTTGCAGAGGGTGATTTACTTGCAATGAATGCTACTTTAAATACTCTATCCCTAAGGATAGGGAAGAGAGGAACAGATATATATATAGTAATGAATGGTGATACATTGAGTAGTATCGCATCAAAGTCTGAGGTTTCAGTACAAACTATAAAATGGGCAAATAACTTGACATCAGATTTAGTTAAACCAGGTCAAGAACTCGAAGTCCCTCTGTCTGATGGTGTTTTGGTCACTGTTAAAAAGGGTGATACTCTTGCATCTTTAGCAAAGAAATATGCAGGTAATGAACAAGCGATAGCTGATTTTAACTGGTTAGATTACCCATTTACTCTTGTTGTAGGTCAGGAGCTATTTGTTCCTGATGGTAGAATGCCAGAGGCACCTAAACCAGTATATGCTAGTACTCCAACAACATATATTCGTGGTTCTGGTTTGTCTGGTTCGGCTGTAAGTACGAGTATTGATCCTAATGTAGGTAAATTTGTTGGTTGGCCTGTAGCAGGGGGTAGTGCTAAAATATCCCAGTATTTTAGAGGGACATTGCATAGGGGTATTGATATTGCTGATAGAAATCTTCCAAACATTCTTGCTGCTTCGGGTGGTACTGTAATCTTTGCTGGTTGTTCTGGATCTTGTCGTCCTTTGGGCCAAACATATGGAGGTAGTGGTTATGCTTGGTCAATTCAAATAGATCATGGTAATGGATATTCAACTTGGTATGCTCACTTAAAAAACATTTACGTTAGAACAGGGCAGAGTGTTTCAAAGGGTCAAGTTATTGGTCAAATGGGTTCTACTGGAAGGTCAACTGGGCCTCATGTTCATTTTGAACTGAGAAGGGGTACTTCTTACGGTACGCAAATTAATCCCAAGTTGTATACTACTTGGTAAGTCGGGTATAATTCAGAACTTGGGCTCATAGTTTAGTTGGTAGAATATCGCATTCGCATTGCGAAGATCGCCGGTTCGATCCCGGCTGAGTCCATCCCGCTAACTTATAGTGGGGAGTAGGTAAGATAGAATTGTATAGATTGGCTTGAGGGCCTATAGCTCAGTTGGCTAGAGCACATCGCTGGCAGCGATGGGGTCAGGGGTTCAAATCCCCTTAGGTCCATGTCCTCTCTTTTGAAGTTTGTTCTTTGAGTAAATATGATAAACATGTTAGTGTTTAACTCGCTAAATTTTCACGTTTATGTAAAACGCCTAGATATTAAGGACTTTTCAAAAGTATTCTTTTGAAGTAGAATATGAAATATTTAATAAGAATTGAATATGACTAAGCAATATAATCCAAAAGAATTTGAAACAAAGTGGCAAAAGAGATGGTATGAAGATTCCTTTTATACTGCCAAAGATTTTGATAAGGAGAGAGAGAAATACTATCTTTTAGTTGAATTTCCATATCCATCTGGTCCTGGTATGCATATTGGTCATACTAGAAACTACTCTATGATGGATAGTGTTGCTCGGCTTAAAAGGATGAAGGGTTTTAATGTAATGTATCCAATTGGTTGGGATTCGTTTGGTCTTCCTACTGAAAACTACGCTATTAAAATGAAAAGGAAACCACAAGAGATTACTAAAGAGAATATTGAGAATTTCAAGAAACAGATTAAAAAATTGGGTATATCATTTGATTGGAGTAGGGAGATTGATACATCAGAGCCCTCGTATTACAAATGGACACAGTGGATTTTCCTTAAGTTATACGAAAAAGGACTCGCGTATAAGTCCGAAATGCCGATTAACTGGTGTCCGAAATGTAAGGTAGGATGTGCAAATGAGGAAGTTATTGACTCACTCCATGAGAGGTGTGGTACGCCTGTGGAAAAAAGGAATTTAAGTCAATGGGTTCTAAAGATAACTGAATATGCTGATCGATTAGATAAAGATTTGGATTTAGTTGATTATCCTGACTCAGCAAAACAGTTACAAAGAAACTGGATTGGTAAAAAACAGTGGTATGATATTAACTATAAAGTAGAGAATAGCGATATTGTCTTAACAATTTCTACAACTAGGCCAGATACTCAGTTTGGTTCGACTTTTGTAGTTATGTCTCCTGAAAGTGAGGACTTAAACAAGCTTATGGAGTTAATGGGTGATGAGTATAGAGAAAATGTAAAGAGGTATATAGAGGATAGTAAGAAGAAGATTAGTAAGGAACGGGAGTTGGGAGATTCTGAGAAGAGTGGTGTGTTTACGGGGCTTTACTGTCTAAATAGCATAACGGGTAGTAGGTTGCCAATATGGGTTGCAAACTTTGTATTAACAACGGTTGGTACTGGAGTAGTTGTTGGTGTGCCTGCTCATGATAGTAGGGATTACCAATTCGCTTCTAAATATGATTTACCTGTTATCCGAGTTATCGAATCTCCAGATGGAGATAGATCAGAGATTACATCCTTAGAAAACATCTATGAAGATGAGGGTATAGTTTTTAATTCGGGATTTTTGGATGGGCTTAGCACTCAAGAGGCGAAAGTGCGGGTTGGTGAATATTTGATTAAAAATCATATTGGAGATGTTGTAACTAGATATCATTTACATGATTGGATATTTTCTAGACAACACTACTGGGGTGATCCAATTCCAATGGTTCATTGCCCGAAGTGTGGTATCGTTCCTGTACCTGAGAGTGAACTACCTGTGAAACTCCCTGATGTTGAAAGTTATGAACCAACTGAAACCGGGGAATCTCCTCTTGCAAAAATTTCTGACTGGGTAAACACCAGATGTCCGAAATGTGGAGGAGATGCGAAGAGAGAGACTGATACAATGCCCAATTGGGCTGGTTCAAGTTGGTATTACTTACGATACTGTGATCCTATGAATGATTTAGAGTTTGTTTCTAAAGAGCTTTCTGATTACTGGATGCCTGTGGACCATTACGAGGGTGGACAAGAGCACATTACTTTGCATCTTTTGTATTCTAGATTTTGGCATAAAGTTTTGTATGATTTGGGCTTTGTTAAGACATTAGAACCATATAAAGCGAGA
The DNA here is from genome assembly GCA_040765985.1 of Candidatus Dojkabacteria bacterium. GTDB lineage: Bacteria > Patescibacteriota > Dojkabacteria > SC72 > SC72 > UBA2259. The sequence goes on along the minus strand of JAXGRK010000001.1, from coordinate 184,436 downwards.
TCAATACACGGGAACGTGTTAGGAGAGTGAGGTGCGAAGATGTCTAAATCCCTTGGGAATGTGATAGGGCCTGATGAATTGATTGATCAATACGGTACTGATGTTACTCGTGCATATCTTCTGTTTATGGGTCCATATGATAGTGATGTTCAGTGGAGTACAAGAACTATCCAGGGAGTTAATAGGTTTGTGTCTAAATACTGGGCTTTTCTCAATTCCGCTTACGAAAAAAGAGTAGAAGAGAGCGATATGGAAGTTAAGGTTGGAGTTGAGGAAATTGGTAAGTAAGATTGAAAATAACATATTAGCGTTTAAATTCAATACCGCTATAGCTGGATTGATGGAGTTTCATAACACATTTGTGAAATCTTCCTTTGATATTAAAGACCTAGAGAAAATTATTTTAATATTAGCTCCAATACTCCCTCATTTTGCTGAAGAAATGTGGTGTAGCACTATGGGTAAAGAATATTCAGTTCATAATCAAAAATGGCCATTAGTTAATGAAAAGTTGTTAATAGAGAGGGAAATTGAAATCCCTGTTCAAATAAATGGAAAAGTAAGAGCTAAGATATCTGTTTCAGAAGGTGATACAGAGCAAAATGTTAAAGATAAAGTACTCTCTTTAAATACTCTAGGACAAACGCTATCTGAAAATCAGATTAAAAAATTTATTTATGTTCCTCAGAGGATAGTAAGTGTTACTGTGTAAGGGGTAAATATAGTTAAAAGCCCTTTGACAAGTGTATACATTTCTACTATTATTATACCACAGACTTAATAGCCAAGTTTTACTGTTATAACAAGATAAAATACCGTCTGTGAAGTATGATAAAAATTAACTGCCCCAAAGTAGCAAAAAACTTGTTCATTTTGCTGATAGTATCCTTAGTTTTTGCAATATCAATCTCAACTTCTGCATACGCTTTAACATCTGAAAATATTAACTTTCAAGGTAAGATAGTAAGAAATGATACAGGCCATGAAGGTCTCAATGTAATTCCAGGTACTCCTGGGTGTGTAGTAGATGGTGCAGGTAACGATACTTGTGATTTTCAAGTTGCTTACTATACCGCTGCAACAGCAGGAACTCTTCTTTTAACAGAAACGTTTTCAAATGTAGAGATTGGGCAGTATGATGGGGTCTTTGAGCTTTCTTTGGGCAGTGGTTCAATGACAACAACGGTTCAATGTAGAGATGGTACCTGTAATACACCAATGGAGGTGATATCTGAATATACAGATCTTTATGTAGAATTAAAGTTTGCTCCAGATGGTACAAATCTAACAGAAACATTTACAAGAATGCCATTAGAGGCAAGTGCGTATTCAATTTTTTCAAAGTATGCAGAGGGGGCACATGATGCTTTTAAATTAAGTACATCCCTTAGTTCTCAAACACAATCAAGTCCTACAACAGGAATGGTGTATTACAATACAACTGATTCTAAAGTACAGGTTTACAACGGTACTAGTTGGGAGAATATTAGTGGTGAATCTCTATGGACAGATGCTGGAACATTTACTTACCTTACATCGGCAACAGATGATCTTGTTCTTGGCGCTACAACGGTATCGGATAGTACATTTTTCTTTGATATGGATGCTAGTAGTGGTAGCTATTTTGAGATAGATGATGCTAGTAATACAAACAGATTGTTTACAATTTTAAGTGGAGGAAATGTTGGGATAGGGACGGCAACACCTGGAGCAAAGTTAGAGGTAGCGGGTGCTAGTTCAACGATAACGAATGCTTCTGGGGATTTAACAATTTCTACAGGGGGATTAAATGGAAACATTCTACTTTCTCCTCATGGTACTGGTAGTGTAAGGGCTAATTCTCCATTAGGTATTAGAGAAACAGGTACAACACCAACATTTTACACATATTTACAGGGAGGGGATCAGGCAGCAGATATTACTTACACGCTACCGACATCATCTTCAACTGGTTTGTTAAAAAATACAGCAGGAGTTCTTTCATGGGATACAAATACTTACATAACAGGGGTTAATTGGAGTCAGGTAAGTAATGGTACGGGAATATATATGGACTATAAGCCGAATGATACAGCTTGTACTGGTAATCAGGTTCTTAAATATTCAGTAGGTACTGGTTGGATATGTGCAGATGATTCTACAGGAAGTGCAACTGCATGGGATGATATAGGGGATCCTGATGCTAGTTCAACAATTGTACATGGTGCATTTTCAACAGATATGCAATTTGATTCTTTTACTTCTGGTAGTGCTTTTAAGATATCTTCAACAGCTACTGGCTTAACAGGATCTTTGTTAGATGTATCTCTAAGTGGTAGTAATGCAGCTAATACGGGTAGTTTACTAACTTTAAACAATACGGGTACATTAAATACAAATACAACATTTTTAATAAATCACTATGCAACAGGTACAGGTAATCTAGCATTCAGAGTAAACGATGTATCAGGAGATACTACACCATTTGTGATAGATGGGGGAGGGAATGTGGGGATAGGAACTTCAAGCCCAGGATCAGCGTTAACGTTAGAAGGCACTTTAGATTTTACTGGAGTAACAGGTAATGTTAGTTTGTTTGATGATGAATTAATTGGAGATACAACGAATGGGAATAACTTTACAATATATCGTCATGCAACGGAGGGTGATGCTTCCCTATATTTTTATGTTGATCAGTATATGCAGCCTTCTATACATACAAGTGGGACAAGGGCTTTGTATATGTATGCTGGAGGATATTATTTCAGAGATTCTGGTTCCTATCATAACGATGTTGCATTAACTTCGGGAGGTGGATCAAATTATGCATCGTTTGGAACAACAGGTTCAGATTCTTTACGTTTGATGACTAATAATACTGCAAGCGTATTTATTGATACGGTCGGAAATGTAGGGATAGGGGAGAGTTCTCCCACAGCATACTTACATCTTAAAGCAGGAACAACGGCAGCTAATACGGCACCACTTAAATTTACAACAGGAGTAAATCTAACAACAGCAGAATCAGGAGCAATGGAGTGGGATGGTAGTAGGTTATATATTACAGATACTACACCAACAAGGAATACAATAGCGTATACATCAGATATACCAACCTCTGACAATTATCAATACTGGACAGCAAGAGCAGACTCTGGAACAGATCAAAATGTAACAAGCCAATATATATTAGATTTAGAGGGTTCTGGTGGTATAGCGACATCAATAGCAGCTAATAAAATAACTATAGGAACAACAGGAGTATTAGAAGATCTAAATACTTCCTAGGAGCAGCAACAGCAGCAGATCAATTCATAGTTTCAACAGCAGCTGGAGTATTTGCATATGAATCTGGTTCAACAGTAAAGAACATCTAGGAGCAACAACAGTAGGTAGTAATCTGTTTACCTTAACTAATCCATCAGCAATAACTTTTAAGAGCAATGCTGATAATACAGTAAGTGCAATTGCATCAGACTTTAGAACAGCCATAGGAGCAGGAACGGGCAGTGGTACAGTAACAAGTGTAACAGCAGGAACTGGGTTAACAGCAGATACTAATCCAATAACAACAACAGGAACAATATCACTTAGCTACTCAGAAACATTAGCAACAGATACTTCAGCTAACAACACAGTATTTGGTAGTACAGGTATAATATTCAAAGGAACAACAGATAATACATTTCAAACTCTCCTAACCTTAACAGATCCAACAGCAGATAATATTGATTACTCTTCCTAATGCTAAGGAACAGTTGCTTTAACTTCAGATTTAGCAGGATTGGGTTCCCTATTTACAGATTCAGGAACAATAACATGGTTAACATCAACAACAGATGATTTCTCAATTGGAGGAAATAATACATTAGTAGCACCATTGTCTGTAGATGTATCAGCAAATACGGTAAGAATAGGTACAGGAGCAACAGCAAATGCAGTATTAAACATGGCGACCAGATGGAGATACAGGATCTATAAATATATAATACAAATGATGCTTGGGCATTTAGTGGTGGTAATACATGACAGTAAGTGGTAGTATAGTGTCTCAAGTTATGTTCAAGGAACAAGCTTTAGGAGGCTTTACTATGTAGATGATAGAATTATTGCACCTGCAGATTTAATGCAAGTGAAGTTAATTATGTCTTTTACTACATATGGTAATAATGATACAATCCATATGCAGAGATGGGTTTGTTCTACGTGCGGTTACTATGATGCCAGTGGAGGTAGTGATAATATGCTTACATATAGCCGTAGTTCAATTGCTGCGCGTATGTGGCAACAAACCTATGGTTCTGCAACAGCATTTACAACCTATGAAGAATTTACTTTTACAGGAACAGGTGGAACTGCGAATTATATTCCCAAATATACTGATGCCAATACCATTGGTAACTCTGCAATATATGATAATAGTGGAAATATAGGAATAGGAACAACATCCCCAGACTATGACAAGTAAACGGAGTAATAGCTCCAGAGACAACAGACCAAGACTTAGGAACAACCTCCTTAAGATGGGATGTATATGCAAATGCAGTAGATGCCGATGCAGCATCAACATTCACAGGCGGAGCAACAGTAAGGGGATTAACTGTAGATAATGCAACAGCAACAGATGATAGGATATTAACATCTATAACAACTGGTGGTACAGCAAGATTTGATGGAACAATTACAACGGATTTAACTGCAGCAAGAACGTGGACTTACCAAACGCAACGGGAACAATAGCACTAACATCAGATATACCAGCAGGAGCAACATTGGACAAGAAGTGTACAGAGTTATACCCAACAACATCGTGATAGTGTAATACCAAATGTACTGCTAATTTGGGTAGTAGCTCAGCTAGATGGAATTCTTGCATATGGTACAAATGGTTATTTCACAACAAGTATGAATGTAGGTACTGATGCAGGTGTCAATGGTAAACTTATAATAGAAGAAGTGGGAGCTCGTCTAATGTAACTTTTGAAGGAATGGAAGCAATTTAAATATATACAATGTAGATATTATTCAAGTGACAGGTAGTTTGAATGTTTCTAGCGTAATATCCGCGAATACGAGTGCAACAGGTAATAGACCTACCATATTTACATCTACTGATAGTTCTGGTGCATCAGCATATGCACAAGCATTTTTTGGAGGCACAGCTGCGTATAATGATCCATATAAGGTAAAGATTTCTCCAAGTGAGGTAATCATGTAAATCTAATACTCAAAACAATAGCTTCCCAAACAGGGGATATTCTTCAGTGGGTTAATAGCTCAAATACTGTATTGGGGGTAATAAACGCTTCTGGAAACATAGGAATAGGGGTTACTGCTCCAACAGCATATTTACATCTTAAAGCAGGAACAGCAACAGCTAATACAGCACTCTAAATTCACAACAGGGGTAAATCTAACAACAGCAGAATCAGAGCAATGGAGTGGGATGGTAGTAGGTTATATATTACTAATACAACTCCAACTAGAAATACAATAGCTTACAACCCTATGACAAGTGCTGGAGACATTATCTATGGAGGTACTTCAGGAGTAGAAACAAGGTTAGCAGGTAGTGGAACAGATGGTTATGTATTAAAGTACAATACAGCAACTAATACTCCTTACTGGGCTGCTGATAGTGTAGGAGAAACAGGTTCTGATGTATTAGTAGCTATAGATGGTACAGCAACAGCTGGCTATTTGGGTGCAGCATATAATGATGGTGTACTTAGGTCTACAACAGAGTTGAGTTATGAAGATGGTGGTGACTATATTACATTGGGTGTTGCTGATGATGCTTTAGATTTTACTGAACTTCAAGATACGTTAGATTTAGATACATCATTAACATTAAATCAAACAACATATACATGGGCACAAGATTTTACAGGTACAACAACAACTGGCTTAACATATACAGCTAATTCTTTAACAAGTGGAACTGCAAACCTTATATCTTCAACATCAACAGCACTAACAACAGGAGGATTATTAAATATCTCAGCAACAGGAGCACCAGCAGCAGCATGGAGTGGTTCCTTAGCAAAGATAGAGTATGATAATGCAGATGCAGATGTAGATGGTAGTGCATTAAAATTAGGATTGATTGGAACAACTGCTTTAGGTAGTGGAACAGTATTAAATATTACAACATCACAAACAGGTACAGGAGCATTAGCTTTAAGAGTAAATGATGATGGAACATATACAGATACAACACCATTTGTAATAGATACAAGTGGTAATGTAGGAGTGGGAACAACTTCTCTTGATTCGATCCTAAAAGTAAAAAACTCAAATGTGGAAAGTCCAGCAGTTTACATTGTTCAAGGGAGTGGTTCATATACAACAAGCAATTCGAATTTAGAATTTGGAGCAAGTAATTCAGATGGAACTGGCTTTCCTGCGTTGGCGTCTGTCGGACCATACGCTATAACAGTACCAAGTTCTTCAATGGAGTTTTCTTCTTTTGGAAGAATTAATACATTCCTTGGAAATGGAGCCCCTGCAGGAGCAAGATCCGTTCACAATATTGTTGGTTATCAAGAAATGACAGGCCAGGATACTAACGCAAACAAAAGTTTCAATCTTTATCTATATGCAGATGGAGGTGCAGCAAATACCAGTTTAAGTGGAACTCCTTCTCATACAAATATTAAATCTGTGGTAAATAAGAGTAGTGGGACATCGTTGTATAATGTATACGGAATCTATTCAAGTGTTGCTGGTAATACAAGTACTAATGCAACAGGATATGGAATATATACAACAATTTCTGGTTTTGGAAGTAATTACGCAATTTATTCAGCAGCAGGAACAAATTACTTTGCAGGAAATGTAGGAATAGGGCAACCATCTCCAACAGCATACTTACATCTTAAAGCAGGAACAGCAGCAGCTAGTACAGCCCCTCTTAAATTCACGACAGGAGTAAATCTAACAACAGCAGAATCAGGAGCAATGGAGTGGGATGGTAGTAGGTTGTATATGACAGACACTACTCCAACTAGAAATACAATAGCGTATACATCAGATATACCAATCTCAGATAATTACCAATATTGGACAGCCAGAGCAGACTCTGGAACAGACCAAAATGTAACAAGCCAATACATATTAGATTTAGAGGGTTCTGGAGGTATAGGGACATCAATAGCTGCAAACAAGATAACCATAGGAACAACAGGAGTATTAGAAGATCTAAATACACTAGGAGCAGCTTCAGCAGCTGATCAATTCATAGTATCAACAGCAGCAGGAGTATTTGCATATGAATCTGGTTCAACAGTAAGAACATCCCTAGGAGCAACTACAGTAGGTAGTAATCTGTTTACCTTAACCAATCCATCAGCAATAACGTTCTTAAGGATAAATGCTGATAACAGTGTAAGTGCACTAAGTGCATCAGACTTTAGAACAGCCATAGGAGCAGGTACAGGTAGTGGTACAGTAACTAGTGTAACAGCAGGTACTGGTTTGACAGCAGATACTAACCCAATAACAACAACAGGAACAATATCACTAGATTACTCAAACACATTAGCAAGTAACTCATTGGCTTTAAACAATACAGTATTTGGTAGTACAGGAGTATTGTTTGAAGGAGCAACATCAGATACTTTTGAAACACTTCTCACATTAACAGACCCTACAGCAGACAATACAATAACATTACAAAACAACTCAGAATAGTACCCCTCGGTACAGGAAAATACCCTTTTCTTTACAACAACAGAGCAACTAACAGACTTACCACAGTGGGACATTAGGTAACAACAACACAGTTAGGAGCTCTTACATGGGCAGATATAGATAATGGTTCGGGAGTATACATAGATTACAAACCAAACAATATCGCATGTACAGGTGATCAAGTATTTAAATATACTGTAGGTACTGGATGGTTAAAAGAAGGATTCCTTACAGGTATTACAACTGCATGGGATGAGATACTAGATCTTAACTACACCATCTATAGCACACGGTGCATATCTTTCTGAGTTTACATTTAATACATTTACATCTGGTAGTGCATTTAAACTTACCTCTGAGTCAGTATTGGGAACAGCAAGTAGTTCAAGTACAGTGCTAGAGATTGCACGAAGTGGAGCAAACAGTAATACAGCTCATACTGCATACGGAGTATATTCAACCGTTACTAATAATGCAACAAGTGGAACAAATGTAGGTGGGTACTTTAGTGCTTCTGGAGCAACTACAGCTAACTATGGATTGTTAGTAGCTAATGGTAATGTAGGAATAGGAGTACTACACCAAGTAACAAGTTTGTTGTAAATACATCTGCGTATTCTACGATAGAGTTGCAGGCAATGGAGGAACATCCGTTGTGATACATTTCTATAATGCATCGTCAAATATCTTTATCGGTTTAGATTCTGGTTCAGCAATACATACAGGAACAGGTATTGCACTAGGTGATAACGTTTATTCGCAAATACAACTGATCAAGTAATACTGTATTAGGACACTACGCCTTAGATACTAACGTTGCAAAACAGGGAAGTACAGCAGTAGATATCAGGCGATGATGTTTGCAGACAGTACTGCTACAGCTGGACTATCATACACCACAGCAGTAGATACCAAGCACTAACAGGAAGCGGTACCGCGTAAGTAATACTGGAACATCTAATACAGCAGTAGGACATCAATCTTTAACAGGTAATACCACTGGAAGTTACAATGCTGGCTTAGAGCAAACACTTTAAATGCAAATACTACGGGTACCCAGAATGTAGCAATTGGGCATAACCTATTAATGGCTTACAATGGTGAAACAGGAAGTGTAGCCATCGGTTATGAGGCAATGAGATATGCGGATAGTACCGGTACTGGTGCTCTAACTTACAATACTGCACAGGGTACCAAGCGTTATACGTAGTACAACAGCCGCAAACAATACGGAACAAGTAATTCCGCTATCGCAAATAAAAAGCGACAAGCTAAATACCAGATTCAAAAATGTTGTACTAGGCGATAGTGCCCTTTATACTAACACTACGGGAAGTAATAATCTGGCTTTAGGGTATAAAGCTTTGTACAGTAGTACAGGAGGTAAGTCAATATTACATCGGATACCCAAGAAATGATTTCATTAAGTTTTACCGGTACAAACAATATCATTATCTACACGATATAGATATGCTCGCAACAACTACATACCAAACATACAAATATTGGAATCAATATTTGCAACTGGATTAGACGGAACAGACAACCTCATCTAATGGAAAAGTAGATAGGGGACAACACTCCCAACATCAATGTTCTCTGTAGGACTATCTTTCAATTCCAAGTTGATAGCTCTGGAGACTTAGTTAAAATTTAAAATGCTACTTATGCCTATTGGCAGCAATGCATCTGGTGCCTGGTGAATAATGGAAGTGGGGAACACCATTCCGGCCAGCAATGATATCTGTCTTGGTACTGGCTATTCAAACTGCAGACAGGCAAACTCTTCTGGAACGGTACAACATCTATTACAGGTGATAATGCATTCTGGTGGGACAATACAAACAAGAGGTTGGGATTGGGTACTACGACCCCAGCTGCTACTTTAGATATTGGTGGTTCTTCATCAAGTATAGCGAATAGCTCTGGAGATATTACAATAGATGCTGCTGAAGATTTAATTATTGATAGTAAAGTAGGAATAGGGACATCGGGTACTTTCGATCCCAAACTTGCAGTTATTGGTCTTGGAGCAACTAGTGCTACAACAAATACAGCTTTTTAAACTCTTCTTCGACAAGTTTATTCAAAGTTTTGGATGATGGTAAAATATCTTTTAGTGCAAATGTAGAATTCTCAAAAGATGGCACTAACTGGGTTCCAATGGGAGCTACTACAAAAACAGTACTCCTTGCCGCAGAGTATCCAGGGGCAGTACTATCTGCAGATGGAACAGCCAACATTGGTAGTATGACCTCTGATAGTGAAAGTAGTACTGCAACTCAATGAACTACTACGAATGGAATAGCTCTGAGACCTCTCTTAATGATTACGATGTAAGGGTAAGATTCCAACTACCAAGTGACTTTGATGGATGGGGTAGTGGTGGTGTACAGTTCTACTTTGCTACAGAATCAACTAGTGCAGCGAGTAACAAAGCCGACTTCTATATATATGAACAATCTTCTGGTACAGCAGATGGAAGCTCTACTGCACAAGTATCTGCAACTGCAGGGAGGCTGATATCTTCAAACAATCAGGTTCTGGTTTAACTTTGTGTGTAGATAGTGGTGATGTATGTGTATTTGTAATTAGACAGTACTCAACAAGTGATAACTATGTAAGAGTAGGTGATATTAAGGTTACATATGATAGGAAATTATAGTAATATATAACTTATATTTATCTTTAATACTGCCGTGTATAAATCTAGGAAGATAAAAAGAAAATTCAAGATAGATATTAAGAAAGGCATTCCATATATACTTGGGATTTTCATATTTTTACTAGTATCTACTCTTGTATATCTGTTTTCAATTCCAAAACCCAATGAAGATATTAAGGAGAGTAATAACTTTCTTTTTGAAAATGTTAACCCAAAATTTAAAGTTGGATTTGGTGATAAAACAGATACATCTAAACAGTATGTTCGGTTTGAGAGTGTATTAGATAACGAGAATCCTTTTGAAGAGGATAAGAAGATTAGTAAGTGGGAAGAGCTTAAACAAAAGATTGTTCCTTCTAAAAAAGGTTTTGAAATGACCCTATCCTCTGTTCAATGGAGTGGTACTACTTCAGAGGATGAGAAATTAAAGAGTATAAATAGTATAGCCCATAGCTTAGCTGTAAATAATGTAGAAACTACAACAGAGGTAATTACCTCAGGAAGAGTAATAGGTGCAGAGGAATCTGACGATCCCATTTCCAAATTAACAGTGTTAAACAAAGATGTATATCCTGGTATAGATATTGAGTATCAGATACTTAAAGGTTTAGGTGTTAAAGAGGAGATAGTGATTAGAAATATGGAAGCGTATAACAATTGCGAAGTGGATACAGAGTGCTTGGTTCCATTAAATGAGTATGTTTTTGAATTAAAACTAGATGATGGTCTAGTTTTAAAAAGGAGTATGGCTGTAGTTAGGAATAAAACAGAGATTAAATACTATATTACTGATACTGATGATAATTACATTGCACATTTCTTACCAACATTTGCAGTAGATGGAGCAAAGGCAATGACAACAGATGTTACTATGGAGATATTTAATACAAAAGACAATAGCTATAAGATAGTAATTACATTAAATCCTCTCTGGTTGTTTAGTGAAGAAAGAGTATTTCCAATTAGAATAGATCCAAGTATTGTTCATGATACAACTACTGAGTTTGATACTGGCTATAACTATAATACAGAGGTAGTAACAGGGCCACAGGTTAGGTTAGAAGATCCTGAAGCGAATACGCTAGATAGTAGCTTGGTTGGATATTGGGAATTTGATGAAGATTTAGATAATAACTCAATCTCATATCCAGCAGACTGTTCTGAACTTCGTAATTATGGAACAACTGCATCTGGTCTTTATAGAATTGATCCAGATGGTTCAGGTGGTAATGCTCCATTTTCTGCGTACTGTAATATGGATTATGATGGAGGTGGTTGGACACTACTAGACAACTTTGTTTCATCTTTATCTGGAGATACAGACCCTTATGGATACGCATTGAGTTATTCAAATATTAAATCATCTGCTGATTTAACTACAGCGGGATACACTACTTATTTGACTACTATAGAATCAACAAGTTATCCAAGAACCGCTGGTTATGTACAAATGTATTATAACTCTACACCTTACGGATATATTCAAAAAACACTTCCTTCCTATGCTGATGAAGTATATGTCAAATGGGGTAACTGGTACACGGCAGCTGGGACCTCATGTACTTTGTCAATAGGAGGTTCTGTTGTTCAAACCTTGGGACCTAACTATGGTGCTGCTACATATTCAGGTACTTATACTACTGGCCAAGCAATACGATTTCAAGAAAACGGTATGTTTTATGCTGGAGAGATATGGGTAAGAGATTCCGGTGCTTCTTCTCATGATATCGCTAAGGATTTCCAGGATTCAACTAGTAATAATAATGATGGGTATTTAGGAGCGGGTACTTCAATAGATGAAGGTGTTTTAGGTAGTGCAATTAGTTTTAATGGCACTCATGATTATGTTGTTGTAAGTACAGATCACACTTTAGGTAATACAAACTCTACACTATCCGCTTGGGTTAATTTAGATTCTACCTCGGAGATGGGAACAATAGTAAAAATTGGTTATTCAGATGGCTTCGGTATGGGAGTAGGTAATACAACAATGGAGGATGCTGGTAACAACCTCATTCTATATTTCCAAGGAGTAAGATGGATAAATACAGGTGCAAAAATAGGTACTGGTTGGCATCATGTTGCAATGACTTTAAACTCTAGTGGCTACCCAAGTGCCTATATTGATGGTCAGTTGGTATATACGGATACTGGTACTTCGGCTGTAAGTAGCACTGGCTCAATAACACTAATAGGGGGTCATATATGGACTAGATATCTTGATGCAACAATTGATGAGGTTAAAGTATTCAATGCAGCTCTTTCTGCAGATACAATATTTAGAATATATAATTTAAAATATCTTCAAAAAGTTCAAGGTGTACATACATCCGCACCCTTGGATATGAAATATAGTACAACAATAGAATCTATTACATGGAGTCCTGTAGGAGATGATACAGGAGACGGAGAAACTCCGTATAGTACTACTGGACTATTAGCACAATGGGACTTCAATGAAACAAGTGGTACTACTGCTGCAAGTGGAGGAAGTTGTGGTAGTACTTGTAATGGTACCCTATATAATATGACAACAACAGGACAAGATGCAGCTATAGGAACCGGATGGAGTAGTGATACAAGAAGATGGGGTGCAGGAGCTTTGAAGTTTGATGGTGTAGATGATTATGTTGCCTATCCGATAATAGTAGTTTGGATTTTACAACAGGAGATTTTACTATTGAAACTTGGGTTAAAAGTAGTATGCAACAAAGTGCTATTTATGGCCTGCAATTATTACAAAAGAAGGTGGAACTCCAAGATACGGCTATAATCTTTTCCTATTTGGGGATACATGATTTTCCTGGTCCAATTTTTGAACTGTATAGCAATGGAAGTCAAACTGCAGCAATTGGAGATGAAAGTATACGAGATGGGCAGTGGCATCATTTAGTAGGAGTAAAAACATCTACAACGATTTCTTTGTATGTAGATGGTGTGTTAGCAGATTCTGGTACCCATTCTTTGGGATCTGTCAGCCAGTTAAGCTATCCTTTTAGAATCGGGAGATTTAATGCTGTATATGCAGATATAATTGTAGATTCAACACGTGTATATAATAGGGCACTCGCTTCATCAGAAGTCCTATCTAACTATCAATCAGGTAATATTGAAATGAGGTATAGAACAAGTACAGATGGTAGTACATGGAGTAGTTGGAGTGGTTCTGAAACAAGTGTACATACCTTTGAGGATACAACTTTATACAATACTACAGACACAGGTCTTATCTCATATTGGCCTATGGATGAAACTACTGGAACTACTGTAGAAGATGTTAAAGGTAGTAACGAAGGAACTGCTACTGGTGCACTTGTAGATGATGGAAAATTTGAAAAAGCAAGATATTTTGATGGTACAGATGATAATGTAGCTACTGGAACTGGTATTAATTTAGTTAACGCATCGTTCTCAATAGCGGCTTGGGCTAAAAGAGATAAAAGGGGTCTGGGAACGTACGATGATTTTATGGGACAGGGAACAGCTACTGCAAATAAAGGTCTTTCTTTTGGTTTTAGGAATACGAACGCAGTATATTGTGGATTTTACAGTAATGATCTTGGAGGTCCAGTATATGCAAATGATACCGATTGGCACTACTGGGTTTGTACATACGATGCATCTACTAATGATAGAAGAATATATAGAGATGGGCACTTAGTTGCAAACGGAACAGCTACTGCCGATTACTCAGGTACAGGGACTTTTTATATAGGTAGAAATGGATACGGTGACTATTTTCATGGGATTATAGATGAAGCTAGAGTTTACAATACTGTTCTAACAGCTGGGGAAGTATATGATAACTTTATACTAGGTACTTCTCATCCTGATTTTTTGAAAATGTCTAGTATATCTAACAAAATTGAAGGTAGCTCTGCATTAAAAATAGATTCTTCGTTTAATGACCAATACTATGATAATCTTTTGGGATATTGGAAACTAGATGAATCATCTGGAAGTGGGGCGTATCTATTAGATAGTGGTCCTAACTCATATCATGCAACTCCAACTGGAACAAGCTACGTCTCTGGTAAGGTAAATGGTGCTCGTAGTTTTAATGGAACAAGTAGTGATTATGTAACTTTGCCATCAGATTTTGCAGACTTTACTTCTGGTTTAACTATTGAATTCTGGGCGTATCCAACATCAACAGGAAGTTATGCTAGATTTGTTGATTTAAGTAATGGCCAGGGCAGTAATAATATAATTTTCGGAAGATCTTCAACTACAACATCAATTTTTTATGAGGTATATTCTGGTGGTGCGACTGGTGGTAAAGTTATTATTACAAGCGGTATTATCAACAATCAATGGCATCATTACGCTGTTACCCAAACCTCTTTAGGGGCTGTGGCAATATATAGAGATGGAAAACTTATTGGAAGTGGTAGCTCTGCTGTTCCAACAAATATTACTAGAACTGTAAACTATATAGGTAGAAGCCCATGGACCGGAGATGCTTACTACGCTGGATATATGGATGAGGTTAAAATATATAACAGACCATTTTCTCCAAAAGAGATTGAGAGGGCATATTTAAATGGGAAAGATGAGTTTATAAATGTAGCTATAACATCAACTGATATATCAAGTAATTCCACATTACCTTTCTGGATTGCTAGTGATCAGCTAGGCCATAATATGGATTTAATGTATGGACAGTATATGAATCCAACATATATACCAGATTTATATACTGTTGGTCTATGGTCTATGAATAAAGGATATGAGATTATCGATAGAAGTGGGTTACGCAATGATGGAGTAGTAACAGGTACAACTGAGTATGAAGGAATATTTGGTGATGCAAGAGAGTTTGATGGCACCGATGACTATATTAGCATAGCGAGCACCCTTGGCTTAGGAACGACAAATGCCACTATCGAAGCGTGGATATACCTAGATTCAACTAGTGAGAAGGGCTCTATTGCTATGGTTGGGGCAGGGGGAAATGGTTACGGAATAGGGGTAGGTAACACTTGGTGGCAAGATAGTGGGAATGATTTAATTCTACTTTTTGAAAATGTTAGATGGATAGATACAAATGTAAAGATAGGGACTGGTTGGCACCATGTAGCAATGGCTTTAAGTTCGACTGGACGTCCTAGGGTATATCTTGATGGGGAGTTAGTATATTCAGATGAAACTGGCGCTCCAGGTCTTACAGGTACGATTACTACTATTGGAGGTTATACCGGATATTCAAGATTTTTTACAGGAGTTATTGATGAAGTTCGTATTTCAAACACAGAAAGGAACGCTGATGAAATCGAGGAAGCGTTTGAGATAAAGACGAGAACACACCCAATTATTGTTGATTTCAAGGCATCTTTACAATCCTCTAACCTAATCTCAAGTGGAAGTGACACTTCATTTTCAATAGATGAAAGAAGTTTCGGTGCAAATAACTATATGAAAATATTGATGTAGGACAGAAAGTAATTGTTGAAGGAAACATCTTCAGGAACAGAGTATATTGCACAAGGTGACTTAGCTACTGTAGATAATGATACAGGGGCTGTAACAGTTAGTTCTTGGGATTCAGGTAGTACGTTCCCATCTGGTGGTTTTACGACAAGTGCAACGGTTTTTAAATGGCAAAGAGAGTATGTAGATATACGATACCCATTAGGAGAGGATATTGATGCGATAACAAGATTACAATTTAAAAAGATAACAGATGTACCTGCAGAGTTTTGGGTAGATGATGTAAAGAAAGCTACCTATTCATCTGATTACGCTGGGGCATCATTTACTCCATAGAAGATGTTAAATATGTCCAATATGAGAATATCTTTACTAAATGGGATAACAATCCACTTCTAGATTTATATCTTACAGAAGTTGATGTAACATACACTGGAGCAGCTATGGAGCAGCTAATGAGACACGGTAAGTGGTTTGATAATAACGGGGTGGAGCAACCATTCTGGTGGGCTAAACCGTAGTAGAGTAAGTATTAAATTTATATCTTTATATATACTATGTCTCAAATTAAAGATTCTTTAGGAGAAAGTAAGAAATTCCTTTTATTAGCACTTGCCTTTTTTCTAGTTTTAATACTAATTATAGTAGCTCTTAAATCTGGAATATACTCACCAACTGGAAGTATGTTGAGTGATAAGGAGACATACGATTCTCCCGAGTATGTATTAGATAGTGAGTATGATTACAGTATAGTGATCTCTACTGTATGCGGGGAAATAGAAATTGATCTATATGAAGATATAGCTCAGAATGTAAATAGTTTACTTTTTTTAATGAGTGAACGATACTATGATGGTCTTACATTTCATAAGGTAATTAAAGATTTCGTTATTCAAACAGGAGACGCAAAAGGGGATGGTAATGGGAATCCTGGATATAGTGTAAAGAAAGAGAATCTAATAAATTTCAAAGATTACGATATAGGTATGGCTAACGCGTCTCAATTTTTTGTTGTATTACCTAATTCGTCTAAGGTAAATATCAATAACCAATACCCCGTAGTAGGCAGGGTGGTATCTGGATTTGCTGTAGTTGATTCGATTGCGAAGGTAGAAGTTGGTGACGACTATAAGCCACTTAATGATGTGGTAATTAAAAATATACAAATCCAAGAAAACTAACACTATAAGATAGCTGCATTAAGGAATAGTTCATACCCTCCATATACAATTTAAAGTATGGAGGGACATAAAAGATAAAAAATATTTTCATACTCCTTTTTTCATTCTTCTTGGATATATATCCAACATACTCGTACTAAACTGGCAGAAAATAGATATATACTCAGTAATATCTTCACTAAACGAAGATACAATTGTTGAAGAGATAGAGGTAGATGAAAGTATAAACCCTCCATTACCTCAAACCCCTCAAGAAGACGAGCTTAAAGAGGACGAAGAGGATACATGCCCAGTACAAGTTGATATTAGTGGTGCAGTACTTAATCCCGGTGTCTACTGTTTTTCCCAAAGGGGCATCTGTAATAGAGGCCGTTAAAAGCAAGGGTTTTACATCTGAAGCCGGTTTTAAATATATCTCTATGAAGATAAATTTGGCTACTGTTATGTTAGATAATACAAAGATATATATACCATTTGAAACAGATTATGATTGCTCTTTACTCACATTTAATTTACCAAAGGAAGTTGTTGATATAACGATACCTGATACAGAGCAAGAGGAAGAGCAGGAAGATGAGCAAGAGGGTAATCAGACATGTATAAGTATAAATAGTGCAACCTTGGAGGAATTGGACTCCCTAGACGGCGTTGGGCCCTCTACAGCCCAAAAGATTATAGATAGTAGACCATACACCATATTAGAAGATTTACTAAATGTAAGTGGAATAGGTGAGCTTACATTCAACAAGTTCAAAGAGAATATATGTCTATAAATATATTGAAGAGTAGATATATTGCTTTGCTAATGTTTTTCAATGATTACAAGGCAATCGTATACTGTTTTACAATTTTAACTATCATTCTCTCTGGTTCAAATATCATCGAAAGCGTTATTTTTGAAAAAGAACAGGTGGCTGTAAAGTTGATTTTTGAATTTTCGCTCCCTTTGTTAATATTAAATCTTTTTTTCTTTGTTTCATACAAGCTGTTTTGCCATGTATACCTTTTTGGAACAATGCTGAAAATATCTCTAATATGCATCTTAATTTCAATCCCTCTAATTTATTACAAATATCAAAACATAACGGTAAGTATACAAAAAGTCACAGGTTTCACAGATAAAAAGGTCTCAATTTGGGGTACTGTTCTCTCCCAAGAGAAAAGTAACACCTACCTGTTTCACTCTACTGGGGAGTCTATGGGTAATTCACTTATACGATTTAACAGCTATCCTGTTTTACATGCAGGTCAAAGATGTAAAATATATGGAAAAGTTGTGCAACCTAAAAGTTTTGATGACTTTGATTACAAAAGATATCTCTTTAGAAAAGGAGTGTATTCAATCATTGAAGTAGATCAATATGAGTGTAGTGGTATAGGAAATATATTTTTAGAGAGTAGATATAGATTGGAAAGAGTAGTTGAAAAATCATTGCCCGAACCAGAAGCGTCTCTGTTGATAGGGATAATGTTTGGAAGTAAAAGAGTATTTATTAAAGATTTTAATGACGCGTTAAATGGATCTGGTGTATCACATGTTATTGCTGCATCTGGCTACAATGTTGCATTAGTTGCACAATCTATAGATGTTTTAATGAGAAAAAGAGTAGGGAGATTTTCAATTTTTATTAAAATCCTTTGTATATGGTCGTTTTCAATATTTTCAGGTCTATCATCTTCTCTTGTTCGTGCCTCAACAATGAGTAGTATATCTCTTTTTGCAAATCTACTTGGTAGAGAGAGTAGTAAAGGCGCTGCTTTAATACTTTGTGTCACAGTACTAATATTGATTAATCCATTTATAATACACGATGTTGGTTTTCTGTTCTCGTTTGCTTCCGTAGTTGGTTTAATATTCTTTCCTAGATGTTTTGAGAATATTAAATCTAAATACTTTAAAGACAGTGTGTTACCAACATTAACATGTATTCTATTTACCCTCCCTATATCAGTTATATTCTTTGGTAAGGTTTCAGTAATATCCATTATTTCGAATATCATAGTATTACCTATAATTAGTCAAACGATATTTTGGGGTTTAGGTATTACTTTAATAAACATTATATTTAATATTAAAATACTTTTTGTAATACCGTTTATTCAACTAAGTATATTTAAATACTTTGTAATAATGACCTCTAATATACAGATGGTAGAACTAGGGGTTGATAAATATATATTTGGTATCTGTATATATCTACTTCTTTTACTTTTCTGTTTGTATAAATATCCTGTATCATCAAACAACTACTATCTATTACTCTCTACGAAGATATGAATAGGAATGTAATAACAAGTATTGTTTGGTTAATTGTTGGCTTGATATATCTTTTTACTGTTAAACATGAAGATACGGTGGTGTTTTTGGATGTTGGACAGGGAGATGCAATACTCATTCAAAATGACAACATTCAGATGCTTATCGATGGTGGGCCTGATGGTTCGATTCTTTATGAACTTCCAAAATATATTCCACTGTATGATAGGACGATTGAGTATATTGTACTTACACATCCACACAATGATCATTTAGTTGGTTTGTTAAGTGTATTAGAAAGATACCAGGTTGGAGAGATACTTTACTACCCCGTATGCTACGAAAATGAGAACTATGGGTATCTATTACAAACATATGAGAATGTAAGGGAGATAGGTGCAGGTGAAACTATAAGGGTAGGAGATATTGATATTGATGTGCTTTGGCCAAAGCTAGGAAAGGAATATGATTCTTGTGTTAGACAGTATAACAATGACCTAAATAATGATTCGTTAGTGTTAGAGTTTAAATATCTTAATAAAAGATTTTTACTTATGGGTGATATTGAATCTGATGTGGAGGAGGTATTAGTCAAAGAGGAAATTCTTATGGGTAAATATGATGTACTTAAAGCAGGACATCACTGTTCAAATTCTTCAAGTAGTGAAACGTTCTTAAATACGATCTCTCCTTTGTTGGCGATTTGTTCTGTTGGGAAGGACAATACCTTCGGCCATCCGGGAAGTGAAACATTAAAAAACTTCTTAAACAAAAGTGTTCAATATTTGATTACCTATGAAGAGGGTAATATACAGATAAAGTAGGAGATATATGATAAAATTGGTAGTTATGTACTTGTAGCTCAATTGGATAGAGCATTGGTTTGCGGAACCAAAGGTTGACAGTTCGATTCTGTCCAAGTACATCCACCCAGCTAACCTATAGGGTAGGTGGTTTTCTTCTGTTTTAAAGTCATTTTTGTTTAGAGAGAAATCCCTTAAAATGAGGTATAATCTAGCGTGCACTCGTAGCTCAATTGGATAGAGCATCGGTCTTCGGAACCGAGGGTTGAGGGTTCGACTCCTTCCGAGTGCATTTTAATGTATACTGAAAAATATATGATTAAACTTAAGCAGAAAATATCAGAAAAGCTTTTACAAATATCAAAAGAGCTTGGTGTAGAAGTTGGTTTTGTGTCTGTAGATATCCCTTCGGATAGTAAGCATGGAGATTTAACATCAAATATAGCTATGAGGATATCTAAGGAGTTAAAGCTAAGCCCTATCGAAGTTGCTGATGATATCGTCAAAAGGTTTGGTACAGATAGTGATATTGAGAAGATAGAGGTAATTAAGCCCGGTTTTATCAATTTCTTTGTTTCTGAATCATATCTTTTAACAATGTTACAGGAAATAAATAATAGGGATGATTACTTTAAATTGGATATTAAACAGAAGGAGAAGTTTGTAATTGAGTATAGCGATCCTAATCCTTTTAAAATATTCCATATTGGCCATCTGTATACAAACATGGTTGGAGAGTCATTCGCACGTCTTGTAGAGTCGCTAGGGGGCTCTGTAGTTAGAGCTAATTATCAAGGTGATGTTGGATTACATGTTGCCAAAACTCTTTGGGGTTTACTTAAGATGTTAAAGGATGATGGTATAGAGTTTAAAGAGTTAGAAAGTAGGTCTTTGGTTGATAGGGTAAGGTATTTAGGGGATGCATATATGCTTGGCTTTAAGATATATGATGATGAAAAAGATGATGTGGTTATAAGAGAGATAAAGATGCTTAACTACTACATATTCTCTTTGTATATATCCTCTTTAGAAAGAAAAGATTTCTTCGATGAGTATGAAAGTAAGGGTATTAAAGAGATGTATATGTTAGGAAAAGAATGGTGTTTAGAGTATTTCGATGGTATCTTTGAAAGAACATATACTAAGTTTGATAAATACTATCTAGAGAGTCAGATGTGTGATAGCGCAATGAAAATTGTTAATCAGAACATGAATGGAATGGGCAAGGACATATTTAAGGAAAGCCAAGGGGCTGTAATATATGAAGGAGATGAATCTAAGGGTCTTCATACAAGAGTCTTTATCAACAGTGAAGGTCTTCCAACATACGAAGCAAAGGATCTTGCGTTAGCTTTTAAGAAGTTAGAAGATATATCTTTTGATGAGTCAGTAATAATTACAGCAGATGAGCAAAGCTCGTATTTCAAAGTTGTTTTAGATGCCCTTTCGCAGTTAAAACCAGGGGTTGCTAATATGTATAAACACTTCTCTCATGGTATGGTTAAACTTCCAGGGGCAGAAAAGATGTCTAGTAGGAAAGGTAAGATAATAGAAGGAGAGTGGTTGTTAGATGAAACTAAAAAAAGAGTTGAAGATACAATGAAAGCTAGTGGTAAATGGAGTGAGGATGAGATTGCGGGTGTAAGTGATACCATAGCTATCGCAGCTGTTAAGTATTCTTTTGTAAAAGTGTCTGTTGGTAAGGATGTAATATTTGATTTTGATAAAGCAACTAGCTTTGATGGAGATAGCGGTCCATATCTTTTGTATGTTTACGCAAGATGTAACTCACTTTTAAAAGATGGAGATACGAAGGGATCTCTAAATAAGGTCACTAGCTTAGATCCCTATACTAAAGAACTTTCAAGAGTAATTGGCAAGTACGAAACAGTATTGCTAAGCTCTGCTTTAAACTATTCACCCTCAACGTTATGTACATATCTCTTTGATTTAGGTCAAGCATTTAATAGCTTTTATCAGAATGTAAGAGTATTGGATTCTGATAACAAAGAGTTTCTACTAAGTGTAGTTAATGGTACTGCAAAGAGTATGAAACACGGTCTTAATGTATTGGGTATTAAGGTTGTTGAGAGAATGTAATTTGTAATATATTTCAAAATGAAAAAGTTTTTTAAAAAGTACTGGCTATTTATTCTAGCTATAATATATATCCTTATTCCTACAGATTTAATCCCAGATGTAATACCTTTTATGGGTGGCTTAGATGATTCTACCCTAGTTATCTTAGGAGTCATCAGAGAATATATTCAAAACAGAAAGAAAAAAGAGAGTAACGGGGTGTAGTTCAGATGGCTAGAACGCTACGTTCGGGACGTAGAGGTCGCTCGTTCAAGTCGAGTCACCCCGATATATTGATAAAAAGTAAACATCAATTTGATTTACAATTATGGTAAAAGGAGAAAAATACAAATCAATGTCTGATATCGAAATAGTAGAGAGTGTTAAGAAAGATCTTTCTGCTTACAAGTATATCATTGATAGATATGAGACTAAGCTATTTAGATATATTCAACGAATACTGTATATATCTAAAGAGGATACAGAAGATATATTACAAGAGGTATTTTTAAAAGCGTATAAAAATATTAATGGGTATGATAGTAAGTATTCATTCTCTAGCTGGATATATAGGATAGCTCATAATGAGGCAATATCTTTTCTAAGAAAGAAGAAATCTGTAATTGAAAGTAATCAGGATATTGAGATCTTTGATAAAATCTCCTCTGGTGAAGATATTGGGGACGATTTTGTAATTGAGTTAAAAAGAAAAGAGGTTCGGGAATTACTGTCTAAATTAGATTCTAAGTATAGGGAGGTGTTAATTCTAAGGTATTTTGAAGATATGGGGTATAATGAGATATCAGATATCTTACACACCTCTGTTGGAAATGTATCTTCATTGATAGATAGGGGAAAGAAAAAATTTAAGATATTAGTACAAACATATGGGAAGAATATCTAAAGAGATATTAGAAAAAATAGAGAAAGAGAATATTAAACCAATTGGTAAATGGTCTTTTGTATTAAAAGAATCATTCATATGGGTTCTTTTTGTATTAAATGTAATATTTGGTTCCATAGGTTTTGCAATTACATCATATCTTTTTGAATCTAGCGATATTCTTAATCTAATCCTTTCTGTAAATGATTTTCTAGAAGTATTAATACTCTCTATACCAATAGTATGGGTATTACTAACAGTAATATTTATTCTTGTTGGGTATATAAATCTTAGATATACAAAAGGGGGATATAGATATTCAATAGGTAAGATATTTTTAATAAATATACTTTGTATATTAGTATTGGGAGTATTTCTAAGAAATATCGGAGTTTCTGAGAAATTAAATAACCTTTTTTCAGAAAATTTCCCTTCATATCAACAAAGTGTAGATCCGAGATACAGTGTATGGAGTAGGCCAGCTGAAGGATATATTGCTGGAGAGATTCTTTCAGTACAGGATAGTATTGTAGAGATTAAAGATTTAGATGGTAATATCTGGAATATTGATATATCACAGGCCTATGTTAGAGGAGCTGTAAGTTTGAAGGTTGGAGAAAAGATTAAATCAAGGGGTAGTGTTGGAGATAACAATGTTTTTAATGCCTTAGATGTCTTACCTTGGGAAGGTAGGGGAAGACATTTGCAACAAAATTATCACTAAAAGCGTAATACATAGTAGAGAGGTAATTTATTCTCTTTGTAGATAATATATATCTACCGTTTCCTAAACATATTTAACTTGTTAATACTAAAAGTATGAAAAACAAATTAATAGTATTAGGGACATTAGCAGTTGCTCTTCTTGGTGTAATAGCATTTACAACAAGGCAGACAGATGCATATAGAGGCGATATTACTCAAGTAGGTCCAAACCATACAGAAGAAAGAGAAGCCGAGATGGAAAAGGTTATGGAATCTAAGGACTATGATGCTTGGGTAGCATTGATGACTCAGGACGGAAGAACTCCTGGAGTAGTCAATAAGATCTCTAAGGAAGATTTTCCTGCATTTGCACAAGCTTACCAGTTAGCACATGAGGGTAAAACCGAAGAAGCTAACGCAATTAGACAGGAGCTAGGACTTGGCCAAGGTGAAAGAAAAGGTAACGGTCAAGGTAATGGTTCTGGACTAAGAGATGGTAGCTGTAACAACTGATAGAGTGAACCTTAAAAGTAAAGACCCCCTTAGTGGGGGTTTTTCTTTTATATAGGGGTTCTTGAGTAAGATTAGCAGTCGTAAGAGATGGGTGATAGGTTGTTTTAACTAGTTATTAAGTCAGAGATATTTAATAATGGGCATGTACAATTGTATTTATGTTTATTACTAAAAGAAATGCCAAAGAGATTAAATATGTTTTTATAGATAGTCAAAATCTAAATCTAGGAACATCAAAGGATTTGTATAAAGAGAATAGGTTGATATATAAAGGTTGGAAATTGGATTTTAGAAAATTTAGAGTATATTTAAAAGATAAATTTTCTGTTAATAGATGTTTTCTATTTATTGGGTATATTAAAACTAATCATCACTTGTATAAAAAATTGGAAAAGTATGGATATGAGATTATATTCAAAGAAACTGTTAGAGATGAAAAGGGGAAATTAAAGGGAAATATTGATGCTGATTTAGTATTAAAAGCTATTATCGAATTTGATTATTATGATAAAGCAATTATTGTTTCTGGAGATGGAGATTTTTACTGTTTGTATAAATTTTTAGTTGAAAAGGGTAAACTGGGAGCCATTATTATTCCAAACAACAAATCAGAATCTTCTCTATTAAAAGAGTTTCAAGAGTATAAGGTATATATATGGAGAAATAGACGCATTTTAGAAAGAAAATGGAGGGCGTAGCTCAGTACCACTAAGGTAAAGGGTCGTATTCCTCCTCATGATTACCCAATTATATATTCTCTGCTGTTGCAAGTAAAGAAGAAAAATATTAACTACCTAACTGCCCACAGGCACCCTTAATCTCTTCTCCAAGGGACTTCCTAATAGTACAGTCGATACCTCTTTCCTGTAATATCTTTTGAAAGAGTGGAGTGTTTTTAGATTTTTTAAAAGGTAAACACTCATTTTCATTGTAATTTATTAGATTAACAAGACATAATCTGTTTTTTAATAGATTTGCAAGCTCTTTAGCATTATCTATAGAATCATTTATATCTCTAAGTAGTACATACTCAAAAGTGATTCTCTTATTCGTTTTTTCTACATATTGATCTAATACTTTAAACAATTCTTTCATAGGATTACTTTTTGAGACATTGGGCATAAGCGTATCTCTTAATTTCTGGTTGGGTGCATGTAAGCTAATTGCTAGCTTTACACCTAGGTTTTTGTTAATAAAGGACCTTAAATTTTGTACATAGCCCGAAGTTGATACTGTTACACGCCTTTTGGAAAATGCCAATTTATCTTTATCGGTAATAGCCATAATTGAGTGTGAAACACTTTTTAAATTTAGAAGTGGTTCTCCCATACCCATGTATACAATGTTTGATATCTTTTCATTTTTAATCTTCAATTCCCTTGCAAAGTAGAGGATTTGGTCTAGTATCTGTTGAGTAGTAAGTGACTCATTTAAACCCATCTGTCCTGAGGCACAAAAAATACAGCCAACAGGGCATCCACTCATACAGCTAACACATACAGTATTTCTCCCTTTCTCTTTTATTAACACACTTTCTACATAATTACCTTGAATAGTTTTAAAAAGTACTTTTTGAGTATTTCCATTTTTTGAAAAGTTAGTGGACTGAAATATTAATTTAGAGAAGGGTACCTCCTGTATAAGTTTTTCTCTTAAATCTTTAGGCCAAGTAGTTAGTTGTTCAAACGAAAAGATGTACTCTTTGTAATACTTTTGATTAAACTGAGTAACTCTGTACTTAGGTAAATCATATTTCTTTGCAAATTCTTTTATCATACCCTACAATTATACTACCTAAGTTAAAAATTTACTGCTCATGGCTGTACAATTTGATTATGTTGCTCCTAAGGGATGGAAGCCAAAAAATCCAGATGAAGACTACCTAATCACATATATTGATATTGAGCTCGCAGATGGAATTGCGGATGATAAATTTGAGGATGCAGCAGGTAGTTGTGCTGCTGAAAGCTCAACTGGTACATGGACGAAGGTAGATGAGGGTAAGCATTCTGGTACTAAGTTGGCGGACAAATTAAAAGCGGTTGCCTATGATCTAGATCCTAAAAGTAAAACATTTAAGATTGCATACAAGAAGGAGATTTTTGAGGAGGGTAATATGGCTGGGATATTTGCAGGTATTGCTGGAAATATTGATAGTATGAAAATGCTTAAGGCGTTTAGATTGATTGATGTTAGGTTTCCTAAGAGTTTAGTTAAAAGTTTTCAGGGACCACAGTTTGGTATAGATGGGGTTAGAGAATTTATGCAGATAGAGAGAGGGCCCTTAATGTGTACTGTTCCTAAGCCAAAGATTGGGAGAACGGCTAAGGAACAAGCATATCTTGCTAAGATTCTTTTTACAGCAGCTAACGGTGAATTTCAAGGTATTAAAGATGATGAGAATTTAACTAGTTTGTATTTTAATAAATTTGAGGATAGGTGTAAGTTAGTTCATGAGGTACAGAAAGATATTGAGAAAAAGAGTGGTAAGAGAAAGATGTATTTCTGTAATACTACACACTCTGATATGGATATTATGCTTGATAGGGCGGATATGATTAAGAAATATGGTGGTAGATGGATGATGATGGATGTAGTAGTTACTGGGTTTACTGCTGTTCAAACAGTTAGGAAACACAACCCTGGTTTAGCCATACATGCACATAGGGCTATGCATGGTCTGTTAGATAGGGAATCAGGGGCTGGAGTATATGATGGAGGGGAGATATTAGACTTTTCTATGTCAATGGTAGTAATAGCTAAAATCATGCGTCTGTTGGGCGTAGATTCACTTCATGGTGGAGCACCAAAAACTAAGATGGAGAATTACAATGAGCCGAAATTAATACAAGAGGCACTTCAGCTTGATATTACACCTGAAAGTGATATGACCCTTGGTCAAAATTGGTTTGGTATGAAGGGAGTTTGGCATACTGCCTCAGGGGGTTTACATCCAGGGACAATAGGGGAATCGATTACTAGATTGGGAGAAGATATTATTGTTCAGGCAGGTGGTGGTGTTTTGGGTCATCCATGGGGTATTGAAGCGGGAGTAGAAGCAATGGTTCAGGCAAGGGATATTGCTATGGAAAAAGGGGATCTGAAAAAGTGGATTATAGATAATCCAGATTCTGCATTGGCTAAGGCATCATCTTTTTGGGGATTTGATCCAAGAATTGTATATTAATATTAAAGTATTGTAGAATACTGCATTATGTCAAACAAAGGAATTACACCAAGAGCACAAAGCTATTCACAGTGGTACTTAGACATTATTGATAGGGCACAATTAGCGGAGAACTCATCTGTTAGGGGATGTATGGTAATTAAGCCGTACGGTTATGCGATTTGGGAAAATATCCAAAAAGAGCTAGACAGAAGGATAAAGGAGATGGGTGTTAGTAATGCATATTTTCCTTTGTTCATTCCAATGTCATTCTTTTCTAAAGAAGCGAGTCATGTTAAGGGGTTTGGTAAAAGAGTGTGCTGTTGTAACACATTACAGATTAAAAGAGGCGGAAGATGGAAGTGGGATAGTGGTAGATCCTTCAGCCAAGCTAGAAGAGGAGTTAATCGTTAGGCCTACATCTGAAACCATTATGTATGATACCTTTTCAAGGTGGATTGGCTCTTGGAGAGATCTCCTTTAAAGATAAATCAATGGTCAAATATTGTTAGATGGGAGAAAAGAACCAGACCGTTTCTTAGAACTACAGAATTCTTGTGGCAAGAGGGTCATACAGTTCATTCAAGTCATGAAGAATCAGAAAAGCAGGTTATACAGGCGTTAGAGATGTATAGGAAATTCGCAGAAGAAGTTTTAGCACTAGAGACATATACTGTAAGAAATCTGAATCAGAGAAGTTTGCAGGTGCACTAGATACTTACGGAGTAGAGGCATTGATGCAGGATGGTAAGGCACTTCAATTTGGAACGTCTCATGATTTAGGACAGAATTTCTCTAAGGTGTTTAATATCAAATATGCGGATGCACAGGGTAATGAAAATTTTCCTTGGCAGACAAGTTGGGGGGTAAGTACTAGAATGATGGGGGCAATAGTGATGTCTCATAGTGATGATTTAGGTCTAATTGTTCCTCCTATAATTGCACCTATAAAAGTCGTAGTTATACCCATATATACAGATCAAAATAGGGATGAAGTAGTACGGATTTGTAGAGATATATCTTCTCATTTAAGTGAGAATATTGAAGGTGTAAAGTTCGATGATAGGGAGTATCTATCTCCTGGTTTTAAGTTTAACGAGTGGGAGAAGAAGGGTGTTCCCATTAGAGTAGAGATTGGGGGTAGGGATATAGAGAGTAATAGTGTAACAGTTGTAAGGAGAGATACTAATGAAAAGATGCAGGTAAGTATGAATAGCTTAAACTCTGAACTTAATATACTATTAGATAGTATACAGAGTAACCTATTAAATAGATCTAAGGATACATTAGAGAAAGGCACTCACTATATATCTTCCTATGATGAATTTAAGGATCAGATGAAAACTTCTAAGGGTTTTGTCAAAGCTTATTGGTGTGGTTCGAAAGATTGTGAGGATGGAATTAAATATGATACTAAGGCAACTACACGATGTTTTTCAAAAGATGGGGTGGGGAAATGTATATACTGTGGCAAGGAGAGCAATCAAGAGTGGGTATTTGCAGTTCCATATTAGTGAAACGATTAGAAATTTCTTAAATCTCATACTATACGATATGTTTCAAATGCGTATACTTCACTGGGTGGATCTTTGAACGGGCTTTTAAAAAGTCGTTGATTTGGAAGCTTTTGTTCTCGTTCCTAAATTTTACACCCTAATTTTAGAAAATAAGTCAAAGGTTTTAGATTGAATATATACTTGGATGTTTCACTCCATCTATTTCGTTTCCATTTTTTTCTTTAACCACTCACCCGTATAGCTTTGAGGATTGTTTATGATTTGCTCAACACTGCCTTGAGCTACTATTTCTCCACCCATATCTCCGCCATCAGGCCCCAAATCAACAATCCAGTCTGCAAACTTAATTACATCTATGTTGTGTTCGATTACTAGTACTGTGTTACCCTTTGAAACTAACTTTTTCAAAAGTATTAATAGTTTATCAATATCGTAGTAATGAAGTCCTGTAGTGGGTTCATCTAAAATATATATTGTATGACCTCTAGTCTGTTTAGATAACTCCTTTGCTAGTTTTACTCTTTGTGATTCTCCCCCAGAAAGAGTGAGTGCTGATTGACCTAATTTAATATATCCCAAACCAACCTCCTGTAGTATTTGTAGTTTATTTCTAATGGGTGGAATATCTTTAAATGTATTCAGTGCTTGTTCTACATTCATCTCCAATATATCTGCAATATTCTTATCCTTATAGTCGATACTCAATGCTTCTTCATTATATCTTTTACCTCCACACTGATCGCATGTAATGTACATATCAGGTAGAAATTGCATCTCTACTTTTATCTCTCCGTCTCCTTTACATTTCTCGCATCTACCACCTTTTACATTAAAACTAAATCTCCCGCTCTTGTAGCCCCTAGCTCTTGCTTCTTGTGTTTGAGAAAATAGATCTCTTATGTATGTAAAGATTCCTGTATATGTAGCTGGGTTAGATCTTGGGGTTTTACCGATTGGTTTTTGGTCAATTCCTATTACTTTATCTATATATTCTAAACCTAATATGTCTTCATACTTGCATTCAATCTGTTTTCCGTTCATCTTCCTATTCATTAAAGCAGGGTAGAGGGTATCATTTATCAAGGAAGATTTACCACTTCCTGATACACCTGTAATACACGTAAATGTATTTAATGGTATTTCTAGGGATATATTTTTTAGATTGTTTGTTTTAACATTTTTTAGACAAATCTTTTTATTATTCTTAACATCTATATCAAGATTTAGAGGTATATCTTTTCCAATCTGTATCTTTTTTGAAAGATATTTACCTGTAAGCGAATCAGATCTTTTAATATTTTCTATCTTTCCTTGGGCTATTACTTTCCCACCATGCTCTCCTGCTAATGGACCTATATCTACAATCCAGTCAGCTCTTTTCATTGTATCTTCATCATGCTCTACCACTATTATGCTATTTCCTGTATCTCTAAGAGATTCTATAGATACTAGTAGCTTATCAATATCTCTAGGGTGAAGCCCAATGGATGGTTCATCTAAAACATACAGTACTCCCGTTAAGCCAGTTCCTATCTGTGAGGCCAATCTAATTCTTTGGGATTCTCCACCTGAAAGGGTTGTTGCCTTTCTAGAGAGCGTGATGTAGTTTAGTCCAACATTTACTAAGAATTGTAATCTACTATTAATTTCTTTGATGATTGGTTTAGCAATTTCTTTTTTACTTCCTGAAGTTTAAGATTTTGTAAGTATGTTTTAAGCTTATCTATTGAGAGATTGGTAAGTTCGATAATGTTGTAGTCTCCAATCTTTACTGCAAGAGAGTAGGGCTTTAATCTATTTCCCATACAGCTATCACAAACCTTTTCTGTCATATATCTTTCTATCTCAAGCTCTTCTGAAATCTGAATCTGTTTCTTGGTATAGCCGTTCTAACTCTTTAACAACCCTTCGTAGTTAACATCATATATTCTTCTCTTCCAAAACGGTTTGTATACTGTATTTTGTAAGACTCTTTTGTACCATGACCAAAGAATATTAAATCAAATATCTCTTTAGGATACTTTGCAATAGGGGTTTGAAGTGAGAAATTATGTGTTTTAGCAACACTTTGTAATATTCTTGATGTCCACGAGTCCTTTGTAGTTCTGTTTCCCCAAGGAAAGATACCACCTTCATAGATTGTTAACGTTGGGTTGTATACTTTCTGTATATCTATTTCATTAATTATGCCTAGGCCTGAACATTTTGGGCAAGCTCCTTCGGGGGCGTTAAATGAGAAAGATGCAGGTGTAATCTTGGGATATGATATTTGGCACTTAGAGCATGTATTATTTTCAGAAAAGAAGTACTCCTTGTCTCCAATTAATACCTTTATTTCTCCATCTGAAAGGGAGCTGGCTAGTTCTAAGGAATCAGTCAGTCTTTTTTTAAAGGCGTTTTCATCGTCTTCAATCATTTTAAAACTCAATCTGTCTATGACTAAGTCAATGGTGTGTTTAATATCGGATTTCAGTTTTAGATTTTCAATATCATCAAGATGGTATACATTCCCGTCTATTATGACTCTTGAAAAGCCCTTACTGTGTAATTTATTTAACATAGCCGAGTACTCTCCTTTCTGTTTTTTATCAACGGAGAGAGTATCTGGAAATTATCTTTTTCTTTCTTAATTAACTTTAGTACATTTTCATATATCTGTTGTATGGTTTGTTGAGATATTGGTTGACCACATGAGGGGCAGTGTGCTTGTCCTATATGTCCGAAAAGAAGCCGAAGATATCCATATATTTCCGTTATGGTTCCAACTGTAGATCTGGGATTTGTACCTGTTGTTTTTTGATCTATTGATATGGCGGGGGAGAGTCCTGAGATAGAGTCTACCTCTGGTTTATGCATTAACCCAAGAAACTGTCTTGCGTAAGAGGAGAGTGATTCTACATATCTTCTTTGTCCTTCTGCGTAAAGTGTATCAAAAGCCAAGGAGGATTTTCCACTTCCAGATACTCCTGTAAATACAACTAGTTTGTTTTAGGAATATCTAAAGAAACATTCTTAAGATTATGCTCTTTAGCTCCTTGTATGTGTATATATTCACTGTTCATAGCGACTCCTATTATATCATGAATACTATATATTGGCCTCATATTTATGCTCTTTTTTATGTATTAGAAGTGGTATAATTGGAGGTTGCACCTGTAGCTCAACATTGGATAGAGCAACGCACTCCTAACGCGTAGGTTGCTGGTTCGACTCCGGTCGGGTGCATTTTTAAATATTTAGCATGTATAATTTAGAAGATGGAAGAGAAAATGACAGTAGATGAATTAAAACCGCCTGATAGGAAGGATGGGTATCCTGTTCAAACACCTATGTGGTTAAGAAGGGTACTAGAGTTTTTACCAGGTACTCATGATATGGTTTTTTGTTCTATCTCCTTTAATATTCGCACTATTTGGATGGGAGAAGGTTTTTGTCTTCTATATTTCATATCTTATAATATATTGGGTATATAGAGGTATTAAGTTTGTAGTAGGGGTTGCATTGGGAGTAAAGAGGATGAATAGGGATATAGAAATAGATTTTCTATCTAAGTGTAAAGAAACAAATGAAGATAGGTTTAATGAATTAAAGTATATATATCTATGTCCTGTATACAAAGAGGGATTAGAGGTATTAGAGCCATCTTTTGAAGCATGGAGTAAAAGTGATGTTGGTGCAGATAGGATTCACGTTATTGTTGCAATGGAGGAGAAAACCTCTAAAGATTTGCAGATCCCATCCTTTAATATATTGAAGGAGAAGTACGGTAAGAAGTTTGCAAGTATGGAGTATTCTGTACATCCATCAGGTATAGAGGGTGAGGCAGCGGGTGTAAAGGGTGCAAATATTAACTGGGCTATGAGAAATTTTGTTAAAAAGCTTGAATCAAAGGGAGAAGATATTCATAACTATATGCTCATTACCTGTGATTGTGATTTAAGACCACATCCTAAATATCTATCGGCTATTACTTACAAATACCTTACTGTAGATTTACCAGACCAGAAATACTATACAAGCGCTGTATATACACTGAATAATAATATATGGAGAGTACCTATTTTAATTAGGGTACAATCCACTATGTTAACTTTAGTTACAATACATAACTGGACTACAGAGAAATATGAGACTATTCCTTTCTCAAGTAGTGTATTTAGTTCAAAGGCCTCTTTCTCTTCCTACGTAGTTAATCTTAAAACTCTTAAAGAGATTCACTTTTGGGATCCTCAATTGGGTATAGATGATACTACATTCTTTTGGAATGCTGTAGTTAGATACAAGGGCCATTTTAGGGGAGAAGAGGTGTATCTTCCGGTGTGTAGTGATGCTGTAGAGAATGAAACGATGATTAAATCTTACAAGGCGTTTTACAAACAACAACACAGATGGGGGTGGGGTATTATTATATTTCCAACTACACTTGCTGCTTTAATATATTCTAAAGATATCGGTTTCAATTGGAAATTTCATATGGTGTTTGCAATTATTAAAAACTATATTCTTTTCTTTACGGTGGTGTATCTTATGACTATCGGTTTAGATTTATTAGGTGTATTTAGCAACGATTACGCATATAGCTCTGCTGCTTATAATCTTCCTACAGCGATGAGTTTCCTTCTTAGCTTATTGATTGTATGTAATCTCTTTCTTATATATTACAGGAGAAAGCTTATACCGATACCTAAGAACTGGCCCTTATGGAGAAACATTTTGGATTTGGGCGAGATTGCTTTAGTAGCGGTACAGATGTTAACCTTTGGGTTTATTCCTTACTTACAGGCACACACTGAGATGATGTTGGGAAGAGGATTTAAAAAGAATTTCTACGCTACAGAAAAGGTAGAGATTAAAAAGAAGAAGCGTTAGTATATTGTGTATGTATCTATAGAGATATCTCTGGTACCCTGTTCATTTGGTTCTCCAACAGATAGTGTTACTATTTTTTCTTTAGATTGTGTAACAGTTTTAAATATATTCTTATCTGCATCTTGTAATACTTCTATTGTATTATCTCCATCTATATCAGATATATACATACTCTTTTCTTTTAGAAACCAAATATTAAGTGAATTAGAAATCCAACTAACTTCAAGGACCTTAGGATCTAATCCTTTAATCTCTTTTGATCCGATCTTAACTGTGTGATCACCTTCATCTTTATTAAATGTAAATACGCTGTATCCATTAAGATTTTTAA
Organism: Candidatus Dojkabacteria bacterium; assembly: GCA_040765985.1. Classification (GTDB taxonomy): domain Bacteria; phylum Patescibacteriota; class Dojkabacteria; order SC72; family SC72; genus UBA2259. The sequence goes on along the minus strand of JAXGRK010000001.1, from coordinate 150,366 downwards.
ATATTAACTTGTAGTTATCCTGACTATACTGTATTAAATCAGATGAGTAGGGAGATATGAGGTAGTATTTCTTTGTATCTGTGTTATACCAATATGCAGAGGTGTCTGTCTTTATATATATTCCCTTCGCTGTTTGATTAACATTGAAAGAAAGAATCTTTCCTACGCTTTTAGTACTCTCAGGAGAGTTTGTAAATGGTAAGTACTTTCCATCTCCAGTGTCTTCTCTATGAGGGAATATGTAATCACTGTTTTTTTGGAAAAACAGATCGTTTACTAATTGCTTAGGAGAGGAACCATCCATCTGTTGTTGTGTAAGGATGTAAGAATATACATTCTCAAGTTGGTATTCTTCATTTTGTTGTATTCTGTAAAAGTAACCTTGTTCATCTGTATACCATATATACTCTTTTTCGGGAATTTTCTTACTTAGTAAGTATTTTGTTTGTTTCGATACATCAAATGATATTAAATCTTCATTTGATTCAAACATTAAATATTGGTTGTTGTTTGACCAAGTCATATTGTAAGAAGAGAATACACCAATATTCAATTCTATTAAGGTATCAAGTGTAGAGCTTTTAGAAGAATCTAAGAGGTAATACTTGGTAATATCTGTATCAACTATTGTAAGTAAGCCAAATATTCCGCTAGGAGAAAGTGATATCTCTATGACTGGTTGGGTTGGGTAATCAAATGTTAGAACAGCTCTTGGGTTAGAACCCATATCCCAGAAGGCGGTGTTTGTATCGAATCTGTATAGTGTATACCTGTAGAGTAGGGCTTCAGGAATATATTCGTTTACTAGGAAGTATGTATGGGCGTCATAATCACTAGTCCAGCTATTTATATATTTTTTATCTTGTAGTAAATATTGTTGTTCTTTTTCAATATCCTCTTTTATGAGCCAAGGAAAGATCGGGGTTGATTTTTCCTCCTTGATTTCAATATTCTTTTTCCATTCAACGTAACCACTCTTGTATACAGATATGTCGTAAGTTCCAATAGGTAAGCTTATACTTTTGGGAGTTCTTCCTTTCTCTTTACCATCTATGTATAGGTTTGCCAAAAAAGGTTCACTTTCTACTGTTAATACGCCTGTTTTGATAAATAGCTGGTTAGTATCACCAAATCTCCATCCGTTTGCATAGAAGTAAATGGCAATAGCCCCTGTATATACGAAGATAGAAGCTAGTATAGAAATCAGAGAGAACATCCTCTTGTTGTAATCACTTTTGTTCATATTTAATCTAGTATATCATATCGTGTTTTCAATTAAATTGGTATAATCTGTAATGTTAGGAAAGAAAATAGGGATAGATTTAGGTACTGCAAACTCTGTCGTTTTTTTAGAAGGAGAGGGTATTGTTTTTGTTGAGCCAACAGTTGTTGCTATAGATGTGAATACATACAAAGTAATAGCTGTAGGGACAGAAGCAAAAAAAATGATTGGTAAAACCCCAGACAACATTATTGCAAAAAGACCTTTAAGGGATGGGGTAATTGCAGATTCTAGAATTACTGAGGCATTACTTAAGTATTTTTTTAATAAAGCATTAGGGAAATCTAGGTTCTTTAAACCAGATGTAGTCATTAGTGTACCCGCTGGTATAACTACTGTAGAACAGAGAGCTGTTGTTAAAGCAGCTACTAATGCTGGTGCAAGGAACATTACTATGCTACCTGAGCCATTACTTGCCGCACTTGGTGCAGGTCTTCCTATCGAGACATCTTCAGGTAATATGATAGTAAATCTTGGTGGTGGTACTGCAGAGGTAGCAGTAATATCTTTGGATGGTATCGTGGAGTATGACTCTTTAAGAATAGCTGGGGATGCTATAAATGAATCCATAATCAACTATATGAAGAAGAAAAAGGTGTGTTAATTGGAGAGCAAACTGCTGAAAGTATTAAAATTAAGATTGGTTCAGCAATCGATATTAAAAATCCTAAAACAATGGAGGTAAGAGGAAGAGATTTTGGAGCTGGTTTACCCAAGGCGGTAAATATCGATTCTAATGATGTGGCTATAGCAGTAAAAAGGCCGTTGTTGAGTATAATTAACAGTATTAAGGGAGTACTCGAAAAGACACCTCCCGAGCTATCGGCTGACATTATGGATAGAGGGTTTGCGATGAGTGGTGGAACATCTAAGTTAAGGAATTTAGATAAACTTTTTACTAAAGCAATAGGTGTTCCTGCGTATGTTGCAGATGAGCCAATGTACTGTGTTGCAAAAGGTACTGGTATTGCGTTAGAGTTAATGAGTATAGGTGAGAGATCTTTTAGTTTTAATAAATCAATTTCATAATGAACGTATTTTCAAAATCAGATAAAACAAGTATGCGTACAGATGAGGTCAATCAATTGCTATATAAGCTTAGATTACCTTTGAGTTTAGTATTTACCCCTATAAATCTTAAAAGTGAGAGAGAAAAATTTTTCTCTTCTGATATCTATGATCCAATTTTTACATATAGGAAGCTAAAGAACAATAATAGTGAGATTCTAAAAAGATTAGCTTCATTAAAGCAGATATCTAATGTGGATCCAAGGATTTCCGACTTCTATATTAAGTTAATAGAATCAAAGAAAGAAGTAAACGATTTAATAAATGCAGTTGGAAATAACGATATTGTAACTGAAATATCAAATAAGAAGTATGGTAGGCCTTCGGCATTACTTTTTAGGAATTCTGCAAGAGTATTACGAGGAAACGTTGATAACTACAATATAGTTAAATATCCGGTAGTAAAAAAGAAGATCTTTTAGATTACAAAGAGATTGAATACATATTTAACAAGACTTTTGAATATTTTAATCTTGATGGTTGGAGAGTACAGAGTTCATCAAATATTCGTCAGAATGGTGCTAAGGTAGGTATTAAAAGTAAATGGGTATTAGTGGATCCTAATATTCAACGATCTAAATTTAAGTTAAAGAAGACACTCGTACATGAGGTTGGAACCCATGTGCTAAGATCCGTTAATGGTGAAAGTAGTGGAGTTGAACCGTTATCTAATGCTAATTTAACAAGTTATTTAGATGTAGAAGAGGGTTTGGCTACTTGGAACGAATCTGATATGGACTTATTGACTCTAGGATGGTTGCAAAAGAAAGCTGCTTTAACGTGGGCCATATATATTGGAGAGAAACTAACCTTTAGACAACTTTACAATAGCTTGTTGGGGGTTTTCCCTAAGATAACATCCTTCGATATTACTTTTAGTGTTAAAAGGGGACTAGGGGATACAAGTTATCCAGGAATATATGCAAAAGATGTAGTATATTTTAGGGGCTTTAGAAAGGTAAAAAAAGCACTAGAGAAAGATAAATCTTTGTATGAAAAACTTTACGCAGGTAAGATTGATATTGATCAGTGTGAATGGGTTGACGATGGCTTAATTCCTAAACCAAAAATTGTTCCTACGAAAGAGCAATGGAAGGATATTTTTAAGAAACTAGAAATCTAATCATTAAAGGATGTAATTATTGCTTCGGCTATATTTATCGGTTTCCCCTCTATTTTGTTCTCATATGCTTTGAATCCAGGATGTAAACTTATTTCCTGTAGTAATGGTTTTCCATTCATCATCATGATATCTACAGCGATAAAATCTGCTCCAAAAATCCGTGCAACATTCTCTGAAAAAATTTTTATACTATCCTCTGGAATGTTGTACATACTATATATTCCGTTACTCACTGTCATGAAACTTTGACTTCCTTGTCTCTTCCATCCAGCTATTACTTTCCCTTTGCTAACGAAAATCCTCATGTCTATATTACTATCCGAGAATTCTTGAATAAACATCCTAGAAAGGTCTAAATTTTTAAGATACTCCTGTTGATACTCTTGAACTGAATCAAGTTTAAATACATTCTTTTTTATTTTATCCTTCCCATCTATTTTTTCTATTCTGTTTGCACCAGAGTAATCTTTTATTATCAAAGGATATGAGTTAAGTACATCTCTTTGTTCTAAATATTTACCGTCTGTTCTAAAATATGTATTAAAGTAAGGGATATTATGCAAAGAACAGAATAGGGCGAGTGAGATTTTGTTGTAGTAAGGAAGCTTTTTAATACTTTTACTATTTTGTACTAATACCTTATTTTGAGGATTGTTTACATTATGTTGATCAGTGTATTCAACGATATACCTTTTAAAGTGATACTCCATGTCACTATGTAAATCATGCCCTCTGAATATGATATGACTATATTTCCTTATATCCTCTCCCTTGGCTTTTATCACTGTTTCACCATCTATGAACTCAAATTCTAATTCGTCAAAGTATGCAAGAGAGTGGGGTATACTTTTTTTGTCCAATTCCTCAGCAATTCGGATATTGGCACTTGCTGTGTTGTCTTCATTTAGTCGCTGTTTCTTATCAAGTATTAAATATCTCAAGTTATTTAATTATTTTTAATTTATTTATTATCTTTTTTCTTCTATATCCTTTTATAATCTTCATACACTCTTTATTTATACTCTGATCTTTAGTGATATATATATTATCAATGTAGTCAAATCCAAAACCGTACTCTTTAACTTCTTCCCAATTTCTGTAATGAAGTATTATTACATCAAGTAAAGAGTTACATTTTATTGCTTCAGTGCTTTGCCATTTCTCTTTACCATCGTTGATAAGGATTCCGTTTATATAGTATCTATCATCGATAATTTCTCCAACGGTTTGATCTTTTTTAATAGTGAACTTTCTTCTTAGGAGAGTAGGTATGTCATCTTTGCTTTGTCCAATAACTACATATCTCTTACAGACATTTTCTGCTAAAAGTTGGTCAACATATATATCTGAAACATAATCTCTTTGTTTCCCAAGTACAGGATGGATATTTAGGTACGCTTCGGGCATTGTATTTATTTCAAGTATAGAGCCGTTATCTTTTGTAAGAGGTTTAGATATATCTAAACACATCACATCAACACCAAGTGTAAAGGCATGAATTGAACGAGCAATGCTTTCAACAAGTATTTTAATTTCGTTACATACTAAGTCAGTAAAATCTTCAGTTATTCCTCCTTGACTCATACTAGCTACCTTTCTTACAGATATCTTTTCATCTTTTTTTGGTACGAATTGTAATGTTAAGTTTTGATCTTCTAAGTATTGTAAAAGCGGCCTATCAATGACTATAGGTTTTAATATGTGCGCAGGATTTTTGGTATCTCTCTTTGGATTAAGATTTTCTGTAATAATTAGTTGTTCGATTGTATTCTTACCATCTCCTATAATAAAAGCAGGAATTCTTTTTGTTGCAATCTCAAGCTTACCATTTATAACTAAGAGCCGATAATCTTCTCCTTTTATCTGTTCTTCAATCATTATTTTCTTTTGCCAACTTGGTCTGTTATCTCTCTGAACTGTTTCTTTGGCGTAATCAAAAGCGTTAATAGCTTTCTCTAATGTATCTATACCAACAGAAACTCCTTTCCCAGCAGTAAGGCCTGTTGGTTTAATCACTACTGGTTTGCTAAACTCACCCCATATATTCTCCAAATCTTTTTTAGTTTTAATTATCTGCCATTTATGAACAGGTAGATTTAATCTTTGTATTACTGTATTTGTTGTCCATTTATCTCTTTGAATCTTTTGTGCCATATGTGTATCTTTTGAAGATGCAATTGAGCCAGTAATTTGAGAGCCCTTTCCACAACCAAGAGTGTAGTATCTATTGTATACTCCATCGTATCCATCTTTTGAGCTCTCAGTACTTATTGTTTCAAGTATTGTAGGTGTTATCTCTATATGTTTTTTCATACACGAGTAGAGTGTAGATACTGTTGACATAGACTTAATTCTTTTTAGAGAGGAGTGTATTTATTATGTAATCTTGTGCAGTATCAAAAGTAATATCCCCTTTAGATAGCTGGTTGAAAATATCTTCTGTTTCTCTCCAAAGAAATGGTAACTTTGAGCTTATAGAAAGGAGGGTGGGGGAGATTGAATACTCTTTAATAAATAGAGGGTGGAATGAAGATACTTTGTCTAGGATAGTAGAGATATCACCTATGTTTTCTCCTTCCAAAGAGATTTTAACTATTGAGGTGTCTGATTCTAAGTTAATCCCCTGTACTGTCTTTACCATTTGAAAACTAAATAATTTTAGATATATACTCCTGAATAGGTACGGCTACCTTAATAATATCTCCTTGATCCACTTTATAGTGTAATCTTAGTCCTGGGTTATAGTTTATCTCATTAACAGCACATTTTTGAGGTTTCGAAATATCGGGTGTGATAATATCTACACCACCGAATTTAGAACCAATTGCCTGTACTGCTTGTACTGCAATATCCTTATAGAACTGGTGAGTTTGGGCGAAACACTCCTGAGTTGTACCACCTGTTGTTAGATTACAGTTATATCTAAGTACAACCTCTTCATTTTCTTTAGGTATATATTTAAGTGATATTTTTAGATTCTGTAATCTCTGATTAACTTCATTATCAATTATTATTGGTTTAAGAAGTTTTTTCTTCCTATCTTTGTTTTTCTCTTTAATCAATTTCTCAAGGGTATCTTTTCCGTTACCTATAACAAAACCGGATTTTCTTCTTACTACAGCAATAACTCTTTTATCTAAAACAAGTAAGCGGTAGTTCTCTCCATGTACAAACTCCTCACCAATAACTTTATTTGAACCCTTACCTTTTTGATACTTTATAAGCGCTATCAAATGCATTCAATACTTGTTTTCTACTTCTTGGGAGTAGGGTAACACCGATACCTCCTAGTTGTTGGGTTGGTTTAATTACTATGTCTTTGTATTCGTTGAAAAATTTTACTGCATCCTCTCTTGTTTCTAAGGTAATCTGTTTGGGAACAGGTACATTACTTAAAGAGAGTATTTTGTTCGTTATATGCTTTCTTTTTGCAATTGTTGTACTTGGAGAGTTGGTTAATGGTGTTACAGTGTTAATAATAAACCAATGCTTACCATTATTTTCAAATTTAGCAATTAGTCCTTTAATAATTACAGAATATTTAATATTTAAAATATCAGCTGCTTGCAAATAATATGCAAGATGGACATTTCCAGCTTCTTTAAGGTACTCTTCATAGGTTTTAGCCATTTTAATATTTCTAAATTTAGAATGTATTTGTTGTATCAATCAAGTATCCAGTTAAATCCGACCTCCCCATAGCTATGGGATATAAAATATCAGATGATTGTGTCGATATGAATTCGGTTATCTTAATTTTATCAGATATTTTAATTGGGATATCGAATACTGGCCTAATCCTTATTTCTCCATCTTCAACAATTTTAGCCAATCTTTTAATTTCACTACTATTAAATACCTCTTTCTCAAATTTATCAATATACTCTTGTGCCTCTTTAAAACTATTAAATCTCTTTGGGATATTTAATGCATCAAATTCTTTGTGTGCATTTATATATCCAATCCTATTAGCTAGTTTAGAATCTATTCGAGAGGTAATAACACCAGTATCCATATATGCTTTTACTAATTCTCTTTTACTTTCTTTGTACTTTTCTAAGTTAGTAACATCAGCACTTTTGTCATATACATATATCTTTTCTGTTATATTTAAGACCTTTCTTCCACTGATTGCCTCTATACTTTCCTCTATTTCACCACCAAAAAGATTTTTGGCAACTCTAATACCGTGTTTAATGTTTTTAATCTTTACATCTCTGATCTTCTCTAATCTCCATCGTAGTCCTGCCTGATTGGCAACCTGTATTCCAAGTCCAGGTCTTGCGTTTATTTCGAATACGACAGGACCTTTCTCCGCATCAAGAGCGATATCAACACCAATGTATCCTAGTTTACTTACTTTCTGGCACTTTAAAGCAATTTCAAGTAAGTTATTCCATTCTGGTATCTGTATTCCACTTAAGGGTTTGTTGTTTGTTAAATCTAAAGTAAAATCGATTAGTTCGTAAGTATCACTAAATATGGAATTTGGTTTCATATGCATAGAGTAGGTAGTAATACCTGAACCAATATCTATTCCTGTACATATTGCTCCTGAGTGCAGATTGGCTGTACCATTAGATCTTTTTGTCGGTAATCGAAGCATTGCCATTACAGGTACTAGGTTAAAACATATTATTCTTATATCAGGTACACCTCTGTATGAATACTGTTTTAGTAATGGATCTGTTTTTATTCTCTCCTCGATTATGGCAATATCATTTTTAGAACCCATAGAGAATCTTCCTTCAAGGATATTTTCAATGTGGAGTATAATATCTCTTTTAGTCATTGAAGTGCCATTAGGTCTAATCCATTCCCATTTACCTTTCTTCTTACCGTAAAAGACAACAATACCGTTACCCCCAGTTCCTTGGTTTGGTTTAATTACAAAGCTTTTAGGTAAGCTTTCCCAATCAAGGAACTCTAACTGTTTTTTAGTTCTAATTAATTTGTATACCTCTGGTGTTTGTATTAGCTCTTTTTTTAGTAATCTCTTTGTGTATATCTTGTTATCTGCGATAGATTTAGAAGAAGGTGAATTAAATGGTCTTACATACTCTTGATTCCTTCTGTTAAGACCTAGTATCTCTTTATTTTGTTTGATAATACTACTTATCATTATCTTCTTTGTCCTTAAACCTAAATCTAAAGTAATCCTTTACTCTTAGACCCTTAAAAGTACCTAAGAGTATATTTACAAATGCAAGTAAGGGAATTATCCAGAGGTTATTAAGTACAAAATTAGAAATTAAATCTCTTGTTATTACAAACCATCCTACTATAGCTACTAAGATTGTACCAAAGAGAGTCATAGTAGAACTTTTTAGAGATTTTTGTATGTACTGTTTGATGAAAAAGTCAGAGAGTGCAGCGATAGATATGAATGCAAGTGAAGGTATGTTAGACATATTATCTAATCCAAAACCGAAGTTGTTGATTAGAATTAGAAAGAAGATTAGGACAATAGAGAGGATAATGTAGTTGGTTGCTATACGAGTAATGTAGTGCATTCTGATTTTTCTTAGTAGTGAGTAGGAGAGTAGGGAAGTTAGTATTACTATTAAGGTTATTACCAATCCATATCTTAATCCCGTATATGAGTATGCAATTGCAAGTATTATTGGTGCGTATATACCGTAAGTTTTATTACCGAATATATATCTCGCTATACTTACGACTGTTGCTACAATACACATTGAAATCATTATCTCAAGGACTGTTTGAGATACTCCTTGATTTATAATCCATTGTGTTAAATTAGAAGTTTCAAACATATTTATGTATACCTTAAAATTATAATAAATAACCCATAATTATACCTTTTATAGACATACTCTGTCGATGTTAAAGAGGTATGTATTAAAAGGATAGCTAATGTTTAAGTAAAAGAAAAGAGAGCCATAGTAATGGCTCTCTTACAAAAAGAATCAAATCAAAGTATTACTCTAATTCAACCTTTGCACCTGCTTCTTCAAACTTTGCTTTGAATTGCTCTGCATCTTCTTTCTTAACACCCTCTTTAACGGTCTGTGGTGCTGCTTCTACAAGATCTTTTGCTTCTTTAAGCCCTAACTCTGTAATCTCTCTTACTACCTTAATTACCCCTATCTTGTTTGAGCCAGCTTCTTTCAAAACAATATTGAAGATAGATTTCTCTTCAACCTCAACAGCTGCTTCTGCTGGAGCTGCTGCAACTGCTACTGGAGCTGCTGCACTTACTCCAAACTTGTCTTCCATTACTTTAACTAAATCTGCAAGTTCTAAAACGGTCATTTTCTCAACCATTTCGATTACTTCTTGTGCATTCTTAGTTAATTTAGGAAGATCATTTTTTACTTCGTCTGCCATTTTATTTGTAAATAAAATAATTTAAATTAATATTAAGCTTTCTTTTCAGAAATACCTTTTAATACCATAGTTAAGCCCCTTACATTACCAGTAACTGCGTTCATAAACCCAGTTAAAGGTGCATTCATAGTTCCAACTAATCTTGATAGTAATACCTCTCTTGATGGGATATCTGCTAATTGCATAACTCTTTGTGCTGTTAGAAACTCTCCTTCATATACACCATTTCTAGGGGAGAGTAACTCCATTTCTTTCTGAACTTTTTTAACTAACTTTGCAGGTTCTGTTGGATCTTGCTCAAACGATATGATTGCTGTTGGTCCATCAAATTCTTGTACTTGTAATGGTTGTTTACTGTCTTGTAGGGCTACTTTAAAGATACTATTTTTTAAAACAGAGAAGTTAGCTCCTACATTCTTTAACTCTATTTTAAGCTTTGTAACTGTAGCTGTATCTATCTTATCTGAGTTAACTAAAAGGTATCCAGATTTACTTTCTATCATATCTTTATACACTTTTAACAACTCTTCTTTCTGAGTACGACTTTTAGACATCGTAATATATATTTAATTAATATGAATTACTATTTACCTCACATGGATTTATTTATATACCATGTTTCTTAGGTTAAATACTGTAGGGATTATATCAACAGAGTGGGGGGTGGTCAAGAGAGGGTAGTTGTGCGATGTCATTTTTGAAAGTTAATCTTTCTAAATGGCAATCTAACCACCCTCTCTTGTTGACAGACCCTGATTAAATGATAAAAATCATTTTGGCTAAAAAATCTTGATTTTCTTATTTATTCTTATTCCTCCTCTTCGCAAGGTATTTCCTTGTCTATCTTTTCTATCATTCGATCGATGTATACTTTCTCATCGCCGTTTGCCGCCAGACAGTCTGCACCGAGGCAGACTTTTAATTTACAGACACAACAAGGATACTTACAATCTTTTTCCATTTTTTACCCCTTTTCTTAAGAACAAGCTTTTTAGTCTGTCAGAAGGTATTTTATATCTAAAAAATCCTATTGTAAAGGGATATAGGGAAGGGTCTATATAAAAAAAAGACCTCTTTGCGGAGGTCTTAATCATTTTCATAACTAATTCTTATTCAGCTTTCTTATACTCTATCTTGTAACTAGGACCCATTGTTGGTGCTATATGCATTCTTACAACAGATTGGTTATATGGTTTACCTAATACATCTTCTACTGCTAATACAGCTACATGTATATTCTCAATAAGTTTGTCATCATCTATATCTAACTTACCTGCTTTAATATGAATTACTCCAGAGCTATCACAAGCGAATGTCTGTTTACCTTTTTTGTATTCACCTATTGCAGAAGCAATATCATCTGTTACTGTACCATTCTTAGGATTAGGCATAAGACCTTTAGGACCTAACTCTTTACCAAGTACAGCTATCTTTGGCATTACAGATGGGGTAGCAATAGCTACATCAAATGTAATTTTGTTTTCCTTAACATCTTTGATAAGTTTGTCTAAACCTACAAAGTCTGCACCTGCATCTTTTGCCTCTTTCTCTTTATCTGGGGTTACAAAGGCAGCTATGGTGACACTCTTAACATCTGTAGAGTGGGGGAGTGATACTGCACCTTTAATAGATTTAGGATCTCTATCTTTAGGAATTACAATATCAAAGTGTATCTCTAAACTACCTACAAATTTACTGTAAGATGTTTTCTTAATTTCTTTAAGACCATCTTCTATGGAGTATGTTTTATTTCTATCTAACTCTTTACTTACTTTTATATATTTCTTTCCTCTTTTCATTCTAGTGTGTATATTAAGGTTATATTTCAGTCTCAATACCCATCTGTTTTGCTGTTCCTGCAACAATCTTAGCAGCTTGCTCTGGGTCTGATGTATTTAAGTCAGGCATTTTTAACTCTACAATTTTTGCAATCTGTTCTTTTGAAAGCTTTCCAACCTTATCAAGATTAGGTCTTGCAGAACCTTTCTTAATTTTTAACTCTTTTCTAATTAACTCTGATGTTGGAGGGGTTTTAGTAATGAAATCAAAAGATCTATCATCATATATTGTAATTACTGCAGGAGTCAAAATACCTGCACCCTCTTTGGTTTTTTCGTTAAACTGCATACAGAACTCTTGTGTAGAGATTCCGTAAGGAGCTAGCGTTGGACCTATTGGAGGAGCTGGTGTTGCCTGTCCTGCTGGTATCGTTATCTTTATTACTGCTTTTATTGGTTTTGCCATATTAGTTAATCAAAATATTAAAGTTTACTTACCTGTGAGAAATCTAATTCTACAGGAGCTTCTCTACCAAGGAAAGATATGAGGACTTTTACCTTACCTTTTGAGTTATCAATTTCTTGTATACTACCAATGAAGTCTGCAAATGCACCATCTGTAATCTTAACTGCCTCTCCAACACTAAAGGAACTTTGGTACGATGGCTGTTCTACCTCCATAAATTTCATAATTGCTTTTACTTCACTTTCAGGTAGTGGTCTTGGGTATTTATCTGTTTTAACAAATCCCCTAACACCTTCTGTATTTTTAACAATATCCCATGAATGAGCATCTAATTCCATCTTAACTAAAACATACCCAGGAAATATTTTATCTGCAATTACATTTTGTTTACCTTTTTTAACAATGATTTTCTTTTGAGTAGGTACTAATATCTCTTCTATCTTTTCTTGTAATCCAGTTGCTTCTATTCTTTGCTGTAATTCTTTTTTAATACTATTCTCATATCCAGTCCTAATATTAAGGACATACCACTTTGCTTTTGGATTTGTTTTTTTCTTTTTCTCTTCCATTAAATATCAATTAATTATATCTTAAGAAACTGAGCTAATGCCCACTGCATAAATAGGTCAAAGCCAAGTATTATGAGTGCGATTATAGCACAGAATACTACTGTATACCCGGTTAAAGCTAATAGCTGTTTGACTGATAGCTTCTCTGTTTGTTTAAATTCACTTATTATCCTTTTTAATAGTTCCATAATCTTTTTGTTAAACAGGCCCACTCCGATTCGAACGGAGGACTACTGTTTTGGAGACCGCTGTTTTACCAGTTGAAACTATGGGCCCTTAACTGTTAAACAGCTCGAAATTATTTTACCTTACTCTCCTTGTGTAAGGTGTGTTTCTGACAGTACCCACAGTACTTCTTTTTCTCAAGTTTTTCTTTCATATTCTTACTTTTGTAGCTTGTATAGTTTTTACTACCACAGATTTCGCACTTTAAAGCTACAATTTCTCTTTTTTCTTTAGCCATTTCCTTTGGGGTCTCAAATTAAAAATAGGATATTATGGGAAATACAGAGTATTATATTGAAATATTAGTAATAGGTCAAATATATTTTACATACTTTGTTAGTTTGATATACTGGAATATATAATTTTAGAAAATTTCAATATGGGAATCTTTGGTTTGGGAAAAGAAGATGGAGATCAAAGGGGTGAGAACCCAACACCAACAAATGAAGAGGTTGTTAAGGATGTTGTGTCTGGGATTAGTCAAGATAGTATCAAACAAGAAGTTGGGGTGAATAACGGTATTGAAGAAGAAGTTCTTCAAGAAGCTACTGATGGGGCGAAAAAGGTTTTAGATACTCATGAAGGGGTTACTAGGGGTATGAGTCCTAGAACTAAATTTGTTTTAGCTTCTTTGGTTATTTCTTCATTAGTTGCAGGTTGTACGAGAAAGTCTGATGATAAACAGGAAGAGATACTGAGTAATCCTAATAATCAGGCAGAATATATACCAGATCCATCTTTAGGATTCCAAAATATACCTCCTGAGCCAACTGAAGCTATAAAGTGGGAAGATAGAGAGGTTTATGTTAAAGAACCAACTAGATTAAATACTAACGAATTCATCATTGGTGCAGAGGGGTATCCTACTGCAATAGTTGATAGATCGCCATTTGCTGTTGATGAAAATGGTGAGCCGTTATTTCTTAGATATACTGGGGGATTTTTTGATACGGTAACATATCTTCATTATACTGGCCAAAAACCTCCTGTTGCTGGAGAAATTATACCTTTATTATATAAAATACCTGAAGATGTAGGAGACAAAGAGATAGGGATTGTACCTTTTGCAATCGCAGTGCCAGGTGACTTAGAGTCAATGAATCTTAATGATGGAAAAGATCACTATGTTGTTCCTATTGTTACATCTGGTACTAGCAGTGGGATTGCTAAGAGGATTGTTAATGGAGAAAATGGAAAGGTATTAACTCCTAACGACCGTTTTTTAATAAAACCCGATAAAGAAACCGGAAATCATATTGGGTATCTATCTTGGGCTGTTTTAACTAAGATTGGAAACGAATTGATTGTTGAGGGAGTCTCTACATTTAATAAGATATATTTAGATCCGAACCAAGAAGTTCCAATGGAGTTATTGTTATCTAATTTTAATTAGGGGGTGGAGCTGGATCTGAGAGTCGAACTCAGGACCTCATTCTTACCATGAATGTGCTCTAACCAACTGAGCTAATCCAGCGTGTAACAACGATTATACAATATTCTAAGAATCTGTAAATTACTCTTCTTTAAGTTGAGTTGTCTTTCTTAAGAAATATATCCAAAGGGGAATGATAAATATCATGAATGCCAATGCCATTGCTGGTGCAGAGGAGTAGAGTAGGTTTCATCTGTTATTTCAAAAAGAAAGTAGTTTGTTAAAAGATATATGGAAGTTGGTATAACTATTATTCCAGCTATACTATATAGAATTAGAGAAAGGAATGTATATAGCTTCTTTAACCAAATAATAGAATCTTTTTCCTTAATCTTTGATATTGCGTACTGATGTACTATAAATAGTATTGTCATTGAAACGAAGAGAGATATTCCTGTAATCAAATCAGATTTTCTTTGTGATGAATCAAAACAGAAATCTTTGCCGTATTCTTGTACTGTTTTGCCATTGTAACACTCCTCAAACTCTTCTTTATCTTGGATTGTGGGGTCTTCAAACTTAGTAAAATCTTCATAGCTATTTGCTTTCTGAAGAGTATATGAGAATGGTAAATCAACGTAATATGAGCTACCAGCTTTTATTGCTAAAGATACCCCAATGACGGCAATTGCTAATGTTAGAAATGAGATTACATATAGATATATTTGTAAGAGTATTTTAGGAGAGAGTTTAAACTTGGTTTTCTTTTCATTATTTTTAATCATAGTAATAATTATATACAGAATTATTCCAAATACAAGGAGTGGGCCAATAATTGCTAGAAGTGAAAAGAGTATACTCATTGCTGTTCCCTCCATTTTTTAAAATTATATATATCTTAAATATATGTAAAGTATATCATCAAAAGAAATTTGGAAACAGTTAAGAATGCAGAGGACTGGATTTGAACCAGTGTATCCCGAAGGAGTCGGATTTACAGTCCGATGCGTTTGACCGCTCCGCCACCTCTGCAGTGGAGCCGAAGGAGAGATTCGGACTCTCGACCTACTGTTTACAAAACAGTTGCTCTGACCAACTGAGCTACTTCGGCAGTATATTGAAAGCAAGTTTAATATATATGTAATGGATAGTCAATAAAAGACGCCCCAGTCGGAGAGGGATCGTAGAGCTCTTCCATATAAGGTGGGGCCTCTCAACTTAAACCCAAGGGCCTAAGCGATTTCGAGACTCCCAATTAATGGTTGTGGAGCTACGAACCTCTATGTCCAACTGGGACAGTATATTTTATAATAAATCTTTACATTTATCAAAGAAATTAGAACCCTAAAATACGCAGCAACGTATCAAGTGTGTTACTAATAAAAGAGAAAACGAATTTTTGGAAGGGAGAAAACGGAAGTATTACGAGTAAGATTAGCACTAAAGAGTATTTTTCTAGTTGTTCCCAATAGTATCTAAGTTTTTTAGGAAGTAGTGCTCTTACAACCTTATGTCCATCTAAAGGTGGGATGGGTATTAGATTAAAGATAGCCAAAGCAATATTTATAGTTGTAAATATATATAGCAGAAATACTATAAGAGAATCGGGGTCTAAATCTAAAATGTAGTTGAGAAGTCCTGTTAAAGAGGCAAGAATTAGATTAGATACAGGACCAGCTAGCGCTGTAAGTGCTGTATATATCTCTCTTTTTTCAAAGTTATACTCATTGATAGGTACTGGTTTACTCCATCCGAACCTAAATATAATCATAGATAGTGCCCCTATTGGATCTATATGTTTTAGTGGATTAAGAGTTAATCTTCCCTCTGCTTTTGCTGTTGGGTCTCCAAGTTTAAATGCAGAGTATGCGTGTGCATATTCATGTACAGTGGAAGCAATCAAAATAGAGGGGATTGCAACTGCTATCCAATATATAAAATCTTGTGATATAGAAAACATGTATATTAAACTTGATAAATAGAAATCTTTTTGATAATATCACTTAGCTAATAGATATTCAATTAAAAGAAATGGCAAAAGTATGTGAATTGTGTGGAAAATCTACAACCGCTGGAAAAAGAATCCAGCATCATCACTCCATTGGATGGAGGTTTAAGGCACCTAAAAGTAAAAGAGTGTTTAAGCCCAATCTTAGAAAGGTTAAAGTTGATGTAGAAGGGATATTCAAAGTATTTATGTGTGTATGAAGTGTTATAAAAAACTTAAAGTAGAAGCAGAAAAATAACTGTATATATTTTTTCCTCGTATAGAGTGAATATTAGTGGTAAAATCATCTCAATTAAGATGGTCTTGTTCTAATATGTTTAAGCTCAATTCAATCTGGGAGATGTTTACTTACGATCTAGGAATGGATCTAGGTACTGCTAATACAATTGTATATCTAAGAGGTGAGGGAATTGTTGTATCAGAACCATCTGTTGTAGCTATAGATAAAAGGAACAAGCAAGTTTTAGCAGTAGGTAAAGATGCAAGAGAGATGATTGGAAGAACTCCTGCCAATATCGTAGCTGTAAGGCCTCTTAAAGATGGGGTTGTTTCAGATTTTGATACTACCCAGGCAATGATTCATCATTTTATAAAGAGTGCTCATATTAATTACATAAAGGGCTTTAAGATTCCAAGACCAAGGATTGTTGTTGGAGTACCATCTTCTGTCACTGAGGTAGAAAGACAAGCCGTTATTGATGCTGCAAAAACAGCAGGTGCAAGAGAAGTATTTATTGTAGAAGAAACTATGGCAGCTGCGATAGGTGCAGGATTACCGATAGAAGAGGCATCTGGAAGTATGATAGTTGATATTGGAGGTGGAACTACAGGTATAGCCGTTTTATCTTTAGGTGATATTGTTGTAGATAATACAATTAGAGTTGCAGGCGATGAGATGAATCAAGATATAGTTGATTATGTTAGAGAGAAATACAATATTCTAATAGGTGAGAGAAGTGCAGAAGATATTAAGATAGAGATTGGTTCTGCTGCCCCCCTTAAAGAAGAGAAGGAGGTAATGCTTCAGGGTAGAGATCTTCTTACTGGTTTACCTAAATCTATTAAATTCTCAAGTATTGAAGTTAGGGAAGCCATAAGTGTTTCTCTTACACAGATTACCGACGCAGTTAAAGATGCAATTGAAGATACACCTCCTGAATTACTAAAAGACATATTTAATGATGGAGTATATGTTGCAGGTGGTGGAGCTTTAATTAGAGGATTAGATTCGTATTGGAGAGGAGAACTAAATATCCCAATCAATATTGTTGATGAACCTATGGCGACTGTGGCTAAGGGTACCGCGAAGATGCTTGACCATATAGATTTATTGGAGAGGGTCCAAAGATCTTGGGAAGAGATTATTTAAGCTTTTCTATTTTGAAAAAAGATAATCACATTAAAAATTATACTCGATTCATATACCTACTTTTTTGTATAGTATTGGTTTTAATAGGCCAATCTTTTCTTGGGGATAGTATTAAGTATCCTTTCTCATATATTTTAAATCCAGTATAAGTTTTTGGTAATGATGCGGGGGAGGGTATTAGTGAGTGGAAAAATGCATTGCTCAATGCATCTTCATATATTAAAGAGTATAAGGAGATGAAAGAGGAGAACGCGAAATTAAAGATTGAAAATGCAGAGAAGTTAATTGACTATGAAGAATACTTATCTTTAAAAGAAAATTCATCTCTAATTATTCCTGAGAAAAAATATTTAAAAGCCCAGATACTTAATTATACGAAAGAGGGTAATTTGATAATAAACAGGGGGAAAGATGACGGTGTAAAGAAGAATGATACAGTGGTTTTGGGTAAAGTTTTTATTGGAACGGTATCCGATGTTGGTCAAAATTCATCTCTAATACGGCTTCCATACAACAATTCGAGCAGCTATGAAGTAGTTGTAATTCCTTCTGATATTGATTTAAATAAGGATAATAGGGTTGATAATTTAATTAAATCAAATGGTGTCGTAATAGGGAGTATCGATAATATTAAAATAGAGAATATGGGTATCAACTCAAATGTTTTAGATGGGGATACTGTTTTAATTAGAGATGAGAGAGTGGGGGATATATTGATAATTGGTACTTTATTAGGGCTTTCAAAAAACCCTGCCTCTACATATAAAACCGGATATGTATCACCTATTTTTGATTACTCGAATATAATAACTGTTTATGTAAATATTGAATAGCTATGATTAAAATACTGTTGGGAATAATATTGCTTTTTCTATCACTCTTTTTAGAGAGTTTATTTCTTCGGGTATTTTCCTTCTCGATATTTATTATTATTACAATATCATTATGGAAAAGGGTTGATGACATCTTCTTTTATTCGTTCATAACTTTGTTTGGGATTATTTTGGATACAGTACTACATGTTCCACTTGGGGTACATTTAATTGTAATAGTAGTGCTTCTAATGTTTACAGACATATTTTGGTTATTTGTTCACAGAGATAGTATTAGTGGGTATATAGGGGTATTCCTTTTTATTACCTTATACTATATTCTGATTCCCCTTGTTTCCTCTCTATTTCAAGAGGGTATTTTTACAGAGATATCTCTTGGTAGAATAATTGAAATCATTATTTGTAGTTTAGTTTCAACATTGATATGTGTATTTGTAGATAGGTTTGTTAAATCTATTAGAAGTGAGCGAAACAGCAAAGTATTAAGATTAAGTTAAAAGAATAGATGGCTAAAGTAGAATTTGATAAAAAATTAGATAGTAAGAGAATGCACAAGCCGATTTTGAAAAAGGGCGGTAACAGGAAGTCGGTTGATAGGAAAAAGATTATATCCAAGCACATAATGGAAAGTGAGAAGGGGTTAAGTATATCTGGTTGGAATTTTATTTATGCGTTTTTAATGTTTTTCGTTATCTTTGGTGTACTGATTTTTAATATTGCTAAATTACAGATAATTGAAGGAGAAGAGATGCTAGAAAGATCTCTGAAGAATAAAGTTAGAATAACATCGATAAAAACATATAGAGGTGTAATATTTGACTCAAACGGTCAGAAATTGGTCGAAAATACTCCCTCTAGTGATGTATATATCTCAATAGACAAATTCTACAAAGAGGATGGCCTTGACAACGAAGGGCTCTCAGAGGTATTAAATACCCTGGAGGGTATATTAAAAGATAATTGGAAGAGTGATGAACCAGATGGAACTTCTTACACCTCTATTTCGGATAGGGTTTTTTCCATATACAATAAAAACCCTTACATTAGTAAGATTCTTTTGGCTAAAGATTTGGATAATGACACTCTCATAAAAATTAAATCTTTTGGAGATGAATTAAAAGGTATATCAATTGATGATGGGAGTAAAAGAAGCTATGTATATAAAGATATATACAGTCATATCTTAGGATATACTGGGGAAGTATCTCAACAAGATTTGGACAAATTTAATACTCTTTCCAATGGCGATATTGTTGGGAAATCAGGTGTAGAACGATATTATGAAGCGAAATTACATGGTAAAGATGGTCGAATAGCGGAGGAAGTCGACGTTTTTGGGAGAAGTATATCTGATCAGCCGTATACACTAAGCCAACCGGTCTCTGGATATAGCTTATATTTAACAATAAGTACGGATCTTCAAAGAAATTTTATGACCTTATACAAAACTCAGTGATAAAGGTCTCTGCTGCTGGAGAGGTACAGGTATAATTCAAGATGTAAAAACAGGTGATATATTAGCAATGGTTAGCTACCCTTCATACTGATAATAATCTGTTTGTAAATGGTATCTCTCAGAAAGATTACACATCCTTAATAAATGATAAGAGAAACCCATTACTTGATAGAGCTATAGCAGCTCAACTTCCACCAGGTTCTACCTTTAAGACGGTTGTTGCATCTGCGGAACCGGTTCGGGTACAATATCTAAAAATACAGCATATAAGTAGGTCCGGGCTACCTTTTCAAATGATTACCTTTTCAAGAGTTAGAAATCATGCATATGAGACACTAAATGTTACTAGTGCTCTCATGGTATCTTCAAATATCTTTTTGTGAGATGATACGAGATTGGAATTATGAATGAATTAGTACCGTATTTAGAATCCTTTGGGATTGGTGAATATGCTGGAATTGATATTCCTGGAAAATGAAAGGAGATTACCTTCTCAGAAAACAAAATTGAGCTTGCAAAAACATCTAGTCCTGGCTAGAACCGATATGGTATCAGAGGTGATTCATGCAACTCTGTGATAAGGCGAAGTGTTACCTCGTTACTATCCAGATGTCTAATTGGGTAGCAGCAATTGCAAATGGTGGAACATTAAATACGCCTCATGTTGGAAAGAAATTTGTTGATGAAAAAGGATTTGAATATCCAATCGAAGACATGCTCCGATGAGGAAAAATATTGTCTCAACAGACACTAGATATTGTAAAAAGAGGTATGTGGGAAGCGATTTAAACAAAAATTATTGCAAAAACACTATCTGCAACAGGTACAACAGTTGCTGCAAAAACTAGTACTGCAGAATTTGGAAAGGTAAACAGTAAAGGTATATACGAGGATACACGCTTGGGTTACTGGTTTTCACTTATGAAAATCCTAAATATTCCTTCTCTTTACTGTTAGAAGATGGTGGTACAAGTTCTAACGCAACTGCTGTAATGAAAGAAATGATATCTTGGATGGTTACTAACGGTTTTGTTAAGTAAAGTTAAAGATTTTTTCATATTAAAATTGTAATATATACAAATGTGTTTGTTTGACATATATTTAAGTATTGTGTATTTTAACGTTGAAGTATGGCAAAAAGCATTAGTTACAACAATCTATTGATAGTGGAGTCTCCTGCAAAGGCGAAGACCATTAACAAATACCTAGGAACTGATTACAAAGTAATGGCTACTGTTGGTCATGTAATAGATTTACCTAAAAGTAAACTGGGTGTTGATGTAGAGAATGGGTATAAACCTTTGTTTGAAACGATATATGGTAAAGCAAAGATACTTAAGGATTTAAAAAAGGCAACTCCAAAAATGGAAATATTCTTAGCAATGGATCTGATAGGGAGGGAGAGGCAATTGCTTGGCATGTTAAAGAGTTTCTTAAGGCAAAGAGTATTAAAAGAGTTACTTTCCATGAGATTACTAAAGACGCAGTATTAGAGGCAATTAAAAAGCCAACGGTTGTTAATGAAATCTAGTTGGAAGCACAGAAGGCAAGAAGAGTACTAGACAGATTGTTTGGATACAAGCTTTCAGAACTTCTTTGGAAAAAAAAGATTTGGTATGGACTTTCTGCTGGTAGAGTACAATCTATTTGTATGGAATTGAATTGTAGAAAGAGAAGAGGATATTGAAGCGTTTAAACCAGAAGAGTACTGGGATTTTTTAGTTGAGGTTAAAAAGAAAGAGCATCTCGTTATCAAACTACTTAGAAAAGATGGTAAGAAATATGTTCCAAAGAATGAAACAGAGGTTAAGGATATTAAAGATAGCTTAGGAGAGAGTGATTACAAGGTAGTAGATATTGTAAAAAAGAGATTAAGAAAATCCATATCCTCCTTACTACATCTACACTTCAACAGTTGCTAACAATGTATTAGGTTTTAGTGCAAAAAGGACCATGGCTTTAGCCCAGAGATTGTATCAATCAGGACATATTACATATATGAGAACAGACTCTGTATATTTGAGGAAACAAGGCAATAGATGAGATTAGGGGTGTAATATTAAAAGATTACAGTAAAGAGTACCTACCTGATTCTCCAAGGTTTTTTAAAAACAGAAATACAGAACGCTCAGAAGGCACACGAGGCAATTAGGCCAACTGACTTCTCGCTAGATTTGAGTAAATAACTTAAACTTGGTAATGATGAGCAAACTTTACTCTTTGATATGGAAAAGAGCTGTTTCATCTCAGATGAGAGAGAAGAGAGTAGGGTAGTATATATTTTGAACCAGTTAAGAAACTAAAAAATATTTATACATTTTCAGTAGGTGCTCAGAAAACCATATTTGACGGCTTTAGAGTAATATATGGGAATAGTAAAGATGAGAATGAATTACTTCAAGAGATATCAAATGTTAAAAAAGATGACACATTCGAAAAAGTTAAGTTTGTGGTGGAGCAAAAATTTACTCAACCACCAGCTAGATATACAGAGGCATCCTTAGTTAAAAAGTTAGAGTCACTTGGTATAGGTAGACCATCTACATACGCAACCATTATCTCTACCATTCAAGCTCGCGAGTATGTAACAAGGGATGGTAAATTTTTACTTCCAACAGATATTGGTAGGGTAGTTACACATTTTCTTAAAAAGAATTTTGAGGATCTAGTAGATTACAAATATACAGCTAATGTTGAGGATATATTAGATGAGATTGCTAAGGGTAAAGTAGAGTATGTTCCATTCATGGATACTCAGTACAAACCTTTGATTAAAGATATTGAGAGAGCAAACAAGGATGGAGCAAGGATGATGTCGTAATACTGAGTAAATCAGATGAAAGTGTCTGAGTGTAGGGGACCTATGGTTGTTCGACTAGGTAGATATGGAAAGTTTTTAGCTGTTCTAAATTTCCTGAGTGTAAGGGTATGAAGGATTTAGAAGGGGTAGTGATAATTTAGATTTTGATAAATATCTTAAAGTAGAGAAATGTCCTAAGTGTGAATCAAAAATGATTCTTAAAAACAGTAAGTACGGAAAGTTCTGGGCATGTGAGAAGTATCCTGAGTGTAAGGGAACCGTACCTTTACTTCTTAAGGAGAAATGTCCTGAGTGTGGTAATCATTTAGTTGAAAGAAGAAGTAAATGGGGTAAGATGTTTAAGGGTTGTAGTGGATATCCTAATTGTAAATATATTAAAAAAGAGGTTAAGAAGAGTTAGTTCAAGACTTTTTAATATATTTAGTTTAATATTTTTCAATGCTTCCAAGAGAGAAACTACTTAAAAGTGGTATATCTGTACTTTCAGATATGGAATTAATTGAAATACTAGTAGGTAGTGGTATTAAGGGTAGGAGTTTTAAACAGATATCTAAATCTGTAATGAGAGTTATCAAAGATTCTGTTAAAGAGGGCGAGCTACTAAGTATTAAGAAGTTAACAGAAAAAGAGGGTGTTGGAGAAGTTGTAGCTATGAGAGTAATTGCTGGTATAGAGTTGGGTAAAAGAGTGTATGGTATGTTTGATAAAGAGATTGTTAGGATAACGGATTCTCAAAGTGCCTATGAAATACTCAAAGACATGTCTACCCTTAAAAGAGAGAGAGTAGATATTGTATGCCTTAATTCTAGGTTTGAATTAATATCCAGAGAGAGTATTGCACTTGGTTCTTTAAATTGTGCAAACCTTTCTCCAAGAGAAGTTTTGTATACTGCGGTTGTTAACAACAGTGCGTTTGTAATACTTGCACACAACCATCCATCTGGAGATAGTACACCAAGCCAAGAGGATGTTACTTTGACAAAGAGCATTAATGACGGTTTGGAGCTTGTTGGTATACAGCTTTTAGATCATATTGTAATAGGGCAGGGGAATTGGAAAAGTATTACTCTCTAGGGGTTGATAAATATGATAGAGGGATATATAATCAAAGCCGTATTTAATATATCTCGCATATCTCTAAATATTTCCTGGATAGAATATATTTCTACCCATAGAGATAGGTGACAAAAGGAAAAAATCATTATGGAAAAAACAAAAGAGGTCTTAAAAAAGGTTGAAACTCCTAAAGCTGAGCCAGAAAATAAAAGCTATAAAACAGAGATTCCAGAGTTATTAACATTTCTTCAAGCAGGTGCACATTTTGGACATAAGCATTGAGCTTGGAATCCTAAGATGAAGAAATATATATATGAAGTTAGGAATGGAATTCATATTATTGATGTTGTAAAAAGTAGAAAATTACTTACTGTTGCTTTAGATGAATTAGCTAAAGTTGTAGACAAGGGTAATGTTCTCATTGTTGGTACAAAAGGTCAAGCAGCAGGAATAATTGAGAAAATGGCTAAAGATGTTGGTGCTTTCTACATTATTAAAAGATGGCCAGGGGGTCTTTTTACTAATTTTGATGCAATCAAATCTAGTGTCGCAGACTTAGTAAAAATGGAAGAGAAATTAGCATCAGGCGGTGAGGGTCTTGTTAAAAAAGAGATTCTTTTAATGCAAAAGAATGTAGAAAGGTTAAACAAGATATATGAAGGGATCAAATTTATGGACGAACTTCCTAAATTCTTGATAGTGATTGACAGTATGGTAGAGAAAAATTCTATCAATGAGGCAAACATCTCTGGTGTTTCAATTATCGCTTTGATAGATACAAACTGTGATCCTGACTTAGTAGAGTACCCTATACCAGCAAATGATGATTCATTAAAGAGTATTAACCTTTATGTTAATCTTTTTGGTGATATCGTAAAACAGGGTAAAAAATCTCAAGCATTAGTTGCACTTAGAAAGAATCATTATGCCAATTTAGATAGTATGAAACTAAGATCAAAACAGGAAAGAGAAAGAGAAGAGAAAATGGAAGAGGAGGAGAGGTTAAGAATGAAGGCAATGAGAGAGGGTAAAGCAACAGTTGCAACAACTGGAGTAGTTAGAGTATTAAAGAAAGAGAAGAACTTAGATGAAGATTTTGCAGCGGCAGAGGCAGTAAAGGCAGAAGTTAATTCTAAAAAGATTGAGGATTTGGGTCTTTCTGCTAGAATAGAGAAAGCATTAAAAGTATCAGGACTTAATACATTAGATGATTTGGTTGGTAAAACAAAAGATGAGCTATTAGCTTTGGGAGGTATTGGTGATAAAGCTGTTGAAGAGATATTAAAGGCAATTAAATAATTTGGTTTATATACTGTCATGGGTATAACTATAGAGGATATAAAATTACTTAGAGCGAAAACATCTGCAGGTATGGGTCTTTGTAAAGAGGCCTTGACTAAGGCAGAGGGAGATATGCAGAAAGCAATTGAATATATAAATAGTAGGAGTGATGTAATTAATAGATTACATAATCTTACAGGTGCAAAGATAGGACACTGTAAACTAGCTTTTGAAGAGAGTGAGAAAGATTTTGAAAAGGCAGTGGGCTTAATTAAAGAAAGGGGCTGGGATGAACCAATTGAAGATGACTGTTGCAGTGTAGGAGAGGGTGTAATAGAGAGCTATGTACATGGTAAGGAACAGAAGTTAGTGTCTTTAGTAGAGGTTACATGTAAGACAGATTTTGTGGCTAGAAATGAGGATTTTAGAGCATTTGTTCATGAATTAGCACTACAGATAGCAGCTATGAAGCCAGTATATGTATCCAAAGAGACAATACCTTCTGAGAAACTAGAAGAGATTAAAGAGATATTCCAAAAAGAGGTAGAGGCAGAAGGGAAGCCAGCAGAGATTGCAGGTAAGATAGTAGAAGGGAAGTTGCAGAAGTTTTACCAAGAGAAGTGTTTACTAGAACAAAAATGGTTTAAAGATGAAACAAAAAGTATTCAAAACCTACTAGATGAAGCCATATCGAAATTAGGAGAGCCCTTAGAGGTAAGAAGATTTCTGATATGGGAGTTTGGAAAGTAGAATTTCACTAATCTCATATTGAGATTCATATCATTTTAGAATATCATATACATATAACTTTTTTATACTAAAGTATATGGATATTGATATATTTAAAAGTGATTTAGATAAATGTATAGAGAGCGTTACAGAAGACCTATCTCAGATTAGAACAGGAAGAGCTACACCTGAATTAATTTCAGATGTGTTAGTAAATGCGTACGGTACTCAAGCACCCTTAAAAAACTACGCAACAATTAATGTTTCTGATACAAGATCTCTAGTGGTAATACCTTGGGATAAAAGTATTATAGAGAACATATCTAAAGGGATATCTTCTGCTAATATGGGATTTAATCCTGTATCAGAGGGAGATCATGTTAGAGTCACTATTCCTGATTTAACAGAAGAGAGAAGAAAAGAGTATGTTAAAGTTATGAAGGATAGGGTAGAGGATGCTAGAATAGCTGTTAGACAGGTTAGACAGAAATTTATGCAAGATATTGATGAGCAAGAAAAGAGTGGTTTTTCTGAAGACCAAGCAGATATGTTGAGAGAGGAAGGTGAAAACTTGTTAAAGAGAGTAATACAAAATAGAGGAGATGAGAGAGAAGAAAGAACAAGAGCTTATGACTGTTTAATATAGATTAATCTTAAATACCACCGTTATGACAATAATTGTTAACATTCTTTACTTTTGGTAATAAGTATTCTTACATTCGTACACGAGTTAGGCCACTACTTAGCTGCAAGATTAGTTAAAGCGAAAGTATTAGATTTCTCTATTGGATTTGGACCAAAGATATTTTCAAAGAAATATAAAGGACTTTGTATAACCTTAGAGTATTACCATTTGGTGGTTTTTGTAAGATATTAGGGGATGGAGATCCTGTAAAAGACAAAGAAGATGGTAAAGATAGCGGTAATCTTAAAAACAAGAGTAAGATAGCCCAGATGTTTGTTATGTTAGCAGGGGTAACAATGAACTTTCTTCTTGCAATTCTCTCTATACAGTTTTTCTATCCAGTAATGAATGGAGAATGGGTATTGGGAATAGTTTTGAAGATTTTAAACCGGTAGGAGCGAAAATTGTTAGAGAGAGAGTTTCGATGTCCCTTATGAAGTTGCACAGGAAGTGGTGCAAAAGAATCAGAGATGTATGAGAAGGGATATCTTGTTTCTATAAATGAAGAGAAGATGATGAGTATAAATCTTTAATAACTATACTCGAGAAATATAAATCAGAAGAAGTAGTAGTATATGCATGTAACGAGGATGGGAAAGAATGTAACAACTTTAATGTTTTTGTTAATGATGAAACAAATTGGCATATATACTGGTAATAATTACAATGTATATCGATTATGCAGATAAGAAGGTGTTTTCAGGTGTCAGTCACTCAATAAATATTGTAAAGCTATCTAAGGTGGCATTAACATCACTAATATCTCAGGCAAAAGAAACAGGTGATTACTCTGAGCTCTCAAACACTGTAAGTGGTCCAATAGGGATATATTTCATAATTGATTACTTTAAAACATTAGGATTAGTTATGTTTCTAGGTATTCTTGCCGATTTGTCCTTATCTTTGGCAGTTATTAACCTATTTCCTCTTCCTGCCTTAGATGGTGGAAGGTTTTTTATACTTTTAATAGAGTCAATATTTAGAAAAGATTTAAATAAGAAAGTTGAAGAGGTAATTATCAATCTGAGTTTTATCTTCTTAGTACTTTTTATTGTTTTTATAATGATTAAAGATATTATAAATATAGAGGAGTTGAAAACTTTGTTTAAATAGGTTATCTTTTATTTAATAAAGGTTAGATATTTTTTTAAATGGCATTCAAATTAAATAAAACTACTACTATTTTCAGTATTTTGACAGTTGTCATCTTATTGGGGGTATTGGGATTTTTAGTATGGAGAGTTAACCAACCAGAACCATTAGAAAGTACAGATATTGAAGCAGCAGAAGAGTATTGTGCTGATGCGGATTTCGTTGTAAATTATACAGGTAAACATGTTTGTGGAAGTAATTGTGTGTTTGGCGAGACGGTCAAAAGTTGTCCTACTCAACGAACCCTTTCTGTACCTGTACCTGTTAAAGGAGAATACACCTTAAAGGGAGTTATTACTCGAGGACACTGTGATGTAAATGGTGCTAATTGTCAGTGTCAAGATGATGAAGAATTCTATCTTGTGATAAATGGTCAACAGAGTGTGACACCTCAGGATGATATTGTTGGTAAAGGTGCATGTCCTGTTACAACAATTCTTCAAGATTTGTCACCTAAATCCTCTACTGCTAAAACATACTCTTTAGATGCTAAGACATATACCATAACAATGAAAACGGCCGCTCCAACTTGTGTAAATAAAAAACCATCTCCTAATAGTGTTGAATTAGCAAAATTATGTTTTTATGCAGTACCTGCTTGTGGTGATAAAAAGGTTAATGGAGAAGAGAGTTGTGACCCTACTGCAGAGCCAAATGGCTGTGGAGTAGGATATAAATGTATGGATGATTGTACTTGTTCGGCAGTTGTTACAGCAGAGCCAAGTATAACAAAAACAGCAATTCTTACTTGTAGTGGAGAGGATACTGATAATCCTGTTGCAGAAGTGGCATATACTGTAACAGTTGGGTACAACGATAGCGTAACTGATCCAATCACATATTCTTTGGTTGATACTCTTGATCAGAAAGTTCTTGATTCAAATCTGACTCCTACTGAGATATCTGACGAAGGTGTTTACTCCTCTGGAAAGATAAATTGGTCTTTTGGAGGAGAGGATGGTGTTACTACAGATGGACCCTTGTCTATGGAAACATTCACATACAAAGTTCCTATAGATAAAGATAATTTTGGAACATACTCGAATACTGTTGCACTTTCATATACCGATCCTGTGCAAGGACCAAAGCAGTTAACCGCTGATGCAACAATTGTTGTAGATTGTGATGAGACAACCCCAGAAGATCCAGAAGATCCCCCTGTTGTTCCTCAAACAGGTATATTTGATTCTACAGTAGGAAGAATAGTTGTAGGAATATCTCTACTACTCATTGGTGGTATTGTATATAACCTTCCAAACAATATGTTGGTAATGGGTAAAAAAGAAAATTCTTACAAATATAGAGGAAGATTTGAAAAGAGAGTAGCTAATAGGTAAAAGAGTGTGATATAATCCCAAAGATTTAATTAAAAGGAGGTAAAAATGGCTGTCATAGTTCATGCCAACGAAAATATAGATAGTGCTCTTAAAAGACTTCATAGAGAGGTTATGAGGGAGAAAATACTAGAAACTTACAGGGAGAAAGCTTTTAGAGTTAAACCCTCTGTAGCAGGTATTCAGAAAAGAAGAGAGTGGGCTAAAATGAAAAGAAGAAGAAGAACTGCTGCAAGGAGAGCAAAGTAAATTTTAATATCCAAAGATATATGTCACTTACTGAAAACATACGTAAAGATATGTTTGAGGAATCTAAGAGTGGAAACAGTATACACGCTGATATACTTAAGTTGGTTTTAGCGGATATTAAAAATGAAGAAATCTCATTAGGGAAAGAGTTAAACGATGAAGATGTTATAAAGGTATTAAGAAAACAAGAAAAGAAAATTAAAGATTCTATAAATGAATTTACTAAGATGAATAGGCAGGATTTAATTGAGAAAGAAAAAGAGCAACTTTGTGTAATAGAAAGATACTTACCAGCTCTAATGAGTAAAGAGGATATTACGAAAGTAGTTGAGAAAGTAATTACTCAAACAGGTAATACTGGTGTTCAAAGTATTGGACTTGTAATGGGTTCTGTTATGAAAGAGTTAAATGGTAAAGCAGATGGTAATACTGTTAGAAATATTGTTCAGAGTTTACTCTCTAAATAAAAAGATATGCAATTAGATATTTTTAATAAAGAGTTAATCCAAGATGTTGAACCAACATTTAATATCTCCTTTGATGATATACAAAAAGGATATATTCAGATATTTAATAACAGAAATCTTAAAACTGTTAACTTAGTATTTGTTACTTCTAAATATATCCAAGATCTTAATAGGAGGTATAGGAAGATAGATTCTCCTACAGATGTTTTGGCGTTTCCTTTGTTTGAAGATAATTTAAGTGGAGAAATATACATATCTCCCGAATATGTATATACAACATTTAAGGGCGATGACTTTGAAGAAGAAATTCTAAGGTTGATAATACACGGAACTCTACATATACTTAGGTATAATCATAGTGGTAGTTTAAACGACTCTCCAGAGGAAGAGATGTTTAAATTACAAGAAGATTTACTTTTAAATTACAAGAAAATATGTTTATAATCACTGCATTAGAAAATATCGGTAATGAGTATGAAAAGACTCCCCACAATGCTGGTTTTATTTTCATAGAGAAATTAAGAGAGTATTTTTTAGAGAATAGAGATTATTTAGTTTCAGATTGATTACCGAAAATAAGCTATTCCTATCTGATCTTTGTAAGATTAAAAAAGATGGAAAACTTATTGGTATATTACAAAAGCCACATACCTTTATGAATAGCTCTGGAAGTGCTGTTAGATTACTTCTAAAGAAATTCGAATATGATGAATACATACTAATCCATGATGATTTAGATATACCTCTAGGAGAATTTAAAATACAGCTTGGGAAATCCCCTAAAGGTCATAAGGGGGTCTTAAGTGTAGAGAGTGTACTGGAAGACAATCAATTTAACAGAGTAAGGATTGGTATTGAGAATAGGGGAAGTAGGATAGTATCAGGTGATGAATATGTATTACAACCATATTCGAAAAAAGAGTTAGCAATATTAGATTCCGTTATAAACGAGAGTATATCTGTTTTAGCTACGGAGTACTTAGAACTTTAATTTCTGCTTGAGGGTATACCTCATTCAATTCACTAGTTTATGTATTACAAGTCTTTTATCATTGGGTAATACAGTACCAAAAGAATTTTCATTGAGTACTATCCCCATATTTAGTACCTCGTTACTTTCTACAACAAAGAATATACTACCTCTGTATTCACCTATATCCGTATTTGTAAACATTCCAATATCGGAAAGATATTCATAGAGAGTTTTTGGGTATGATATATCAACTATATATTTCTGTACATTGTATTTTATTTTTACATACTCCTTAAGAATTGGCTCTAAGGGTAGATTCTGTTGTACATATGCTTGAGATATCAATCTGTATGAATTAAATGCACCGTAGTTATACTTAATATCCTCTATAAAAGTATCTTGTGTACTTGTCATATATCTATTCGAAGATATCTTTTCAACAAAGGATGCAATCTGCTCTTTCTCTGCTTCATATATGTTGTATATACTGTTACCATTTGTATCTAAATCATATCTATCCAGTACACCATCGTAATCTGAGTCATATATTTTAATACCATTCTGAAATTGGTACTCCATATTGTATGTATTTAAGTTCATATATACACAAAAAAGAAAAAAGGAAACGGATAGTGATATTAAAACATATATTGCCCTTTTTAATACCAATATATCTTTAGAATATCTCTTAAATATGAAAAGCAAGAATATAGACAGGGCAATTAGTTCAACAGCAAATGTCGGAGATAGTAAATAGGTAGAAAAGTAATTGGTTTTAATACCTCTCCTAGTATAGTTACCTGTGATTCTAAAGGAAAGAGTACTCGAGAATGGGAAAACAGTATATCTGCAAAAAGATGAGATATGGTACCTACTAAAAATGATATATGTATTACACTAATTAGTTTGTTGCTAAGTATTTCTTCTCTTTTTTTGTAATAATCTTTGTAATATCTTAAGAATGAATATTAGAAGTAACCATAATCCAATAAAGTAAATCACGCTATGTGTGAATACTTGGTGATATGAAGTAGGGGATATCAGTCATACTAAGTATGGCTAAGTCAATATCAGGGAATATACCAAAGAGAATGCTTAGTATTAATACTAGGAACTGTTCTTGGTTTGATAGGGTATCAATTTTTTCTTTTTGTATTGTCTCATTTAAAATGTATGAGATTGGGCCATGAGCAAAACATTGTATGTATTTTTAAATTATCCTTTTTAATTATACACTTCCTTGTTAGAATATGCCTGTATATGAAAAATTTTACAGAAGATTTTTTAAAAAATTTAATATCCCCAAATTAGATAAATACTCAGTAATAACAGTAGGTAAGGAGTATGAAGAGTTTATAGCTGAAATAATAGGTAAGAAACTTTCTAAGAGTGTATATTTAGTTCCTAAAAAGAATATTGAGATTAAATATATGGAATATATGGTAGGAGATAAATGGGATATCTCTAAGTTAATATCGTTGGGGTATGAGAGTGTAGAGAGAGTATGGAGTAGTGGGGAGATATCTGTGTTAGGAGAAAATATATTGATATGGCCGTTTAGTTCCAAATATATTTTTAGATTGACTCTTTGGGTAATGATATTGAAACAATTGAAGTTCTAGATCCAACTAATAGAAAAAAAATTGGCTTTAAGGATACTGTTAAGATACTCCCAAATAATCAGGAAGGGGTTTTAGCCAATGAAATGGAGAAAGAGGTTTTGATATTGGAGTGTGTACCTAATATTTTTCTGGAAGAGGATGTGGTAGACATTGGGGTTAGATCACTTCCTTCCTTTTCTTTAACATCTTTAAGCAAATCGTCTGTTAATATACTAGGGGATTACAAAAATAGAGGATACGAGATATGGTATCTTTCAAACAATCTTTTTAAGTATGATTCCACCTCAGAGCTTTCAAAGTACATAACAAGAACATATGAGATTACTGATTCTGTTGAAGGAGTATTAAAAAAGGGTTCCTTTATGAGAAAGGTAAGATATTAGTATTAACAGATGCAGAGGTATTAGGAGAGATATTGCTTAAACATGATGAAATGGGTAAAGATATTGATGCATCCTCTATTGATCTTCTAAAAAATATTCGTAGGTGACTATATTGTGCATGAAGATCATGGTATTGAAAGTTCCTAGGGGTTTTAAAAGGAGTCAGTTCAATATATCGAAATAGCGTATGCAGGAAATGACAGGTTGTATGTTCCTTTGTATTCATCGAACAAAGTAATGAAATATATTGGAAGTGGTAAGCAATTGCCAATACTTACTGGATTAAATAGTGGTGTATGGAAAAGAGTTTCTTCTAAGGCAAAAGAGGATGTAGAGAGTGTTGCAAAAGAGTTACTTCAGATATATGCATTGAGAGAGATTTCTAAATGTCAAAAAATTATTTCCTCTGAAAAAGAGTTAGATGAATACTGGGAGTTTGTTAATGAGTTCGAATTTAGTGATACAGAGGATCAATATATAAATAAAAAAATATCTCTAGATTTGAAAAAAGTATCCCTATGGATCGACTTTTGGTTGGAGATGTTGGCTTTGGTAAACAGAAATAGCAATGAGAGCTGCTTTTGCTGTTGCTAACAGTGGCATGCGGGTAGCTGTTTTAGCTCCTACTACCGTACTTGCCAATCAACATTTAAGAGTATTTAGGGAAAGATTTAAGAAGTATCCGTTTAATATATCTTTAATATCTAGATTACAAAGTGAGAAAGAGAAAATTGGTGTAGAGAAAGACATTGCGAAGGGTAAGATAGATATATTGATAGGTACACACGCTATTCTTTCTCAAAGTATTAAGTTTAAAGATTTGGGCTTACTCATTGTTGATGAAGAGCAGAAGTTTGGTGTTAAACAGAAAGAGAAATTAAAAGGTAGTAGAGTAGATACTCATGTCCTATCTTTGACTGCAACGCCTATCCCTAGAACTCTCAATCTTTCTCTAATGGGTGTAAGAGATATCTCTGTTTTAGCCATACCTCCTTTGGGAAGAAAAGATATTAAAAATGAGTTCTCTAAG
Organism: Candidatus Dojkabacteria bacterium; assembly: GCA_040765985.1. Taxonomy (GTDB): domain Bacteria; phylum Patescibacteriota; class Dojkabacteria; order SC72; family SC72; genus UBA2259. The sequence goes on along the minus strand of JAXGRK010000001.1, from coordinate 116,684 downwards.
TTTAGTTTTGAAAAGGTTAGAGAGTGTATTGTTAGAGAGCTAAAAAGAGGTGGTCAAATATATTACCTTCATAACAGGATAGAGAGTATATATGGATTAGAGGAAAAACTTAGAGAGTTGATTCCTGATGCTAGGATAGAGGTTGCTCATGGGAGATTAAGGGGAGATCGGCTGATAGATGTAATGGAAAGATTTGTTAAGCATGAAATAGATGTTTTACTTTGTACTACCATTATCGAAAACGGTTTAGACATTTCTAATGCAAATACTTTAATAGTGGATGATGTAAATATGCTAGGTCTCTCTCAGATGTATCAGATTAGGGGAAGAGTAGGAAGGGGAGAAAAGCAAGCGTATGCATGTTTTCTATACGATGAACTTAGGGGGGATTCAGAGTTAAGGTTAGAGGCATTGAGAGAATCTGAGGCGCTTGGTTCTGGGTTTGTGCTATCGAATAGGGATCTAGAGATTAGGGGGGCTGGAGATATTTTAGGTAAGAAACAGAGTGGTACGATAAATTCTATTGGATACGGATTGTATACACAGCTTCTTTACCAAGCAGTTGAAGAATTAAAAAAGAACTAGAAGTAGGGATATATTTACTGTTCAAATATTTTTTACTTGTTAGCTTTTAATTTCTAGTCTATTATGTACATCATGTCTACCGTCTTGTATAGAAAATATCGTGCTCAAGATTTTGACGAACTTGTTGGTCAAGAGCATATCACAAAGATACTCAAAAACGCTGTTAAGGGGGATCAACTCTCCCATGCCTTTCTTTTTGTTGGTTCAAGAGGTACTGGGAAAACAAGTGCTGCTAGAATACTTTCTAAAGCAGTTAACTGTTTAAAGCCAAAGAAGGATGGTAACCCATGTAACAAATGCGATGTATGTCAATCTATCACTAACGGTACATATTTGGATTTAATAGAGATAGATGCTGCTTCAAATAGGGGAATAGATCAGATTAGAGATTTAAAGGAAAGAATTGAGTTTGCACCCTCTAAGGGAAGATTTAAGGTATACATTATCGACGAGGTTCATATGCTTACTAACGAAGCGTTCAATGCGCTTCTAAAGACATTAGAGGAGCCCCCAGAGCATGTAATCTTTATCCTTGCTACTACAGATGTACATAAACTACCTCCTACAATTCTTTCAAGATGTCAGAGGTATGATTTTAGATTAGGAACTCAAGAAGAGATTAAGAAGACATTAGAAGATATCCTTTCTAAAGAGAAATTAAAGATTGATGAAAAGGGTTTGGATATTGTTGTTAGAAACGCAAGAGGAAGTTACAGAGATGCACTTTCTCTAATGGATGTTGTAGTTAACAGTCAAATGAGGAGTGAAAATGCAAAAAAAATTACCGAAGACGAAGTAAGAGCTGTATTGGGTATTCCTGAGGTATATATGGTTAATGATTTGCTTAAGGCGTTAGTAGGAGAGGATCCCCAAAAAGCACTCGAGTGTATTAAAGAATTAGAGATAAAAGGTACTAACCTTGTTCAGTTTACATCGTTTACTCTTGAGGTTTTACGTGAGGTCTTAGTTGCAAAAATATCTGGAGAGAGTATCAAGGAGTACTCTTTTTCTAAGGAGTTACATTTAAGAGATATCTTACGCTTAATTAAAGAGTTTCTTAATATCGAAAGAGAATTAAAAGGTACTACAAATCAAATTCTAATATTACAAATGTTGATACCAACATTCTTAAGTGATACTGATGTTGTAAAAAGTATACCCAAGGAGAAAAAGAAAGAGGTAAGTGATGTAAAAAACAAAACGATTGTAGAAGGTCGAAGTGAGAGTGTTAATATAGTTAATACTGATGTTGTAAATATCTGCCTAGAGGATGTAGAAAAGAACTGGAAGAGGGTAGTTGATGGAGTAAAGCCCATAAATACACATCTTTTTGCATTTTTAAATGCTTCAAAACCAATTGGTATTCATGAAAATATTTTAAGTATTGAAGTGCCTTTTAAGTTTTACAAGGATCAGATAGATAACGTGGAGAGTAGAAATGCAATTGGTACCATTATCTTTGAAGTATTTGGTACTCACTGTCGAATTGATTGTAAGGTTAATGATAGTGTTAGACCTAAGCTTCAATCAAGTGCGGATGTTGTTTTGAAAAATATGCCAGTAATCGAAAAGAAAAACCAGGAGAAAAAGGTGGAGAGTGTGTACAAAAAGAAAGTGAATGCTGATGTTGAGGCGATATTTGCTGGTATGTAGTATTGATATTATGTATAATCCAGGTGTATATATTTAATTTTTATCTATGGTAGCTATGTTAAACCCCAAAGAGTTAATTAAGATGCAGATGGAGGCAAAAAAGATGCAGAATAGGTTAAGGGAGAAGAAAATATCTGGAGAATCCAAAGATGGAATGTTAAAAATCTTTATGAATGGAGCTCAGGAGTTTGAAGATGTATGGATAGATGATAACCTAATGGATATTGATATGTTAGATAGATTTAAGAAAGATATGAAAGAGGCATTCAAAGATTATCAAAAAGATTACAAAGAGAGATGGCACAAGATATTGATTTAGATCAGATAAAAGGAATGTTAGGTTAATATGTCTGTACTTCCCAAATCTGTTGAAAATGTAATAAATGAATTCAGTAAACTTCCAGGTGTTGGACCTAAGTCTGCTGCAAGAATGACATATCATTTTTAAGGTCTCCAAACAAGGATGCGAGTAAGTTAGGCCAATCTCTTTTAGAGATGGATGAGAAGACAAAGTTTTGTATATCCTGTTTTAATGTTACTGATAAAGAGATTTGTGATATATGTGATAGCCCTCAAAGAGATCACAGTAAAATATGTATTGTTGAAGAACCATTGGATGTTATCGCATTTGAGAACTCTGGGATATTTAACGGCCTGTACTTTGTATTAGGAGGTGTAATATCTCCAGCTGAGGGAATTACTGCTTCCGAGTTAAGATTTAAGGAGTTAGAAGAAAGAGTTAAATCAGCAATGAATGAAAGTGAGAGTAGTATAGAGCTAATTGTTGCTACTAACCCAAGTTTAGAGGGTGAGGCAACTGCAAGTTACATATTGGATATATTTAATAGTTATGTAAAAGAGGGTAAAATACATATATCTAGATTAGCAATGGGTCTTCCAACGGGTGCAGATTTAGAGTATGCAGATAGATTAACATTAAAGAGAGCACTAGAGGGAAGAAGAGATATTTAAGTAAAAAAGAGTATGAAACTGTATTCAACAATTGATAGAAAAGTAGTTGAGATAGAGACGATTAAAAAGGATGAAATCTCTATATATAGCTGTGGACCTACAGTATATTTTAGAATGCATATTGGAAATATTAGAGCATATATTAACTGGGATGTACTGCACAGAGCACTTGTTTACCTTGGATACAAAGTAAACAGAGTAATGAATATTACAGATGTTGGCCATATGTCCTCTACTGATGATTTCGGTAGTGACTTTGGAGAAGACAAGATGGATAGGCAGGCCCAAAGAGAGGGTATACAACCTATTGATATAGCGAATAAATATATAGATAGCGTATTAAATGATTTTAGGGATTTAAATATATTAGCTCCCTGTGGTCAGAGTATCCCTCACGATTTAACATACAAAGATGTAGAGAGATACGGTTGGAGTAGGGCTTCCAACTTTGTTAATCAGATAATTGAAATGATTAAAAGGATTGAGAAGAATGGATATACATATGAGACTAAACAGGCGGTATATTTTGATGTTAGTAAGCTTTCTGATTACAATATATTTACAGGTCAAGAGTTAAGTGAGAAAGAGATAGGTGTTAGAGATGAAGTAAATGTAGACCCAGAGAAAAAGAATCCTGCTGATTTTGTTTTATGGATGAAAAGAGTAGGTAAATATGAAAACCATATTATGAATTGGCCTTCTCCATGGGGAGACGGGTTTCCAGGGTGGCATATTGAGTGTTCTGCAATGGGGACAAGTATCTTGGGTGAGAAGTTTGATATCCATACTGGTGGTGTAGATCATATTCCTGTTCACCATACAAATGAAAGAGCTCAAAATATAGGTACATACGGTCATCCCTCTGTTAAATATTGGTTACACAATGAGTGGTTAGTTTCAAAAGAGGATAGCAAGCTATCTAAGAGCTCTGGGGCCGAAACTCTTCCACAGGTTATTGATCTCGGATTCGAACCTATGGATGTTAGATACCTATTTGTCTCTATCAATTACAGAACACGAATAGCGTACTCTGTAGATGGCCTAAAGGGTGCTAGAGCGTCTCGATTGGCTCTCTTAAGAAAGTTAGAGGAGTTAGGGAGTGATAGTGGTAATGTAATAGAGGAGTATATTAAAAAGTTTAAGGAGGAGTTAGAGAATAATTTAAATATGTCTGGTGTATTTAGATTGATAAATGAATTGCTAAAATCAGAGTATCCGAGAGGTGACATATTAGCTACCATATATGAATATGATAAGGTGTTGGGACTAAATCTTAAACAGGGTATTAGTAAAGAGTATGATAGTGAGATTGAAGAGCTTTTATCTCTTCGTAAAGAGGCAAGGGAGAATGGGGACTTTGCTGAAGGTGATAGATTAAGAGATTTAATTATGCAAAAGGGTTTTAGAGTTATGGATACAGCTAACGGTCAAACTATTCAAAGAGTATGAGTAATCAAAACACATTTACATTAGAACTTAAACAGGATGAATTTGAAAAGGTGAAAGACTCTCTTTTGGCACTAAACTGGGCAGAAGAGTTTGATAGTAGCCAGTATGTTGTATTTAGATTAAGAAGTCCTCAGGGCTCTATAGCTATTATGTATTTTAGTGGTAAGTTGGTATTTCAGGGTAAAGAGGATTTTACAAGTGTAATATCTACGTTCAAGCAAGAAGAGAGTAGTGAAGATAATGAGTTCAAGCCACATATGGGTGTAGATGAAGTAGGGAAGGGTGATTACTTTGGACCTTTAGTTGTAGTAAGTTGTTTTGTTACAGAGGAGTTTTATAAAAAGGTAAAAATATTGGGATTTGGGGATTCAAAGAAGTTTTCTGATAAAAGAATATCTAAACTCTTTGATACTGTTAAAGATTATCCGTACTACTACTCTTCAATTGTACATCCCAAAGAGTACAATAAGATGACTATTAAATACAAAAACGCATCTTTACTTCTTGCTAAACAGCATTCTATTGTAATTGAAAATGGTATTAAAGATTTAGAGAGTAAGGGTATCGTGTGTAACCATATTGTTATAGATCAGTTTTCATCTGCAAAGAGTAGAATAACGAATGAATTAGGTGAGTATGGAAGAAAGTATGAGGTTGTACAGTATCATAAAGGAGAATCAGATGTAGCTGTAGCGTGTGCTTCTGTAATTGCAAGAGGTATATTTGTAAAGGAGTGGGAGAAGATGAACAAAGAGTATGATTTTGTATTTCCTAAAGGTGCGTCTAATGTTATAGATAATGCAAAACTTTTTGTTTCAAGATACGGAAAAAAGGAATTAGAAAAGGTTGCTAAAGTTAGTTTTAAAACTACCAAAGATGTGTTAGGTTAGTTTGTATGTTTCTTTTTAATATCTTGTTTGAGAGATTTTATTAAAAGAATTGCTAATGTCAGTGCTGTGAAGGCAATTGATAACTCAAGTACAAAATTGTTTACTTCTATTTCTACATACTGAGGATTATTATCTATCCCGTTATATATCTCTCCTTTGGCAATTCTTTCTAAGAATAGGTCTGTTACATACCATCCTTTTATTTCTACATCTTCTTCAAATGTTTCTCCTGGATATATTTCTTCTTTTTCTTCATTTAAGTAGGTGTAAATTGGTTTGTAAGTATTCTTTTCGTTAAATATATCTATTCTCCCTTGTGGGGTTAATACATAATTTGAATTATTGGTAATAGAGATTTTTAATGTAAGGGGTGTTATAAAAGGGATTCCTTTATTTACAATTTCAATATTAGTTGAGTATTGTGTAGTTACTATACCCTTAACTTGATCTTGGGCACTTACAACATCTAATATTACTAATTGGGCAATGCTACTGTTGATGCTTACATTCTCATTTTTAATTTTAGGGGTAATCGAAAGTATATTAAAGTATGTACCATCTGAAAGATTTTGAATTGGAAAAACCTCATATTTGATTTCGTAAGTTTGATTAGCTTTTACCTTTATAGAATCTGTATCTGATTTGATGAATATGTATTTTTTATCTTCAGAAAGTTCATCTGTTTTAGGATTATATGCATAAGGGGTAATAGTTACTTCCAAATCTTGATCTTCTGTATTATTAAATATTACAGAATTATATTTTCTTTCACCTTGAGAAAGAGATATTCTAGAGATGCCTGGTTCAATACTACTTGCTAGAATAGGGGATATACCCAAGAAGGTATACAGAAGGAGTAATGTTATGAGTATTTTAACGCTTTTCATAGTTCTTTTTTGCTATTTTTTTCTAATTGTTCTAAATATTATAGCAAGAAGAACGAGGGCTGTAATTACAATTATTAGCTTCCAAGGTATGATCCAAAATGTAGTTTCGGCATTTAAAACTGCAAAACCAGGTTGAAAACTTCTGTATGTAACAAGTAATTTGGCCTTAAGTGGTCCAAGAGCGATTGCATTGTTTGGAGATAGATAACTTGATTGTAGCCATATATCTTCATAATTACCATTGGTATCTCTTAGTAAGCTTTGGTCGTTTTTGTTAAAAGGTATCCTTGCTACTTCCTGTCTAAATATATTTTCAATAACAATTTCTCCTGTTGGTGTAATATGCGTATCTCCTAGGTTTTTGATGTGAGTTAAGAATTTGACATTAATTCTTTCGTAAGTTTTTTTATCTGATATAAATCTTAATAGCTCTGCATTCTCTACAAACTCATCTCCAATTTGTATTAAAAAAGGAGTACCTGCAGCTAGATTTGTAAAGGTAGCTGTTGTTTGTTGGTTAGAATCAGATTCTGATATTAAGAATATTTCAGCATTAAATTCTCCGTTCGTTGTATCTTGGGGAACTGTAATTGTATATTTTAACTTTGTATTTTTGTTTGGTTCTAGAAATATATATTCTTGGTCTACAGTAAACCATTTTGAAGCGGAGTAGAGTGCCTTCGCGTCATCTTCTGGAGTAAGAATTATTGCTGTACCAGGTTGGTTTTCAATTTGTTCAAATCCACTGATAAATATCTTGTACGTATCTCCTGTTTGAGAAAGGTTCCAGAATACAATTTCATCTGAATACGTTTCTCCTGGGGACATTTTTAATGTTTTAGAAGTTGGAGCAACACCAATTGATAATTCATTTTGTGCAAAAGAAGGGCATACACTTAGAAGAAGTATTAATATTGGCAGTAATACTATTCCTTTATATTTCTCTAACCTAATTGTCATGTTCAAGTATTATACAAGAAACTAGTAGTAACCACCACAAATAAAGTATACGTACTCATAATAGGTACCTGGGGTAGCAGCTGCTTGGGCCTTAGCTCCATAGGTTACTGTAGATGGTTCTGCACTTGCTTGTGTACCATTTTGATAAAGGACCATCTTGGCTCCAGAGTAGAGTCGATCAATGGTACCAAAAGTGCCTGCAGTTGTATCAACAAAATTTGTTGTTACAGTAGCAGGGTCTGTTGAATCAGGATCAGATAGTGTCATTCCAAAGCCATATATTGCTGCATTTGTAAGATCGAGAGTTGCTGTAGCACCAGATGGTATCAGTGTTGTACTATTATACAGTCCTGCATCGGTTGCACCATCACCTGTACCGTATACTGCCCAGTAATATCCATTACTTGTTGTTGATGTACTAATTGTATGAGTTCCTGTTGCGTAAGCACCTCCAGGATAAAGAGTTCCAAGATTGACTGAGTTAGAGCTAATTGTACACACAACTGTGGGAACTGCAGAAACAGTTGCTTGAACAATAACAACATCGTCAGACACTAAATATATCTTAAAAGATTTAGAATCTATTGGTGCTCCACCATAGTTGGCATTAACTGTAATTACATGCTCTCCAGCTGTATCATCGGTTCCAAGTACTCCAGCAGCAGTACCGTTAGATAGCTTTACACCGTAGGTAGTAGCAGCAGTAAGCGCACCAACATTAGTGATGGTTATAGTGTCAACAGTACCAGCTCCTGCGCCAGGGGTACAACTAGCAGCTAAGGCGGTTCCTGACTTAGGTAATCCGCTATCTATTTGCCAGTTTGTACCACTTAAATCAGCAGCGGAAGAAGCTTGAGTGACAACCGTTAATGCTCCAGTAGCTCTACACCAGAATCCATCCTCTGCATCAGGGAATTCTATTGTTATAGTTCCACCACTTGAAACACTACTTGCAGTATCAATTGCCAAAATCATTTCTACGGTCTCTCCAGCTGTTACACCGTCTAAATCAATCTTCAATCTGCTCATAAATAGATATACCGCAGATAGGGTAGCTGCCTGTGTAGTTGAAAGTAATATAAAGGATATAAAGAATACTAGAACCGATGTGGGTAGTAAGTATTTAAGTAGAGACGAGATTTTTTTCACTAGGGCAGAATAAAAATTTAATATTTACTCTTTTACTATATTAGAGATTACAAGCATTTTGTTTTCTTGTCAATAGCTAAAATCTAGGAATTAAAATAAAATAGACACTCTCTTGATAGTCTGTTGCAGCGACTTTATCGGTACCTGGTTTGGCTATTACTTTTAATGCCATTCTTCCGTTAAATATTGGGGTACTAGATTCATATACCTTAGTTGCTGTTGTTCCCACAATACCAACACTGTTACCAGTACCACTGTAATCTGTTGTTGCAGAGATTGTTCCTAAATATGAGTATGTATCTTGATTCGTATATTCACTTTGTAGTCCGAATCCATCAGTAGCGGTATTTAAATCTGCAGTAGCTGATACTATGGTTTGTCCAGTAGTATTACTTTTTAGACCTCCGTTGATACCGTAGGTAATTACTGCCATACCTCCTTGTGAGTTTGTTCCTGCGTCCAACCATACTCTATCTTCTGCAGTCACAGGTGCAGATCCGCCTATAAGTTCATATGCTCCTGTAAATGATATGGAGTAGGGGGAGGATGTCTCTGCAGATACTCCATATTGATCCTCAATATCAATATCAAAAAATACAGAGCCAGATGAGGTTGTTGCACTTGCAATTGGTCCTGGTTGTGTTTGTGTGAAGTCTCCATGCAGTGCAAATATTCTAATGTAATAGGTGGTACCTGATTGTAACCCTTGTATATTAAAGTCTTCTGTTTCCCAATCTGTTTTAGTTAGGAAATCACTTAAGTTATGTGTAGATATTGTTTCTGGCCAAAAGTTACTTCCATCTACATATCTAATATCTGATACAAAGTTGTCTTCGGATATCATAACTGCATAGAGTGTATCTGTTGGGTTATCATTTGTATCTATTTCAAATCTTGCTTTGTTGTAACATCCACTTGGTCCACATATTGCAACCATTCCTCCTGTAGATAGCTCTGAGGGTCCAGTTGTACAGCTAGATGACCCAGATGTAGTAGTTTCAAAGCATGATACTTCTGGAACAGCTGGTAGAAATGCTTCTTCGGGACTAGTATATAGTTTGTAACTTGTTGAGTAGTTTCTTGGGTTATTAGATATCCTGCCTACTTCTAGTAGAGCAGAGTAATCTCCATCTGTTGTTTGAGTTAATCCCCCACCTTTTGTAGTAGCTCCTACTATTTTGTAATTGGTCGAATCTAACTCTTTAGCGAAGAGTGGATATGTGAAGAGTATTAAAAGAGTAAATACTATTACTATATTTTTTAGGGCAATTATTAGTTTCATATATACTAAGAAATGATATGTTATATCTATACTCATAGTCAAATTAGGAGATAGATTGTAATTACTTTGTGATATAATCTTTTGGTTTGGAGAGGTGACAGAGTGGTCGAATGTGACGGTCTTGAAAACCGTTGTACGGGTTTCCGTACCGTGGGTTCGAATCCCACCCTCTCCGCCAGTTGTTTGTTATTCGGACCAGATCAACTCTGATTATTTTGGATGTTATAAAAATTATTTAAGGTATAAGTTGTTTTTTTAGAATAAATAGATGTCAAAGATTCAGGACCTTTTAAAAGATAAAATAGATGTAATTGATTATAAAAAAATCGTAAATGATTATCCTTGGATAATTGAGAGAGACCACAATTGTATTCTTAGCCCAGATAGTGATGGATTGCTTTGTGGTTTGTTTATGTCAAATGTTTTGGGTTGGAACATTAAAGGATTTTATGATGGTAAGGTCATGCTATTAGAGGAAGGATATCTGCCTTCAGATTGTATTTTTTTAGATATGGAAGTTTTTAGAAAACATATTAAGAGTGTTGGTCACCATATGGTTCAGTTTAATAAAAGAAAACGGCTAGAAGATTGGGATAATTATCAAAATTGTATACAACCAAATAATCTTCGTAACTACGACGGATACAATGATTTTAGATTAAAATATCCTTTAGCAACAATCCATTTGCTATTAGGAATTGTTGGATCAAAATTTGCGTTAGATATTCCTGAGACTGCTATTTGTCCGTTACTTTTTACAGATGGTACTTTTAATGTTTTATTTAAGTATCCCGAAAATGTACTAAACTGGTTCCATTATTTAAGGGCAGATGAGGAAGGTAGTCCTTTGAAAAATATTTTTGAGAACGAGAAGTATACTGTAATCAAACTAATGAAATCTATGGATGACTTTTTTAGACAAAGGGATGAAATTAGTATTGCGAGGGAAAGGGGAGATAGGTTGAGAATCTCTGAGACCAATGGGGAACCGGCAAATATTATTAAAAAGGGGGAGACATATGATATAGAATCAGCTGCAGTTGAGAGGATAATTCAATTTTTGAAGCTGCTAGGGGGATTAACAAGTTGGGATTATTTGGATAGTAGTTGGTCTTGGAGTAACCTGAATTTATATAAATTTACAAAGAAGGATTTTAAAGGGGATAGAAAGAGGTTGAATAATCTTAATTTCGAAGAATTTATCTCTAAAATGCCAGTTACTTGGGCTATGACAAGTGGGGATAACATAGAGTATACTTTGGAATATCCTGATAAAATGTTATAACATAGTTAGTTGGGTTCTGCGAATTCTCTCTTCAGCCAACTCACAATATTCTTGGGAAATTTCGAAGCCAATATATTTTCTATTAAGTTGGATTGCTGCTACAGCAGTTGAACCGCTACCAATAAAGGGGTCTAGTACAATACCTTCAGGAGGACAAAAACATTGAATAAAATCATAGGGAATTTTATCGGGAAAAACAGCAGGATGTTTTCTTTTTAAATCATCTTTATCTCCCGCATTCAAATAGTCCCAAATAGTTCCCCTACACTTAGTAACATTTATTGCTCTTTTTACAGTTTGAGTTGTTTCTCCATTAGTTTTTCGATTTCCACTGCCTGTCATAACTTTGCCTCCATGTTTTGAAGGGATCTTTAGTGGTTCTTTGTTAAAATATAATGGCTTCTTGCCCTTAATGAAAATTGGCATATATTCATGATCTACTCTAAATCGATATTTCCACCAAGCACCTTCAGTACCATATTTTCTGTATATTACTGTTTCAAATAATTTAAAACCAATATTATCTACCCAATCAACGATTTTCTTAAATGATGTTAATGATTTTCCAAAATCACGTGTTTGATCTTGAATTACCATTACAGCAATCCCTCCATCTTTTAATACTCGAAATATCTCTTCTCCAGTAGCATGTAAATCAAAAGTATATCCCTTATAATCTCTTATACTGTCATAAGGAGGGGATGTTACCACAAGGTCTATAGAGTTTTCAGGCAACTTTCTCATACCTTCTACACAATCAATGCACTGTATTGTATTGATAGATTTTTTAACATTTCTAAAGGTTGAATATTAAATAAGAAAAGGAATAAGCACTTGATATAAAAATTCCTAGAGTAATTTTATATCTTTTGTATACAAAGTGAAATTTCAATAATATTTACTGCTATATACTCTATTTAATTGGACTAAGTTGTATACTGTGTACACTCCAATCTAGAGTATCATTGTATATTACTAAATCTAGATATGAGCCAGATACCTTGTATCTAATGTATGCATACTGTCCAATATCTTTAAGTGTTTCTATCCTTTTACTCTTTATTTTCCTGTTTGATATATCTACGGTATTTAGATTATCAACCACCTTCTTAAACTGTTTTTCTGTTGTTACAGCTTTGTAAGCATCAGATGTAAGTTCGTAAGCATTAGAGACATCTTTTATTTCGATTAGTTCAATAAAGCTTTCTGCAAGTCGATATGGGTGTGACCTGGTATATGAAAGTATTACTATGAATACGATTGCTAAGATGAGTAGGGGTATTACAATTAAAGATATATTTATTACCCTCTCCTTATGTGTAGATACATACAGTTTTATATTTTGGAAATAGCCATTGAATCTATCCCCAAATATCTTAGGAAAATACGTTTTTAAAAATGGTTTGCTTATACTATTATTTATTATATTACTTGTAGTACTATGTCCATTTGTTTTTTTCTCACCCAAAGGGCTTGGTTTTTTAATTCCATTTTAAAATTGAGAAGGTTACCTTAATATTAAGTTATCATAAAAGATTGCATTAAGAAAGGGTATGTAATATATTAAGCTAGTTAAGTTTATATATTTATCAATATATGTTTGGATTTAACAGTAATGAAAAAAAGAATGGGGATGGTAGTAATCAAATTCTTAATATTTTTGATTCTTCTTCTGTAGATGAGTTTATTGAGGCACTTAAGAAGAGATTTAACAAAAACATTGGAAGAAGAGATTAAGGATCAACTTAGAAAATTTAAGATTGATTACAAGCGAGATGAGCATACGGCTGTTAATACTGGCATTACTGCGAAAATTGAGGAGAAGGCAAAGGAGTATATATGCCCAAGAATTCCTAAGTGGGTTAATTCAGATATTCTAACAGGATTAGGTTTTTTTGCGAACTTTGTAGTTGCTGCTGGCTTTATACTTGGTTTTTTTAATAGATATTATTTAATTCTTGTAATATTGGGTTTAATTCTTAATTGGTTTGGAGATTCTTTTGATGGTAGTTTAGCAAGATACAGACAAAAGACAAGACCTAATTACGGTTACTATATTGATCATGTTATAGATGGATTATCTGCATTACTTTTTGGTTTGGCCTTGGGTTTATCTGGTTATGTGCGAATTGAAATTGGTTTGATGTTCTCTATTGCATACTTAATATTGATTTTACATGTTGAGTTGATTAATTTTGTTCAAAATGAGTTTAAGTACTCCTTTGGTCTATTTGGTCCGACAGAGTTTAGATTGGTGGGAATGCTTCTTACATTAGTAATGTTTTTTGTTCCTGTAAAATATTACCAAGTAATTGGATACACATTAACTCAGTATGATATATTCGCATCTTTTGTAGTTGGTATTATGTTTTTGATAATAGTATTTAGTATTTTAAGTAAGGGTGTTGAGTTAAATAAAATTGATACTAAAGATTGGCCAAAAGGTAAATAGATTGGGTTTTTAATACTTTTGTAAGGTGTATATATGCATTTCTTTTCTTGTTGAATACTTAATACTTTGATACTATCTATATATAGGAGTGTAAAAATATGAAATTGAAATTTAAAATTCCATCGTATGTTTTAAAGATTGCAAGAATCCTTTCTAAAGAGGGGTATGATGTATATCTTGTGGGTGGTGCAATTAGGGATGTCGCTATGGGTAAACAACCACACGATTATGATTTGGCAACTAATGCTCTCCCTGATGAGATGCTAGAGCTTTTCCTAAGGCAATTTCTACTGGAGCTAAGTTTGGTACTGTCATAGCGCTTGTTCCTGATGTTCAAAAAGAAAATATGGAAGTAGAGGTTACAACATTTAGAAGTGAGGAGGAGTATATAGATGGGAGATGGCCAAGTAAGGTTGAGTTTGTAAATGATGTATACAAGGATTTGGGGAGGAGAGATTTTACAATAAATGCAATGGCTATAGATCTTTCTTCTGAAGAATTAGGTGAAGACGTAGAGGAAAGAGAGTGGGAGATATATGATCCTTTTGGGGGAATTACGGATATAAATATGAAGTTAATTAAAGCTGTTGGTACTCCTTTAGAAAGATTTAAAGAGGATGGTCTTAGAGCTTTTAAGGCGTGTAGATTGTGCTCTCAATTAGATTTCGAGATTGAGAGAATACTTTCGAAGCAATTAAAGAGTGTATTCCTGTTGCGAAACAGGTATCTATGGAAAGAATTCGAGATGAGTTTATGAAGATGCTTCTTAACTCATCTAAACCATCTAAGGGTATTGAATTGATGAGAGAAACCGGTTTACTTAATATATTTCTTCCTGAGCTTTTAGAGGGGTATGGAGTTGAACAGAAGTTGTTCCATGCTCATGATGTGTATTGGCATAGTTTGAAAACTTGTGACTTTGCAGAAGACAGTGTTAAGTTGGCTGCCCTTTTGCACGATATTGCGAAGCCAAGAACCGATATGGGTAATGGTCATTTCTACGGTCATGATGTAATGGGTACAGAGATGGTTGAGAATATATTAAAGAGGATGAAATTTCCCAAACAAGAGATTGAGAGGGTTAAAATATTGGTTAAAAATCACATGTTTTACTACCCTCATGCACAACAGGAGGGGAGCAAGGACGAGATGGACAAGCTTACGCTTAGTCAGTGGAGTGATTCTGCAATTAGGAGATTTTTAAATAGGGTAGGTGAGGATAATGTTGAAGACCTTTTTAAATTAAGAATAGCTGATGCTACATCAAACCCTAATAGCCCATTTCAACCAGAAGAGATTACTCAACTTCAGAAACATATTTCTGAGGTAAGGGCAAAGGATATGGCACTTAAGATTTCAGATTTAGATATAAAGGGGGAAGATTTAAGTAGTATAGGGATTCAACCAGGACCTCAAATGGGAAATATTTTAAGAAAGCTATTAGATATTGTCATAGAGGACCCTTTGATGAATACAAAGGAGAAGCTATTGGATGAAGCGAGGCATATGTTGTAATATGATATAAATAATTTGGATACTACTGCCCAAAATGAAATTAAAATTCTGTGGAGCCACTAGAACAGTAACAGGTTCTTGCTACTTTGTTGATACTGGAGATTTTAAATTTTTGGTTGATTGTGGTGCATTCCAAGGACCAGATGAAATAGATGCACTTAATTACGAATCCTTTCCGTTTAACCCCTCTGAGCTTGATGCGGTTTTTCTTACACATGCCCATTTTGATCATAGTGGAAGAATTCCCATATTGGTAAAACAGGGTTTCAAGGGAAGGGTAATTGGTACTCAACCGACTAGAGATTTAGCAAAAATAGTGCTTTTAGATGCTGCAAAATTACAGCAGGAAGAGTATGAGAGATGGCAAGCTAGAAGTAATACGAGCAGTGATGGACAGAATTTGGCTGCAGAGGGATCTTTGTTTGAACAAAGAAAGCCCCTTTTTTCGGAAGAGGATGTTGAAGATATGTTTGCACAGTTTGAAATATATCCGTACGGTTCATCTATAAATATTCATAAGGGTGTGGAGTTCGGAATGAGGGATGCTGGACATATTCTTGGTTCTGCAATGATTGAGTTTTGGATAAGGACACCAGAGGGAAGAGATAGGAAGTTGGTATTTTCTGGTGACTTAGGACAGCCGGGTGCGAGAATTGTGAGAGATCCCGATTTAATTAGAGAGGCAGATTATGTAATTTGCGAGGCAACATACGGTAATAGATTGCACAAGAGTAAAGATGAAACGGTATTAGAGCTCCTATCAATACTTAAATTGGCTAAAGAGGAGGGTGGTAATGTTTTAATACCATCTTTTGCTATAGAGAGAACTCAAGAGATTTTGTATGAGATGAACCTATTTGTAGAAAACAAAATATTAGAGGGACTAGAGGTATATCTTGATAGTCCTATGGCTTCTAAGGCAACAGAGGTATTTAAACAATATCCTACTTTTTATGATGAAGATGCAAGAAGATTACTTGAAAAGGGTGATGATCCATTTCATTTTAATGGATTAATTACAACGGATTCATCTGAGGAATCTAAGAGATTAATTTCAAAAAGAGGTGTAATTATCATTGCTGGTAGTGGTATGTGTACTGGAGGAAGAATTGTTCATCATATTAAGAATAATATTGAGAATCCATCAACTCATATGATTTTTGTCGGATATCAAGTAGCAGGTACGCTTGGAAGAAAAATAGTTGATAGAGAAAAAGAGATTAAAGTAATGGGAGAAACACTCAATGTTCGTGCTCAAATACATACATTAGGTGGCTTCTCTGCCCATGGTGATCAACGAGATTTAAGGTACTGGTTAAGAGGTTTTGGGCACTCTCCTAAAAAGATCTTTATTGTTCATGCGGATGAAGAGATTGCAATTGGTTTTGGTACCAATATTAAAGCAGAGCTTGGTGTTGAGGTAGATATTCCTAAATTAAATGAAGAGTTTGAATTAAAGTAATATGAGTGTTAAACAGATATTAGATATAGAAAAAGATATACAAGATTTGAACATTCAGGGTGCGACCAATGTTGGTATTGCTACAGTTGAAGGTATGAAGATTTTCATTGAGGAGTCCAATATTACAGATAAGGAGCTGTTTTACAAAGAGTTAGTGAGAGTAGGATACAAATTGGCTAATGCAAGATTGAATGAGCCGTTAGCAAGAAATGCAGTTAAATATGTATCTCATTTGTTTAAACAACATTTCTCTGATTTACATTCCTTAAATGATATGAAACAGCAACTTGATGAGTACTGTGATGAATACCTTTTTAAGATTGCGGATTCAAAGAGAGCTATTGTTGATTTATGTGTCCCTTGTAAGAAATTTCGAGAATGTTTTAACTCATTGTCACTCATCTACAGCTGTAAGTATAATAAAAGAGATTGCGCAAGGAAAGTCCTCATTTGATGCAGTATGTACAGAAACTAGACCTCGTTTCCAGGGGAGAATAACTGCGAAAAGTCTTTTGGAAGCGGGTATTTCTACTACTTTGATTGCTGATAGTGCAGCGGAATCATTTACAATAGGTAGGGGCTCAGTTCCAATAGATGGAGTGTTTATGGGTTGTGATGAAATCACTCTAGATGGTTACTGTATTAACAAGATAGGAAGCTGGGGAATTGCTGTTGCTGCGAACTACTCAAGTACCCCAGTATATATTGTTTCACCGCTTTTGAAGATAAATCCTGAAGTTACTCATAGGGATATATCTATAGAAATTCGTGAGGATCATGAATTGTGGCATGATGCACCTAAAGGTATTAAGATGTTTAACCCTGCCTTTGAGATTATTGATAGTAAATTGATTTCTGGATTTATGACCGAATTTGGTATTATTAAACCAGAAGAAATTGCTGGTATAGTTAAGAGTAAATATACTTGGCTTTTTGATTAATATATTAAAAATGAAAAATTATGGCACTGTATCTAAAGGGTAAAAAACTTGATCTAGGAGCGGGCAAAGAACTATTCGTTATACTCAATCAAACTGATGCAGAGGAGCTCGGAATCAAGGAGGGGGATATAGTTTTACTTGGGTATAGGGATGTTGAGCTTTACGTAAAAGTTATAATTACTGATACCAAGGTAACTGCTGGAAATGTGGGTCTGTATGAGGAGATCTATGAGGAATATCATATCCCAGAGGGAAGGAGATTGCTTTTAGATATACCTTCTACTAGTGATGCACTTGATGCTATTAGAAAAAAACTGTCTGGTCAGAGGTTGAATGAACAGGAACTTCTCTCAATTATGAGAGATATTGGCTCAAGGAAGCTTAAGGAGACAGAAATTGCCTTTTTTGTATCTACTTTCTTTAATCCGGGCTTTACTGAAGATGAGATATATTCGATGACTAAGGGTATGGCCGAATCTGGAGAGATCTTAGATTTTAAATATATTAGAAACAACAAAGGTCTTGTAGTTGATAAACACTCCATTGGTGGTACTGCTGGCAAAGGTATTACCCCAATACTAGTTCCGATATTAGCTGCTGGTGGCTTGGTAGTTCCTAATACATCAACTAGGCCATTACTTCTCCTGCTGGTACCACGGATATTTTAGAGACTGTTATGCCAGTGGCTTTAGATAAAGAGCAAGTATACAAGGTAGTTGAAAAGGTTGGGGCATGTATGGTATGGGGTGGAGCATTGTATTTAGCCCCAGCTGACGATGAAATCATCAATGTTGAGAGATCTCTTAGAGTACAGGAATTTCAAAAGGTATTAGTAAGTATTGTTGCTAAAAAAATAGCCATGGGGTCTTCTTTTGTATTGATTGATTTGCCATATGGTAAAGGTACTAAAATAGAGAAGCCGGATGATTTA
This sequence comes from Candidatus Dojkabacteria bacterium, assembly GCA_040765985.1. Classification (GTDB taxonomy): domain Bacteria; phylum Patescibacteriota; class Dojkabacteria; order SC72; family SC72; genus UBA2259. The sequence continues at coordinate 98,271 of JAXGRK010000001.1, read as the reverse complement.
GAATTTTTGAAAAGAGAGTTTGAGAAACTATTTCATAAATTTGATATTAAGTGTGTAACACATAAAAGAGTAGTAAAGGGTCCAGATGGTAATGGGGTTGGTCCTGTACTTGAAATGAAGGAGTGTTTAAAGGTTTTGGAAAGGGACGAGAAACGTTCCGAAGAGTTAGAGGAAACTGTCCTATCTATGGCAAGTGAGATTTTTGAGGGGGTAGGTAAGGCAAAGAAGGGTACGGGTAAGAAATTTGCTCAAGAGATACTAGATTCTGGTAAAGCTCTAAAGAAATTCTGGGATATAGCTACGAAACAGGGAGCAAAGAAAATCATTAAGGCAAAAGATTTAAAACCGGGGGAATTAAAATATCAGATTAAAGCAACCAAATCCGGTGTAGTTAAAAATATATGTACTAGAGAAGTAGTAGAGATTGCGAGATCATTGGGGACACCAAGGATAAAAGAGGCGGGTATATATGTAGACAAGATGCCTGGGGATAAAGTAGAGAAAGGTGATGTCTTAATGACGCTTTACGCTACTGCACAGGACCGATTAGATGAGGGGGTTAAAGCGATTGATTTGGAGAAGCTTTACGAGTTTTAAGTCTTTTAACAAGAAGTACTATCAGTGAGAGTAAAAGTATTAGTAATATCAATACTACTGTAATAGGAAGTAATATTAGCAATGCTTTCCCAAGAGGTGTTGTTTTAACGAGAACATTTAAATACTCCTTTGTACTACTATCATCATTGTTTTCAATTTGAATATCTGGGTATGACATTAAATCTGTAGGAACTAGAGTACTCTCTATTGCATATACCTTAACCTCAAAAGTGTTTGCATCAAAATCTAGGTTCTCTATATTTGCGGTAAGTACATTTATATCCGAAATGTTGTTATCAAAGAAAGTACTCCAAAGGACGTAATCAATACTTTGTCCAATCATCATATTACTGCTTTCATAAGTTGGGTCAACACTTAACCATCCGTAATCTGGAATCCAAAGCTGTACCCATTGATGACTAATTTTGACTTCTTGATTAGTACTTAATGATGTGTATCCTAATGCCCCTCTTGAAGGTATGCCAAGGGCTCGAAGGATAGCAATCATGGAGTCAGAGTACTCCATACATACAGAGGGGCCTCCTTGTAAGGCGGCTTTTGCTCCAATTCTTTTTGATGTTAAATCATTTGCTTTGGTATCATTGTATTCAAGTTTCTCATTTATATATCCATATACTGATTTAACAACATCAAGAAGATATACGTTCTTACCAAGTATATTTTTGCTTCCTGTTGAATATATATATCGTTGACTTCCCAGTAATCTGTGGGTAAGAGATATCTTGATAGGTTAGGATCTCCCTTTATTTCTTCTAAATAAATGGTGTACTTAGGATTTGGGATTGGCAACTTTTCATCTAAAGACTTTTGCTCAAGCCAAATATATCCAGATACTTGAATGTTACTATCTGTATTCGCAGGAACTTCAAATGTTGCTGTAACATTACCTTCTTGGTTTACAAGTAGTTTAGTTGGGGTAGGGGATATGTTTTCAATCTTAACACTTTGATTGCTCTCATCAGATTCTCTTGGTAAAGAAACTTGGTATATATTTGTAGAAAGGAAGGGAAGATTTAATGAGTATTTTTCTGGTACAAACCCATCTGTTTTTATAGTTTCTAAATTAAGTTCAAATCTATACACTTGATTAGTACCGAATTCTAAATATATTGGATTCCCAATTCTTTGTTGAGAAGAGAAGGAATATTCAGTTCCAGAATCCTTATCGAGTGGATTTGAGGTATATTCTGAGGGAAAAATTTTAACGAGAGGTGGTATATCTTTATCAAATTCAAAATTCAGATTGTAATTGATTTGGGCAGTTGTATCTGTACTTTCATCTTTCTGTTCAAACTGAGTATCCTCACTTAGTATTGGGTATTGTATTATCACAGAATCATATACTTTTTTAAAAAATCATGAGTATGATATGTTAATATGACTTCATAGGGGTTACCATACCTAGTTTCTTTGTAATTTGGTACTTTAATATACATTCCCTCTCCTTTTTCTAATTCCTCAATGGTATATTCAAGATCTTTGCCAGTATTAGATTTAACGGACAGAGAGTCTTTTTAAAAAGTCTTTCAGTATCAATATCTTGAGTGTCATTAGAGTAAATATCAGGAATATGAAATGTTTTTTCTCCTACAGTAGATACAAAGTATTGGTTGTTTTTAACTTCTTTTAAAACTGTTTACAACTCTACATAGTCACTTCCAGTTGTGTATTTAACAGTTGTATCATTTGTAAGTATGAAATCATATGTAATTGCCTGTATTTTTGAAAAAGAGAGTAGTAGGGTAAAACAAAATATTAAAGTTGTAAATATGGGTTTGGACAGTTTCATATATATTGATATCTTACTTTAGAAATGTAGTATTTAAAAGTGGTATAATTGAAATCTTAATATATTACGATATATCTTGATAAATGGAGAATGTAACTAGGTCGCACACACTATCCCTTGGTATTGTTGGTTTACCAAATTCTGGTAAGTCTACACTGTTTAATGCATTAACTAAAAAGTCAGTGCCTGCTGAAAACTATCCTTTCTGTACGATAGACAAGAATATTGGAGTTGTACAGATACCAGATAAAAGGTTGGATAGGTTATCTGAATTTTTTAAAGCCCAAAAGATTGTACCCTCTGCTATGACATTTGTAGATATTGCAGGACTGGTTAAGGGTGCTTCTAAAGGGGAGGGTTTGGGTAATCAGTTTCTTTCTCATATTAGAGAGGTTGATGTAATAATATATGTTCTTAGGGCTTTTAAGAGTGAAGAGGTTGTACATGTATATAACAGAGTAGATCCTGTTGATGATTTTGAGATTGTACAATCTGAGTTAATAATTAAAGATTTAGAGAGTGTTGAAAAAAGGTATGATACGGTTAAAAGAAATTCAAGGCCTGGTATTACTGAAAGTATTGCCTTAGAGCTAAGTGCATTAGAAAAAGTCTTAAAAGGTCTTAATGAGGGTATTCCAGTTATAGATATATCCCTTACTGATGACGAGAGAGGTGTAGTAAATGAGTTATGGTTGTTAACTAATAAACAAAGGGTTATTGTTTTAAACTGTAAAGAGGGTTTAGAAGAGGAGAGTATAGAGAAATGGAAGAAAGAGTTAGGAGGTATTTGTAAAGATGATTCGTGTAAGTATGTGCTTGAGGTTGATGTTAAATTACTTTCTGATTTAGCTAGTATGAATGGAGATGAATTTAATGAGTATGTGGAATTATTGGGTAAAAAACCTATTATAGTAGAGGATGTAATTATGAGTGCATATGATAGATTAAACTTAATTACTTTCTACACTGGTTCGCAGAAAGAGTGTAACGCATGGAGCATTGAAAGAGGTGCAGATGTTAAGAGTGCTGCAAGTGTAATACATACAGATTTGGGTAAAAACTTTATTACAGCAGATGTAGTTAATGTAGATGAATTGATAGATGTTGGTGGCTGGAATATTGCAAAAGAGAAGGGGATGATAAAAAATCATGGTAGGGAGTATATTGTTAATGATGGTGACTATATTATCATTCTTGCTAATACCTAATACAATTGTAATATCTCTTTTTTTCTGCTAAAATCCTTCTGCTTAGTTAAAATATATTTAAAAGATAAATGGCTGTTGCTAAAAAGGAAATGAAAACATATGAATTAATGATTGCTCTTAAACCACTCTTGCCTGATGACTTAAGAAAGAGTGTACATAAAGAGTTTATGGCTATGATGAGTAAAGATGGTGGAGAGGTTTTAGATGTAGATGTATGGGGAAAAAGATATCTTGCATACAAGATAGAGGGACATAACGAGGGGTATTACATTGTTTACAACTTTAGAAACATCCCAGGTAATATCAATGAGATGAAAAGATTATTACAATTAAGGCAAGAGTTACTTAGATTTATGATAATTCAGGTTGATAATACGGATAAAATTGGTAAGGGTATTAAGAAGAAAGAGATAGAGGTTTAGTTCAATATTTTGTAATATTTGGGTGTTAAGATTAAGGTAAGTTAAATTTATATATATACAAAAAATGTCAGCAAGGTCTTTAAATAAGGTTCAGTTGATAGGTAATCTAACAAGAGAACCAGAGATAAGGTATACAACAGGAGGTACTCCAGTTGTAACATTTGGAATGGCAACTAATAAATCTTGGAAGGATCAAGATGGTAATGTAAAAGAGGTTGCAGAATTTCATAACATAGTTGCATGGAACAAGATGGCAGAGATATGTCAGCAACTTTTAGCTAAAGGAATGAAGGTATACATTGAGGGTTCTCTTACTACTAGATCTTGGGAAGCAGATGATGGCTCTACAAGATACAAAACAGAGGTAAGAGTAAACGATATGATTCTTTTAGATAGTAAGGGTAAACAGGGTGCTGGCTTTGAAGGTGATTCAAACCACGAAAAACCAGCAGAGTCCGAAGAAGAGATTGAAACTCCCGCAGCAGTTGAGGAAGATGTTGCAACTGATGATCCTTTAGAGGATTCTGATTTACCATTTTAATTTGTATTAAGTAATTGATTGATGGAAGAGGAAGTAACAAAAAAAATAGCACCAACTATAGATGATGTCTTTGATGAGAAGAGTGTTGTAGAAGAAGAATCTACAGAGCAGTACGGTGGTAAAAAGAAACAGAGAAGGAGAAGGAAGATAATTCAAAACCTTTCGTGTCCTCTATGTGATTCTGGTATTAAGGAGGTTTCTTACAAAGATGTTTATCAGTTAAAGAAATTTACATCTGTAAGAGGTAAGATAATATCTGTTGAGAAATCTGGAGCTTGTCATAAGCATCAGAAACAGTTAAAAAAGGCAATTAAGAGAGCAAGATTTATGGCTTTACTACCATATATTTCAAGAGAGGTATAAAGATTTTTTGAATATGTTTTTGCTAGGGGAGGGGTAACTCTCCCCTTTTTGTTGGAAAAATACTGTTAAATTGGTAAACTATTAGTACGATGAATCAACTGCCTATGTTAAACAAGAATGCGTATCTTACTTTATTAATAAAAGATAATTTTATATATGCTAATTTAGCATATTCTGATATTACTTCTCAAAAAACATATATTCTTTCTGACTCTACAGATTTGTCACCTTTAAAATTTAGATTAGACGATTTGTCTTTTTCGAAAGATTTTTGGTATGAGTATTTTGACTCCTTAGAAAAAATATTTGATTGGGATATTGTTGATAGAACTTATGAAGGTATTTTTAAAATAAAGAGTTTTGAGAGAGAGGAGATAGGAGTATCGGGAATAAAAGTAATTGTAGATGATAATCAGCCATTTTTTAAAAATATATTGATTTCTTTAAAAGAGTTTTCTAATGATATAGCTCTTAAGATTTTGGATAATGGCCAATTTGAATCGTTAATAAAGGGTCTTGTAAATAGGTTGGGTTACAACGATGTAATATGGGTAGATTTGGATATCTCACATTTTTCGATATACAGAGAAAAGAATATACATACATCCTCAAGTATATTCTCAAAATCTGCTTCCAATGAAATTGGTTTTTCTACTTTTAAAATTGATTGGGGTAATGAAATAGGGTTGATTGATTTCATAAAAAGTTCTAAGATTCAATCCTTTCTCTCTTCAGATTCATCATCGGAGGATATCTCAAATAAATGGGCCAACTTAATTGCTCATAACTGTGAATACATTTTAGATCCAGTGTTACGTGATTTACTTAGGGCTTTTACAACGCTTCAATTACTTTCGATTAAAAATCAAAACAAGGAAAGATTGGGTGATATGATTGGTAGGAATACGGCTATTTTTGTATCAGGTAATATCCCTAAACTTCTTTCTAAAAGAGAGTTACTTTTTTCTTTAATTGACGGTTTAGAATTGGAAGGGGTTATAGATTTATATGTAGATAATGAGAACAAAGTATTAACATTTGGTAAAAGTATGATAGAAAAGGAGCAATCGGAAGACATCGTTGTATTTAGAGGTGATGTTTTACCTAGTGCATTTAAAATATTGATTCCCGAAGTTTCTTCTCAAGGTAAAAATAAGATTATATTTTCTGGTAAAGTTTCCTCCCAAGATGCCCCACAAAGAGATATTTACGGTTTGGGTTCAGTTTTACAGATTCTTAAAATTCCTCAAATGGGGGAGAAGGTCGTTGTTGAGGGAGATTTAAAAAATGGGGCAGTTTTTTCTCATTTCACTTCTAATAAAATAGAGTTTATGTCTAGTAGAAACACTTTGACATTTGGGTACTTAGTAATTGATGGAAGGCACAGGCCAATCGTATATGGTCCCTCTGCGCAAAATAATAGAATTAAGTTTAAAGTATGGGGAGATGGAGATAAGGAACAGGATATTTGAAAAATATCCTAATTACAAATTTAAAATACCCTTAAAAAATTCTGACAGGATAATAATAGGGGAGGAAGGTAAATATAGGAGATACTCTTTTTGAAAGAGTTGATACTCCTTTGAAAAAATCTTTAAGTGTAACAAAGATTTTGAATTGTAAGAATGAAGAGTGTGAAAAATATGTTATTAGAGTAGATGGTGAATATTTAGAAGAAGGTGAAATAATAGCTCAAAAAACATCTTCTGGGAAATTAAGCGTAACCGAATTAGTTGCTCCCACAAATGGGATATTAGATTTAACAAGGGTTAAAATGGGCTATGTAGATATATTAGGGGAAGAGAGTACTTCTATTGTTGAAAGTGATTTTAGTGGTTTCGTTGCTACAATCAATCCTGTAGATGGGTTAGTTGTTGTAACCGACGCTGTTTGTGTAGATGGTGTTGTAACAACGAAATCAGATGAGAAGTTCTTTGGAAAATTGGAGATACTAGGAGATGGGAAAACAATATTAAAAGAAAGCAGTTTGGATGATGATTATAGTGGGAAGATTGTATGGGTTGGTCCATATCTTTACAATAGAGTGGCTATAGAGCTGTTTGAAAGAGGTGCAGTTGCAGTTATTACCTACGCCATGTCCTATTCAGAATTTAGAGAGATTGGATTACCAATAATGATTCTTGGTGGCTTTGGCTCTGTTCACTGTGACAATATGTTCTTAGATAAACTTCTTAAATTTAAGGGTAAATTTGTAATGTTTGATAGTGTTGAAAATCAGTTATTTATACTCTCAGAATCGGATATACAGAATAACAAGTGGTTTGTTAATTTGTATACTAACCAGTTGGTGATATCTAGATCGCCCTCTACCTATGGATATATTGGTAAGGTAATAGATTTTGATGACGAAAGTAATAATGCATTTGTTGATTTTGGGAATAAGGGTAAGCTACTAATGAATATTGGGCTTTTGGATTTTGTTGATTTGTAATTATTAGAAAATTAAGAATATAATGGAAGTCTAATTTTAAATTTCTTGAATATGGACAAAGAAAATAATGGAAGTAGAATATTTTGCAGTTTTAGTAATTGTTGTAGTTGCTTTCTGTATCGGAGTTATATTTGGAAGAAGTATAGTTCCTTCCGCGGATACCCTGTTGTCTATTGGGGGTGCAAAAAACAAGGTAGATATAAACCTCTTTTGGCAGGTTTGGGATATCTTGGATAGTGAGTATGTTGAGAAGGACAAGGTATCTGAAGAGAACAAGATATATGGCGCTATTAAGGGCTTGGTTGATTCTTACGGAGATCAGGCGACTGTATTTCTGGATCCCAAAGAAACAGAAGATTTTAATATGTCAAATAGTGGGAAGTATTTTGAAGGAATTGGTGCAGAGTTAGGATATAAAGAGGGTGCAATAATAATAGTATCTCCAATTGATGGCTCTCCTGCTAAAGAAGCAGGTATTAGGCCAGGAGACTATATCTTAGCCGTAGATGATTACCAAATAAAAAGTGGAGATAATGTATACGAAATAGTTCAGAAAATTAGAGGAGAGGCAGGAACAAAAGTTAAGTTGCAAATATTACATAGAGGAGATTTAGAACCAATTGAATTAGAAATTACGAGAGGACAGATTACAGTTCCAAGTATGAGTTTGTCGTATATTGGAGACAAAAAAGATATTGCTTTAATAGATATCGCGAGATTTACAGAGGCCTCTTTGGGTGAATGGAAGGGTAAATGGGATGCAATTACTCAAGATATTATAGAAAATGATGTTGAGAAGATTATTATAGATCTTAGAGGGAATCCAGGTGGCTACTTTGATGCTGGAGTATATGCTGCAGATGATTTTATTGATATAGGGGAAATAATTTCACAACAGGAAGATGGAAAAGGAAATATTCAAACCTTTGATTCTGAAAAAGGAGGAAGATTGTTGGGTAAAAAGGTTGTAATTTTGGTAGATGAAGGAAGTGCTTCTGCCTCTGAGATATTTGCAGGTGCTTTACAACAAAACGGTGTAGCAAAGATAGTGGGAACTAAAACTTACGGTAAAGGTACAGCACAAACAGTAATTGATCTAAGTGGTGGTTCAAGTATACATGTTACTATCCTGAAATGGTTACTGCCTGATGGAACATGGTTGACTACTGATAACTCAATAACTCCAGATTTCGTAGTAGAAAATACGTCCCAAGACTTTATAGATGGTGTAGATAAGCAGTATAATGAAGCGTTAGTTCAAATTAATAAATAATTAAATTTTAAAGGTATTAAATATGGAAGAGAGTAAAGAGAAAAAAATACCTAAACTTAATTTTGATAACTACAAACATCTAAAAGTTTTTGGTATTACCTTGTTAGTAATATCTTTGATAATAGGGGGATTGCTTGGGCTTGTAGTACTTTCTGAAAAAGGAGAACTCTTTAAAGGGGTGTTTAATATCGAAGAGAAAGATAACAATGATAACGAAGATGTTAATATTGTTGTAACGGAGGAAGAGAACGTAATTATTAACGTTGTTAAAAATTCATCTCCTTCTGTTGTAAGTGTAGCAGTGAGTCAAGTTATGTTAAAAAGTGGTGAGGGTTTAGTTGATGAGGTAAGCAATATTGGTACGGGCTTTATCGTTGATGCTAACGGTGTAATAATCACTAACCAACATGTGGTATCCGATGTATCTGCTGCATACAAAGTGATTACTAGTGATGGAAATGAGCACGAGGTAGTTGAGATATTAAGAGATGATAGCAACGATATCGCTTTGCTTAAAATTGATGCAACCTCCCTAGATTCTTTGGAACTAGGAAATTCAGATAATCTTGTTGTAGGTCAAACTGTTGTAGCAATAGGGACTCCGTTAGGGGAGTATGCAGGTAGTGTAACAACTGGGGTGGTCAGTGGGTTAAATAGGTCAGTTACTACATCATCTGGGTGGTTTGGTGCAACGACTAAAACTTACGAGAATGTAATACAAACAGATGCCGCTGTTAATTCAGGTAACTCTGGTGGACCATTAATAAATTCTGAAGGAAAGGTAATAGGTATTAATTTTGCAACAACAGCTAACGCAGATAATATTTCTTTCGCTTTGCCAATCAATATCGTAAAACAGAGATTAACAGAGTATAGAACCTATGGGAAATTTATAAAACCGTATATTGGAATATCATATCAAATGATTTCTGAGTATCAGGCAATGTTTTATGAAAACGTTGTAGCAGGAGCTTTAGTTATGAGTGTAGATCCTGATGGTCCTGCAGCAAAGGCAGAGATAAAAAGAGGTGAAATTATTACAAAGGTAAATGGTGAATCAGTAGAGCAAGCTTTCTCATACATTGTACAATCATTCAAAGTAGGGGAAGAGATAGAGCTTGAGATTTGGAAGGATGGTGAGACAAGAAATGTTAAGGTTACATTAACAGAAGCAGAGTAGGTTGTATTAAAAAGATATTTTGACAAATCTATTCCTATTAAAACAGTCTTTTATTTTTGTTATTTTTGATTTAGGAAAGAACTCTTTAACTAGATTTATACCTTCTTCAAAAATGCTTTCCTCTGTTTCAAAATATATTATCTTTGTGTTTATACTTTTTGATTTAATCTGTCTAAATAGCTTCTCATATACTCTTAACCCATCTTTTCCGCCATCTAAGGCCAATTTAGGTTCATAATCTATTACACTTCTATCCAACTTTTTATATTTTTCTGTAGGTATGTATGGGAGATTAGCAATAATTATAGTTGGTTCATTGAGATTATCTATATCTTTAATTAAATCTGTTTTTAACCATTTAATACCATTTTGTTTTAATATCTGTTTCTCATTATATTTAGCAATATCCAAAGCTTTCTGGGATATGTCTGTAGCATAAAAGGAGTAGGGGCTCGAAGTAAATTCCCAAGAGAAATGCTTATACAACCACTACCTGTCCCAACATCAATAATGTTTTTAATATTTTCTTTCTCAATTAAATCTTTACAGTCATATACTAGTTGTTCTGTTTCAACTCTTGGAATTAGGGTATAACTATCTACTTTAAAAGTAAGATTACAAAATTGTGTATCTCCCTTTATATATTCCCAAGGTTTACCACCTTTAAGTTCTTGAAAGAGCTTTTCCTTTGAGACATTTTTGTTTGAAAGGAGGTATGTTTGAATCTCTCTTGCTACTCTATATGCATCGGGGTAGTTTATTTCTTCAAGTAGTTTTTGGATTTTAAAAATCTCCTGCAAATTACTTTCCATTGTTTAACATCTCGAGCTGAATACCCTCTCTAACGTCTTGGATAAGCTGTTCTAAATCTCCAAGTAATACAGATTCAATATTATGCCAAGACATTTTTACTCTATGATCTGTGATTCTGTTTTGTGGGAAGTTATATGTCCTAATCTTCTCTGCTCTCATAGCGTTTCCTATTTGAGAAGCTCTTTTACTAGATCTTTTTTCATCTTCTTCTCTTTTCTTTTTTTCGTAGAGCCGCGATCTAAGATTTGCCATTGCCTTTTCTTTGTTTTGTGCTTGATGTTTAGTTTCTTGGCAACTTACAACAATACCAGTTGGTAAATGAGTTATTCTTACTGCAGAGTCTGTTCTGTTTACACACTGTCCTCCTGCTCCGGAGGCCCTCATAACGTCAATTCTTAAGTCTTCTGGCTTTATATCAATATCTATATCATGGGCTTCTGGCATAATGGCTACGGACGCTGTAGAGGTGTGAATTCTTCCAGACGACTCAGTAGTTGGAACTCTTTGTACTCTATGGACACCACTTTCATACTTTAGGTTTTTGTATACATTTTTACCATTAATTTGAGCTATTACCTCTTTGTATCCCCCTGCCTCTGCAACATTACTATCAATTATTTGAACATCCCAGCCGTTTTTAACTGAAAAGTTTTTATACATATGGAAAAGGTCAGATGCAAAAAGAGCAGCTTCTTCACCACCTGCACCTGCTCGAATCTCTAATATTACCGACCTGTTGTCATCTTGATCCTGGAATTCTCTTTCTATCTGTAATTTTCTAATGTCTGAATCGATTCTAGTGATACTGTTTTGGACCTCTTCAATCTCAAGGTTTGCCAACTCTTTTAAATCTGTGTCATCACCTTCCTTTAATATCTGTTTAGCTTGTTCGTATTTACTAATATTTTTGTTAAGTTCATCAACATATGTATACAGTTGAGAGTAGTAGGACAGGTCCGAGCTTAACTCTGACATATTCTCATTAGTTTGGTGTGCTGTCTCAAGTTTTTTCTCTAGATTATCTTTTTTCTCTTTAATCTCTTGGAAATTGTATTTGTTTTTTAATATTTCAATGTCCATATATATGGATGATATCATAAAATTGATATAGGGAGGGTGTTACTTAGATATATTTGCGTTAGCAAGCATATCTTTTAATGTAAGATTAGAAGATGCTTTGACAGAAGAGGTTCTCTTGGCTTTTCTTTCTGCCATTTTCTCTCTTTTGTTTTTAAAAGACATCTTCGCACTCTTTTGGGCTCTTTCTTCAAATCTCTTTACAACGTTTTCTGTATCTACAATCTTTTGCTCTCCTGTGTAAAAAGGATGACATTTAGAACAAAGTTCAACTGTAAGCGTTTCTGCGTCTAGGGTAGAACCTGTAATAAAGGTGTTACCACAGGAACAAACGACTTTTAAATTGTTGTTGTATTTTGGATGTATATCTTTCTTCATAACGGATAGGATTATATCAGAACAAAACGGGAGTGTCTACATAGAAAAGGGGGAAAGAGTGCCAGACCCTCCTCTAACCCCTGGTTGTGTCTGATACGAAGGGGGTTTTCTGAAATCCATGTGTCTGTTTGGCGCTTGTTCGAAACACGAAATTACCTTTTTCAAAAAGAAGGAGGAAGATGGGATGTGTTTATGTAAAGGGATTGGGTTGAAGTGTAAATCGGTTGTCCCGGGGTCAGACCCGGGACAGACCTTCTGTAGCTATTTAATGACAATCTCTTTTGTTTGAGATTCTTTAGCTTTGGGTAGTTTAACGGTTAGTACACCGTTCTCAAAAGATGCTTCTACATTATCGGGGTCTACGATTGATGGTAGATTAAAGCTTTGGGAGTAGGAATATGATTGAAGTGTCTTTAAGAAGTATCTTTTCTCTTTTTCTTCTTTCTCTTGGGCTGTTTTACCCTGAATATTTATGCTATCACCTGTTACAGATATTTTAATATCTTCTTTTTTAATTCCAGGCATTGCCATCTTAACAAAGATTTTGTTGTCTTCTTCCCATACGTTTGCTGAGAGATTCTCAAAATCTCTGTAGAAGACATCATTAAATCTCGAAAGGGGATAATCAAAGAAATCATCCATTAGAGATCTTACAGGAGTGTATATTGTATCCTGTGGTTTTTGATTTATTTTTACAATTTTCATAGTATTTTAAATATTAAAATTTAAATATATATGGTTAGCAAAGGATACCACCGAGTGCTAATTTTTGTCAAGAGATAAAAGGTTGATTTTTTTAATTTAAAAAATATACTTTAGTACAAAATGAAATATTCAAAGAAAATTCAAAATAGAGTTAGTAGAATAGAGGGACAGGTTGGTGGCATAAAAAGGATGATTTCTCTCAATGTAGATGAGGATAAAGTGATGACACAGCTTCAAGCTGTAATTTCTTCTTTAGAAAGTTTGAAGTTAGAGTTAGTTAAAAAACAGATGAAAGAAACTCTAGTTGAAGACATTCGTAAATCTCTGGGTCTATCGGATTCATAAATCTGATATACTCTTGTGTATACTGCCAGATAAAATAATTGTAATGTAAATATGAAGATTAAAAGTCTTGGTTGGTCGTCATTTCTACTTAGTACAGGTGATATAACTGTTTTAACAGATCCACTAGCCCTTAAACAGAGTGGGTTGGCTTTTCCAAAAGTAAAGCAGATGTTGTTCTTTTCTCTTCAAAAGATTTGAGAGGTGAGGAGAATATATTAGACGGAAATGATTTATTAAAAAAAGTAGAGCCAGATCATAGGGAGTCAACAATAGAGATATCTTCTCCGGGTGAGTTTGAAATAGGTGGAGTAATGATTCGAAGAGATGTTGATTCTCAGTTCTATACTATTGATGAAGCCGTTTTAAGAGTAGTGTATATGGGTTTAATAGATAACTCTCTAGATATATCACTAACTAAAGATTTGGGCGATGTAGATGTGTTAATCTTACCTATTGGTAATGGCAATTTATTTATAGATTATGACAAGATTGAAAAGATACTTAACTATATTGATCCTACAATACTTATACCTTGTGCATACAACACAGAAGGACTAAAATTAGGGAATGAATTAAAAAGCAGGGATGATTTTATTAAATATTTTGGTTTCACTAATGTTAAAGAAGAATCATATTTAAATGTAACTCCTACACCAGAACAAGAGAATAAAAATATAGAGGTAATATTTCTTAAATAAACAATGGATAGAATTCCACCTCAAAATTTAGAAGCAGAAAAATCAGTATTAGGTTCAATTCTTTTAGACAAAGACGCCTTAATTGAAGTTTCTGGAACATTAAAACCAAATCATTTTTATGATGAAAGGCATGCAGATATTTATGAGAATATTTTAGAACTCTTTGAAGAGGGTCTCCCAATAGATCTTGTTACTATTTCGGATAAATTAAAAAAGAAAAAGTTACTTAGCAGGATAGGTGGAAGGGCATATCTAACAGAGCTTGCATCTTTCGTTCCAACTTCTGCACATGCAGCTGAGTATGGAAATATCGTTAAAGAAACTGCGACAAGAAGGGGGTTGATATCTTCTTCTTCAGAAATTACGAAGTTGGCTTTTGATGAAACCATAGCTATGCCAGAAGTGGTAGATAGATCAGAAACCTTACTTTTTAATGTCGCTCAAGAGGGAATAAAGAGTAATTTTGTGCATATTAAAGATCTGCTTAAAGATGCCTATGAGAGAGCTGCTCATTCTAAAGAAAGTGATGATTATGCTGGTATCTCAACTGGATTTAAAGAGTTAGATGTTCTTCTGGGTGGTTTTCAGAAATCCGATTTTATTGTACTTGCTGCAAGACCTTCTGTTGGTAAAACATCTTTGGCTCTAGATATGATGAGACATGCTGCTTTAATCGAGAAGAAAAATGTAGCTTTCTTCTCATTAGAAATGTCTAATATGCAGATTATGGATAGACTCTTAGGTATGCAATCAGGTATTCCTTTCTGGGAAATTAGAACGAACAAACTCACTGAAGAAAAAATTGTTAAGTTGGCAAATACAATGGGAGAGTTGGCAGATGCAAATATATTTATCGATGATATGGCGGGACAACATATTAACCAAATTAGAACTAAAGCAAGGAGATTAGAAATTGAACATGGGGTTGATATAATTTTTGTTGACTATCTCCAACTAATGCATGGTAATAGTAAGGAAAGTAGAACATTAGAGGTAGGTGAGGTTTCGCAAGGTTTAAAAAATCTTGCAAAGGAACTAAATATTCCAGTTGTTGGGCTTTCTCAGCTATCTCGAGCGATTGAACAAAGGCAAAGTAGAAGACCTCAATTGTCAGATTTGAGAGAATCTGGTTCTATTGAGCAGGATGCTGATGTTGTAATGTTTTTAGATAGGGAAGAGACTTGGAATCCTGATACAGAAAAGAAGGGTACAGCGGAATTGTTCCTTGCAAAACATAGAAATGGTCCTACAGGTGTACTGGAATTAGCATTCATTAAAGAGATAGCCAGTTTTAGAAATCTTCATAGAGAGAAGAATTAGTATATACAACACCTATTTTCTTGGGATATAATACATGAGTTTAGGTCGAGTGGTGGAACTGGCAGACACGTGGGACTCAAAATCCCATGCTAGAAATAGTGTGAGGGTTCGATTCCCTCCTCGACCATATAAATAATTAAGTAATAATAAAACCATGGGATTAGAAAAATTTATTCTTAACTTTTTTGAGTTTGTAGGAAGTATTAACTTTAATATATTTAGCTTTATACTTGGCCTGTTATTCATTCTATTCTCCTTAGTCATCATTGGGTGGGTATGGATAGATTCTTCTGAGAGAACCTCCAGAAAAGGTTTAAGACTGGTATATATGCTTTTAGTTATATTTTTGAATATACCAGGATTAATAATATATTTAATTATTAGACCAAGTGAAACCATTGAGGAAATATATTGGGGTGATTTGGAAAGAAGGTATTTAAAATTTGAAACATTGGAACTTGGAGATTGTCCAAAGTGTGGGCATCAATTGTATCCTGGATATGTGTTTTGTACAAATTGTGGATTTGAGATTAAAAAAAGATGTCCCAAATGTAACGTATTAATTAACAAGGATCATAAATTTTGTGAATTCTGTGGTCTTCAGATTAGAGATAGAGCTATTGAAGGAGAGAAATATCCTGATGCACAGGTAATGCAAAAACAGATTACTGCAACAAAAGAGCAAGCTAGTGAAGTTGTTGAGTCAAAAAGAACCAGATACAAGACAGGGGAAAGCTTTATTGTTAAACTGGGAGATGTGATTGTAGGAGGATTTTTGCATCTTAAAACTAAAGTTAAGGGCAAGGTTGATAATGTCGTTTCTGAAAATTCTGAGACAGATAATAAAAAGATAAGAAAAGATAAGAAGAAAAAGAACAAGAAAAAAGGGTCAAAAAAGAAACGATAGGATATTAAAGTATTAGCATAACATAGTGAAAGAACTGTTTTATATTGTAAAAGATTTTTTTCAAGATGTTCACCCATTGATTATTTTAGCACTAATATTTTTTATTGGTTTGTATGTATTTTGGAGAGGTTGTACAGAATCACGAAAAAATAGATCCTCTGTATTTGATATTTTTTTAGTTTCTGGATTTCTTGTTTTTGTTGTTGGAAGAGTAGTATATATCGTATTGACCTGGGA
Source organism: Candidatus Dojkabacteria bacterium (assembly GCA_040765985.1). Taxonomy (GTDB): domain Bacteria; phylum Patescibacteriota; class Dojkabacteria; order SC72; family SC72; genus UBA2259. The sequence goes on along the minus strand of JAXGRK010000001.1, from coordinate 81,945 downwards.
AACATTTTCATCATTTATATGGTATTGGTTACCTTATGAAAAGTATGGTGAGAAGATTTATCTCTTTAGATTACTACCATGGAGATTTTTTGGTGTTTGGGATGGGGGATTGGTAATATTAGCGATGTTTGTATCAACACTTATCTTCTTAACCTTCTTTGTGTTAGTAATTAAAAAATGGAGATGGAAACATATGTTTTTCCCCATTTATTTCTCAACGACATCAATGTTAGGGGTTTCTTTTATTTATACTGGTATGAACTCCGGTTTTAATAATTGGATTTATAAAGGATTAATACTAATTGCTGTTTTAGTAGTATTTTATATATTGTTTAAATTCATATATAAAATTGTTAAAAATCCTCTTTACGAAAAATATATTCTCGGCTATGTTGGATTTTTTATAGTGCTTGTTTCCTCTATTTATGTCTCATATCTATATTTATCCAGCGATTTGTCTTTCTTAGAAGACATTTTAGTAGGTATATTTTTAATATGGACAGTAATAATGTCGGGATTCTTTCTTTCAGATTTAAGAAAAGCAAAAGTAAATATTAAAAGTGTATCAACAATTAGATCTGTTAAGTTAGATTAGTATGGGTATAGCTATACTTTTATGTTCATTTGTTATATCTGTAATAAATATATTGCTTTCGAATCAATTGTTTTTGAGAAATACATGCATTACAAATAACGGGGTTGCTTTTGGTTTTGAAATTAACAATATATTTTATATATCAGTACTCTTACTAGTAATTCTAATTGTTGTAGCATTAAATTCGAAAGATAATATGAAATACATTCTTTTTTCAGTATTTCTGTTAGGATTAAGTAATCTGATCACAAGGGTAATATATGGAAAGGTATGTGATTATATTACAATATTAGAGATTTCATTTAATATATCAGATTTATTTTTAGTCCTATTATCAATATATGCAGGAGTATTTCTACTTTGTTTTAATAAAGAGAGGTAGTAATAGAAAAATATTATTAGTAAAATCTATATTATGAAAATAGTTATTCAAAAAGATAAAGTGGGTTTAAGAATTGATTCAGTTGTATTTGATATGTTAAAAGAGCATTCTCTTTCTAGAAGCATTGTTCAAAGATATATACATGAGGGGTGTAATGTAAATGGGAGTAACTGTAAAAAGGGGTATAGATTAAGAGAGGGAGACATATTAGACATTGATATAGAATATTGGGAAAGTATTAAAAACAACTTAGATTTAAGCCAAGAGATACTCCCTCAAAAACTCAAATTAGATATTAGATATGAGGATGAAGATCTATTAGTAATATATAAACCAAAAGGTTTAGTAGTACACCCAGGGGTGGGAAATAGAGAAAGTACACTCGCAAATTATGTAAGATACTATCTTGAAAGTATCGGACAATATGATCCTTTAGTTGATAGAGCAGGGATTGTACATCGTTTAGATAAGGGGGTGTCGGGGTTAATAGTTGTAGCAAAAAGTAAGAGTATTCAGGAGTATTTGAAAAGTGAATTTAGTAACAAGAATGTAATTAAAATATACTATGCTTCTTTGGAAGAGAATGTTAAAAAAGAACTAGATATTGATTTGTTAGAATATGTTAAACAGATTGATATTAATTCCAAACCGTGGCAGAGTTGGGAAAAGGTAGAAGGGTATATTGGTAGAGATAGGGTAAATAGATATAGGATGGAGTTTAGAACTTACGAATTTACGGGTTCAAAATATAGTTTAAGTTATATGCTTTTTTCAAAAAATTGTGCTTTAATCAAAATTGATACAGGAAGAATGCACCAGATAAGGGCGAGTTTAAAATATTTGGGATATCATATCAAAGGAGACTCGCTTTACGGCAATGGAATTGGTGATAATATTATGCTTGAGGCGGTGCTGTTAAGTTTTGTTAAAAAGAATGGAAAAAGATTAACTTTTACAACATTAAAATGAGAACAGGAAGAGAGAGGTACAAAAGAAAAGAGCAGGTAAAGAAAAAGAAGATTGATATTAACTTTAATAAAATACTTCTATTTCTAATTGTAATCTCTTTAATTGGTTATGGAATATATACATATATAGGATTTAGTAATATTAAGAGTGTTGATCCTATCAAACTTAGTAACTCTGAATATTACCTTCTATCAAATCAAAAAGATGCTTTAGAAAAAACCTTGATTATTTTCGAAGAAGAATATAACGATAAAGAGAGGATAAAGCTTGCATATCTATATGCCGAAAATAAAGAAAAAAGTGTCTCTGTATTAGTATTTATACCAGCATGGGTAGAGTATATGGGTGTAGATAAAGAATTTGGAAGTAGTTTGCCAATTTCTACATTCAGGTATGCTGGAGATTTTTTGCAAGAGGGTAGGGGTTATGAATACGCTATATGGCAATTTGAACAACTATTAGGTACTAACATAGACGAATATATATGGATTAGTAGCTCTGCCAATAAAATATTTAGTGAGAAATTAGGAGAACCATCTGGAGATTCTTTGTATGCTCAATATTACTCTAATGGTTTTAACGCAAACCAAGAGGCATTTATGTTAAACAGCTTTATTTCAAAATTAGGATGGTTTAATCTTTTAACTCATCTCATAAGTTTAAAGACTCTCAGGCAGTCATATTATCTTCATTTTCAACTTTAGAAATGTTGTTTTTAAATTAAAAATATTCAAAAAGCATTATTTCTACAAGACCGTTTCTTTTAGATTTAAGTAATTCAGAATACCTCTCACAACAGGAAGCGTTTGGCGGGGTAGGTATTTCAAGCTATATTGAAACGGATAAATATGATGTTGTATGGAGAGAGTTTATCGATAGCATGATTGATAGGGAGTTAGAAAAAGAAAGAGTTAGAGTGGAGGTGTATAACGGGAGTGGACTTAGTGGTTATGCTAGTCAGTATGCAAGAAAGATAAGGAATAGTGGTTGCGAGGTTGTTAGATATGATAATGCTCCTAAAGAACAAGATGAAACACAATTTTTTGTTCCTAAACAAGAGGATTTCCCTAGATCGTTAAGTGTAGTATTTGAGATATTCCCTGGGACTTATGAGATTGTTCAAAGTAGACCATCATTTATGACTACTGGCGATATTGTAATAATATTGGGAAAAGATATACCAACTGTGTACGCTTTTTAGCACTTAATATATTACTTTTCACTATTTAAATGGTAATATATATTCAATGACAACTTTTATATTTTCTATAATATTTGCATCTTCATTTTTCCTTGCCTTTGTGTTTCTTTTAAGTAAGAAATCTGAAGACCCACCTGAGGTATTTGAAGAGATTCGAAGCCCCCTTGTAATGCAGATACTTGTACCAAGAGAGAATGATAAAACTCCACTTGCTGCAGAACAGATGTTTGCTTCTATACACGGTATTTTAGGAGATGATGTTAAGTCTGCTGATTTAATAAGTTTCGAAATTGTTTCAAGTAATGATAATGGAATAAAATTCTATGCAGTTGTTCCAAAACATCTTTCCAAATTTATAGAGGGTCAAATTTATGCTCAATACCCAAATGCCGATATCCAGTATGTACAAGATTATGTCGCTAGTAAAAGTTCCGATCCAAATCAAAGGCAATTTGTTACTACTGGAGAAATTGAGCTTGAGAAAGATTTCATATTTCCAATTAAGACATTTAGGAATTTTGAAGTAGACCCCTTAGCAGCTATAACTGGGGCAATCTCTGACCTTAAATTAGGACAGAAGGCATGGGTACAGATTCTTGTTCGACCTGTCTCAAATTACTGGCAAAAGAATTCTAAAAAATACATTACTGCAATCAAGGATGGTAAAGATCCATATTCACAGGGTTTCTTTGCTGAACTTGCTAATTTTTTAAAGGGAATGGGAGAGAGTATATCCAATATCGGAAATGAGAATGTAGTAAGAAAAGAAATAGTGAAATTACAACCGGGACAAGAAGAGGAGTTGAGCGAAATTGAACTTAAGATGTTAAAACTCGGTTTTGAATTTAAAATAAGGGTAGTTACAAAAGCAAACTCACAAATAGAGTCAGAGCAAATTTTAAGAGATATAGTCGCTAGTTTTAAACAATTTACTACTGCCCACTTAAATACTTTTGTACATTCGAGACCAAATAAAAGTGGAAAAGAGATATACTCAGAGTATTTAAAAAGATATTTACCTTCTGATACTATTGATATTATTAATATCGAGGAATTAGCATCTTTATACCATATGCCGAATATTTCGGTTGAAACACCTAATATAGCTTGGAGTAGATCTAAAAGAATTGAGCCCCCTATGAATTTACCTAAAGTAGGGCAGGATGGAGTTACTGTTTTTGCAGAAACGGACTATAGAGGAAGTAGGTATGAATTTGGGATTAAAAGTGAAGATAGAAGAAAGCATTTTTACATTTTAGGGAAAACGGGTGTGGGAAAATCTACTGTTTTTAAGAACATGTTTATCTCAGATATTCTAAGGGGAGACGGTTCTTGTATGATAGATCCTCATGGGGAGTTGGTTGAAGAGCTTTTGGATTTTATACCTCCTGAAAGAATCGATGATGTTATTTACTTTAATCCTACAGATACAGAGTATCCAATAGGGTTTAACCTGCTTGAATTAAAAGATAAATCACAAAGGGATTTAATTGCAGATGGTGTAGTAGAGGTATTCCATAAACAGTTCGGAACCTCTTGGGGCCCTAGGTTACAGTATATTCTTACAAATACAATAGCTACAGCACTAGAGGCGCAGGGTACAACACTCCTCTCTGTAACTAGAATGCTTATGGATAAAAATTATAGGAAGTTCATTCTAAAGCAGGTTGATGATCCCATCTTATACAAATTCTGGGAGGAGGAGTATGCGCAGATGTCTCAAAATCCTAGATTACTCTCAGAGGCAGTTGCCCCTATACAAAACAAGGTAGGTAGATTTATCTCTTCAGCAGTTACTCGTAATATTATTGGGCAAGTTAAGTCTACAATAGATTTAAGAGAGATAATGGATAACAAGAAAATCTTACTAATTAATCTTGCTCAAGGAAAACTTGGAGAGGAAACTGCTTCTTTACTTGGTGGAATGATAATTACAAGGTTACAATCTACTGCTTTGGAGAGAGTTGATATGCCTGCTGATCAAAGAAATGATTTCTATCTTTTTGTTGATGAATTCCAAAACTTTGCTACAGACTCTTTTGCTAAGATTCTATCCGAAGCAAGAAAGTTTAGATTAGATTTGTGTATGACTAATCAATATATCGATCAATTACCTTTAACAGTAAGACAGGCAATATTCGGTAATGTTGGAACTTTAGGTTCATTTGTAGTTAGTCAATCCGATGCCTCTATTCTTGAGAAAGAATTTGCCCCAGGAGTTTCATCTGAAGACTTGGTTTCTTTAGATGCACATTCAATGTATCTTAAACTCTGTATTGATGGTATGACATCTACGACATTTAGTGCCAGATCGTTACCTCCAAGGTACCAACCATTTGGATTAAAGAGTAAGGTGGTTGCTCTTTCTAGAGAAAAATACGGAACATCTAAAGATTTAATTGAGGATAAAATAATTAGGTGGAGTAATCAAACTTACAGTGATAGTGGTAATAGGTCAGTAAAGAAAAACGAAAAAAAAGAGGAAGTCGTTGAGGGTGGATATAGAGTAAAAAGTTAGGTCTTTTTTCGCAGTGTCGTAAATGATAGAATATCCCATATACATTATATATTTTTCTAATTATGTCAGGGCACTCTAAATGGTCAACAATCAGGCATAAGAAAGCAATAAATGATGCTAAGAAAGGGAAAGTATTCTCCAAACTTTCTGTACAGATTACACATGCTACAAGGCAGGGAGGTACTGATCCTAATATGAATCCCAATTTAAGGTTGTATATTGAGAAAGCAAAGAGAGAGGGTTTTCCCATAGACAGGATAGAAAAGGCAATTCAGAAGGGCTCTGGTACGGGTGTAGATGGGATTACGTATGAAGAGGTGACCTATGAGGGCTTTGGATATGATGGTGTACAGATTCTTGTTGACTGTTTGACTGATAATAGAAATAGGACAGTTGCAGATTTAAGAAGGATATTTGAAGAGATAGGGGGGAGAATGGGAGATACAGGGTCGGTTTCTTGGAATTTTGATACTAAGGGTTTAATAATGGTAAAGAGTGGTCATTTGAAAAAATCGGAGAAGTATGGCGGAAAGGATGAATATGTTAAGGAGAATAAGGAGGAGGTAATGATAAAACTAATGGACATTGAAGGTATAGAAGATATTAAAGAGATAGATTTAGATGGAGTGGAGGGGTTAGAGGTATATACTAAGTATAATAATCTCGCAAGTGTAAGAGATTCTATTTCTAAGTTAGGATATCTAATCGAAATGTCAGAGATAATTAAGGAGCCCAAGGTAGTAAAAGCTTTAATAGGAAAAGATTTAGAGAAAATCCAAGATAGTTTAGAGAGGTTAGAAGATCATGATGATGTTCAGAATGTTTGGAGTAATCTAGAGTAATTTAATCGAAATTAATATGAGAATATTAGGGATAGATCCGGGTATAGCTATAACTGGCTGGTCTATTGTCGATTTTGATAAAAATGGGAAAGTTTCGCCCATTGATTACGGAGCAATAATTACTTCAAAGGAGAGAACTGTTGGTGAAAGATTGTTAGAACTTTACAAAGATATGAATAATATTATTAAAGAATTTAAACCGTCATATAGTGGTTTAGAAACTCTTCTTTTTTACAACAACGCTAAAACAGCAATAGTAGTGGGAGAGGCAAGAGGGGTCATACTTCTTTCTTTAGAGAATAGTAATATACCTGTTTGTGAAATTACCCCTCTTCAAGTAAAAAGTAGTATATCTGGGTATGGGAAAGCATCTAAATTACAGGTACAAGAAAATGTTAAAATGTTGTTTGGATTAAATGAGATTCCTAAACCAGATGATGTTGCAGATGCTTTGGCCATATCTATTGCATGTTATGACAGGTTAGAAAATGATAAATTAAAATAAAATTTGAAAAATGATTTCATATATTTCTGGAAAAGTGATGAAGAATTATGTCGGTAAAAGTAGCTATACTGACATATTGCTCTCTTGTGGTATTGCCTACAGGGTATATGTTTCATCTCTTTTTGAATTTAAGAATGTAGGAGATAATATAGATTTTTTTACAAGCTTTCAGGTAAGGGAAGAGAGCCAAACACTTTACGGTTTTGTTAAAGAGGAAGAGAGGGACTTCTTTGAGTTACTACTTACAGTATCAGGTATTGGACCTAAATCTGCACTCTCTATTCTTTCTACGTATAGTATGGAGCGTGTTAGACAGTTAATTTTGGATGGTGACTCTAAACTTCTTAGTAAGGTATCTGGTTTGGGTTTAAAGGGTGCTCAAAAGGTAATTTTGGAGTTAAGAGGAAGAATAGATTTTGATAGAGAGGATGCACAGGGTAAGGAAGATGAGAGGTTGGTGGAATTAAAAGATGCATTAAAGGTGCTTGCCTTTAAGGGTAAAGAGTTAGAAGATGGAGTGAGAAGGGGGCAGATATTTTAAAGAAAGAGGATATTGATATAGAAGCTCTAATTAAAAAAGTTTTACAACAGTAAATATGATTAAATCAAGTAAAAAAACCGAAGAGAGAAACGCACTAAAAAACAGCAGTATAGTGGTTAAAAATAATGTTGAATTAGAGGAGCAGGTTCAAAAGATTCGGCCTTCTAAATTAGATGAGATGATAGGAAGAAAACAGGAGAAGAAAACCGTTAAGATGATGATTGATTCTGCGAAGGGGAGGGGAGAGGTTATTGATCATATACTTTTTTACGGTCCTCCAGGGCTTGGTAAAACAACATTTGCATTTGCTATTGCAAATGAGATTGGTTCATCAATTAGAATTACATCTGGTCCTGCTATTGAAAGACAGGGTGATTTAGCCGCTATACTGACAAACCTTAAAGAAAATGATGTCCTATTTATAGATGAGATACATAGATTATCTAGAGTAGTAGAAGAGATATTGTATCCTGCTATGGAAGATAGGGCGTTGGATATTGTTATGGGTAAGGGTCCTTCTGCAAAAACAATTCGACTTAATTTAGAACCATTTACCTTAATAGGGGCTACTACGCAGATAGGGAAGATAAGTTCTCCAATGAGAGATAGGTTTGGGCTAATTCAAAGATTGGACTTTTTTGATGATGAAGATATGATAGAGATATTAAAGAGAGCTTCTTCCCTATGGTCTATTGATGTACATGATGATGCTCTAAAATTACTTTCTCTTGCATCTAGGGGTACAGCAAGAATCGGACTACGTCTTTTAAGAAGGGTTAGGGATTTTGCAGAGAGTAGTAATCAGAAGAGTGTTAGTTGCGATACTGTAAACAGTACTATGAAGTTATTAGGTATAGATGATTTGGGGTTAGAGGGTATTGATAGGGAAATACTTAGGGATATATTCTTTAATTTTGATGGTGTGCCTGTTGGTGTTTCTACATTAGCAGCTAGTGTCTCTGAGGAGATTTCTACTATACTTGATGTACACGAGCCATATCTTATGAAGTGTGGTTTGATAAAGAGGACTTCTAGGGGAAGAGTTTTAACTCCAAATGGTATAAAATATGTTCAAAGTATATGGGGGTAGAAAATATTTCAATTAAAACAGAAGATTCTGTAAAGAGGGGTAAGTTAATTTCATTAGCATTGTTAATTGCTCTTTCTGTATTTGTTCAAACACTAATTAAAAATAATGACCCAACTGTAGGAAAGATCATTATAACTGCTCTTATTTATTTGTTAATCTCTTTTACTGGTTTAGTCTGGGCATTTAATTTCCAAGTTAAAGTTAAATCTTTGTTTTTTCTCCTACATAGCTCTCTTTTTGTTATGTCAGAGTATCTATTTATTCAATTATTCTTTGTAGAGAAGTTTAGTCGTATTTATGAGGGTATAATGCTTTTAATTCTTGTGGCACTTCTGTTCTTTAGTACCTACATATCATATTTAATGGCTAATGTTTTTAATGTTAATCTATACAAAAATATACCCTTGGTGAATGTTGGTAGAACGACTTCGTATATAATATCAACACTATCGATCTTCTTTATTACCTTTAGCTTGCTATCATTACAATTAGCCCCGTATATTCTTCTTCCTTTTGAGCTTTTCATTATTATTTTCTTTTCATATATTCATCTTAGAAATCTTGGTTTCGAGGGAATTTTACTTTCTCGTAAAACTGTATTAGTTTCCCTAATTGTTTTTTTTATGTTCTTAGGAACATTTTTATCTGGAATATTGCATGAAGTTTCTGCACTTGGTCCAACGATAGGGTACTTCGTTGGTATAGGGGTTGCTAATATGAAAGTGATTAAACAAAGATTTGGCATAGAGTTTATTCTTTATATTATTGCTTTAATTATTGTTGTTTTCCTAAATTTCTTTTTGAATATTTTAGTATAGAAATATCAAAGTAGGGGAGTAGGGCTTATAGCAAGTAGTAGCCCATAGTTTCACAGGTCCTATAGTAATATCAATGTGGATAACCAAGTGCTAATACATTTTATTATAAAGAGAATAAATATTTAAATAGGAGAGGATCTATACCGAAGTAATTCTAACGATGTCTCTTATGGTAGAGTGCTATCCCCTATGTTGCAATATGTTATGATTTCTTATATCATATAACCGAGTATAATCATCCTTATATGCGGTCACATATCTGTATGACCCAGAGAAGTACTTGTAGCTAAGGTTTTATATTAAATACTTAATGATAAAAATATATAAAAATAAAAAATATTTTTTCTTTTATATTCCTATTTAAATTATTCATATCCCCTATATTTCTTTTATCTATGGGAAAACTAAAAAAAGTCCCCTACTTTGATTTTATTTTTTAAAAAGTTAATATATACATATGAAGAAAACATTCCTATTAAATGATATCCCCAAACTTCCTGATCAGGATATGTATTTTTTAAATTTACAAAACAATGCGTACAGCTTTCAAACCATTATTAGTTACGCCAGGGATCTCTCCATATTTAGTGTATATTTACATTTTAATAATATAAAGTTTGAGAAGTTAACGAAGATAGATGTATTAAATTACAAAGGGTATCTAGGGAGTGGTAATCATTTGAAAGATTTGGATAGAATTAGGGAGAAATGTGTAGAAAAGGGCTTTAAGACAATACAAACAGATGTCAAAGCGCTTAGAGGCCCGGCAAGGGCATCAAAAAATTTAAGTGGTATGAATAGACCTGTGGATGAAGATGAAAATGATGAAACTAGTACAGAGGGTTCTCCACAGGTATATGAGGAGGACTTTCTTACAAAAGTCTACGGTAAGGTATACGGTTCGTTGGGGATTTTAGAGAGGCCTCTTAATTCTAGATCCAGAAGTAAAAACGGTTTAGATGTTAGAAGTATAAATCGAATGTTGTCTGCAATTAGATCGTATTTAAAGTTTAGAATTGATTTTGATTATGATATTCCAATTCCTCCAGATGGAATTCAGATGGTTAGAGGAGAAAAGAAAGTTAAGAAGGTTGCATCTTTAGAAGATTTGACGAGATTGATAGAAGCACCTATGGAGTTTGAGAAAGATGAGCGTGTAGCGCTAAGAAACAGGTGCATGTTAGAGATGCTTTTTGCAACAGGTATGAGGATATCAGAGTTGATAAATATGAATATAGAACAGTTAAATGTTGAGGGTAAAATATATGTAATGGGAAAGGGTAAAAAAGAGAGAGCTGTATATATGACAAACAGGGCTTTGGGATGGTTAAATAAATATTTGAAATTGAGATTAGAGTATGCGTTTTCAGATAGGGAGAAAGAGGAACAACCGGGAAATGTAGATAAGTTGTTTATAGATATTGGAGTTAAGGACAAAAACATGAAACACCGTGAAACATTGCCGGGAGATATGAATTCTGAAGGATTAAATTTAGAAGTTTTTGATTCTGAGAATAGGAAATATATTAGATTGATTGAGGAGTATAGGATGAATAAATTTTTAGAGAAATTCAACTCCCCTGCCCTATTCGTTCCCTTTGTAGGTATTAGAAGTAAAAAACCTAATTGCAGGTTATCTACTAACTATTTCCAAGAAAAAATAGCAGATTACAGAAAGAGATTAGGTATACAGATACCTACATCTGCACACAGTTTAAGACATGGTTTTGCTACATATATGGCAGAGGATGGGGCTAGTGCTGTAGCACTGCAGATATTACTTGGTCATGAGAGTTTAAATACAACAACAAAGTATGTTCATGCAAGTGAAAAGTTTGCAGAAGAGACTGTTAAAAAGAATCATCCGTTGAAGTAAAAGATTACATTCTATCCATTATCTCCTGGGCGTCAGAATCTCCTTCTTGTGCTTTTATAGCAGCTACCGCACTTGGGTCTCCTGATTGGTATCTATCATATAGATCTTTAGCTTTCTTTGTATCTTCAACAGTTGTTCTAAGGTAATTAACAATAAACTCTCCCTTTTTATTCTCTGCCTCTGTACCATACGCTTTTTCTAATATCATAGTAAGTTTAGCTTGGGCTTCTTGGGGTGTTGTAATTGGCTTTTCCATCTCTTGAGATATCGTTTCAAGTGTTGTATCGTCGGTATTTTCTACAAGTAAGTCTAATGCCTCTTCAATTAACTCCTCTGCTGCAAGGTCTAATAATTGATGTGTTTTCTCTCATCAAATCCTAGAGATTTTAATTCATTCTTTAAATTCTCAATTTCAGTTGAAAAGTCCATTTAAAAATTCGTTAATAATTTAAGTTATTTTCCTAAGGTACTTAATATTTTTTGAGCACCTTCGGTTGACATATTTTGAAGAATTTCAAGTAATTTAGGATTTGTATTTCCTGATTGAATATTACTTAGATATTCATTAAGCAATCTGTGTTTATCATAAGTTGTTAGATTTGAGAGTAGCGTATCATCAATTTGGTAAGTTGCAAGATCCTTGCCTAGTAAATGTGCAGCCATTTCGTGTACTCCACCAGTGTAATTACTATGATTTAATTCTCCACCAGGAAGTATATCTTGTACATTTGGGAATGCTCTATTCATGTGCCAGCTACTGCCTTCTAAGTTTACATACCCATCTTTAATAAATGAATTTCCGGCATATGAGCTAGCATCAGTTAAATCCACGCCGATATTTTCTGAGGGGAATGTACTGGTTACACTGTCTGGTGTTTCTACACCAGTTTCTAATCTGGTATTTGGGTTTATATTTTGGTCAGGTACAACATTCTCTGTAATTCCTGGTGTAAGTACTTCACCAGTATTCCAAGCCAATCCGTGTCCGTCCATAAATATTCCACTAAATAGGCCAGAAGCAAGCAATCCTACTTTCGCTCCAATTAAGAAACTTCTAGCGTATTCCGTACCCTTTTTTACTTTTTCCCAATTTTGTATTTTTTTTTCTAATCTAGCTTTTTCATCAGGATTTGTAGAATTTTTTGCTAATTCTGATAGTTTAGTTATTCTTCTTGAACCGATTAACTCAATACCTTTGTTTAAAATACCAGCACCCATACATGCTAATACTCCAATACCAGCCGTTGGAGCACCTCCAGCGATACCAGTTGCTCCACCTACTACAGCTCCGGCAATTAGAGCTGCCCTTTTCAAGTTTCTCTCCTTCCTTTCTCGATTTGGATCTGTTTCTTGAGGGGTAATAGGTACTGCCTCGGGTGTTTTGGTATAGGTTGGATCATGTGCTATTCTTTCTTCTTCTACTGCTTTAGCAAATTCCTCTTGCTTTTTAATCTGTTCTGGAATTAATGCTACTTGAACTTGCTCTAGTGGATTTATCGGTTTTTTTTCATTTGGATCGAGTGCTTTTTGTAAATCTTCTGTTTTGTTATATATTTTACTCTGTTCTATCATTAGAGTTGTCAAAGTACTAATTTGTTTTGTTAAGTCGCCGACTTGATTTGTTAAATTGCCAACTTGGTTTGTTAATTCTTGAATGTGTTTATCTTTTGGATCAGTTATCATAGATTCTTTCTCGGTATTAATTTTTTGACCCAAATCTTTATCCATCTCTGCTTTAACTTTTTCTATTTGGTCATTCGTAAAATGAAGACGAGCTCCCTCATCTGTACTACTGGCGAATCTTGTATTATCTTGGGTTCTAAAATGGGCTCTCTCAGAGGGATCTGTTCCGTGAGTTGCATCATATTCTACTTTTGCCCTATTTTCATTTATTGCTTTTTCTTCTTCGGGTGTGTAATTTGCGGATTTAGGATTCGAACCGTTGATTATCTCCCCTTGATCATTGAAATCCATTTTGTTTATAAGCTAATATTAAAATGTAACTTACCTATTAGAGATAAACAATATATAGGCAGTTTTATATACATTCATGTTAATAATTTAAGGACATAAAGTCAAATATATTTATTAGATAGAAATATATATCTTTTTGATATAATCTATACATAATGAAATTACCTAAGGTTAAATATATTAATATTGTTAAATTTCTTGAAAAAAGATTTCCTGAAATACTATTAATCCTACTCTTACTATCAATATGTATACTCTCTTTACAACCAGGTAAGTACCTGTTATCTAATGATAACTACTCACCAGAGCTAAACCCTACTCTATCTGTATCCAGATATTTAGAATCTCCAGCATGGAGAGGATACAGAGTATTGGGATTTGCATCTGAGAGTGAACAGGCAGATGTGTTTAGATCGGGTATATATTCTGTTTTTGATACATTCTTACCTAGTTGGCTAATTGGTCAACTGTTTTACTTTTTCTCAATGGCAATTGGATCTGTATCTATTGCTTGTTTAACAAGAATTTTAATCCAAAAAAGTAAATTAAAAAGATACTTTAATTGGGGGTACTTATTAAGTGGTGTAATATATTTCTCTACGCTTTGGACTATGTGGCTCTTCTATCAGAACATGGCTCCATATATTGTTAATTTCGGTTTTTTGCCTTTAATACTTTTAGCAATCTATAGATATTCTGTGAAAAATAGTTGGGGGAACCTTTTCTTTCTGTTTGTTTCCTCCATACTCTTCTCTGCAACAAGTGTAATAGCGACTCTCTTTTTTATTGATTTAATCTTTTTAGTTGCTTTTACACTGTTTACTAATCTCATTTCAAAAAAAGAAAAAAAGAAAGAGGTAAAAAACATTTTGATTACACTGGGGGTATTTTTAATTACACAACTATTTTGGATATTACCATTTATTCATTACACCCTATCAACAAGTTCAGACATTATTGATTCATATACAAATAGGACAATAACTGCTAGTGTAATAGATTTAGAAACAGATTTTCAGACATTAATAAACTCTGCAAGAATGTATAACAGAACTCTCTTTGATATGGATGGAAACAAATATCTCTTTCCTATGGCCGAAGTATATCAGTCATATGATTTTTACAAAGTAATTGGTTTAATTCCAGTATTTCTTTCTTTAATAGCATTAATATTTGGAATATTTAAAAAGAATTACAAATTACTTTTTTGGGGTATTTTAGGATTTGGCTCCCTATACTTAATTAAGGTTCTTAATCCACCGTTAGGAGAGGTATTTGGATGGTTGCAGGAAAATATCCCACTATTCAAACAGGTATTAAGATGGCCATTTTCTAAATTAGGTCAGATATATTTAATATGTATTACAGTACTGTCTACTTTTGGAGCTGTATATTTAATAAAGTTTTTTGCATTTTTTGTTGGTAAAAAATTTCCTAAACGGTTATACATACTCTCATCCTTTGTTTTACTATGTATATTACAATTGGTATACGCAGAGTATATGTTTAGAGGAGATATATTTGCAGATAGGGCGGCAGTAAGTATTCCCCAAGAGTATTTTGAATTGGGAGAGTATCTTGAGGAAAATGATGATAGGGGGAGAATATATTACGCTCCTCCATCTAACAATAACTACTTTAGGGAGTATGAATGGGGCTTCTGGGGCTCCCAATTTATATCTTACATAATACCCAATCCTGTAATGGATATGTCTTTAGCAGTTGGCTCAAATGTTGGAGAGAAAGCATTACTAGAGATATTAAATACTGTTAGATCTGAAAACAAAGAAGAGTTCCTTTATTTAATGCAAAGATATGATGTTTCCTATGTTCTTTTTGATACAAGTGTAGAAATGGAGGGATATGCTTTCGATTTAGATGAGGAGAAGGTAAAAAGTATTTTCTCTGATTACAAACTTGTTTGGTCAGAGGGTAAGCTTTCTCTTTTTGAAGTACCTTCTTTGACAGAGAGGGTTTTTACAGAATCACTTTCTGAAATATCTTCAATGGATACTTTCATTAAGGATGCATCTAGGTACCCTACTCTTTCTCCCTTGGAAATGGATTTGAAGAATTTAAGAATTGAAAACAATGAAATTGTAGGAGATTTTGAGTATCGAGGATACAGTACATATATGTTTTCTAATTTAACAAGAGATGTTGTTAATACTCTTCCAATAGAAGCAATATATTCAAATGGAACTACTACTCCTCTATCCATCATATCCATATGTACAAGGGGATAACTCAGTTAAACCATTTAGAAGGTTTGATGGAGAATACAACTACTTTGTAATTGGGGGGTCAGTATTTAGTAAAGCGAAGATGTCGGAAGGTGTTACAACTGAGAATGGATTTTAATCAAAACACATCAACATATGGAGTATTAGAATCTGATTTCAGATCTATAGATATGATACCTTCTAATTCAAACCAAAAGGTAGTGATTGCTCTGGTGACAAAAGTTCTTGAAAGTACATTTGTAACACCAGGAGATATCATCTGGGCTTAGTATAGAAGGAACAACGGAATCCCTTGTGTATACACTGGAATCCCAATAGATACAACAACAATGGGTATCTTAAGAGTAAAACTTAATTGGGAAACAGAGAAAGGTAATTACCCTGGTTACTGTATATATTCAGAAAGTAAGAAGACATGCCTAAATAAAGAGAAGTTCTTTTTAACTGATAATCTTTTGGAAGTGTAGATATCCTTGACACAGTTATAAATGAGGGAGAGAGAGTATCTCTAATACTTTATGCAACAAATATTAAAAAGGATACACCCTCAGAGGTTCTGTTTAGAAGTGTTGAGATACAGTATGCTCCATTGGTAAATCCAATGATTGCTTCGTCTTCATCTGAGGAATGGAGACCCAGTGATGTATTTTTAGATGATGGTAATACATATGCTATTCATATCCCAATTATAAATGGACAATCGGGATACTCTTACAATGGTAGTAATTCAGAGTATCTCGCTTGGCAACCAAACAGATTAGATTCTGAAAGTAAGATATATGAAGTTTCTGTTAAAGATGGGTTATACCAAAAGTAGCTAATGACTACATCAATCAAACGGCAAATCTTTTAATTACAAAACCTAATACAAAATACTTTGTATATTGGAAAGGAAAGAGTATCTCTAATATCCCCTCCTCTTTATGCCTAATATATGATAAAGAGGATAAATGTTGGTTTCAGGATGTTAAGAGACTCAGGAACATCTTCTTACTTAAATGTAATAAATGGAGCAAATAATACTAAGCTATTAAACGTAATATACGGTAGTAGTAGCTACAAACTAATAACAGAGAATGTATTAAACGAATTCGTATTTATGGAGTATCCTACCTCTTGGAGTAATCTAATGTATATTCAACAGAAACAAGAAAAGTACTCTGAGTATGAGATGAGGAATGTATTTAAATCATCTCAATCAACATTACAAAAGTAACCAAAGAAGAGATACCTAAGGACAAAGAGAATCTTCTAGTACTACAAGCAAAGTCTTCAGATGGGTAGCAGTAAAAAGAAATGGTGTACTTCTATCAGTATTAGAAAAAGATACAAGAGTAAGTATAAATGGATGGAAACAGGCGTGGGATATTTCAAATACTAATTTTGATTCTATTTCTGTAATATATTTCTTAAATCCTACTATCATACTTTGGGTATTCATTGATATTACTTTTGGTACATACCACCATTAAATTTATTCAAGAGAGAAAAGATGGAAAAAAGTAATCCCTTGGTTTCAATAGTAATACCTGTACATAACGGAGAGAGGTATATTAAAGAGTCTTTAGATAGCTGTTTAGATCAAACTTATAAGGATATTGAGATAATTGTGGTAGATGATAACCAGAGGATAGGACTTTAGAGATATTAAAGAGGTATGGGGAGAAGATAACAGTAATACCTGTAGAAAAACAAAACGGTTTAGGTAATGTAATAAATGTTGGTATAAGGGAAATCTAAAGGGAAATATATAGCTAGAATGGATGCGGATGATGTTATGTATCCTACTCGTATTGAAAACAGGTGCAGTATCTTGAGTCTAATCCTAACTGTGTAGCAGTAGGTGGTCAAATAGACATTATTGATGAGAAGGTACTGTTACTGGTCATAGAGAGTACGCTATTGATGATAGAGATATTAAAAAGAACAGATTTCTTTTTCAACCTTTAATATCCAGCAGTAACTTTTAAGAAAAAGTACTGTAGAAGATATTGGTTTGTATCCTGAGAATATGTGGAAGGCTGAGATGTTAAATTTTTCTTAATACTTAGTACTAAAGGAGAGTTTCATAATTTAGAGGATAGAGTTTTAAAGTATAGGATGACGTATAAAACAGAGTCTCAATCTAAGATGTTAGATCATTTTAGAAAGACCAATGATATTCGTAAATGGGCTAATAAAGAATTAAATATTAAACCAACTTTAAGAGAATATGTTATATGGAATATACAAAAGGTGGGAGTACATATACTTAGTATATTTCCCCCTACTCTATTTATGAAGGTATTTGAATTGTTTAGAAAACTGTTTAAATAAAAAAAGAGGACATCCTAAGATGTCCTCAATGTAATATTTTTTGTCTTTTCGTCTTTAATATTTTTCAATATCTTTAGACTCATCAGTAGGATATATATTTTTAATAAATATTTAATCCTAGAAGACTCTAGCGTGTGATGTGGTTGTGTGGTAAATGGGGTTTTTAAATGTCAAAAGACAAGTAAAAGATAATCCCAGGTACCAAAACCAAGCTAGAGTTTAGATAAGTATCCCTTCGGTTTAGCGGAAGCAATCCCCTTCGAAATTTTCGCAGATGCGAAAAACTCCACCATCAACAGGGTTGCGCTCATATCCAAGCCACAGAAGGGTTGGATTGTTTCCTCAGGATTTTCACATCCAGAGTAATCAAAACAGTAGGGACCAATGCAGGTCGATTTCTGTTTGATAATCCAAACTCTTGTTTCGGAGTCCCAAGTTTCCGTAAAGAAACTGGATTCTTGGCCAACTTCCATGCGTTTTACGCAGGAAATACCATTCTCCGAGGGTGTCTCGACATCGGTTGTTTCGATTCCAGGGCATTCACATGCTTGGCATTCTGCTCTTGTATTGAAGACAAGTTTCCTTCCTAAGAGCAACGAGCCCAAAAACCATTGCGACCAATAGTATGAGTCCGACAATTCCGAAAACAACAAATCGTAGTATTCTCATCTTGCTCTCCTAAGCTAGGATATTCTAAAATTCCAGAAATTTTACACCTAATGGTGTGCTTTTAGAGAATAATCTGGTTGGAATACAAATATCAATTTATTTAATATCTCTATTCCATCCAGATTGAAAAATCTGAAAATACCTACTCTACTCTATTTTCATCACACGCTATTTTGTTTTAAATATATAAGACATAAGTCTATATAATATACTTAAAACTTTTTAAAGAACTTAGAGTTCATAAGAACTCATAAAAGATATAAAAGAGAATATCTCTCTATGAATACTTATGTGTATTGAATGAAAATTTATTATTTATTAAAGAGCAGACTTTAATTAACAATTAACTACTATATTATACTATAGGTTGGAATAAATATCAATATATCTATTGATGTGGGCTTAGGTTCTTTTTCAATGAGCAATTAATTATTAAGATACATATATTATACTATAAGTCGATATTTGAATCAATATCCCCCACTCTTAGGGCAATACATACCTTAATATATTAGGTTAACAAATATTGATATCTCATACTATTTTGATATAATCTACGAATATAAAATATTTAATAAATTACTATGGAACCTAAAGATAATATTATTGCAGATGATCAGAGTACAGATGAAAGAACAAGGCAATTTCTTGAAATGAAGCGAACAAAAGAAGGGGATAAAGAATTTAGAAAATGGGAGTTAATTACCGATGCATTATTTACTAATAATGGTGAAAATGGGCAATCCGAAATAGAGAATACTGAACAAGAGAGATACGATATTGAAGTAATAAATGTATTAAAACAAGAATTACCATATGCATTTGAAAAAGCATCTGATACAGAGAATGGAGATATATATTACAAAACAGGATTAAGTTTATCTGTATTAAGAAACGGTAATTTATTAAATTACACACGAGGAATGGTACCATTTGATGGACTCTCAGAAAAGGAGATTGAAGCATTTGAAAAATGGGGTGAAATTTCTAGAGAGAATATACATGATCCAATTTTAAAATCATTAATATATGGAACTGAGAGTGGAATGTATTTTTCTAAAAAAGGTATTGAGATTAGCTATAAAATGAGAGATCCAGACAGTTATAATCCTAATAATGTTGAAAAAGCTTTCTCGTTTAAAGATATAGAGGGAGATAAAAAAGCAAGACTATTAAAGATATTAGTATTTCTAAATGAAATAGCATATCTTGAAGAAACGAAATATATTGTTGGAGGAGATAACGAATCATTAAGTGATGCTGAATCAATTAGAGATAGAGTCCGAAAACTAAAAGGAATTATTTAATTACTCCTTCTCTCTCTTCTTTTCTCTTCAATTCTTTGTCTATCAACTATATTTGATAACTCTTTTTCAGACATCTTGTGTAACAAAGGATTGAGTCCCATTTCATAGTGTGTTTTCTTAGCATCAGGATATTTATCTTTGGAATTTTGTCTAATAAGGTCTAAGGCATCTTCTCTCATATGTCCAACTACTGCTTCATTTGTAATATTTTCAGCCCTTTGTTGAATTCTTGGGTTTTGTAAATCTACAGATCTAATAACATCTTCTGCCTTTGCTAATGTTTTTGCATAATCAGTATCTTTAACTCTTCCTACATCTGTTCCATCTGT
Organism: Candidatus Dojkabacteria bacterium; assembly: GCA_040765985.1. Classification (GTDB taxonomy): domain Bacteria; phylum Patescibacteriota; class Dojkabacteria; order SC72; family SC72; genus UBA2259. The sequence continues at coordinate 61,770 of JAXGRK010000001.1, read as the reverse complement.
ATTAAATTTCTTTTCATAAGCTTCTTTTACAGCTTCTTTTGCTTGTTCTAAACCTAAATTTTCACCTTCCATATATTTCCACTAATTAACTTAATATGTTGATAGTAAGATATTAACTATGAGATGTCAATTGAATATGTTTTTTGACAAATATAAACTTCTATTATATCGTTTAATAATAAATTTATTAGAATAAATATGTATGGATAGTCAGGAGATAAACACAACAGAAGGTAATCCTCCAGTTAGTTTGCAACAACCGAATTTTTACAATGAATATGGACAAGTTCAAGATCCAGGAGTAGCTCATGAACTTGCGGATATTGAAAAGAGTGGAAAAGATAGTGCATTAAAATATGAGGAAGTTAAAAAACAAGAGTTTGAAACAGGTTTAACAGAAGATGAGACAACAATGAGGTTGTTGAATTGCTCAAGGAACATTTCCCCAATGCTCTCAAAGAAGGACAAGATCCAGAAACAGGAGAGAAGTATTATTATTCTGGACTTCGGGTATTACCAGAAGTTGACATGGTTCATATTATAAACAACGATTATTATAAAGGTTTTATTAAACCCGAGAGACTCGCCATGTGGAAGAAATTAGAAAGCTTATATGGAGATGTTAAGAAACGCGATTCTTTTGAGAGAGGACATTGGGAAATAATAGCGCTTAGTGATCTTAGCAGTCAAACATTTTTCTCAAAACATGGTATCCAAAGTGTTCGAGACTATCGAGCTTTTAACCCGCTATTAAAATCTGTTTCCCTTAAAGATATATCAGAAGAGAATCAGGTTATTCTTTTTAAGATACTCTCTGTAATAGATGCTTATGCTGCTGATGTAAAAAATGAGCCATCTGAACCTGAAATAGACTTAAACAGTATAGATTCTATTGAAGAAAGAATCAAAGCTGTTAAGGGTGAACAAATAACAAAAGAGGAAGAAGGTTTCCCTCCTCCTAAAAGCTATCTATCGTTTTGAGTAATGTAGAGTTGTATAACCTACGGTCTTTCGTAGATATTTGAAATATACTCCTTATTATTATATCTTATACTAATATAATTTTTTTGATTGATATGATGAATGACCAAGCAAATAATACTGGAGAAAGTCTAACACAACAACCCTTTTACGACGAAGGTAGAATAAGTGATCCGAACATAGCTAGTGACCTTGCTTATGTTGAAGGATATAGTGGTAGAGAGAGTGCGTTAAAACTTGAGGGGGCATTAAAGAACGGGTTCACTAATGAAGAAGAGAAATACAATAGTGAAGTTATGGAAATGTTAAAGAAAGAGTTCCCAAATGCTTTACAAGAAATAGTTGATGAGGAAACTGGTGAGATAGTATATGTTGCTGGTATAAGCATTTTTGAGAGTAATCGTACTAAATTCAGACGAACCGAAAAATCCTTTGCAGTGAGATATGAAAGACTTCCTTTGGCACGAGAAAAAGTTGGTTATGATAATATTGGTCAATATTTGTTAGAAGCAAGAGATTTCGCATTTCATGGACTTGCTTTTTCAAAAAGAGGAGTGATTGATTTACGTGATCTTAAGGATAGTAAGTCGGTTTTTAATATAATTAATACTAACCAGAATTATTCTTTTGATAAACTTAGTCAAGGAGTACAAAAGAAAATATTCATAGGCCTTGATTTTCTTGAAAGGTTTGGGAAGGAGTTAGACACAAGGGATATAAATACGCTTGATGATATAAGAAAACAGATTCAATCTGTAAAAGAGAGTATGGATCTTCATCCCCACGAGATTAGACAAAGAGAGGGTACACTATTTAAATAGTACTAATGTAATGTAAGGGGGGCGTATATGTTCCTCTTCTTGTTATCTATACGCTTTGAGTAATTTAGAGTTATATACCCTACTCTCTTTCATAGATATCTCAAAGATATCTCTTAACATAGTAATAACCTCTTTAATATTTGCTGATGTAGAATCAGACCTATTTTTGTTTAAGAAGAATGGTATTACAGATACACTATACCCTACTTTACCAATCTCGTTTAATATCTCTGAGTCTATTGCAAACCTATTTATCTTTAAGTTAGGTAATATTCTTTTAATCAACTCTTTCTTAAATAGTTTAAGACCACAACCTACATCTGTAGTGTTTTTAGGTAATCTTAAAAATATTTTGTTAATAGATATTAAACCGTAAGAGTAAATCTTTCTTTTTAAAGTCATTTCAATATTAGAATCTTTATGTAATTTAGAAGGTATTACAGCCATAACATCATCTTTTTTAATCTCTTTTAATGCGTACGCTAAAGTTCTAATTTGGATATCGGTATCAGCATCTACAAAACCAATTACATCTCCAGAAGCTCTTTTCATACCGTATCTAATAGCATACCCTTTACCTTTGTTTTTAACATAACCTAAAACTATTGCTTTCTTTAATCTGTTCTCTTTAATATATTGCATTAATATATCCTTAGTATTATCAACATACCCATCTACTACGAAGATGAGTTCAAAATCAGGGTTGACTCTAGAAAGGTATCCATACAACCTCTCTAACTGGTCTAACACTTCTTTAAGTTTTTTGTATGTTGGTATAACCAAAGATATTTTCATTGATATATATATTTAAATATTGATTGAAATAAACTTGCATTTAGACAGTGTGCCCCAAAGGGGCAATCTACCTAATTAGATAGATTGCTTTGCCTTTAGGTTTTTAACTGTAGACAATATAATCATTCCAGTTGTAAATGTAATTACAGCTGCAATATAGAAGATGGATGTATCTTCAAAACCAGTTGGTATTGGCTTATGATCATATGGGTTATAAGGACCATATGGATTTCCATCTGCATATATGGCTGAAACATTTGTAAGGAAAGATGTAGTTACAGTTAAAATTACTGCATATAACTTCCTCATATTTAAAGGGCTAGTTAATTTAAATGCAGTAGTATTATACTACAGCTAGCCCTAGAAGTCTATACTATGGGTTATACCCTCTTAAATACAATTCGAGTATTTGTCCGGTATCAACAATGTCTTTTGCATTATTAATCCCGATATATCTATAGTGCCAACTCTCAAACTTGTAACCTGTAATACTCTCATATCCCTTTGGAAATGATATCACAAATCCGTATTTATACGCATTCTCTGTTAACCATTTACTTGCTTTTGTATTAGCAAATGAATCTCCTAGTACATCCCCTATTTCGCTACAACTAAAATCAATTACTGTACCCAATTGATGCTGGCTATGTCCTGGTCTTGCTGAGAATGTATCTACATACTCCACATTATTATCATTCTTTGCTAACCACCTGTTATATGTATCTACTTGTGTTTGATACGATCTATATGCCGATACAATACTTAAATCTATACCTTGTGCTTTAGCATCATTAACCATGTTGGTTAAATCAGGGATAAGGATATTTCGAAGGTAGTAGTTTTCTCCTCTTCTAATACCAGAATTACTTGCTTTAACTAAATCCTTCGGTGCATATGTACTTGGTAGTTTGTACTCTTTGTTTACTAGTACTAAAAGGTCATCTCCACTTCTCTTTGTTGTATATATTGTTTCAGGATATCTCCACCATTGATTTTCTGAAGTGGTGGGTTCTTTTGGGGTAACTGTCTTCTGTTTGGATATTTCCATTTCATCATTAACAAATATCTCAAACCATTGGTTATTTTTTGTCACTTGTTCTTCATCAGTTTCTTTATCAATAATCACGTCTACTGTTTTAGTTGAAAAGAAAAATATTAGTATCAGTAATATTGTGTAAATGAGTATTTTTTTCATGGGTATATTTTACAAGATTTTGATATAGGTATATAGGTCAGGAAATATATATTTGAGTATGGTATACAGTAAATACCAGAAACCTTTAATCTGATTTCCCGTAAATATTTAAAATTTAATATATATTAAAATGTCTTTAACAAAAGAAGATTTAAAAAATATTGAGAATTTGTTTAAGGGCAGGTTTGATAATTTTGACAAAAAATTTAGTGAGATAGATGAGAGATTTGATAGGATAGATAAAAAATTTGATGAGATAGATGAGAGGTTTGATAGGATAGATAAGAAATTTGATGAGATAGATAAAAGATTAGAAATGCATGAATTAATATTTACGGAGATATTTAAAAGATTTGACAAGGTTGATAAAAAGTTTGAAGAAATTGAAAGAAGATTGACGTCTCATGAGTTAACCTTTTTAAAAATGTTTAAACGGTTTGATACTTTAGAGAGAAATCTAACTAAATATCATATTCGAGAAAATAATAATAGGGATCGGCTGGATAAGGTTGAAATGGATATTGATGATTTAAGAATGAGTATCTTTGATTACAATTATGGTGATATTAAAACTAAGATAAAACCTTAGTTAACTCTATTTGCATACCTAAATATTCTTTCTGGGGAGTTATAATATTTACAGGTATACAGTATTAAATCTGCAGTATAATCAGAGATATATGTATTCTCTTCTAATGCATATATTTCATATATATACTCTCTTTGGTTCCAGTATATACTTACTTTCTCTCCTACTACGGTTTTAGGAAGATTAAAAAAGGATATTAGATTTCTTTTTTCATTACTCCAACTTGTATATCCAAATCTATGAGCTGCTAATATTATGGGTAATTCGTCTAATTCGGGTGTTCCGTAATCAGAAACTATCCATGTGCCCTTAAGTAGAGCTTTTTTGTAGTCCTTTGTAGCTGTTATCGGGGAATTAACTTCAATACTAGGTATTAAGACAAAATATCCCTCTGGGAGATTAGGATCAAAGGGAGGTGGTTGTTTCTCTTCCATAGGGGTATCTTCTTTAGGAGAAATTTCTTCTTCCGTAATAACTTTAACAATTTTTTCTTCATCATCACCTACTGCATCTGGATTAATCCTATACCAGATATATGGGTAGATGGGTATAGCTACAAGTACTAGAGTAATAAAGATGAGAAGAAAACCAAATCCTTGATATATATTTAATAGCTTAGAAAGTTTCTCTTGCTTTTTCATATATCTATACATTATCACATATACATGATTTAGAAAAAGTATCTTGGTGTAGGTTAATAACTGGTATTACTGTAGTGATATATATACAAGTACCTAATATTAGATATTAGGTCAGGAAATATATTTTTAGGTATGTGAGAATAGAATATATAAATTATTAAATATTCAAATATGATTAAAAAAAGTAATAACGAGATAGCTGTATTAAAGATATTAATACAAAATGAATTTAAAATATTAAACAAAAAAATATCTAAAAGTGATAAAGATATTGAAAAGATATTAAAAAGGATTGAGAACAAAACTTTAATATCAGAATATGAACCCATTTATAGTGGTGAGGATATTCCAGTCATATCTTACTTAGATACTTAAAGTATAGCCATTGTAGCTATTTTATCCCCTTCTCCTACATTCATTATCTTTACTCCGCTTGTCTGTCTTCCAAGAGTTGGAATGGCATCTATTGATGATCTAATTACTTTAGATTTTTCTGAAATTACAACCATTTCAGCTTTCGGATGATCTAGAATTCTTGCTACTGAAACTTTACCAGTTTTTGAAGTAACCCTGAATGTAAATATACCTGTACCACCTCTTTTTTGTTTTGTATATTCGGATAGTTTTGTCATTTTTCCATATCCATGTTCTGAGAGTGTAAATATTCTATTCTCGTTCTCTCTTATTACACCCATACCTACGATGAAGTCAGATTGTGATTTGAATTTCATTGCAGTTACACCTCTAGTACTTCTACCAAGTGGTCTTACATCATGTTCACTAAATCTAATAGATTTACCCTCGGCAGTTACTAATATGATTTCATCATCTCCTGTTGTTGGTTTGACCCATGTAAGCTCATCATTTATTTCTAATTTGATTGCTGTTAAACCATTAGCTCTAATTTTGGTAAAATCATTTAAATTCGTTTTCTTAACTATTCCACCCTTAGTAACCATTAAGAAATATTTAAAATCTTTTTTATTTACTACTCCACCTGTCTCTTGATCCTCTTGTATCTCTTCTGAACCCATTACCCCACCCTTTGGATCTCTTGTTAGTATGGAAGTAATAATTTCGTTTTGATCTAATTGAACAAGATTTATTAAAGGTATACCCTTTGCAGTTCTACCATACTCTGGAATTTCGAATATTCTTGTACTAAATACCCTACCTTTGTTTGTAAACAGAAGTAACTCATCGTGGGTGTTACATAAAAGGACGTGTTCTATAAAGTCACCCTCTTTAGTATCACCACCGGATACCCCCTTTCCTCCTCGTTTTTGAATTTGGTATGTAGAAGGTGGGACTCTTTTTACATAACCAGAATGTGTAATTGTAATTAGGGTCTCTTCCTGTGCAATCATATCCTCTTCTGAGATTTCATTTACCTTTCCTTTTACTACCTTTGTTTTTCTTTTATCTCCATATGTCTCTTTTATTATCTCTAAGTCTTTACTAATGATTTCCAGTATTCTATCTTGGCTATCTAATATCGAGTTGTACTCAATAATTTTCTCTTTAGTCTCTTTATAATCATTTTGTAATTTCATTCTCTCCAGTGCAGCTAACCTTCGAAGTTGCATATCTAATATTGCTTGTGCCTGAACCTCTGTAAACTTAAACTTATCCATTAAGTTTGTTTTTGCAGTCTCTTGTGTTTTAGAACCACGAATAGTTGCAATTACTTCATCAAGGAAATCTAGGGCTTTAAGTAAGCCCTCTAATATATGAGCATGATATCTTGCCTCTGCCAAATCGTATTCATATCTTCTTACAGTTACAGTTATTCTAAACGAAAGGAATAGCTCAAGCATTCTTTTTATAGAAAGCGTTATTGGTTCTTGATCTACTAATGCAATCATATTTGCATTAAAGGTTTTTTGCATCTCTGTATACTTAAAGAGTTTGTTAAGAACTGCCTTCGGTTGAGCATCTTTTTTAAGAATTACTACTACTCTAATACCATCTTTATTCGATTCGTCTCTAATATCTGCAATGCCTGTAATCTTTTTATCCCTTACTAAATCGGCAACCTTTTCAATCATGTATGCTTTGTTAACTTGGTAAGGAATCTCTGTAATTACAATCTGGTATCTACCGTTATGACCCTCTACTATAGATGCCTGTGCTCTTTGTAGTATTTTACCTCTACCTGTTGCGTAAGCGTTTAATATCTCATCACGATCATAGATTGTTCCTCCTGTTGGAAAATCTGGACCTGGAATAATTTCGATTAACTCTTCAGGAGATATTTCAGATTTGAAATCGGGATATATGACTTCCTTACTCTTTTCAATTCTGTCAATAATCTTTTGTATCTCTAGATGGTAATCTAGTGCTTTTGTATCAACATAGTTTTCTAAGTAATTCTCTGGTTTTGAATTTAGAGTTTGTGGAATTACCTCTTTAGATTCTTTTACTTTTCTTAGTTCATTGTATATTGCCACACCCTCCCATCTGTTCTTTCTCTTAATCATCTCTTGTAGAGCATCTATTAACTCTCCAAGGTTATGAGGAGGAATCTGTGTTGCCATACCTACAGCAATACCTTGACTACCGTTTGCTAAAAGATTAGGGAAAAGTGCAGGTAATACAGTTGGTTCTAGCCGGGTACCATCATAGTTTGGAACAAATGTAACAGTCCCTTTATTTAAATCTTTCAAAAGTTCAGGAGTAATCTTACCCATTCTTGCCTCTGTGTATCTCATTGCAGCTGCAGGATCACCATCAATAGATCCAAAGTTTCCCTGTCCATCTACTAGTATGTATCTTGTATTAAAGGTTTGAGCAAGTTTAACTAAGGTTGGATATACAACACTTTCACCGTGTGGATGGTAGTTACCAGATGTATCACCTGCTATTTTTGCACATTTTCTAAAATGAGAGGAAGGTGAGAGCGCAAGATCATTCATTGCAACAAGTATTCTTCTTTGAGATGGCTTTAGACCATCTTTTACTTCAGGTAGTGCACGAGATACTATTACAGACATAGAGTAATCTATGTAGTTAGATTTCATCTCATCAATGATAGAGCGATGAGTAACCTCTCCTGGTTTAAATGTGACATCAAAATCGATATCTTTATCTTCAGGAGATGTGCTATCTAAAGAGGAATCTCTATTTTCTATCTCTACAATCTCTTCTGCTTCTCTAATTGTATTTTCTTTCTCATTTTCTAGCATTTTATATTGCGTTTTTATCTAATTGTGAATTAATATCGGATTCTAGGACTTCATAATCAGTCAAATACTGTTTTAATTCGTCATAGGTTTTACTTGTTACAACTTCAATTGTTTTATCATTTGGATTTGTACCAATACCAATTACAGATGCTTCTTGTCCATCTAAATCATGTATATGAATGTCAATATATGTTTCTCTATCTTCCAAGCCGATTTTTGCTTCCTCCGATTTGTTTAAATATTCGCTGATTAGATTATATGGGTTAACATTAGAATCTTCTTTAAGTATAGAGATTATTTGTGAATTATGATTAGGAACACGCTCTCCAAGTAATTTCCTTAAAAGTAACTCTCGATTCTGTTTATATTCGGAATCGTCCCTGATTTCTTTTTTTGTCTCCTCGAACATTTTATATATATTAAAAAATTAAATATCTAAAATTGCCTTCTTAGCGTATTTCTGTATAAATCTTCTTCTTGGGGGAACCTCATTACCCATTAACATCTCAAATACCTTTTCTGCTTCCTCTGCATCTTCTATATTAACCTGTTTTAATGCTCTTGTTTCTGGATTCATAGTTGTTTCCCATAACTGTTCAGGGTTCATCTCTCCTAATCCTTTAAATCTGTTAGCTACAGGAGTTTTACCATTTTCTTTTGCTTTTTTAACAAATATATCTTTCTCATTATCATTTAAAAAGTAGTATTTCTTTTTACCAATTTCTACCTTATGTAATGGTGGCTGTGCTACATATATATATCCGCCATCTATTAAGGGCTTAAAGAATCTAAATAGCAGGGTTAATACTAATGTCGTTATATGTAAACCATCTACATCAGCGTCACTCATAATTATTACTTTATGATATCTCAATTTACTAATATCTAAAGTAGTACCTATCCCTACACCTAGTGCTGTTGTAATATCCTTAAATTCGTTATTACCCAATACTCTGTCTACTCTATACTTATGTGTATTAATTATCTTACCTCTAAGTGGTAATACTGCCTGTGTATGTCTATCCCTTCCCTGTTTTGCACTTCCACCTGCAGAATCTCCCTCTACAATGTAAAGTTCACAATCTTTTGGATCACTACTGATACAGTCTGCTAATTTACCAGGGAGTGTTGTACTCTCTAATGCACTCTTCCTTATTACAGCATCTCTTGCTGCCTTAGCAGCAGCTTTTGCTTTGTAAGAGAGTATTGCTTTATCAATTATGGCTTTTGCCTCTTTAGGATGTTCATCAAAGTAAATGAGGAGTTGATCTCTAATTACTTTGGAAACGGCATTTTTAACCTCTGGGTTATTTAGTTTAATCTTAGTCTGTCCCTCAAACTGAGGGTCTGCGACTTTAACAGAAACAACAGCAGTTAACCCCTCCCTTACATCATCACCGTTTAGAGTTGTAGTTAAGCCCTTTAAGAGTTCCGATTTTTGAGCATATGTATTTATTGCACTTGTAAGCGCTGTTCTGAAACCAGCTAAATGAGTTCCTCCCTCTGGATTGATAATGTTGTTGGTGTAACATTTAACATTCTCATCCATACTATTTGTGTACTGTATAGCTGCCTCTACAACTACTTCGTCCTGCTCTTTGTTAACATAGAAGGGTATTTCGTTAACTAATTTCTCATCTATGTTCATAAACAGAACATACGATTTAATACCATCTTCAAAGTAAAGGTCGTATATCTTGTTACTGTGACCCTCCCCTACTCTCTCATCTTCAATAGATATTCTTAAGCCGGCAGTTAGGTATGCATGTTGTCTACACTTTCTAACAATCTCTTTAAAATCAAAATCAGTTTCAGTAAAAATCTGATCATCTGGTAAAAATCTGTGCTCTGTACCAGTTTCATTCTGTATACTTCCAACCTTTTTAACAGGATGCTGTGGGATACCCCTTCTATACTCCTGTTGATATATACCTCCATCTCTTTTTACAGTTGTAATCATCCACTCTGAGAGAGCGTTTGTACACTTCATACCTACTCCGTGTAAACCACCTGATACTTTGTAAGCACCATCATCGAATTTACCACCTGCATGAAGATTGGTCATAACTGTTTCAAGTGTAGATACCTTTGTTTGGGGATGCATCTCTACTGGAATACCCCTAGCATTATCTTTAATAGAGATGGAACCATCTTTGAAAAGTTTGACCCATATTCTACTACAGTATCCAGCTATTGCTTCATCTACAGAGTTGTCTAATATCTCCGTAAATATATGGTGTAAACCAACTCTATCTGTAGACCCAATGTACATGGCTGGTCTTTTTCTTACTGCTTCTAATCCTTGTAAAACTTGGATATTTGAGGCACCGTAATCACTCTTTTTTACCATTATCTATATTTTTAAATTAGTAAGTACAATATTTTTTAAGCCCAATGTATATTCTATATATTATAGGGCAGAAAGTGAATAGTCAAATTATGATGTTAATACAAGAAAAAGATTCTCAAGTAACAATCTTTTGTTTCCATTTGCACTAATTCTGTCTCTTGTTTTTAGAATCTGTTTTATATAATATAAAACAGATTGTGTACCCTTACCCTCTTTAATATTCTCTTTCAAAATATCTTGGTAGTAAAATTCTAAATCTCTTAAAAATTCTTCAGTTTTCTACTTTGTCTTTTGAGATCTTTTCTATCTCTACAAATGCTTCAAGTAGAGTTTTTTGTAGAATTGTATGGTAAGTATACTCTGCTCTTTCTATCTTTCCATCCTTTAAATATATTTTCATTGATCTAGAAAGAACAGTTGGTAGTATACTTTTTCACTACTAGTAGTGAGTATATATGCGTTGCTATCGGAACCATCTTCAAGAACTTTTAGGAGTGAGTTTTGTGCTTCAGTGGTTAATTTCTCGGCTTGGGGAATTAGTGCTATTTGTACTTTTTCTAAATATGGAGAGAATATCATTTCATTTTGTAAATCTTTAACATCTTGAATTCCTATACTTTTAATATTTTTAGATTTGAGGATATGCATATCTGGGTTGTTTGAAGCAGTATCAAAATCAAATTGCTTTTCCCAAAGCTTACTAATCAATCTTTTTACTTCCTCCTTTATATTTTCTTGATTATTTCCTAGAATAAGGTATGTCATATATTAGATTTTATCATAAAAACAGTTAAATTAATCATATATACGAATGAATTTAGATATCAAAGAGTTGGATAAACAAAAGGTTTTTGATGATTTTGTTAAGCGTAGTCCTAACTGTAATTTTATGCAATCGTATAATTGGAGTATTTATCAAGAAAGTGGTTTAGGAAGAAAAACATATAGGTTGGGCTTTTACAACGGAGATGAATTGATAGCTACTGCCTACTGTTATGAAGTATCTCAAACATTTGGGAAATATATATACTGCTCAAGAGGTCCAATATTAAAAGAGATAAGCAGAATTGTGTACGAAGATGTGTTAAACAAGTTAAGGGAGTATTTTAAAGATAAAGAGTATCTTTTTTTGAAGATAGATCCTAGCATACAAAGTAGTAATTCTGTTTCAGAGGTACCACTAAGTATGGAGGCTTTCAAAAATGTATTAACTATGTTCAACCAGAGACGCCTTGGTTTTTAGATTTAGTTCAGGGTACCCAAGATGATCAAATGAAATGGTGTTTAGAACACGGTATGGGAAAAAACTATCCCACATATATTCGTAAAGCAAAAAGGTCTGGTGTTACAGTAAGATTTTCTAAAGATGTTAATGAGTGGGAACTCTTTACAAAATATTTACAGGAGAGTTCAGATAAAAGGATTTTGTTATTAACAATTCACAATACTATATTAAACAGTTTGAATATTTGGGAAATGATAATGAGATACGCTTAGCAATAGCGGAATACAAAGGTCAACCACTTGCAATGTTAGTACTGTCCTTTTTGGAGATGAAGTATCCTGCTTGTATAGCTGTCAAACAGGTATCGAAAGTAAATTAAGAGCACCAATGTTACTTAGATGGGAATGTATTTTACAAGCACAGGCAGAGGGATTTAAATATTTTTAATTCTTGGGATGTACTACCTGATGAGAAATACAAGCCCACAGCACCAAGATATGGTTATTCAAATTTTAAGAGGGGCTTTGGGGGTTATCTAGTAAGATATCAAAGATGTATGGATTTCCCCTACTCTAGAGTTAAATATATGCTTGTTAGAGTTTTAGATTTATATAGGAGGGTAAGGTATTACTCAGATAGATAAATATCAAGTTATAGGTCGTGCAAGTAATTTGTGATACTGTTATTATTATCTAAGATTAATTTACTGGCTTATAAATTGTGGCTCGAGAAACACTGCTTACATATTTACAAAAACAAGGAGTTATTACTGACACAGATGCTATCCGTGTACAGGTAGAAAGAAGTAGATCTCCTAAGAGTGAGGAATCTATCATAAGAGATGAAACTTGCAGACGAACTAGCAATTGTTAAGGCGAAATCTGCTTTGTTCAATATACCCTATGTTGATTTAACTGAAGCGAGTGTTTCCGAGAGTATCATTGCAGAAGTTCCCATTGACAATTTAAGAAAGTATAGGACTGTACCCTTTGAAAGAGGTGATGATTATGTAAAGCTTGCTATGGTTGATCCTTTTGATATTCAGGCAACACAGGCACTTCAAAGAAAATATCCATCTAACACTAAATTGGTTGTATATATTACAACAGAAGATGGTGTTAACTTCATTCTTGACAGAAGGATTGGTGATGTAATGAGTACTGAGGTTACGGAAGCATTGGAAGATGTTGATGTACCTGTTCAAGAAATTAGTGAAGATCCTGGCTTAATAGATAGTATTGATTTAAAGAATGCTCCTGTTGCTAGAATAGTAAACTCGATAATGCAGTATGCTGTTACCTCTAAAAGTTCTGATGTACATATAGAGCCAATGGAGAGTCGTCTTAGAGTTAGGTTTAGAATACACGGAATGATGACAGAGCGACTTTCTTTACCAAAGACACTTGGTCCTGCAGTTATTTCTCGTGTTAAGATAATGTCTAATTTGAAAATAGATGAAAAGAGAGTTCCTCAGGATGGTAGATTTCAAGTTAAAGTTAAAAATGTCAAAGTAGACATTCGTGTATCTGTGATGCCAATGATTTATGGAGAGAAGATAGTTATGCGTTTACTCGAATCAGATACTTCTGGTATTACATTGGAATCAACTGGTTTGAGGGGTAATGCTTACAAGATATTTTTAGATGCTCTTAGTGTAACCAACGGTATTGTTTTAGTTACTGGACCTACTGGTAGTGGTAAGACTCGAACGCTTGCATGCTCCCTTATTAAAGTAAATGATCCAAGTGTCAACATCATCTCTTTAGAAAATCCAGTTGAGATCAGAGTCCCTGGTGTTACCCAGGTACAAATAAATCCAGATGTCGGATTAACATTTGCTAATGGTTTAAGATCTGTATTAAGACAAGACCCTGATGTGGTAATGGTAGGTGAGATTAGAGATCAAGAAACTGCAGAGCTCGCTATTCAGGCCTCTCTTACTGGTCATTTAGTACTTTCAACTCTTCACACTAACAGTGCTCCTGCCGCGGTACCAAGACTTCTAGATATGGGTATGGAACCGTATCTACTTGCTTCTACACTTCGTGTTTTGGCTGCTCAACGTTTACCAAGAAGAATATGTACGCACTGTATTCAAGCAGTTCCTGCTTCTACGGAAGAGTTAAAAGATTTAGTTAAATCGCTTACTGAGATAAAGAGTTTTGATTTAGTTAAATATTTAACACAGGTAATAAATGCGAAGAAAGCTAAGGCAGAGGAAGGTTCTGCAGTGCTTAAGGTTCCTGAGGTAGGACCGGATGGGCAACCCATCATTTATATTTACAAAGGTGCGGGTTGTGATAGGTGCGGTGGTTCTGGGTACTCTGGTAGAATTGGTATATTTGAGGTCTTAGATATTACTGAAAAAATTAGTAGAATGATAATGCAGAATGTTACTGCTCAAGATATCGAAAGGGAAGCGAAAGAAAACGGTATGATTACAATGATTCAAGATGGCTTCTTGAAGGTTTTGGAAGGGTCACTACAATAGAGGAAGTCCTTAGAGTGTCAAAGGAATAAATTTTAGGATATAATAAAAAACAATGGATAATAGTACTGCCCAAAATACTACAATTCCATATCCAGATATAAATCAGGGTATGGTACCAAATGTTTCTCAAAGTAGCTCAACAACGAGTGTTGTTCAACCAACAACTTCTCCATCTGATGAAAAAATACTTCAAGATTTAGCTTCACAAATAAATGGCTTGAATGGGGATAATAATTCAAATATTACCCCTCCCGCTCCTTCAACTCAAGTACAACCAATGGTTGATACAAATACTCAGGTTCAATCTGTTCCGCAAACCCAACAACCTGTTATTCCGGAACCAGAAATTCCTTTACCCTCTCCTTCTACTTTAAATATACCCTCTATGGCCAATGAAGATTTAAGTAATATTCAAGAGGCGAACCCTATTAACAATCTCAATCCGGATGGTACTTTAAAGGATATTGTTGATAATAACTTACAAGATATTATTCCTGACCAGAAAGTACCCAAGGCATTGAAAGAGATCCTAAGAAAGTAAATTTGGCGACCCCTATTGATGATGATTCTGATATGCAACAGTCACCTGTAATTTTGTCTGAAACTACAGAAATAGATGGACTTTTAAAATATGCAATTCAAAACAACGCTTCGGATTTACACATCTCAGTAGGATACCCTCCAATTATTAGAATTGATGGAGAGCTTAAAGAGATTAGTGATAAGGTAATTACTCCCGAAGATGCAGAGAAGTTAATTCTCCCTATTCTTACAGACGAGAAAAAAGAGTTACTAGAGGTAAACAGAGAGGTCGATTTAGCATACTTCCATGAGGGAGATATGCCTGCTAGGTTTAGAATAAATGCCTATTACACGATGAAGAATATGGCCGCTGCGTTTCGTCTTATTCCTTCTCGAGTAAGGAATCTAGATGAGCTTATGTTGCCAAACATATATCACCAATTTGCACAATTAAAGCAGGGATTTATCTTAGTAACTGGTCCAACAGGACATGGTAAAAGTACTACATTAGCTGCAATATTGGAAGAAATTAATACAACAAGATTTGCTCATATAGTAACAATTGAAGACCCTATTGAATATGTATTTGAAGGTAAAAAATCTTTAATAGATCAAAGGGAAATGAATGATGATACGCACTCTTGGTCTATTGCTTTAAGAAGTGCACTTAGACAGGATCCTGATGTCATTTTGGTTGGAGAAATGAGAGATTATGAAACAATTGCAGCTGCAATTACGTTAGCAGAAACAGGTCATCTGGTATTTGCTACACTTCATACAAACAATTCTGCCCAAACTGTTGATAGAATGATTGATGTATTTCCAAACAATCAACAACCACAGATTAGGTTACAACTTTCTAATATTTTAGAAGCGATTGTTGCTCAGAGATTGATTCCTTTAGATAAAGGAGGAAGAAGGGCTGTTTCAGAAATTATGATTGCTAATCCTGCAATAAGGAATTTGATTAGAGAGAGTAAAACACATCAAATTGATAATGTAATTAGAACAAGTTCTGATATAGGTATGGTCTCTTTGGAGAAATCTTTGGTGAATCTGGTTAGAGAGGGAGTTATATCTGTTCAAAAAGCTCAGGAGTACGCAGTATTTCCTGAAGAAGTATTAAGATTATTAAAGAGTTAATATGGCAAAATTTAATTACTCGGCAAGAGATAATAAAGGGAAAGAAATAAGTGGCAAACTTGAGGCAAGAGATGCAGAAGCATTGGCTGAAATTCTCCAAGATAAGGGGTTGGTTGTAGTAAGTATAAAAGAGCAAGCCACAATAGATTGGGAAGAGCTTGGACAGATAAACATAGGAGGTATTCCTATGAAAGAAAGTAATATTTATGAGACAGCTTGCTACTATGGTTGGTGCTGGGTTGCCTTTAAGTAGGGGCTTACAAGTAATGGAACAACAAGTTTCAAATGCTGCCTTTAGAAGGATAGTATCTCAGGTAAGAATATCTCTTGAGTCAGGTAAAAGTTTAGCAGAATCATTTAGACAAGCAGATGAAGTATTTGATGATGTTGCTATCAATCTTATAGAAGCAGGGGAATCTAGTGGTAATTTAGACGAGATTTTAGATAAATTGGCCGTTGAGTTAGAGGAAAGTAAAAAACTGAAGGCAAAATTAAAAGGAGCACTTACCTACCCTATGATTTTATTAGTTGTTATTGTAGGAGTAATGCTTTTAATGATGTTTGTTTTAGTACCTTCTATGAGTGACATATATTCTGAGTTTGATGCTGAGTTACCATGGATAACACAGTTTTTAATGGATATGAGTAATTTCTTTGTTGGGTATTGGTGGGCTCTAATAATTGTGATTTTAGGTATGGTAATCGGTTTTAAGGTATGGGTTGATACTCCTAGGGGTGCACGAACTAAGGACAGATTATTAGTTAAAATGCCTATTGTTGGTATCATCATTACTAAGATGCAGATTGCTCAATTCACTAGATTGTTAGGGTTACTTCTTAGTAGTGGGTTATCAATAATAAAAGCGTTAGATCTAACTGCCCTATCATTAAGCAATAGAATGTTTAAAGAGGTAGTTTTAGAAGCAAAAAGAGAGGTTGAGAAAGGTGGCTCTTTGGCCTTACCAATTGCAAGAAGTGAATACTACCCTCTAATTGTAAGTAGTATGATAGCGGTTGGGGAAGAGACTGGAGAGTTAGATAATGTTTTAGCAAAGGTTGCAGAGTATTACAAAGACGAGGTAGATGTTGCTACTGAAAATATGTCTACAATATTGGAACCGGTATTTTTAATATTGATGGGTTTGGCAATTGCTTTCATATCTTTAGGTATATATATGCCTATGTTCCAACTTTCAGAGGTAATGGGTATGGTTGTTGACTTTATGAATTTATTCGTATAACTTATATATATAAATTATTATATTTTTTATTAAACACTATGAATAGAAAATATTCAGGTTTTACGCTAGTAGAAATGCTTATCGTAATGGGTATAATCATTATACTTATGGCGGTAGGTATTACTGCAGGTAGGTTTGCAATCAATAGGGCAAACGATGTTGCACATCAAGATGCAGCTGACAAATTATTTGTCGCAGCTCAAGCATATATGACCGATTTTAGAGAGTATCCGGAAGTTACTGATTGGGATTCAGCTTTAGCAAATGATGTCGCTTGTGGAGACCCCTGTTTAGAGGAATACCTTTCTGCTGGGGAATTTGAAGGTGGAACAGATACAACATTTTACTATTGGACAGATACTAAATCAGCAGTAGTTTGTGTGTCTCTTGGAGGGGTAGGAGATGAAGATGAAAGAGGTTACTATTGTACAGGAAATGGTATCAACGCAACAGTTCCTTCAGCTGCAGGTATTGATTCTAAAGACATTGATGCTGATGTTCCTACAGATGGTTTCCCAGGTACGAGTACTGCTGCTACATGGATGTCAATTCAAGATTGGAGTAACGAAACTAATGATTTTGGTAACAATACTGGAACATATACGAATTAAAAATTGACAATCTTATTTATGAAAATAACCCCCTCCTCTGAGGGGGTTTCTCCTATAATAGATATGTATAATATGTAATGCATATATATTTTACATTCTTAACATTTATACTTGGCTTAGTACTAGCCAGTTTTTTTAACGCCCTACTATATAGAATAGATAATGGATATAAATATCCAGATATCTTTATTAAGGGCTCTCACTGTGAGAAGTGTGGAAAGTATTTAACTTCATATGAGTTAATACCTGTCATATCTTTTATAATATTTAAAGGTAAATGTTCAAAATGTGGATATAAAGTACCAATATATTACCCAATATCTGAAATACTTCTTGGTGTTGGTTTTAGTAGTATATATTTTTTCTCCTTACCATATATTTTATATATAGTATTGATATTTTTTTCTCGTTTTCGTACTTTGATAGGATATATAAAGGAGTACCCCAAATATTGGTAAATACATTTTTAATATTCTCTGTTGTTTTTTCTTCTTCGTCACTTTACTAATTGAAAATTCTATACCACAAACAGCCCTTATCATTGGATTGATACTCTTTATCTTTATACTTGCCATAGGGAAAATTATGAAAAAACCATTCGGTATAGGTGATATTTTAGTACTAATAGGGTTGAGTATCTTTTTAGATATTACTTTATATACAGGATTTATATATATATTTCTAATATCTACTTCCCTTTTTTCAATTGTAAATATCATACTTAAAAATGCCTCACTTAAATCCCAGATACCCCTACTCCCCTTTATGTACGGCTCTTTAGTACTACTATTTCTATTTAATCAGCCAGTTACAGATATTCTAAACAGAATATTCTTGCTAGGATAGAGACTTCACTTTTCAAATCTATTGAGTAGTTCACAAATATTTGTTAAATTATATATATCTATACTTATTAAAAACTGTCCATGAAAAGTATGATGAAAAGATTTCAATCCTATACTCTTTTAGAGCTTCTAGTTGTTATTGCAATCTTTATAATTCTTGGAGCAATGGGTTTTGGCGGCTATTTAAGTACAAGAGAAACAATGATAGCCAGAGAGACGGTTGAAACAATTAAGCAAGATATTCGTAGTGCTAGGTTAAAGGCAATGCTATTCAAAAAGGGAGATGATAGTAATTGGATATATGGAATAGGAATAGATTTCGAAAAATATGCCCAACCTACTAATAACAGATCACTTTTCTTTAAATGGTGCTCTCCTTTTGAAGATTTTGGAAACGAAATTACTAAATCAAAAATTTTAAGTTGGGATAGTAATAATCCTGTCGGTTATCGAATAACACAAAATTATGACCCATTGTATCAAAATGGATATCTTCCACTAAATACGACCACCAATTGTGTTGATGGTAAGAATTCATTGGTTTATACCCAAGAAGATATTATGAGTAATATTCTTACAGAAGTAGATAATATTGAGATAATAAGTGATGCAAGATATTTGGTATTTGAAGCAATTACCGGAAGAGCATTTCTTTATGATAACGGTGGTACTCTTCTTAATTATGCAACTAATGGTGATTATATTGGTAATACTCTGGATCGAGTTGAAGTATTAGATATTGTATTTAACAGAGATTATAGTTCTAAATTTGATTTAATCTCTGTTTATCCTGTTTCTGGTACGGTAATTCATCATGTGTATTCAAGTTTAGATCCTGGATGTGTCGAGGGGGGAAAATTGTATAGAATTAAATGGGGTAGCATATGAGAGATATGGTATTAAGGGCGAAATTAACTCTTATCGAGAATAAATGAAAATATTAAAGAAAAAATATAAAGGATTGGGCTTTGTAGAAGCACTGATAGCAATATCAGTATCCGGTATAGTGGGTGTTGTACTAATGGGTATTTCGGCTTCTACTCTACAAAAATTACACCAGTTAGACATTCAAGATGCGCTAGCAGCACACGCGGTATCTACCGCAGTAGACTTACAAAAAATTGCGATAAGGGATGCAACATTACCAGAGGAAGATAAGCAATTTAGAGATTTAGCTGAAACTTCTTGTTATGGATTTAGTACACAGGATAGTGATCAGATAGATATAAATCCTGTATCTACTAAGGAAGATCTCGTGAGAAATCGAGATAGTTATAAAACTCGATTGGTAAATCCAAACGATTTAGATAGTCATTATTTTAGGATATTTTGTGTATCTAGCAATGACGTTGACAAGATAATAGTTGAAATTATTGTTGGTTCTAAAAGGGTAGATGGTCAAGCTACAACAGATAGTGATGTTAGGGACTATTCGTATTTAGCAGTTATAAATAAGTAAAGAATATGAAACAGAAATATTTAAAATATATGGGATTTAGTTTAGTAGAAATGCTTCTTACTATCATGATTCTTTCTGTAGTAATGATACTTGTTGCAACCACCCTAAATACGGTAATTAAGGCCTCTAATACTGCGAACAGTAAAAACTTAGCCCGAAGTGATATTAATTACATGATGGATATATTTAACAGAAGTGTTTCTAATGCACAGTTAGATGATGTGTATCTTTACAATTCATCATTAGAAAGAACATTTTCTGTTGAATCTGGTTTGCCTATGATACTGACTACGGATATCTCTAATATAGGTGATATTTATGGGGAAGATTTAATATCTATTGGAGATACAAGTACATACAATGGGAATGAAATACATGTAAAAATTTACGGTTTTCCAGTTTGGACATGTTTAGGATATTTTAAAGATGCGAATGGATATGGATATTTAGTTAAGGCAACTAATCCAAATCTTACGGATCACTCTGTTTGTTTTGATCAGAATGCAGTTATTACAATTTTAAATTCTTTTTCAGTGGATGTTAAAGATTTTACTATACAGTATGTTGATATAGGGGATGATAAGAATAGTATGTTTGTTATAAACTCAACTGTTACACCACTATTTTGGCCTGTTTCAGATGCCTTTCCAGTAACCAGAGATGTCTCAAGACAGCTTGTTATATCAACAGAAGCATTGACACGATATTAGTAAATTGATAATTTATTATTATATTTGTAATATAAATAATATGAAAAAATACTCAGGACAGGCAATAGCAATAATTATGATAGTTCTTGTAGTTGCTACTGTGATTGGGGCCTCTTTGTATTCAAGAATGATTAGGAATTCAGCAGAGATTGTTGATACTAGAGAGTCTCAAAGGGCATTAGAACAAGCAGATAGCTTATTAGATGTATTTGTATCAGCCGATTTACCTTCTACACAATCACTAATGACTGCTACTTTAAGTACTGAAAATCCCAAGAGATTTGATAACATATCTGCATTAAAAGTATTTTTAAGTGATGGTGAGATAGACACAAGTATACTTGATGGGGTGGGTACTATAACTGGTTGGTGTGAACCACCAGAAACGGGTTCGTCTTTGGAAGTTACGCTCTCTTATGCAGATGAAACTTCCGTTATAGAATACAATGTTGGAGATGTTGTTGCTTTAAATACATCAAATGTAACAGTACCGGATGGTTGTAAGGTTGATTTAAACTTAACTACAAGGGGCGATGGGGATCATCTTTTTACTACTAAATATGTATATATGGATGGAGTTAATGTAACTCCTTACAAGCTTGAGGATATGCAATTGTACTGTTTAGGAGATTGTAGTACTCCATCTGTAGCTCCAACGGACTCTATTGCTGGGTACTTCTCTTCGGGTGATGTTATGACTCTTGATATGTACTCTCTTGCACAAAACTCTCTTTATGAATTTAGGTTACTTCCTTTGAAAGAGAAATTAGGGGTAGCAGTTATTCCAAATGCGCAGTGTGGTGATATTTTTAGTAACTATGTAGTTAGGGCAAAAGTTACATGTAAAGGTGATACTAGAGAAAAACAGGTTGTTATCCCAAGTGTAAATAACATGGGTTACTCATCCCTATTCGATTATACAATTTATAACTCAAATGGGACTTTAAACCCAAATTAATTTTTAAATATTTATTTTAATGGCTGATACAAAAAAAATACTGATAGTTGAAGATGAAGCACCTCTTTTAGATTCTTACGCAGAGTTGGTGGAGACAGCAGGATATATTCCAATGAAAGCTTTGGATGGCTATCAAGCTCTTGATCTTTTAGCAAATAATGTTGATCAGATAGATTTGGTACTATTAGATTTAATGATGCCTGGGGTTGATGGTTTAGAAGTACTTAAAACTGTTAAAAACAATGAGGATAAATATGGGAAAATGCCTATTGTCATACTTACAAATATGACAAGCGAATCTGTAGTTAAAGAGGCGTTTAATATTGGAGCTACATCATATCTTGTTAAAACAGATTTGGACTATGAGGGATTAGTAAAAGAGTTAAGTAAGTTTTTTGGATAGGTAACGAGTGAAAGAAAATAAACTACAGAAAAGGACTTTTGTGAGATTAGGGGCAATAGTTTTTGCTTTCTTAATGCTATTATTAATTTCTTGGTTGCTATTTTCATTCATATCAATGAGAAGTGATAGACCGTATGTATCAATGTTTATAAATTTAGATAGTAATCAACTAGCACAAAAGGTTAGAAATGATTTCCCTAAGCGAGATGAGAAATATATTGAGTATCAGTTTCCGATAATATTGGAAGAGTATTCAGAGATAAATAATGAATATACTATTACGGGAGTTCCATTTAATTTTGATACTTACTATCAAAGTAGAGATGAGTCAAGATTTACAATTGCTTTAGCAAAAAACAAAGGAGAATTTGATTTCTCTAGACTAGAATTTAATGAGCCCCTTGTGATTAAATTTGTATATAGGGTTGAGAAAGATTTAAAATACTTTTTCGATTTCTCTTTCTGTGTTGTAAAGAAAGCTTACTCTAATCTCTTTGATATCAATACATCTTGTGGTCGTGGAAACTGTTTAATTAACAGAGATTTAACACAATGGAGTGTTGAATTAACGGATAAAAGTTTAGAAGAAAAAGTATTGTACTATGATTCAATCAATAAAGATCCTCTAGTTCGAGGTCTGTTTAATTATTTCATTACAGATGATTTTGGATATTTTAACAAAGATTCTTTTAAACTTAGAACAACACAGTTAGCTGTACCCGATGGAACATATAAAATGAGTACTACATTTATCACAGATAAAATTGATAGTTCTGATAGTTCTACTATTCAGTTAATGCTTTATACAATTTCTGAAATGATAAATAGGAAATATATTGACTATGAAGAGATTGATTTAATGTCATATATGCAAACCATAAACTCCTACTCTACTGATGATATTAAACAATCATTCTATGATTGCCAATTTGCATATAACACGGTAAACAATCTGAGTGAGTGTTCTACACAACTATGTAATGAGATTAAATCATCTTCTTTTAATCATTGTAAGAATGTTCTAGATTATCAACTTCTAACTTATGATGAGAAAGTAAAAGATTACTACGGTTATGATACTTTAGGAAGTGGGAATAGCTACCTACTCTCTTTACCTTCTGAGATGATATATTACAACTCCCTTATAGATCTTTTAGGTCTTAACGGTCAAAAGTATACTAAGAATCAAATATATTCCTACTTTTCTAACTCTGAAAAATTAGAGAACGCATATCCTACAGTTATGGGTAAGTGTCATCTCCTAAAGGGATCTGAAGATATGAAATCGGAATACAACGATTTAACATTAACAAGCAAAATTGAATCAATATTTACATCCTTACCTGATTTCTCTTCATTATGTAACGGTATATTAAAGGATGAGTACTGTTCTTTAAATATTGCTAAGAAACTAATATGTGCAGAGGCAACATTAAATTCGTATCCTGATGTATCGAAAAGTATTTTGTATGATTCTTTCTACAATCATTACTATCTAAGTTCTGTAGCTCCGAAATTAAATACGTATGAGTTATATAGAGCAGATCCAATATTTAGTAAGAATGAAAACAGCTTAGAAAAATTAGATGAATATGGATATTTTGTATGGAGAGTTGAACAAAATTGGGAAGATGGAATAGCGATTTCTTCTTTTGCAGATATGTTAGATTCTTACTATTTTATTTATCTGATAGATAAAATAAATGAAAATTAGGAGAGATATAACAAGATTTCTAATATTTACTTTTGTAACAATAATCATATTCTACTTTTCTATTAAAGAAGATGTACATGCTGGAGAGTTGGATGGTGGAACTTGGGGGCTTATGTTTGCAGGATGTTGTTACTCAAGAGAAGGGCCGGGTTGTGAAACTATAGAAGGTGCTGGAAATAGTGGTAAAATAATTATTCCTTGTCCAGGTTGTGCCCCTATTGTTGATGGTGGAGGAGGAGGGAGTACTCCCCCCATGTGTTAGATGTAAACTCCCTGCATGCTCTTTTCCTACAACTGGTACTGCTAATGTATGGGCTTTAAAGAATATATACTCTTGTACCGATAAAGGTGGATGTTCTAAGCCAATTAAACACTACAGAACTGTTATGAGATACCTAGTGATCAGCCATTGAGTTCTTTACAAATATATCCTGAAAATACCCCTACTACATTAGGGTTTATCTCAGATACTTACACTGGTGCTGGTGTTAAAAGTACAACTGTAGATGATAGTGTAAACGAACCAATTAGAATGGTTGCTACATTTACCGATACTACATCTGCAGAGATAGAAGCAATGTATATATGGTTTAGTCAAACTAATACTTCCCCCATTACTCCTGTGTATATAGATTTAAATAATAGTAGTGCTGCACAAATTAGACAAACACGTTCAAATGGTGAATTCGGTTTTCTAATGCACAGAGAAGGTGCTACATGGAAACCATACATCCCAGGAATTGTCGGAGATGGTGATGATGCTGGAGACAGATGGTTACCTACCACATCAAATACAGATTTCTACATATCAGGTCCCACTGGAAAAAGAATGGTTAACATTGTGATTAACAGTATTAAAGAGGTAAATAGCTCTGTTGTTGTAGATTTCAATATTGGTTTTAATAATCAGGAATTGAGTGTGAAAGATGGAAAATACTACGTCTTTTTACAAGGTAATGACACATTCGGTTTTACACCTTACGATAACTACAATTCATATACAGCTGTAAAAAATATCATTCAAAAAATATATGGAAATGAACAGATTAGAATATATAAAAATTGGGTAAATACGAACAAAGATTGGAATATAGATTTAACAAGACCGATTGTTTCTGCAAGTACTGTTACTGTTGTTGAATCTGAAAAAACAATGGTTACTCTTAACTGGTCATCAGATGAAAACCTCGCTTTGAAGTATGTTGTAATCAATGCAACATACTTACCTGGCTTTATAAATATAAAACCCATTACAGTTGTTGAATTTACGGGTACAGGAACACTTTCTTCTAAATTACCGCTCTCTTACTCTTTAAGTGAAGAAGGAACAATACTTACGGGTGATTTAAGGGGTGGCTTCATGCTTAAAATAGAGGGTGATTGTAGGAGTGGGTCTCTTAAAATAGATGTTGGTGATAATGGACAAGGAGCTTTGAAATTCTCGGTTACAGTATTTGATGTGGGTGGAAATGTAGGATACCTTTCTGATAATTTAGATTTTAGAGATTGGATAATAACCCAGGGAGGACTCCTCTATGCCAACGCTGTGGATGTACCGATAAGACAATTTACTTCATCCCCTGGGACCTGGGATGTTAAAGAGTATCTTAATAGGGTTAATTATGAATATTCAGATATCTCTACAGAGCTAGTAGGAATTAAAAGTGATGGGATACTAGAAACTCCTGTTAAATCTCTTCTGACCAAGGCATATATGGTTAGGCCGTATACATTACAAGATATAAATGGATACTACCCTACTCTCAAGGGGTTGTTTGATAGAAGAAAAAGCTCTATTCAAAATTTGAAAAATATCGATACTACCTCTCTATCAGGAACACTCTCTTCAAAATACGGAATTGGTTTTGATGATATTGGGTATCTTAATAAATCTTCTTTAACAGTATCAACCGATTTCATATGTGATGGAAGAGCAGTATTCTTTGTTTCAGGGGATTTAAATATTCAAGGGAGAATACGGAGTGGGAATTTTAATAGGGATGCTTGTATATTTGTTGTAGGTGGAAATATTAGAATTGGTGAAGGAATCAAATCTTCTACAAACTCAAATGCAACAGAAGGTTTAATAGTTGAATATGATGAAGTGAATGCATATATATTAGGAGATGGGCAGATAGATATAACCAAAGAATCATCCTCAACAATATATGATGGTATTTACATAAATGGTGGGCTTCATACACTAAGGCCCGATGGATTAATTGTTAATAGGAATTTGAAATTAGAGGATAGATTAAAGTATCCTGTTTTAGTTGTAGATCATCACTCTAAATACGGTGTATTGGCTAGAACCCTTTTTGGTGGTTCTCTTGTAATGCAAAAGACAGAGATAGGGGTAAAGCCGTATTAAGAAATCTTGTAGTATTAAAATTGCAAAACCAGTTTAGTTTGTATTAAGATATACATAAATATATGCATGACTATTAAGAAAAAACATTATACGTATCTCTTCTTTTAACATTCGTTATCCTTACATCCCTACTCCTTTCATATTTAATGGGATGGTTTGGAAATACTCCTAAACTAACTAGTTATGAATCTTTAATGGATATATGTACAGTAGAGAAGAAACTTTTTACTGTATCAATACAGTGTGATACTTTTGTATTGAAAACAGAGGAAAGGGATGGAAAGAACTGTTTAGATTTATGGGTATTAAACAATGAATATACCAATACAAATACCTTTAGAAGTGTGTCAAAATTCTAAGATATTAAATATTAGTGATCCAGTATTAGATACTACTTTAAAGGTTCCTATGCATATTACATTTAAATATACTCTCTTTTCCCTATATCGTATAAAGTATCTAATATATCAATGGAGTTAATAGATGATGAGGGTGTTAATAAAATTACTCTGCGTTTGATGAGTTGAATATATATATAAAGAATGTAAGATTACAGAAAGATGTTGATAAAGAGATAAAGGGTTATTATTTATACAATTCAAGAAATCCTCTAGAAGGTATAGAAATAAAATATATTAATTTTCTTAATGTAAAAATTGATTCTATATCTGTTGAAAACATGAGATTGTAATGGATATTTTTACAAGTGTTAATAATGTACTTATGGAAAAGAACATTAGAGTAGATAAATTCTACTATCTTAATGAATCTTTAGAAGAGATTGTAATAAATACCAAAATATCTCTGAAATTGATATCTCTAAATCCTATGTTATGTCTTGTTCTTACTTACCAATGGGTACGATTATCAATCAAGAACAGATAAATAGCTACTGTAATGATAAGAAGTTACCAGAGGGTATGTGTAGTAGAAAAGATAATTTAGATGAGTATATACTTGATAAAGAAATTGATGAATATGTTAAGATATCTATTGCTAAACAATCTGTGGGATTTTTTCTAAACAATGAATAAACAATTTGTTTTATTAAAATTTTCTTTTTCGTAATATTTTCATTACTTATATTTGATATTGAAAAAAGTTTATTCTGAGAACTGTTTACCCTACGCTTGTGATCAATCAGGTGGGTGGTGTGCATCATCTAATCATTATGGAGCATACGATGGGTATCCTGGCTTTTGTGTTGACACTCAGGATTGGTATGATTGTTCGGGTTCATCTGATAATTGCATTGGTGGTACAAGTGGTATGACGTGTGATGGAACACGTACTAGTTGTCCTTGTTGTGATACAAGTACACGTGCTTGTGATGATTGTACCCCTGGTACTCCTACCTGTCCTGCAAATACTACAACTACAAATACAGGAGACCTTTGGAAAAAATTAGAAATCTGTTGTGATAACGGAGATGGGTGTGATGACAATTGTAATTCTAAAAGCTGTTACTGCTATTTATGTACTCTTCCGGATTGTGATCCCTTAAAAAATGATGATATAGGATGGGGAGATTACCCACAATACAAATCATGCCAAAATACCCCTATCGATGGTAATTGTAGTACAAGATACAGAACATGTTACTGTGAAGAACCCCCTGCTCTTCCAGCATGCCCTTCTCCTTTATTGGAAAGTAACCCAGTAGGAGCTCCTAATATGATACTTCCTAATTTTAAATATACGTTTAATATTTGTGATGTATATAAATATGGAGATTGTTATGAACCAGTATCTTCCCAACCAGTTGAGACATTAGTAATAGATAACGACCCTGCAAATGGATACGGTTTTCTTAGTAATACGCATACAGGAATACCACAATTAACAACAAACAGTGGGAATCTAAATGAACCGGTAAAAATGATTGCTAGCTATACTGATATTAACGGTGCTAACGATATTGAAGCCCTAGGAGTATGGTTTAGAGACCAATCTTTAACTGGAGAAGTAAATACACCAATATGGATATCAACAACAGCCGCACCAGATGCACCCGCAAACAACAGTTGGGGCTTTATGATGGTAAAAGAAGGAGGAGTATGGGTCCCTTATGTTCCAAGTTGGGCTGTAGACCCAGCAGTATGGACTAAAGCAATGTATGATGATATTAACCGTTCATTCATGATACCGGGTCCTAATAGAGGAAATATGGTAGAAGTAAGAATCACCTCTCCTATCTCTCCTATCTCTCCTCTTGGAAATACAGTTACAATGGAATTTAGCTTAAGATTTTCAGATCCTAGTATATTAACAGAAAGTGTATCTCAAACAACTTACGATGTACTACTTATGGGTTTAGATACATTTAGTTTTACTCCATACAATAATTATACATTCCCTGTGTCAGAAAATTGGCGAACTACTGTTCAGGATAATCCAGCAACACCACAAATTGATTACTGGCCTGTAAATAAATTGAGATATAGATCTGAACCAGCAGTAGCACAAACATATGCTAGAGATTGGGCATTCTCTAATCCAAGTGCTGGTTGGATGGGAAATAAATGGACTGTTGATAAGATAGCTCCTACAATTCAATTTATTAACAACACCCCATCTATTTCATCTGTAATAGGAAATACAATTAAAATAGAGTGGCAAGCTACTGATGAAAAAAGCTTGTACTCAATTGTCGGAAACATTTACACTACTGCATCGTTAGCAGATGTTGGAGATATATCCATAATACAAGCTTCCTCTGGAGTAACTTTAAAATATGGTTTGGGAGGAACATTCTCCCCTACTCTAAGTACTTCGCTGGGTGGAGTAATTGGTAATTTAGATACTGGTTGGGCATTTAGAGTGGATCCGAATATGGGTACTGCATCTCATACTGGAAGTATTACTATAAATATTGGAGAGAATAGAGAGGGAATACTCATATTTTACTTAACAGCATTTGATGATGCAGGTAATGTCTCTATGCCACAATATGATCAAAGTATATTTGATATAAATGATTGGTTAGTAACAGATGGTGGTTTGGTCTACTCTTTAGATGGGTCTACATTCTCAACAAAAACATTTACAGAGGATCCTGGATGGGCAGGTATTCTTCCACCTATTGGTGATTCAGGGTCACTACTCTACAATCTTGCTGATCTTTCAAGTGAACTCTTTGCACAAGGACAATCCTCTACTTCACCTAGTTCTCTTGTAAATAGCCCATTTACTAAAAGTTACAATATTAAAAACTATCCACAAACAAAAGTAACAAGTTTCTATGACAATTTCTTAAGGGCTTACGAGAGGGACAAAACTAAAATGTCTAGTTTAATAGAAATAAGTCCTGCTACATCAACAATTGAGAGTAATTTAAATGGTACAGGAGCTTGTGGAGGACAAAATCAAGAATTCTGTGTATTGAAAGTACCGGGAAATCTTTCAGTCAACGCTTCTAAAGAGACTTTCATTTGTAATAGGAAAGCAGCAATATTTGTTGAAGGAAATTTAACAATCAGTCCAGATGTTCGTAATCATCAAGTAAAGCAAGATGATTCTCTTGGATGTATATTCATAGTAAAAGGTGATGTAATTATCTCTGAAGGTAGCAACGCATCTAGTAAGAATTCCTTCTCTATGACGTGTTGAATGCATATATATTAGCAGATGGAGAAATTACTCATAGAGCATGAAGATAATAAATTACCACAAGGGGATCCTGATGTTATTGATGATGCAGATGATGTTACTGTATGGCAAAGTACGGATTCTGTTAATACAATTTTATCACAAGAATTAAATCCATCCCTATATACTGAAGAAACAGGTTCAATAAAAGTTACTGCTGCAGATAATTATACTAGCTCATCTGAAACTATAGATTTAATGGAGTATTCAACAGATGCATTGGCTCAAGCTGCCTATTATACAGGAGTTGGAGAGGGGGTTATTGCAACTGGTGGAATAGTTACAAATGTAGGAAGTGATGTAGTTCACACATTTAATTCCGGAGGAAGATTCACTATTACTAGGGGAGGGAATGTGCAGGTATTGGTTGTTGGTGGAGGAGGAGGTGGTGGTGGTAATGACTGTGGTGGTGGTGGTGGTGGTGCCGGAGGAGTTATCTACAACCCTTCTTTTCCTGTATCTTCAGGAACATATGTAAATATTACAGTAGGAGCTGGTGGTCGTAGCTATTCGTACGATGGTGCTTCAAATGGTCAAAACTCTACCTTTTCTACTCTTGTGGCAAGAGGAGGAGGAGCTGGTGGAGATCATGCTGTTACCATCGAATCGGAAAATGGAAATTTAGGTGGCTCGGGTGGTGGTGGCTCGGGTGGCTATGGTACCCCTTACGGTCGTGGTGGAGCTGGAGTTGCTGGACAAGGAAACAGCGGTGGAAATGGTGTGACAACCTGGTCAACCTGGGCGTATAGGGGGTGGGGAGGAGGTGGTGGTGGTGGAGCTGGTGCAGGTGGTCAAAATGCAAATTATTTATCTACAACTTTGAGAAATGGTGGTGATGGAGGTATTGGTGTTGCAAACTCCATATCTGGAACCCTAAAGTATTATGGAGGTGGAGGTGGTGGTGGTGCTTTGGATATTGCTAAAGGAGGCCTAGGTGGTTTAGGTGGAGGTGGAAATGCAAGATATAGTGGAGCAGCAAATACAGGAGGAGGAGGTGGTGGTAATGCAGGGTCATATAATGTCAGAGGTGGTTACGGTGGTTCTGGTGTCGTTATCGTTAGATATTCTACAAGTAGTGGTGTAATGGTCTATCATGAACCAACTATTGTACAACAGGGCTCATACGCTCTTAAGGTTGTTGCAGACCAAACAGTATCATTAAATAAAACTGCAGTTAAAACCTTCCCTACTCCATTGAATCTCTCTGGTAATACATACCTATCCTTCTATATGAGGTCTAATAGAACAGGAAGTAATGTCTCAATTGGTATTAAAGACTCAGGGGGAACTGTAACACAGATTATCCCTAATGTGGTATCTGCAAATACATATCAAAGAGTTACTTTAGATCTCTCTGGGGTATCTAATGTAAACAAAGATTCAATATCACAATTAATAATAACAATATTAAATGCAGATTCTACAAATACTTTTTACGTTGATAATGTTGTAAGTGGATATGATATCCCTGCTTCACTAGATGATGTTGTATGGACTCAAAAATCTGTCTCTCGAAATATGTCTAATTATGATTTAATAACATTTTGGATAAGATCAACACAGGCAGGTGCATCCGTTCAATTCCAATTCGGAGAAAGTACTTATTCAGAAAGAACATTCAATGTTACAATTCCCAATGCAAACGAATGGGTTCCTGTATCAATAGATATTACAGGTATAAGGGATAATTTATTAGATAGAGTACTGTATTACGCATTTAGGATAATTAATATAAATCCAGGAGAATCCTTCTACTTTGATGATATTAGAAATGAAAATCTGTTCTCTCCTGATGAATTAGACTATGGAGAAATAATTGACGGTTTGTATATGGATGGAGGGCTCCTGTCTCTAGACAGTAGTACAAATCCTAGTATACAAATCTTGAGATATCTTCGATTAGAAGAGAGATTAAGATTCCCTGTCTTAGTTATAGACTATCATCCTAAATACGGCATATTAGCAGAACAGTTTTTTGGTAATACATACACATTACAAAAAACAGAAGTAGGTTTTAAACCTTAATATATTTCTGCTATTATATATGTGAGTCATAATTTAACTGTCCAAGAATATGGCAAAGCTGCCCGACCATGTAGGCATAGATTTTGGAACACATAGTGTAAAAGCCGTAGAATTAAAGAACATACTTTCCAAGCCACAGCTTGTCAACTTAGGTACTCAGTTAACCCCAAAAGGAGTAATTAACAGTGAAGAGAGACAAGATCAAAAGAAATTAGGTGAAGCTCTTAAATTACTCTATTCAAATTCTAAGATAAGGAATTCTAAAGTTGTAATGGCTTTACCTGAGTTTTCTGTATTTACAAGATTTCTAGAGTTTCCAGGTGTTAAAAAAGAAGAACTTAAACAAGCTTTATATTATGAAGCCAAACAGTATATACCTGTACCAATAGATGAGGTACAGATGAGTTATGTTGTAATTGGTTTTAACGAGGAGAGAAACGCTCCTAGAGTGTTACTTGTTGCTGCACCAAGAAAGATTGTTGATATATATATGAATGTTGCTAACTTTGCCAATTTAGAACTAATTGCAATAGAAACAGAATCTGTTGCAATGGGTAGAGCAATGTTTAGATCTATGGGTAAAAAAGATTGTGTAATGTTAGATTTTGGTGCGAATAGTACAGATATGAGTATTATGACTAATGGTGCATTAGTTTTTTCTCAAAGTATATCCATTGGTTCTGATTCTTTAACACAAGCCATTGTGAACAAATTTAGTTTTGATTATAACCGGGCAGAAGAATTTAAACTTGGTTATGGATTACTACAGAATGCTGCTGATGGTAAAGATATACAGCGCTCTGATGCCTATTGTTGAATCAATTATGATAGAGGTTAGAAGAGGTGTAGAGTTTACAAAAACAAGACAATGAGTGCCCCTCCTATGTCATATCTTTTAAATGGAGATGGTGCCCTACTCCCGGGTTTAACAGAGTATGTTTCTAAATCACTAGGGGTTGATGCACAAATTGCAAATCCGTGGTTAAATGTATTAGTAGAAAATAAATTTAAAAATCTAATTGCAAAATATGGACCTTCATATTCTGTAGCAATTGGATTGGCTTTAAAAGATGAATAACCAAGAAGTAAAAAATATAAATACAAATACAGTGAAACAGAATCAGCCGGTTGTTCCTGATACTAACAGCCCATCAGTATTATCTACTAACAAACCAACATTGGCAGAGCCAATCGGTAATCAGGTTGAAGAGGGTTTTAATTTAATACCTTCTCTAACAAAAGAGGAAAAGATTCATGTTAAGAAAAAGAATACTTTAAATATTGGATCTTTACTAAGTATTATTACTTTATCTGCAATTGCACTAGGTATTGTTGGTTTTAATATACTATCTAAAACGCAATTGAATTTTAAGAAGAGTACTCTAGCTAAAATTGAAAAGGAGGCAAATTCTAAAATTGATAAGATAGAATCCAATAATCTTATCTTAACAAGAATAGATCTTTATGAAAATGTTAAGAAAAACGCTTTTTCGCATAAAGAGATTATAGAGTTTCTAAATGAAATTGCAGGTAAGGTAAGTGGTATTACATATCGAAATATTGTCATATCTGAGGATTTAACTTTTGAGTTATCTGGTAATGGACCAGATTTTGAACAGATATCTAGATTGTGGTATCTCTTTGGAATAAATGAAAATATTGAGACCATAAATCTTTCTTCAGTAAACAAAAGTGAAAATGGTGCAACATTTTCTTTTGAAGGGAAATTAATATTTGAAAATTTTAAGAATCAGTAATATGGGATTAATAAGTACAAAAGCGAGTAAAAAGAAAGAAGAAGAGTTAACACAGATAAGTGAGAAGTCAAAAAAGGGTAAGCTTGGTTTTGGTGATTTAATAATACCTATTGCTTCTGGAGTTGTATTTATCATCCTTTCTTTTGGAGTGTTTATCCCTATGATTAATGCCGCCCTTGAGTATCAAGATGAGATTAAGGTTAGTAATGAAAAAATTGAACAGTTGGAAAAATTGAATAACAGATTAGATAAGTTGGATGATGATCAACTTAATGAAGATGTTGTAACTGCAAGAAAGGTAATACCTAAAAAATTACTTGTTTCTGATCTACTACTCTATTTAAATGAATTGGCTATATCTTTAGATTTGAGTGTTTCTGAACTTTCTTCGGCAGATGCTCTTAATGCTGTTTCAGGACCTGTTGAGTATAGTGGTAATTACGAGAATGTACTGAAATTCTTAGAGAATGTCCAAAATGTATCTCCATATATGTTACGGTTGCAAAATGTTGAAATCTCTGCAAGACAGGACGTAGAAGCAGGGGAAACATGGAATATCTCATTAGATGTTAGCGGATACTATCTGGCGGAAGAAGATATCAATCTTGATATCTACGCTCCATTCCAATTATATACAGAGTATGAAGATGTAATGGAGATATTAAAACGAAAAGCGGAGAGTTTGGATTAAATATTATCTTCTAACATGTCCTCTTCTTGGTTACTCTCTTGAGGTGCTTTATCATCCTTAAGTATTACTCTTACCCTTTTATTGTTCCTTATTGCACTTATTGTAATGATATCTCTTATAGAGTTAATTGTTCTTCCTTTTCTACCAATGATAACCCCTTTATCATTTTCATTAACATCTATTGTAAGAATTGTTAAACCAGGGAAATCAACACTCTCTCTCTCATCAATTGAAATATCATCTGGATAGTTTACAATTGATTTAACTATATGTTCTAGTAATTCTTTCATATATTTAGAATAAACTAAATTAAGATCTATTAGAAAAATTATACTATTACTAGAGGAATTTTACTAGGAGTCAGATTTGAAGGAAGAGTTATTCTTTTTTCTTCTCTTTCTTTGCAGTACTAGGTTTCTTAGAGCCCCTCTTTAACTCTTTGAGCAATCCAAGCTTTACAAAGTACTGAGCTATAGTATCAGAAGGTTGTGCACCTTTAGATAGCCATTTCGCTGCCTGTTCTTTATCAACTTCAAAAGTGGTTGGATTTGTTCTAGGGTTATAGTACCCTATTTCCTCAACACTTTTTCCATCTCTTGGTAGAGCACTTTCCATAACCACTATTCTGTAATGTGGTTGTCTACTTCTTCCTGTTCTTTTTAGTCTTATTTTTAACATAGCAGAGTTATTTTAACAGATGATATCGCAATATTCAAGTTAATTTGATTTACTTTCTAAATACTCTATTCCTTTTGTTGCTGCTTCTTCTTCGGCCCTCTGCTTACTACTCCCTACTCCCTTCCCTATAACTTTATCATTAACCTTAATTACTACAGTAAATTCTTTATCATGGTCGGGACCATTTTCATTGGTTACCTCATATACAGGTGTTACTTTAAAATCTTGTTGAATGATCTCTTGTATTTTTGTTTTACTATCAATATCTAATCTATGTTTAACAATACTATCCAATTTCTTGATTAAAAATCTATGTATAAATTCTTTACAGGAGTCATATCCTTGATCAATATAAATTGAACCAATAATGGCCTCAAAAGTATTTGCAAGAAGAAAGTTTTTAGTTCTACCACCTGTATCCTCTTCCCCTTTTGATAATAGGATGTTATCACCAATACCAATTTCTTTTGCAGTATCTGCTAAACTTTCTGTTTTAACTAAAGCAGATCTAAAACTTGTTAACTCACCTTCAGGTCTGTGGGGATATTTATGAAAAAGATAATCAGAAACAACTAACTCTAAGACAGCATCTCCAAGAAATTCCAATCTTTCATTATGAGAGTTAATCTCTTTATGTTCATTTAAATATGATCTGTGAGTAAGTGCCTCAATTAAATTACTCTTATTAACAAAGGTTACTCCTATTTTAATTTGAAATTCTTTTATACTATCCATTTCTTTCTTTTTCATATATAGCTCCTAGTACTCCATTTACAAATTTACTACTACTATCTCCCCCAAACTCTTTTGCTAATTCTATTGCTTCATCAATTGCAACTTTGGGTGGTGTTATATCTGCTATAAAGCCCTCAAAGATAGCTATTCTCAATATTTGTAAGTCTACAAGTTTCATTTGTGTAATCGGCCATTGAGGTGCGTACTTTGTTATTATCTCATCTATCTCTGAATGTTTATCTTTAACCCCTATCACTAACTTCTCATACAATTCCTGATTATATGTCTCTATTTCATCTATAACAGATAGCTCTGAAACAGTAAAATCCACTACTGCTTCACTATTGAATTTAAAATCACTTGAGAAAAGAGACTGTAATGCAAGTCCTCTAGATAAATGTCTCGGATCATTTGATTTCTTCATTTATTAAAGATTTACTATTTATTACTTTTTAAATCTTTACCATCTCCGTAGTAACCACAGAACTCGCAAACAAAATGAGGTCTTTTGACTTTACCACACTTAGGACATCTAGACATCTGTGGCTTACTTAGAAAGTCTTGAGCTCTTCTTCTGTTCTTTCTACCTTTCGATATTTTTCTTTTTGGTAATGCTCCCATATCTATTTATACAAGATTAAACTTTGTATTATATTTTAATATATCAATTCTTGCAACAATTATTATATTATCCATCCCTCTTTAATATCTATCTCTTGGCCAGACGCTATTTTTCCTTCTATCATCTCTTTTGCAATATTCCCTTCTATGTTGTCCTGTATATATCTTTTTATTGGTCTAGCACCAAGACCTGGTTCGTTTGCTTTACTTGCAATTAATTGTGGTATTATATTTCCCCATGTTAATTTTATACTCTTTTCGGTTAATCTTTGAGCTAATTCTTGCAAGAGAAGTTGAGATATTTTAGATAGATTATCAATATTATGTGGTTGAAATACTAATACCTTATCAAATCTATTAAGAAGTTCTGGTTTTATGGCCTGTCTTAATTCAATCAATGCCCTATCTTTTGCCTCTTGCCAAGTTACATTTCGGTCATTTAGGAGATTGAGTAAAATGCTACTTCCAATATTGCTTGTACAAATGATAATGCTATGAGTGAAATCAACAGTTTCTCCTAAAGTACTAGTCAATCTCCCTTCGTCGAATAGCTGTAAGAAAAGATCAAGTATTTGTGGGTGAGCTTTCTCCATCTCATCAAAAAGGACTACAGTATATGGATTACTTTTAATTTTATCGATAAGGGAGATAGATGCTTTGCCGAGTAAACTAGAATCACTACTTCCTCCTAAGAATTTCTCTACACTATTTATCTCCTTGTATTCAGACATATCAATTCTAATCATATCTGTAGAATTACCAAAATACTCTTTTGCAAGGACTTTGGATATATGTGTTTTACCAACACCTGTAGGACCCATGAAAAGAAACGCACCTATTGGTTTATTAGGATTACGAATATCTGCTTGGGCTCTTCTGAGTGCCTCAACCAAAGCTTGTATTGCATCTTCTTGTCCAACAATTTTCTTCTTCATATTCTCCTCTAATTTCATTAGATGTGTACTCTGTTGAGGATTAATATTTCCTATGGGGATGCCTTTCTGATTTGAGAGGACCTTAGATACATGTTCTGCAGTCAGTATTGTCACCCCACTGGCCTGAGCCCAAGAACATGCCTCTTCAATTAGCATAACTCCACTACTTGGTAATTTCTTTTTCTTTGTTGTACCTTTGTGCTAACTCTACAGCACTTATTAGGGCAGGAAAGGTAATATATATTCCGAAGTTTTTTTCTAATTCAGATATTTTAGTTTCAAGTATTTGGAGTGCATCTGAAGCAGAGATCTCTTTTATCTCTATATTTGTAAATGATTGTCTTAAGGATTCCATACTGTAGAAATATTTTTTGTAATCAGAGTGGTTTACGGTACCAGAATTGGGAACTTACTGTTTAATATGTATGGAGAAGTATTCCTGCAAGAGAGTGGCCACTTTCACTTGCTTTTGAGGGAATTAACTCTTGAATTTCATCAATGTAAAGAATTACATCTCCCGCATTTTCTAATTCTCTCATTGCTTTTGATATGAGATATTCCAAGTTTGAATTATTAGAGGCATGTGCAATTAAGCCGTTTATATCTAATTGTAAAATACGTTTATCTTTAATTTGTAATGGTACGTCCCCACTGTTAATCCTTTGAGCAATACCTAGAACTATACTTGATTTACCCACGCCTGGTTCACCAATGAAAAGGGCATTCCTGTTTGAGACTTTACCCAATACAGATACTAGAGATTCAATCTCCTCCTCATGTCCAATACCATATATATCCCTATCTCTAGATACTATCTCGTTAATATTTTTAGCAAAATGATTTAGTATGAATGTATATCCATATACCCACTGTTTAGCGATACCACCTTTTCTGTAATATTCGACATTGGGATTAAAATATTTTGTTCGTTTCTTTTTATTCTGCTCATATGATTGATATCTAACAATCTCTCTTAAAATATCAATTGAAGAGCTTTGAGAAGTTAAAACTAATTCTAATACGGGAAACACATTAAAAAGTGCAAGTAAAAGATGTTTCGGTTGAATCTCTCTAGAGAAGTTAGAAGAGCTTCGTTGAGAGTATATTACTAAGCTCCTTATTGCTGTATATGAATATTTAGGTAATGTTATTTTTGTTACACCGTTTTCTTTAAACACATTCTCGTTTATTGAGATGTTTGCTCTTTGAAATATATCTTGTATTTCGGGGTAAGCGAGTAATTCGATAAAGATATCAGATATCTCTACCTCCTTGTTTTTCGTATTATTACAGATGATGTCTAAGGTCTGTTCATTTACAAAATTGATAGCTTCTAAATGAGCATATCTTCCGAATTTAAATCCTATTTTTAATCTCTTCAAGATCATTTAAAGAAATTTTTTCTGCCTTAGGTAATCTAACTGGATGACTCTTGTCTTTGTAGTAGTCATGCCAAAGTACAAACACATTTAATATTGATAACCCAAATAGAATGTCAGCTATTGGACTAGAGATGAAATCTTTAACAATTTGAATCTTATCTAATACCCCGATTTGTCTTAAAAGATATCCGAGTGCAATAACTAGGCCGGGTATAAGGAAGATATTGGCAATCAATCTAATATTGTCATATACCTTTTGTATTTTAGATAATTCGTTATTATATTAGATATTTGTGGTGTTGATATACTAAAAATTGATCTCTAGTTATAAGGAATAGAGCATCAGATTCTTTTGTTAATATGGGTAAATCTCCAAGGATTAGTTTAAAAATATTACTATCCTTTTCATGGTGCCCAATTACTGTCCTATTTTGCCATCCGTAATCAATTGACATTAAAGTGTTAAGAGTGATCTTAATATAAAGAATACTGTAGCTGGGGGTAATAGTAACCAAGTAATGAGAATAGATATGTATACTGTACAGATGATTAAATAGGTGATTATAGCCAGTGGTAAGTAGAATATTTTAATCAAAATCCCAAATACATATCCAATAAATGAGTAATCTCTATGCCAAGGAAGAAAGAAATTTTTAAGTAGTAAGGAGATAGATAAGTTGTCATCAGCCAGTACAGATACTCTTTCAACCATTTTGAGATGCCAAATTAGCATTTTAACATACCACCAATCTAAAAATCCTTTGATAGAGTAGACTAGAATACTTAGAGTACTATCGATACTATTTTCGTTTAATAGTTGTTGTCCTCCATTATTTGTTAATGTATTTTTTTGTATCATATTTTAGGAACTAATACATAACAAGTTTATTGTAATTTACATATTTTTTCAAGCTTTTGGTTATATGATACAATTGTGTATATGAATATATACAACACATTAAAAAAACCAATACTTTCCCTTGCTCCTATGGAGGATGTAACTGATACTGTATTTAGACAGATGGTTGGAGCAATTCAGAAGCCAGATATTTTTTATACAGAGTTTGTTAATGTGGAGGGGTTAAATAGTATGGGTAGGGATAAGGTAATGCACAGATTAAAATATAACTTGTCAGAAAAGCCAATTATTGCTCAGCTGTGGGGTATTAACCCAGATAATTACTACTATGCCGCAAGATTTGTTAAAAATTTGGGCTTTGATGGTATAGATATAAATATGGGGTGCTCTGTAAGAAAGATAATTTCTAATTTTAATGGTAGTGGAATGATAAAGGCAGATAGGGAGTATGTAAAAGAGATTATTGAAAGCACAAAAGAAGGAGGTGGGGATCTACCTGTCTCTGTTAAAACAAGATTGGGATGGGATGATTACGATATGGAATGGATTAAGTTTTTACTTGAACAGGATCTTGATGCTCTCACAATTCATTGTAGAACAGCAATTGGTTTTAGATCTAAACAGATTAAATGGAGTAGAATTGTACCTTGCGTTGATTTGAGAAATGAAATGGGTAAGAAGACATTAATATTTGGAAATGGGGGTATTCAATCTCTTAAACAAGCTAAGCAATATGCTTTAAAATATAAAACAGATGGGGTGATGATTGGTAGAGCAGCGATAGCCAATCCATGGATATTTAGTGGTAATGAAAGTATCCCAATTTTAGATGCTTACCAAATGTTTAAGAGACATATTCTTCTGTTTAAAGAAACTTGGGGGGATACAAAGGATTTTAATATTTTGAAAAAATTTGTTAAATCTTATATATACGGTTTTACTGGTTCTAATGAGATAAGGAGGGATTTTATGGATTCTCAAAGTATTGATGAATTATTATCAAAAGTAGAGCAATTGCTTAAGTAGTTATTGATTTTACAGATATCTTTATTTTATACATATTTTTAGTATAATATCCCTATTATTTATTTTTAATACTAAATATATATGTCTCCATTTGAAAAAGAGTATAAACAAGAAGCTCTAGATAGATTAAGAACCGAAATATCATCGATGTTAGAGTATGGGGATGATGGTTATGTAGATTTTCAACTAATGGGAGTAAGTACCCAAGAGGTTCACAATTATTTAGATTTTTTATCTTTAAATCAAGATTTGCCTGATAGACTATTAAAAGTTCAAAGGAAATCAATATCTGATATGGAGACTTATGATTGCCTCTGTGATTACTGTGGAGTAGATAAAGTTCCTTATAATCCTCTTCTTAAGCAGGAGATATATTTTATCGAAAGATCAGATAGTGCTATTACTGTTATTCCAATACAATTAGATAGAGATGAAGTAAATATAAATATTGAACTTTTAGAGAATTCCCCAAAGTTTATAAAAGAGCTATATAGAAAGATAGATTCTAGAAAATTGAAATTTGAGGATATTAAATTTGTTAAATTTAATAAGAAGTAATTCCTATTCAAGTGGTATCTTAATAGGTCAATGGGCGATACGGGACTCGAACCTGTGACCTCCACAATGTCAATGTGATGCTCTAACCAGCTGAGCTAATCGCCCCTAAACAGTGATTATTTTATACTGAAACCTCTTCTTTATCAATTTTCTTTTTGTTTTTAACTATCCCTCTTACTATTATGAATATTAGGAGTATAAATACAAAAATACCAATAGGTATTAAATATGTATTTATATTCCCCTCCTCTTTAGTCACAATATCTAATATCTCTACAATGTTATTCTCCTTAATATACTCTTCATTTGCACTAATTTTTTCTGAATACTGTGTATCTTTGTATGAATATATTAATGTATGAGTACCAAATGGGATATTGGTAAATACCGCTATACCATTTATATCTGTTTTGGTAGTTTGAGGTTTAGAATTGATTGTAATAGGAAGGTTTGGTATGGGATTGTATTTATTATCTAATATTCTTACTTTGAAAATTGGAATCACTTTATCTTCTTCGGTACTATCACCTCCAGTTTCTAAAATGTTCTGAATGACTTCACTCTCTTCTAATTGAATCTCCTCCTCGTCTTCGGTGGTTGTATCTAAGGTAAAAGTATCTGGGAATATTGATATCGAGAGAGTAAGCAAAGAGGATTGGTTGGATGCCAAATCACAAGCTATGGATTTAACAATTTTAGATGTAGAAACTGCAAATGGAAGTAGATATACATTACCCTGTGTACAGGAAGGAATTGAACCATCTAAAGTAAAATGAATAACTGAATGACCGGTAGATGCTAGGGAGACACTCTGCGCTGTTGCATATATACCAGAAATTGGTGAAGATATGGGGGTACTTGGTGCTAATGTATCAATAGTTACTCTGGAAAGATCTGTTGTTTCTGTAAAGGTTGTATATAGATTTGGTGAAGATATTGAGAATGATATTAAACCATTTGTATCGTTATCTAATACCGTATACTGAGTAATCCAATTAACATTATCTGTGCTTGTTAAAGATATACCCTCTGTCAATTCTGCCTCTCCAACACTGAAAGTAACTGTTGGTGTTGGAATGCTGTGAGAAGTTGTAAAAGAAAGAGTCCAATTATTAATGTAATTTTCTTAAGCATACTTTTAAAAAGCCGATTTATACATTAAAGTATGCCCGAAAAGTATCCTAATTTCAAATGAAAAACTATCTTTTACTAATAACCTTATCTATTAATCCATACTCTTTTGCCTCTTGAGCTGTAAAGTACTTATCTCTATCTGCATCTTTCTCTATCTGTTTAATACTTTGACCTGTTTGTTTGGATAGCATTTTGTAAAGAAGTTCTCTTGTTTTTAATATCTCCTCTGCCTCAATAGCGATATC
This sequence comes from Candidatus Dojkabacteria bacterium, assembly GCA_040765985.1. Taxonomy (GTDB): domain Bacteria; phylum Patescibacteriota; class Dojkabacteria; order SC72; family SC72; genus UBA2259. The sequence goes on along the minus strand of JAXGRK010000001.1, from coordinate 19,226 downwards.
ACTTGCCTGTCCCTCTAATCCACCTAGTGGTTGATGGATATGAATCTTACTATTTGGAAGTGCAAATCTTTTCCCTTTTGTACCGTGTGTAAGTAAAAAAGAACCCATTGATGCGGCTACTCCTACAGCAATCGTGGAGATATCACATTTGATATAGTTCATAGTATCTAATATTGCCATACCTGCATTTACTACTCCTCCAGGAGAGTTGATAAACATCTGAATATCTTCATTGGGGTTTTCCTTCTCTAAAAAGAGTAACTGAGCTATTACAGTGTTAGCCATGTCTGTTTCAATAGGGCCACCTACAAATATTATCCTATCTTTAAGTAATCTAGAGTATATATCATATGCTCTATCCCCTTCTCTTTCTTTTTCAATTACTGTTGGTATTAAAAATGACATATATTTTAATTATGTTCATCTAAAAAATCTTTACCTAGTACTTCCTCTATAAATATTCTAAATGCTTTCTCTTTCACTTCTACTTTTTTAATATATTCTTTCCACTGTGGGTTACTAAATATATTTTTATCTGCATCAGGTCTTTGCTTTTTAATATCTTCAACCTTTTTATCTAATTCTTCGTCTGTTACTGTAACATTTTTAGTATCTGCGTATAGCGAGAAACACATCTGTTTGAATTGCCTCTTTTGCATCTGCTTGCCATAGCTCTCTCATTTTTTCAATTGTAATTTCATTTTGCCTTAAGAAAATCATCGATATTTACTGCCTTGCTCTTCATATCTTCATTAAAGGATCTTTCTCTCTCTTGAGCTTCAAAATCTATAGCGCTTGAGGAATCTCAATCTTAGATTCAAGGATTGCTTTTAGTGCTTCATCTTGTAGCTTGTGCATTTGATAGTGGTCTTTTTGAATCTGTAGGCATTTTCAATCTTCTTTCTTAGTTGGTCTAATGTCTTAACTTCTTTTGCATCTATTACTTTCCCTATCTCTTGTGCCCATTGGTCATTTATCTCTTTAGTTTTGTTTTCTGAGATGTTTTTAAATCTTGTATAGCGCTTTCAATCTCACTTTCTAAAACAGCTTCTTTCTTTTTCTCTACCTTCACCTTTTTCATATTCCCCAATGTAAATTTGGGCATTGTTGTAACAGTAATTGTAAAGGATGTATCTATGCCATCTAATATTTTAGGAATCTCTTTATACATAGGGGGAGCAATTGTTCTAATTTTTTCTTTTGATATTGCTGTATTTATATACATAGGGGCTAGTTTCTCAAAAGTTTCAAACTTAACAATCTCTTTAACTTGGTCACTAACTAAATCTGTAGAGTACTTTGCCTTTCCTAAAACCTTTAATATCCAAATCCTTAGAGTAATCTTTTAACATTAAATCGTATGAGTGTTTAAAACTATCGTGAGGAATAGTCATAGTTAATTCAGTTGTAAACTCATTTATATCTTTTCTAGTATGCATAGTATTCACTATTTTAAATTAAAAGAAGTATTGTATTTTATGTATTTTTATATAATTTGTCCAGTTTACCTATCACTACCAATCTTTGATCTGATGACCACAGAGGCGAGCAAGTTACTAAAGTTATTCTGTAATCAGAGTAATCTTGTAAGACAGATATATCATTTTTTTCTACGATTTTAGTTTCAGTTACAATATACGTATATTTTGAATCCAATTGTAAGATTTCAATTCTATCCCCTACTTTTTACTTTGTCTAAATTAAAGAAAGTATCCTTATTCGGAGGTAGCTTGGCATATCGATGCCCAATGATAACGGTATTTCCTTTCTGACCAGGAGATTAGATGAGGAAAATGCCAAAACCCTTTATTCATTGTATTGGGATCTAAACCCTCAAATATATTTCCTTCTACCTCTATTGAGTTGATTAGAACTTTTGTAGCTAAAGCTTCTAAAACTTTTGTATCTAATATCGTATCCTTACCAATACTCTCTTCTATACTTTTTCCCAAGGGATTCTCAATCTGTTGACCAAGGATTTGGTCTTGGGTTGGAACTAACATAGTAAAATTTGAAACGTTATTTCCCGGCACTCCTTTGTATATCAAATCTTTTTATAGGTCCGATTACTTTATTGTAATTAGGGTAAATTACAAAGTACCCTACTGGTATCAAGAGTGGTGCGATTAATATTGTTGTCAAAAGTATTTTTAATATTTTCCTCATATCATTATTTTATCAGTTTAATGTATATCTTGCACTATTTTGTTTTTTGTTTTATGCTATGATATATGAGTATATAAATTATAATATAGGTCAGAGTGGCAAAGAAAAAAGAAAATAAAAAGAATGCCAAAAATCTCAAAATAAAGAAAGTATGATTAGTTAAGTTGAGATTAAACAACCCGTACCTGCAAATCAAGAGAGAATTTCTAGATTGGTGGGTTCTGTATTCATTGGTTTAGGAGTACTTTTGGTTGCTTTCGGTATTTTTCATATATTAAATTTAGAGAAGAACCCTACTCGATCAACTTTAGAATCACCAAAATTAGAAGAAATTACATCTACTAACTAATGGAGATAAAATCTTAATTAAAGGTAGTGCTGCTGGATATGATAATGTTTTCATATTTTTAGGTGATGAAAAGTTTGGAGATGTTAAAGTAGATGATGATTCAAAGTTCTCCTATGAATATATCGCAGAGGATGAAGGTAGTTATAATTTTTCTGTAGCGGGTGTTAAGGGTTCCCAAATAGAAATATATCTTCAAAATCAGATATAATGACTGGAGTAATCGATAGAACTTCACCAAATCAGGATACTGTAACGCTTAAATACGGAGAAGAAACGAACAAGGATACATACATTTTATTGGGTACAACAGAACCCAATGCAACAATTGAGGTAAAAAGAGGTACTGAGAGTTTTGGTGGACTTTCAGATAAAGATGGAGCTTTTAGAATAGAGGGGATACAGTTAGATGAGGGTAAGATGTTTTCTCAATATATATAACTGATTTAGCTGGAAATGAAACTTTACTTGATGAGAAAGTAAGAGTAACTTACTTCCTACGGGAAGTGTTAACGAGGATGCTGTAATAGATGAAAATATTCCACAAGCAGCGGGGACATTTGATGAATTGATAGGTAACAACTTAATGATGTTGTTTGGATTACTTGCTTTGATAGCATTTATGAGTAGCTCTACAGTTGTATACTTAAAAAACAAAAGATAGGTTGCTTTGATATTGGATTAAGAATTAAGAGAGGTGAAAACCTCTCTTTTTCTTGTATAATAAAAAGTATGAATAAAAAGTTATTACTAATATTGATATTGGTCTATTCCTTTCTCTTCCTTTTACCATTAAGAGTATTCGCTCAGCAAAATGAAGAATCTTTTAAAGGAGTTATTGCAGATATTAAACAAGTACCTTGCTCAGAACAGTTTGAACAAACATATACATGTTTTCAATATACTGTAAAACTTTCTGATTCTGGCAAAGAGGAAATTATGTCCCCTATTCTTTCAGAAACAGGAAAATCAAAATTTCTTGAAGGAGATAAGGTGTTTGTATCTTTTTAAGTGATGAATTTGGGAATGAAGAATGGAGTGTAACAGGGTATGATCGTAACTCATCGATTTTACTTCTTGTAGTATTTTTCTTTTTTTGCTCTAATTATTGGTAGAAAACAAGGGTTGGGATCTTTAATTAGTTTGGCTTTTACAATTTTTGTTCTTTATGTATGGGCTGTTCCTAAAATACTCAATGGTTCAGATGTAATATTTATAGGGATATCTACGGTACTAGTTACACTTGTTGTAATTATGTATGCATCTCATGGGTTAAATAGAAAAAGTACAGTAGCTGTTATATCAACGATTATTGGAATACTTTTTGTTGGCCTTTTTGCAAAAGTATTTGGCAATATAGTTAATGTAGATGGTTCTGGAAGTGAGGAGGCCTTCTTACTTTTTAGTCAAACCGAGGGTACTGTTAATTTAGGAGATTTGTTTTTTATCAGTATTTTAATTGGTGCTATGGGTGTGTTAGATGATGTTGTAATGAGTCAAGTATCTGCTATACAAGAGTTATATAGAGCAAATAATCAATTAACTACAAAGGAGTTATATACTCAAGCAATGAATATTGGAAGAGACCATATATCCTCTATGATAAATACCCTCTTTATTGCTTATGCTGGTTCTAGTTTGGCAGTCGTAATGCTGCTTACATACAGCAGTGGTGGTGTAGGAAATATTTTAAAAATTGATTTTATTGCTGAAGAGATTGTTCGAACTATTACTTCAAGTATAGGTATTTTATTAGTTGTTCCGATATCTTCGATAGTAGCTGCTAAATTAATCCCAATGAGTAATTTTAAAAAGAATACTGTATAGTTTAATAATAGTTGATATAATAATAAGATATATATTGGAATTTAGATATTTATGATAAAAATATTGAATATAAATGAAAATAGGAAAAAGGAAAACAGTAATATGACTGAAATAAACGAATTTAAAAAAAATACTGACTCAAAAAAAGATGAAAAACCGATATTTGTAGTCGAGTTTTCTTGGAAGTTGATAATTACAGTATTGGGAATATTAGGTCTAATATATTTTGGTCAACAGCTTATCTCTATAGCAGTCTTTCTCTTTTTAAGTGTTGTAATCATGTCTTCTGTTTTGCCCGTTATAAATTGGTTACAAAAACGAAAAATATCTAGAAACTTATCTATTGCAATAACATATATTGTTGGAGTATTACTAATGTTTGGGATTATTGCTGTAATAGTTATTCCTTTTATCAACCAAGTTGATAACCTTTCCGCGAGTATTCCAGTATGGGTAAAAAGTTTTACCTCAAATATCTCTGCTATAGAGTTTGGTGAAGTAAAAATTGATTCTAATACAGTGTATAGGGCAATGTTAAATTGGTTTGAAAAATTTACCTCCGTAGATAGCTTCGAGAGTATGGCTTCAACATTGGGTGGGGTATTTGGTTGGGTTTCTCTTGTCTCTGCATCTCTAATTTTTTCCGTTTATTTAGTTATTGATCATAACAAAATATTAGATTTTGGTTTAATTAGAATTACTGCAGATGAAAAAAGAAACAGAGTAAAAAAATTGGTACTTGATTTAGAGGGTAAATTAGGTAGTTGGCTTTTAGGCCAGGCAGTAGTAAGTACTATTGCAGGGACAGTATTAGGTGTAATTTTGATGATATTTGGAGTTCCCTTTGCATTACCAATGGCTGTATTGAGAGCGTTGTTTTCCGCAATTCCTTCGCTAGGGGCAACTGTCGCCTCTATTCCACCACTTTTAATTGTTTTAATTACAAAAGGCCCTATTCCGGCAGTTATTATCTTACTAATCTTCATGGTGTATCAACAGTTAGAAAACAATTTCATTATTCCTAAAGTAATGGCAGGTGCAGCTGGAGTTAAGCCGATGTTAGTACTTTTTTCTGCAATTATCTTCCTAATACTCTTCGGAGTATGGGGTGCAATTCTTTCTGTCCCTGCTATTGTAATAGGGAAAATATGCTATGAGTTTTATGTTGACTTGCAAAAAATCGAGGCGAAAGGTAGCATTAGTTAAGTATTTTGAATTTAATCTTAATACACTCTGCCCGAGATGTCTGATATTACATCACAAAAGAAAAGATCTGTTTACTTCTGGGAGGACCATGTTTACTCTAAATTAAAAGAGTCTACAATAGGAAGAAAGGGTCTCTCGCTTTTTGAGTTAAAGGATATGGATATTCCAATACCAGATTTCTTTGTGATTTCGTCTTCTGTTTTTGAAAACTTCATTTCAAGAACTCTTTCTAGAGATGCCAAATCTCTTTTTGAAAAAGAGGATAATCCTGATCAATCCGAGGTATTAAAATCATTACTTAAAACTGAATTTGAAATAGAGGAGATTGAAGATATTGTGTCTGCATATGCAAGAATTTCTGGATTTACGGATGCCTGGGTATCCGTACGATCATCTGTAATATTTCCTTCTAATCCTGAAGTTTCTTTCTCAGGGATTTTCTCTACGGAGTTAAATGTAAGAGGAGGAAAAAAATTACTGGAATCTGTTAAAAGAATATACGCCTCTTTGCTTACAGATGATGTTGCTTACGCATCTTCTAAGGGTATAAATCTGGCAGATGTAAAACTTGGAGTTGTTGTACAAAAGATGATTCAAGCAGAGGTGTCGGGTGTTGCTTTTACTGTTGACCCTATCACTCAGGATCAATCCAAATTGAGTGTAGAGGCAGTATTCGGGTTAGGGATACCATATCTTTAGAGAGCTAACTCCTGATACATATCTTTTGAACAAAAGAGATTTATCTGTATTAGAGAAAAAAATTTCGCCTCAGGATTGATGAAAATTAGAGTTGTTAACAAGAATCAAAACAACAAAGATGGTACTGAGAAAGTAAAAATATCTACTGCATGGAGTCATCGTCAGAAAGTAGATGATGGATATCTAAGAGAAATAGCTAAAATATCTTTAATTGTTGAAAACAAATTAAGACGAGCTCAGAATATTGAGTGGGTGATGTCTGGAGGAAAGGTATGGGTGTTGCAGAGCAAAGACTTGTATGAAAGATATGTACTTAGCCAAAGCATAGGAAATGCCAAGAGCTTTGATACTCTGGAGAGGTTTTAAAATGGTGCTTAGAAAAATACCAAGGTATAGGGAGATTGGATGATAAGACACTACAAAATGCACAAAAAATTGTTCAGGAAATAAACATGAATATAGTCCGTTGATTGAAAAGTTGATTAGTGTTGCTAGAGGTACAATTAGAAAAGAAAAGGAGGAAGAAAATAAACAGGTAAGTAATATTGATGATTTTCTAATCAAAGGTCTTGGGGCAAGTTTTGGTGTCGTAGTTGGAAGTGTTAAGGTTGTGAATAAAAGCAGTTTGGAAGGTATAAATAAAAGGACATACTGTTAATAAAAGAGTACTTCTCAGATATGGAATCTCTAATCAATTAATTCTGGGGTGTAATATTAGAAAGTGGAGGTATAACTAGTGATATCGCAATATTGTGTAGAGAATTTGATATCCCTGCCGTTGTTGGTGCAGTAAATGCCTCGTCTATGTTAAAAATGGCCAGTTAGTAAGGTTAGATGGGAATACGGGAAGTATATATGTTGAGAAAGAAACAGAGCAGTCCCCTACTCATCCAGTTATACAAGCATACAAAGAAGAAACTCTTTCAGGAATTGATTTGCTTAAGAATGAACAAGAGAAAACTCAAGAAACCGAAATAAATACCGGTGAACAATACAAGATTCCTCATGATATGAATTTGCCACCATGTGCTACTAAGGTCTTTATCAATCCACAAGATGAGAAAGAAACGATTGTTGATTTAGTGGGAAATTCCCATGGACTTGTCTATGTAGATTTAGATAAAATTCTTTTTGAGAATGGAAGGCATTTACTTGCGTATGTTGAGGAGAAAAAGTTTGTAGAATACTCCAAACAGATTGGAGACAAGATATGTGAATATGTTGATTTGGCCGAGGGTAATCAAGTAGTACTTGCTCTTGGGTCTTTAAGAGTATCTAGTTTTAGATCACTTACTAAAGGAAAACAATTTGAAAATTCGGAAATAGATGATTCTGTACATGGTCTTGCCCACTATCTTTCCAATAGAGAGTTACTAAGTAGAGTTATTAAAATATTACTTAGAGTAAGAAATATTAACAAAAGAAGAAATGTGGATATCGGTATCTATGCTCCAATGAATGTATCTTCTATGAATCTTTTCAAGAAGGCACTTTTAGCAGGTGGTTTTAGAAGAACTGCATCATTTAGAATCTATGCAATACTTGATAACCCAACAGATATTATCCTCGCAGATGAGATACTTGGTTCGAAGATTGATGGACTAATCATAGATATGCCTAGAATCATTAGAGTAATGCAAGGAAACAAGTTTGATGATACCAAAGGAAAGTATGATTTAGGAATTGGTAACTCTCTTAAAGTAGTAGATACAGTGTGTGATATTTCTAAATCCCCTTCCAAAGAGATTGTTGTCCTTTGTGATGACAGTCCGGAACTTGTAAGATACAGTGTTAGAAAGGGTGTTTACGGAGTCTCTGTAATGCCAAAAACTATTAAGGATATGAGAAGGTTAGTATCTGAAGAAGAATCGAAAATAATTCTTGGGAAAAAGTAAATCTTTTCAAAGGCATATAGTTTTCACTATGCATTCTTCTGTATAATAGGGAATGGAACCTGATATTAAACAAACGCCAATGATGGATCAGTATATTCGTTTTAAGAAACAGTATCCTGATAAAATAGTACTTTTTAGAATGGGTGATTTTTATGAAACCTTTGGTGAGGATGCTAAGATATCCTCTAAGGCATTAAATATCACTTTAACTGCTAGAGATAAAAATAGCAATGCAACTCCGTTAGCTGGTTTTCCTCACAAAGCAATTGATCAATATCTTCCGAAATTAGTTAAAGCAGGATACTGTGTTGTAATAGTTGACCAATTAGAAGATCCCAAGTTGGCTAAAGGGATTGTCAAAAGGGGTGTTACTAGAATCATTACTCCTGCGACAATGGATATCTCTGATTCTGTAAAGAGCAACTACATGTGTGCTTTTTGCAAAGCTAAAGATTCTTTGGGTGTATCAATATGTGATATTACCACAGGAGAATTTATATGGATTGAAATGAAGTACTCTCCAAAGAATATAGAAACAGTTCTTTCCTCTTATGACCCTGTTGAGATACTGCTTTTAGAGAACGAAAAAGAGCTACACTTCCCTACTCTCCCAATCCAATTTCTACCAAAAACATTACAGAATGAAAAATATTCAGAGGAACTAATTAAAGAATTCTTTGATATTTCAAATGTTCAAGCTCTTGGTTTAGAGGGTAAAGATGTAAGCATTTGTGCAATAGCTATGGTTATTAAACACATTCAAGAAACCCAGTTAATGGAGCCATCTCATATCAAAAAACCAAAAAGAAGGAACTTAACTTCTAATATGATTTTAGATAGGGCTACCATTAGAAATCTTGAGCTTATCTCTAATGGTTATACAGGTGATATCTCGGGTTCTCTTTTTTCTGTTATAGATGAAACCAGTACTCAGATGGGTAAAAGAACCTTGTATTCATGGATGCTTAATCCTTTAATTGATAAAAAAGAGATTAACGATAGACTAAATATCATTGATTTGTTTGTTTCGAATAGTAATAGTGTGTATAAGGTGAAAGATTTATTATCTAATGTAAATGATATTAGTAGAATTACTGGAAAGATCGGTTTAGGGAGAGCAAATGGAAGAGATATTAAAGCACTTCAAAATTCTTTAGAAAATATTAATCTTTTACGAAATGAGGTGTCAAATTTCTTAGAAATAAGTAATGAGTTGGCGAAATATGACTTGGTACTTGAAAAATTAATAAAGCAAATAGATGATTGTATTGTAGATACTCCTCCTCCAACTATACTCGAAGGTGGCATTATTAAATCTTCATACAACAAAGAAGTAGAAGAATTAAGGAGTTTGACTGGTGATAGTAAGGGATGGATCAAAACATTTGAAGAAGATGAGAAGAAAGAGACAGGAATCAACAGTTTAAAGATTGGTTTTAATAGAGTATTTGGTTACTATATTGAGGTCACTAAAGCCCAGCAAGAAAAAGTCCCAGATAGATATATTAGAAAACAAACATTGGTTAACTGTGAGAGATATATTACAGAAGAGTTAAAACAGAAAGAAGATATCATCCTTAACGCTCAAGAGAAACTAAATGGGTTAGAATACAAACTGTTTACCGAGTTTAGAGAATCTTTGATTGAATATATTAAAGAACTTCAAGATTTGTCAGAATATATATCATTTATAGATATACTATCTGGCTTTGCTAAAATTGCAATAGAAAGAGATTACTGTAAACCAAACATATTCGATATGGGTGAGAAGGAGGGTTTGATTAAAATTGAACAAGGAAGACACCCAATTGTAGAGAGAATAAACGATGAAGAATTTATTTCAAATGATACCTACCTTGATTTTAATAAAAACTCTATGTCTATTTTAACTGGTCCTAATATGTCTGGTAAATCTACATATATACGACAAGTAGCAAGTTTAGTTCTATTAGCACAGATAGGTTGTTATGTACCTGCTAAAAATATGGATCTTTCAATAGTTGATAGAATATTTACAAGAGTTGGAGCATCAGATGATCTATCTCGAGGTAGAAGTACCTTTATGGTAGAGATGGATGAGGCAGCGAATATTGTTAATAATGCTACCAAATACAGCTTGATAGTACTAGATGAAGTCGGTAGAGGTACCAGTACCTACGATGGGGTTAGTATTGCTTGGGCTTTAGCGGAATACTTAGTTACTGATATTAAAGCAAGAACTTTATTTGCAACACATTACCACGAGCTTTTAAAGTTATCAGAAAAGATTCCAGATAAAGTGAAGAATTACAATGTGTTGGTTGAAGAGGATCTAACCGAAGGAACAGTTATCTTTTTAAGAAAGATTGTACAGGGAGGCACTGATAGAAGCTACGGTATATATGTTGCTAAAATGGCTGGATTACCGGATAAAGTTATTAAAAGAGCCAATGAGATATTAGAAAGTTTTGAACAGGAAAAAATGTTTTCGAAAGATAATGAAATTAGAGGAGAAGTACTTAGCAACAAGGAAACTGATAAAGAGGTATCTTTAAATGGATATCAGTTTCCGTTATTTTTAGCTAAAAACTCTGAGATAGAACAAGAGATACAAGCACTCGATTTAGACAATTTAACACCCAATAGATGCTTTAAATAAAATATCGGAATGGAAGAGAAAGGTCTAGCTATTTATAACATATCCAAATCCGTACTTACTCTTTTTATTATTGGAAATCCTGTTTGATTGATTACTCTTCTTTTTAATCTGTTTATCTCTACCACAAGTGATTTTCTAGGTATGTTCTTTTTTAATAACGAATATATATACTTTTCAAAATCTAACATATTACAATAACCATTGTTGGATATTAAATAATTGATAAAAATGGATTCAAATTGAGTTAAGCAAACTTTGAAATTTTTAATATACATCTCTCTGTGAAGAGGTATATATGAAATATACTCATAAGTTATAACTTCAACTACCACCTGAAGTAGAGGTAATATATTAGTATCGTTATCTTACTTAACTTTGGATATTTTTTGTATGACATCTTCTTTCTTAATTAAGAAAGATTCTCTGTTAGTCATATCTTTTAATTGGATAACACCATTTTTTAATTCATCCTCTCCAATGATAACTACCCAAGGAATGAGGTTCGAACTTGCATATTTAAGCTGATTGGAAAGCTTAGAAGGAGTAAGTTGGGTCATTGTATTAAACCCGTTACTTCTTAGAAAAGTTGCTAAAGAGTTAATCTCTTTTTTAAAATTACTATCTATTAAACATAAAAAGATATCGATATCATTTGTATACTCAGGTGCTAGGTTATATTTTTTAATATATTCTAATGTAGTTGCTTCTCCCCAACCAATACCAAATGCGGGAATCTTGCTTTCACCAAAGATTTCGAGCAAATCATCATACCTACCACCTCCAAACATAGCTCTTTGATTGTTGTCATCTCCAATACCATACAGCTCAATTACTGTTCCAGTATAGTATTGTAAACCCCTCACAATGTAGGGACAGAATTTAACATTTGATATATTCAAATCATTTAACTGTTTAAACAGTTCTAGTAATTCTTTGGCACCCTTAGAGCTATCTTGTATTTTTAGTAAATCTCCTAAATCCCAAGATAGGTACTCTAAAATCAGCTTAATTTGTTCTTCTCTAAGAGAAATCTCTTTAAGATATGCTTTAAAATCTGAAATTGGCATTTTAAGGTAATTATCTAATGCTCTAGCTAATTTCGGTTTTACACTTAAATCTACATCTAAGATGTTTTCAAATAGGTAATCTAAAAGATACCTATTACTAATACGCAACTCATACGAATCTTTGGGGGCTTTAATCTCTTTCATTACATCCATTACATATTGAATAATTTCAACTTCTGCCTCTATAGTAGGTACTCCTAATATATCTATATTTAGTTGAAAGAACTCCCTTTTTCTTCCTTTTTGGGGCTTCTCATATCGGTAATATCTCCCAATATTAAACCATCTTAGGGGGAATGTTAGTTCATTTTTCTTTTGTGCTACCATTCTTGCTAACGAAGGGGTCATCTCAGGTCTTAGGGCAATTTCCCTATCTCCTTTATCAAAAAAGCTGTATAGCTGATTATTTGCCAAATCCTCACCAGACTTAACTCTGTACAGATTTGCATCCTCAATTAAGGGAGTATCATACTCCTCATAGCCATATTTTCTTGCTACTTTGTCCCATATATTAAAAAGATAGTTTCTTAAAAACATATCTTTTGGATACCAATCAGTAGTTCCTTTATACGGTTGTTTAGATAATGTTTTGTTTTCCATTATTGATTATACCACCTACATGCTTGTGTTGAATATTGAGAGTAAATAATATATATTAGAAATACAATATAGAATATGAAATATAGTATGTCAGTAACAAAATCAAAGAAGTATGGGAACAAGAGAAGTTATACTCATAGACCTTCCTCTCTTTCCAGTTATAACAGAATGAAGAGGTATAGTAGTAGAAACATTAAAAAGAGAGGTAAACAAAAAAGTAGTATATCTAATATATTTTCTAATAAATTTAAGAGTAAGAAATTTAGAAAATTTCTCTATATTTTTATTGGTGTACTCTTTTTCTTAGGATGTATTTCATTGATAATTGCGGGTATATATTTAAAAAATCTCCAAGCATCCCTTCCGTCCCCTGATGAGTTAGTAGAAAGATCTTCAGATCAAAGTACAAAGATATTCGATAGGAATGGTATCCTTCTTTATACTGTTTATGGCAAGCAAAACAGAGAATTTGTTTCGATTGAAGATGTTCCGGAATATACCAGATGGGCAGTATTGGCTGCTGAAGATATAGAGTTTTATCAACATAAGGGGCTTGATTATGCTGGTATTGCAAAGGCAGCATATCAAAACTTTACAAGTGGAGAGGTAGTGCGAGGTGCAAGTACCATTACTCAACAACTAATTAAAACAACAATCCTTTACGATATATTAGGTGATGAAGCGTATGAACAGAAGTATTCTAGAAAGGTTAAGGAGATTCTGATTACAATGCAGGTTGAACAAACTCTTACGAAGGATGAAATTCTTCAGATGTATATGAATGAAGTTCCATTGGGAGGAGTAAATTACGGTTTTCAAGCAGCAGCTAAGGCGTATTTTGGTAAAGATGTAAGAGATTTAACATTAGCAGAGAGTGCACTGATAGCTGGGTTAATTCAAAGTCCCGGTATCTATTCCCCACTGTTTGGTACTAATCCAGAGTTAGCGAAGGTAAGACAAACATATGTATTAGATCAAATGCTTAAAAACAGGAATCTAACTGGAGTAACTGAGGAAGAAATCGACCAGGCAAAAGAAGAGGAGCTAGTATTTTCTACAACTAGAATAGATATTAAAGCACCTCACTTTGTATTTTATGTTAAACAGTTACTTGAAGAAGAGTTTGGGGTTGATAGGGTTGAGAGAGGTGGACTTAAAGTAACTACAACTCTTGATTACTCTATTCAAGAGATTGCTCAAGACGAGGTTGTTAGAGGAGTAACCAAAAATGGTAAACCATACAAGGTTCAAAATGGGGCAGCTGTTGTGATGAATCCTAACACAGGAGAAGTTTTAGCAATGGTTGGCTCTATTGATTACTGGAATATTGAAGATCCAAGGGTAGATGGTAATGTAAATATTACAACGAGTGAAAGACAGGTTGGCTCTTCTGCAAAACCGTATGTATATGTAGCTGGTTTTGGTAAAGGGTATAGTCCGGGGACACTTGCCCCCGATATTAAAATGACGTTTGGAAGGTATGCCCCAAGTAACTGGGATATGGGCTTTGAGGGTATAGGTACGGCTAGGAAAAATCTTGGTAGATCAAGAAATCTCTCCTCTGTTTACACTTTACAGATGGTTGGTGTTGATGCATTTTTGCAGGTCACAGAGAAATTGGGTATTACTACTCTTAAAAACAAAGCAGATTACGGCCTATCATTAGCACTAGGAGCTGGGGAAATGAAATTAATAGAACATACCGCTGCCTTTGGAGTATTTGCTAATGAGGGAGTGAAAAATGAGACAGTTTCGATTCTAAAAGTTGAAGATACAAAAGGAGAGGTCTTGAAAGAAGCGATATTTGATCAGGGTACTCAGGTTATTGATGAAAAAGAAATATATCTTCTTAATTACATATTATGTGATTTAGGAGGACATGGAGATAGAATTGGAACTGGATATTCAAGAATACAAGGAAAGAACTTATGTTTTAAAACAGGAACAACGGATGGACCTAAAGATTTGACAGCTGTAATGTATCATAAAAATCTTGTAGTAGGAGTATGGGCTGGAAACAATAATAATACAGTAGTTCCAGGTGCCTGGGGTGTATCTCTACCATTACCTATGGCTTATGCAATTACAAATAGGTTAGCAGATAGATATCCTGTTGAACTTTTCACTCGTCCAGCAGGTATAGTATCGACTGCAGTCTGTAGAGATTCAGGGGGTATTCCTGGAGAAGGGGTTAACTGTGAAAAGGAGGCAAGTGTATATATCTCAGGTAGAGCTCCCCAAGTAGATAACAGAAAGGTTGTTACTATATGTAGTGCAAATGGCATGATTCCGAGTAACTTGGCACTTGCACAAAGTTATGGTCTCGTAGAAGAGAAAACGGTTATGTCTTTTAAAATTGAAAACAAGTTACAACAAACTGCATATCAAGAGAATCTTAGTAAAAGCTCTGGATATATATTTGCAGAGCCAGAAACTGCAGAGTGTCCTTTACCTTTGGGTCCTGATAATGCCCCTATTGTAGAGATTAGCTCACCAGTAGATGGGGCGACTTTTAAAAAGAGTCAGACTATGAATATATCTGGTAATACTAGACAGTTAGAGAGTTTAAGTGAATTTACAATTTCAATAGATGGAACATTAGTACCTTCTGTTACATGGAGTGGTTCTAGCTTTAGTGCAACTAAAGAGTTATCGAGCTTAGCAATTGGTAGCCATACACTTACAATTACAGCGAAAGATAATTATGGGAAAATTGGAACAAAATCAATAACCTTTAAAGTAGAAGAAGATATAATAAGCGAGGTTTCTACATCCGAGAGTGTGAGGGGTGTAAGAAATAAGAACTAATTATCTATCTATATTCTTTAACTTTCTCTTCTATTCTATCAACAATCTTTTTATACTCTTTGTCATTTAATGTTTTGTCTTTATGTTCTATTGATATTCTTAGCGTAATTGTTTTGTAGTTACTATCTTTTTGATATATATCTAAACATTTAATATTCCCCACTCTATCTCTAGTATTTATTTCTTTAAGTATAGTTTTTTCTAAGTCAGAGAATTTCGTGTTAGTAGAAACTTGAATAGAGAGATCTTGTGTTATTGGTGGATATTTTGTTTCAAAAATATTTAATTTCCTTTGGTTGGATATTTTTATTAATTCCTCTAAATTGATTTCAAATCCACTGGTAAATTTGGCAAGCTTAAAATTATTTTTAACATCATTATCTATATCCCCTATTACACCTATTATATTTGAATTACCATCTTTGGAGTATTTAATTAGGGATGCAGCATTTTTGTTAAATGAAGGAATTACATTTTTTACCCAAATAGGCAAATCTAACTCTGAGCTATCTGATATTAACTCATAAAAGACAGGGAGAGTATTTAAAGTATCCAATATTTTCTCAAAATACTTTTTAGCTTGATAGTAGGGATTACCATCAATAATATTATCTTTTGAAGAAAAGAGTAAGGAAAGGTGCCAATCTTCTTTTGGAAGTTCAAAATTGTCTGTATACCCTTTCTGGTGAGAAATGTTTAATTCATATATACAGAAGGGAGTTATATTTTTTTGAATATTGTATTTACCTTTTTCAAGTAAAGAAGAGAGCAAAGATGTTCTCATAAATTCTAACTCAGGAGAGAGTGCATTTTTAATATGAAATGCAATATTAGGATCCTGTTTACAGTTAAGTATGTTCTGCTTACTGGTGAAATTGTAAGTATCTATCTCATTACATCCGGAATTTGAAAGAATAGAACGTATTTTAGCTTTAAAGCTAAGCGATGTATTTTTGGGGGTGGTTTTAATGTCTCTTTCTGGTAATTTAAGTAAAATATTTTCATACCCATATATTCTCCCAATATCTTCATAGATGTCCTCGGGTATTGAGATATCTGTTCTAAATATAGGGGGAATTACTGTTAGAAATTCGTCATTCTCATTTGATAGAATATATTCCAAATTCTCAAGTATTGTTTTTATTTGCTCTTTTCCTAAAGTAGTTCCAAGATGTGTGTTAAGTTTTGTAATTGAAAATGAAATGTTTTTAGCAGGAGCCGGTTGAGGGTATATATCTTGTATATTAGAAGATACCGTACCTTGGGCCAACTCTTTAATAAACTCAACACATTTGAGAAGTATTGGTAGGCATAGCGCAGGATTTTGCCCTTTTGTATATCTAGTAACGGCTTCAGTAAATATCCCTAACTCCATTGAAGTTTTTCTAATACTAAATTTGTCAAAATTAGCACTTTCAATGATTATTCTTCTTGTATTACTATCTACCTGAGTATCATATCCACCTATTACACCTGCAATGGCTATTGGGTTTGTTGAATCAGCAATAACTAGATTAC
The DNA here is from genome assembly GCA_040765985.1 of Candidatus Dojkabacteria bacterium. Taxonomy (GTDB): domain Bacteria; phylum Patescibacteriota; class Dojkabacteria; order SC72; family SC72; genus UBA2259. The sequence continues at coordinate 2,456 of JAXGRK010000001.1, read as the reverse complement.
TATTACTTAAATTCACTACTGTTCCCTCTAGAGTATGAATACTTTCTCCGTCTCTTGCCAATCTAACTGTTATATATGCGTTATCTTTGCTATTGGAATCTTTAGATACAACCTTATCATAGTCAAATGCATGTAGAGGTTGTCCTGTTATTATTGAAAGATAATTAGTTATATCTACAACATTATTTATCGGTCTCATGCCGGATTTAATTAGTATGGATTTCAGCCATACAGGAGATTCTTTTATGTCTAAATTATTCATTGATATACATGAATATCTAGGGCAAAGATTTACTGATTCATTGACTACTTTAATTGGGGTGGTTGTATCTTTAGGATCAATGAGATTCTTTTCGTTTAAATACCACTGAGGGCTTTTAAAAGGCATTGCCTGGGATGCTGTTAGCTCTCTTGATAATCCTAATATTCCGAATAAATCGCCCCTGTTCGTTAAAGCTTTGTTTTCAATTTCGATTACAATATCATTTAGCTCGAAGTAATCAGCAAACGGTGTTCCTACTTGTGCACTTGAATCTAATACTAAAACATGATTATGGTTAGGACCGATGTCTAGTTCTTTTTCTGAGCAAAGCATTCCATTCGAAGTAAAACCCCTCATATTAACAGCTTTAATTTTTAATGGTTCTGAGGTTTCGAAGGTTGAGGGAACAATATATCCTGGTTTGATGTAGGATATTTTATCTCCAACATTTAGTGTCTTATCCCCAGCCACTACTTGAATTTCTTCTTTCTCTCCTATTGTTATTTGGTAAACAGCTAGTTTATCTGCATTAGGATGCTCTTGTTTAGATACTATTTGAGCAATATATATACCTTCATACATTTTACTTAAATCTGTATATCCCTCTACTGCACCAATTTTAGTAGACAGAATATTTAATATATTTTCTAATTCTAAATTGCACTGCGTAAATTGTTTAACACTATTTATTGGTAATTTCATATCTTTAGAATTGTTTCAAAAAATTAATATCTCCATCTCTTAATTTTCTGATATCACTAATACCTTTTTTAATTAACGTTAATCTATCTAATCCTACACCCCAAGCAAATCCAGTATATTTTTGTGGATCTAGCCCACCAGCCAAAAGTACATTTGGATGAATCATTCCACATCCCATTAACTCTATCCATCCAGTATTGCCACATATCCCACAACCTTTTTTGTCACAGAAAGGACAACTAATTACAAACTCTACATCTGGTTCTGTAAAAGGAAAGTATGCAGGTTGTATTTTAATTTCTAACTCTTTTTCAAGATACTGTTCCAAATACTCTTTAATAGTGGCTAACATATTCCCCATTGATATTCCCTCATCAACATATATACCCTCTATTTGATAGAAAGTGTGTTCATGACTCGCATCTGTTGCTTCATTTCTAAAACATCTCCCAGGTAATACTACTCTGATTGGAGGGGGACCAAACTTTCTTAGTGCCCTATTTTGCATTGTTGAGGTATGTGCTGGTAAAATAAGGTTTTCATCTGTCCAAAATGTATCATACATATCTCTTGCCGGATGACCTTTGGGGAAATTTAAACTTTCAAACATATGGAAATCATCATCAATTTGTCTACTTTCTAAAATATCAAATCCCATTCTTTGAAAGATATCTAACATTTTTTCTAATTCTTGCATTAAGGGATGGGCTGAACCTTTTAAATCTAGAATATGAGGTTGTTTATCTTTAGAGGTGTTTATATCAAATGGTGCTGTTGGATCAATCTTTTCTGTAACAACGAGTTCTTTTTCAGAGTCTTTTTTTTCATCAATTTTCTTTTCAAGATCTTTTTTAATTATGTTTAACTCTTTTCCGTATTCAGATCTTTTTTGACTCTCTATGGTACCAATATCTTTAAAAAGATTTCCTAGAACTCCTTTAGAAGAGAGATATTTGTTTTTCAATTGAGTACTTGAGAGTAAGTCGATATCTTCTAAAATTTCTTTTTTCACTTTATCTAAATCGTTTATCATGTACCTTTATTTATGATGTTATCTTGAAAGTATACAATATTATATTTTAAACAGTAAATTATTACAAAGAGAGAGTGGGGTCAGACCCACCTCTGACCCTCTTTTTTTTGGTGTCAACCCCTTCTTGATACCGTTTCTCGACCCTTCTAGCGTTGTACTTCGTTCAAAGTCGAAGATAAAATTTCTCCTGTTTTTGCATTCGAAATGTGGGGTTTGGCTTTGGCAAAGAGGTTTTTGCTTCAAAATTAGGGTCAGTCCTGGGTCTGTCACCTAAATACTAATACTAAAGAGATTTGGTAATAAAAGAAAAGACTTCTGGATTGTTTACCGCAATGTCGGCAAGAACTTTTCTGTTTAGTTCGTTGTTGATTTTCTTAAGACCATTTATTAAATCTTTATACTGTATATCATTTGCTTTACAAGCGGCATTTATTCTTGAAATCCATAGTGTTCTAAACT